>JBGTMQ010000009.1:0-120599 GCA_041743505.1 Candidatus Saccharimonadia bacterium
GAGCTTTGCGAGCATTACCCAGCAAGACATTGACCGGGCGGTACGTCTGATTAATACTAGACCCCGGAAACGACTCGGCTACCGCACGCCAGAGCAGGTGTTTAAGGCACGGTGGTGCGTTTTGGGTTAGAAGCTAGGGTACTTAACCTCAGTTCAAAGGCGACCCCCAAGCAACGTAACGACGCGTTTCAAACGCTCGGATTCGGCTTTTAGCAACCGGCGGCCAAAAGGTGTCAACCGATAGCGGATCTGCCTGTAACCATCAATTTCGCACTCGATTTTGCCTTCATTACCCAGACGAGCCAGCGCCGCATAAAAACTCCGGTCGCGTATAACGCTATACCCACGATCATCATCGTGGACTTTATGGATTAATTCGGCCGAAGTTGCGTCACCATCGGCTAATCCAAGCAAAATCTGTAGAGTTAGTGGAGACATATCGAACAGGGTAGTGCATTGAGTGCAGTGTGTCCAGATAGAGCTACTGCACTCAATGCATAAGGTAGGTAAAAGGAATGCGAAAAACCTTTACGAGATTACCAAATAAGCAATGATCCGGGGCGGGCAAAACATTGAAGCAGCAAAAAGCCCGTCTCCCTTAAAAGAAATTCATCTAATCCGGCCTGATCTCAAACTGGGGCTCCGGCCCAATCACCGTCAACTCTTCCTGCGCCCGTGTTACCGCCGTATACAACCACCGCCGCCAATCCTCTTCACTAGAACGCGCAAACCGCTCCTCAAACAACAGCACCCGCTGCGCCTGCGAACCCTGCGCCTTGTGCACTGTTAGCGCATACCCAAAATCCCACAAATCACCCCGCTCGCCATCCGGTGCTAGCGGCACGTCGCGAGCCGTCTCAGCCGCCCCGAACTGTTCCCGCAGTACATGCCCCGAGTACGTATAATCCTCACCCTCCAGCTCAATTTCCGCCTCATACCACCGGCCATCCGGATCTTCATCAGGTGACACCAGGACGCAGCGCACAATGCGCCCAATCATACCGTTATAAATTTTCTTCACCCGGTTATTCCGCAAACATACCACCCGGTCACCCGACACCGGCTCGGCCGATTCAATATCCCTAAACCCCCGCATCGCCGCGTTCAGCTTCACCCGCGTCTGGTTATACCCGCACAGCACCAATAGATCCGGCCGCCAACTCTCCAATAGCTCCTGCACCATAATGCCCGTTTCCGGCAAGGCCCGGTCCAGCTTGCGAACCCCCGCGCCATACTCACGCACGCTCAGTTCACCCGACGTCCGCGCCAACGTCCCCATCTCAATGATCGGCGAATCCTCGGCCTGCCTAAAAATCCGTTCCAACCGCACCATCGGCTCAGCCATCAAGTTAAACGGTGACCCAACCGGCGGCAGCTGCCCATGGTCACCAACCGCCAAAATCGGTAGCTCAAAACTCAATAAGTCCCGCCAAATCACCTCATCCACCATGCTAGCTTCATCCACAATAATAAAATCACGCTCCAACGATTCCTTGAGCACCCAGTTCGGCGTACCCCCACCAACCGCATCCTGCGTGGTATATATCAACGAATGAATCGTCGACACTGAGTCCTTACGGCGCGGCACCTTTTGCTCCCGCAGCCGCTCCGTAAGCACCCGCGTCGCTTTGCCGGTGTAAGCACAAAACGCCACCCGTGCCTCCGGGTCATGCTGCCGCAATGCCTGCCGCAAATACGCAATCAGTGTCGTTTTGCCGGTACCCGCATACCCACCCAACGTCAAATACGGCGACGAACGGCTCCGGTACCACGAGCCAATCTGGCGCAGCGCCTCCGCTTGGTCTACAGATAGGGTATAGGACATAGCCGTATCATATCACTTGACACTCATGCCATTATTTGCTATAATAAATAGACTATTATGTTATAATATCCCTAATAGCGTACCTCATAGGAGATGGGGTGGCCACCATGAAGGTGGGCATTGATAACGGCAACGTGCTGTGTGAGTCCGATACGGACTACATCCGCAAAGGCGATCTATCAGCTGCCCGGGAAATACCCGGCGGCTTCGACACCCTCACCCGCCTAGTCCAAGTCAACGGGGCCGACAATATTTGGATCGTCTCCAAATGTGGCCAGAAAGTTCAGGACCTATCCTGGCAGTGGTTCAAACAGCACAAGTTGTTTGAGCGCACCGGCCTGACGCCAACGCGCTACAACTTGCCACCGGACTACCTGACCATGGACCCCGAGCATCTCCATTGGCTGCTTACCAGTCACCGCACCGTGTTCTGCCAAGATCGTATCGACAAGGCTTTCATCGCTGAGTCTCTAGGGCTGGAAGCTTTCGTCGACGACCGGCTCCAGATTCTCGGTAGCCTGCCGCCGTACGTCAAAATCCGGATCTTGTTCCGGCCTAAACCGCAAGAGGTAAAACGGCATCAGCATCTGCTCGATGACCGTATCCACATCGTTCACAGCTGGACCGAGGCAGCTCCATTCCTCGGACTATAAGTTTCACACCGGTGCCCCTCAAGACAGGGGCGCCGGTTTTAATTTGCCTAAAACCTTACATTAGAAAGCATCAGTCTTGGGAGAACCACCAAAGCCTACCGCCAACCATCTCGCGTATGCTAGGCCTCAATAAGTGGTGGAGGAAAACCATGAGTGAGAAGAATATCAAATGGCAGGAGCAACGGCTGGATGAGATTATGTATTCCAGCGCAAGTCCCGAAGAGAAGGTCCGCGCGATTATGCGGCTAGGTTTTGACGAGGAAATCGCCACGGAGTTAGTCGAGCGACACATCATGGGCTCACGCACGCCTCTAATGAGCGCGCAAATGCCCGCCTACTACGAAACGCTAGCCTTCGACGCCGAGTACGAGGAATCGCTCAGTGAACGCCAACGGCGCGAGGACCTCGAGAACGACCAAAAAACGTCGTAGTCTGACCCATAGGCCGTAGCGTATACTGCAGTCATGCCAGAAATACCTGCTTTCGTCCGCCAAGACGCCGGGCTACTGTACCCTAACGTGCTCTATAACCGGCCAGTTACCCGCCAGGGTGCTGGCCGGTTATTGATTGCGGGCGGTCATTCGGGGGACTTCAGCCTACCCACCAGCCTGCACCAGCTAGCCATGGCCGCAGGAGCAGGCGAGTGCCAGGTCGTCCTGCCGGACCAGCTACGCGGAATCCTAGGCGGAACACCGGACACCGTCTTTGTGCCGTCCAGCCCCTCCGGTTCGCTCGGTAGCGAGGCATTGGACCGCCTCCTAAACTTGGCGGAAAACACCGACGGCGTAGCACTCGGGGCCAGCTTGTCCAATAACAGCCACACCTCCATTTTAATTGAGCGCTTCTTGCAAGAAACAGGTCAACCGGTCACCTTATTCGCCGATGCGCTCGTCGCCTTGCAGCATAACGTTCGCCAATTCACCGATAATCCGAATGCGCTCGTCATCCTCACCATGCCCGAGGTGTTCAAGCTGGCCGGCCAACTTCGCATTCCCATTTCGATCCGGCAAGGTGGCGGCCTCATCAATAAACTAGAGATCATCCGCGACCTTGCCGCCGGCTCACGCTGCCAATACGTCGTCTACGGCACAGAAATCATCGTAGCCGCCGGCGAACAACTCATTGTCACACCAGTCAATTACCGTCTGAGCCTCGTCCCGGCAGCCTATTATGCGGTTCTAACCGTCAGTTGGCTCCAAAACCTGAACCGCCGACCCGAGGGACTGGCTACCGGCGCCTTCATCCTTCGCGAAGCCAGCGCCAATCTTGGTGATACCGAAAGGCCTTCAACTACCCAGCTCGCCTCAGCCATCTCCAAGCTATATCAGCAAGACTAAATCAACTTAGCTGATGATCCTCGGGCGTCCTGAGTCTTAGACTGTCCCGGCCCGACCGCACACTCGAATCCAGGACTCTCGCCAAAATCTCCGTCGTCTGATTCTGAATTTGGTGAAGTTTCGCTTCAGATGCTTCAATCACAAGCTGCTGCTGCCGGATGGTATCCAACAGTACCTGGACCCCCATAAGTATCTCATTTAGCTCACGACTGCCGCGCTTCAGCGGCGACACGCTAGTGTCGAATTCACCAATAGCTGCCTTAGCCAAAATCGGCAAAAGCAAGCGCCTAAGCTCCTCGAACTGTGGATCGTTAATAGCTAGCTTCCTATCCTATGTTTAAGTTAAAATACCATAACAATCATCCAGGGTAAATATGCGTAACCAGGTCTACCAAAACCGGCGTGGCTATATCGAGATAAATGTAATAGGAAACCAGACCAAAGAATCAGTCCGGCAAATGGGTGAAGAGACTTCAGTTCTTATCTCTACCATCCGGCGCCAGTCCCGCCCGGTCATGATTTTAGACAACCTCAAAGCCATGGGCGAAACCACTCCCGAAGCCCGTCGTGAAGTTGCCAGGCTAGCCAAAACACTGGGTTTTGACCGTATAGCTATGCTGGGTGATTCCAGCATGATGATGCGATACGGCACCAACCTCATGCTCCGGGCCATCGGCCAACGAAATATCAGGTACTTTTCCAGCCACGACGGCGCTCTATTGTGGCTTGGCATCGAACCAAAGTAGCACTCAGTCGTGCTCGTACACCGGCACTTCACCACGTTGGACTTCGACCAGACGATGCGACCGCAGTTCATACGTCATGTAAGTCTCTGGCGTCAACTCAATATATGTCGGATCATTCACCACATAAGCCGCATCGTGAGCGCTCAACCGCGAAAACTTCGCCTCAATCCGGTGTCCGGTAATGCGAACTCCACTGCGCCAAAATCCGCCTGAACTAAATATCCGCCACCAATGCGTCGGCTCCTCGAGGTCAATCCGCTGCGGCCGCTTGGGCGCTTTTTTAGTTTTATTGATGGCACCGCTTATAACCTCAATCCTGATATGAATACTCCGGTCGGATACATTAGTATCATTACGTACCACAAGCTTGATCGGTATCAACCCTGCGGCAATTTCTTGTTCATGCTTAGCCAGCCGATGCTCGTACCGGACGAGCTCATGGCCATAATGATCCCAATCTTTGTATGGGGGCGACTTGGTCAGCCAATTACCAAAATCTGCAGCCAACGAACGCCCCCGGCCCAGCTCCTCCAGCTTGCGAGCCACAAACTGCCCCTCTACTCGCAAAAACGTCCGCTCGGCTTCAAAGTCCGGCAACGCCAGCTCAGCCACTACGGTATAGTTCGGAGTAGGAGATCGCATAGATAGTTTTTAGTGTAGCATTCAAGGCTCAACCCACCCAAAAATAGTAGAGGCGCCCTGGAATTTCCAGGGCGCCTCACGCCTCACGCTTTGACCACCGGACCAAACATGTTGGCCAGACTATCGGCATCGAGTGATTCAGACTCAAGCAGCGCGTCTCGCAAACGCTCCAATCGCTGTTGGTTCACCCCTAGAATAGCCAAAGCCGCATCTTCGGCATCCTTGACCAGCCGGTCAATCTCTCCCGTAACCTCAATCATGCGGGGATCATGGCCGGCCGATTTGCGCTCAATCTGGGCCGTATAAATAGCGCCCATCCCAACCCGGCAAACCATGTACTCTGCTAACTCGGTAGCCTGCTTCAAGTCCTGCTCGGCGCCGGTCGTAAAATCACCCTGTAGCAGTAATTTTTCAGCCGCCCGGCCACCCATCATGTACACCAGGCGGCCCTTCAGCTGCGCCACCGTCAGATACTGGAAGTCACCTGCGTCCAATCGGGTATGGCCACCAGTCGCACCCCGCGGAATAATACTGGCCCGGTGCGGGTTCGGCACGTCCGGATCAAGCAGCGCCACCAGCGTGTGACCACCCTCATGGATAGCGGTAATTTTGCGGTCACGCTCAGCCACCACCCGGCTCTTGCGAGCCAAACCAACCTCGGCCGTCTCCAACGCATCCATGAAGTGCTTCATAGTCAGAACTGGTTGGTCGGATTTCTCGTTCAGAGCCAGCAGCCCCGCTTGGTTCACCAAATCCGCCAACTGGGCACCAGTCATGCCCGCGGTCAGATGTGCTACCCGCTCGTAACTAACATCATCGGTGATGTACTTCTTGAAAGGGGCAGCATGCAACTCAATGATAGTTTGCCTGGCATGGCGGTCGGGCGGCGACATCTCCGCGTGGCGCGTCAACCGCCCCGGCCGGGTAATGCTCGTGTCGAGGTCCTCAGGACGGTTGGTCGCACCAACAACCAGGATACTCACCTCGTCATGCGTCCCGAACCCGTCCAGTTGGGCCAAGAGCTCGTTCAGCATATTCTTGAGCTCCCTGGAGCCGCTATCCGTATTACTGCTGCGCTTCGAGGCAATCGAGTCGATTTCATCAAAAAAGATGATTGCAACCTTGTGCTTTCTCGCCTCGGCAAACAGCGTCCGGATAGCCCTCGGACCGTCATTGAGCCACCGCCCCAGAAGATCGGATCCTTTAACGGAGAAAAACGGCACGCCGGCCTCACCCGCAATAGCCCGAGCCAACAACGTTTTGCCGGTTCCAGGCGGCCCGAACAACAAAAAACCCGTTAGTGGCTTAACGCCAAATGCCCGGTATTTGCCCGGATTCTTGAGAGCGTCAACCGTTTGGCTAAACTCAGCAATGATCTCATCCGCACCCCCGACGTCCGAGAACCGCTCTGTGGGCATTTGAGCCGGTGTGATGGCCGATGCAGACGAACCTTTCAGCCCAAGCTGCCGAACCGCTCCGCCACGCACCAAATAGATAATCGCCACCAAGATCAGAAATATCATCAGGACAAACCATTGATACCGTTCAAACCAACCCTTGCCAAGCACATTCACCGGTACCTTGGCAGTCTGCAAGCTCTTAGCCAAATCAGCACCATAGCCGGTTGGATATGCCACGAGATATTTTCCGCCGGAATGCTCAAAGATCGTGGCTGAGTTGTCGTCATTGTGAATCTCCACCCGGGCTACCCGCTGCGCATCCAGATCACCATACAGACGACCCAGCGGCTGCGTATCCGGGCGGGCATTGTTGGGTGACGTCACGATCGGCCAAACCAGGAACAGAACAAGCAGTAAAACAGATGGAATAACCGGCCTAAACTTAACCCAGGCCGGCGCGACTTTGCGCCGCCACCACTCCGTCAACTTTTTCACTAATACTCCCTTCGGCAAAGAATTCCCAGGGCCGGTTTACTATATAATAATTTGCCCAAAACTTATACCGGCACACCCACTAACCGCTATTTATGCCTCTCTGATATAATCACCAGATGAAGGCTCTCCATTTTTGGCATGACTGCATTGCCTGCGGCCACCACTTTACACCTGACCGCTTTCTGTACACCTGCCCGGATTGCGGCGGATTGCTCCTCGTAGCTCGTGATGAAGACGCCGTCCGCAAGGCCATAGGCAATGGCGCCGACGCCCGGACCTACATCGACAACCTGCGCTACGGCAGTGCCCGTCGCCAATACCCCAACGATTCCGGCGTCTGGCTCTGGCGCCAATTCTTGCTCCCCGGATTCCCCGAAGAGGCCATCGTCTCCCTCAAAGAAGGCCAGACCGACCTATTCGAAGTACCAGGTTGGCTCAGCCGCGATATCGGGATCGAAAAACTATTCATCAAGATGGAAGGTCAGGCCCCCTCGGAAAGCTTCAAGGACCGGGGCATGCCGGTAGCCGTCTCCGATGCCTTGCGCCTGCAGCAAGCCAACCCCGAGCTTAGCATTGTCGGCATTTCCTGTGCCTCCACCGGGGACACCTCTGCTGCCGCTGCCATTTATTCCGCCTACGTCCGTGACCGCCTCAGCTGTCTCGTCCTCGTCCCGCACGAAAAAATCGCTGACGCCCAGCTCTTCCAGGCCATGGCTCATGGCGCCAGCGTCCGGGCCATCAAGCACCGCGACGGCTTCGACGGCTGCATGAAGCTCATCGCCGAATTCGCCCAAAACCACCCCGAGTTCGTCCTGGTAAACAGCAAAAACGACATGCGCATCGTCGGCCAGGAATCCATCGGCCTGGAGATTATCCAGGACCTCAAATGGCAGGCCCCCGACTGGATCGCCATCCCCGTCGGCAACGGCGGAAACCTGACAGCCCTGCTCAATGGCCTGCTCCGGGCCAAACAATTCGGCCTCATCGACCGGCTGCCCGGCGTCATCGCCGGCCAAACCGCCGCCGCCGATACTCTGGTGCGCTGGCAGGAAAGCCGCTATCAGTCCTACCAGCCCGGCAAATACCAGGACACTATCGCCTCAGCCATGAACATCAATGACCCCGTCAGCTTCCCGCGCATCCAGAAACTCCACGGCCAGTTCAACCTGCACTTCTACCGCTCATCCGAGGATGACATCACCGACACCTGGGGCCGGTTTACGCGAGGCGGCGCTAACATCTGCCCGCAAGGCGCCGTCGCTATCCACGGCGTCCTCCAAGCCCGCGAGCAAAACCTCGTCAAGCCGGATGACACTATCGTGGCCATATCAACCGCTTCAGCTCTCAAGTTCACCGATGCCGGTATCGCTTACCACAAAACGAAGCAGCCCTATGCCAATCCGTACAAAATAACCGGCGGCTCGCTAAAAGACCTCGAAGCTTCAATTAAAGAATAAAGAGCCCACGAAGACTGGTTATACCAGTCTTCGTGGGCTCAGGGCCGGTCATTCAACGAGGCCACTGAGTGAACATAAGGTCAACTCTCGCGCTTTCAACAAGCTCGTTCATAAAAGTAAACTCCGTTCGTATTACCCCCAATCCTAAAGTATCCGGCAACGAGAGAGCTGGCGGATTGTCCCCTGGGAACAACGGCCACAAGCAAACCATTGCCTCTGAGGTCTTTGAGCCAAGCCCGCTTGGCAAATTCAACCCGCCTTGCCCCTTTGGTACGCTGCCTCACTCTTTGGTCCAAATACGCCACGATACAATCTGCGCCATCCGCTTCGTTAGTCTTTAGCGCAGCCAAATTCGGAACTGTTCCATAATTGATACGAGGACAGGGGGTATCCACGAGCAAGACATCAACAACACAGTCAAAAACCCTCTGTAAATCGATGGGCAACGTGGTGCTATCACTACGGACCATGACAAATCCTGTCTCTAGTGTACTCGGACAACCGATTTTACGATAATACCATCTTGCATGCCAATAGTCAACTACCGAAGCGTTACTGATTGTAATTTACCTCAACTTACGCTACCTTTCTCATGTCCACCTTCGCCCAATTGAGAGGGCCCGCCATGGTAAGGCGCATGCTAATCCTGGTCACGACAGCGGCCGGGCTAGCGGCGGTTCTTGCCCTGGCCGGGCTTCCGGTCCGGGGCATGCATCACGCCCCCTGGTACAGTTGGCTCACAGCGTTTCTATTAGCCATCGGGCTTTATTGCAGCACCTACACAATCGACCTCCAAGACCTCCGGCGCGACCTGCGTCTGGTCATATCAGCCGTAACCATCGGCGTGCTGGCAAAGGCACTACTGATTGGTGCCTGCCTGGTCGCAGTCTTCGATGATCCGTTCTACTGGATTATCGGCCTGGCAGTCGCCCAAATTGATCCAATCTCAGTAGCGGCACTCGAGAGCAGCAGCCGTATGTCGCAACGCGCCAAAAACATCCTGAAGGCTTGGTCATCGCTCGATGACCCAGTCACAACTATCCTAACGTTATACGCGCCGCTCCTCGTCTACTGGTTGACCCAAAACAACGAAGTTCCAGAGTTAGTAATATTGTCGGGTGGCTTACCCGAGTATGCCCTCAACATCGCCCATAGCTTAGCCTTCACCTGCGTCATGTACTCGCTTTGGCGCCTGTCTGAAACCGCCGGCTGGCAATGGATTCGCTATCCGGCTCTAGTAGCTTTGTTTGTCGGGGTAGTCCTACTAGCCGGCTCCTACTGGTTCTGGATGTTAGGTGTCGCCATTGCCGGACTAGCCGTCAGGCCACCTCTCGGGACAATCATCGATCATGCCCCAAAGTTCGCCTTCTTCGTATCATCATGGCTGCTTTTTTCACTCATGTACCAAGGTGTCGACCTGGGTCCCGGTATCTTGCTTGGCGTTGCAGCTTTTGGCTCACAAGTGGTGGTAGGGCTCTGGCTAACCCGCAAACTTGCCCGCGAAGACCGGTGGCGGTTGGCTCTGGCCCAGCAAAACGGGATCACCGCCGTTATCCTGGCACTGGTGCTCGAAACCATCCACCCAGGAACAGTGGCCGTCATCGCACCGGCAATTTTTGTGGTAGCAGTACTCTATGTCACCACCAACAAACTAGCCAACCGGTGGCTATAATTCCAAAAAATTAAGGCCGGTTCCGGGAATTCCCGGAACCGGCCTGATCTTTGCCTCTAACGAGACATGCAACTATAGAATATATGAACAAATTTATCTAGATTAAGATCAGGCTAGAACCAATGCTTCCGCTTGAAGTACCAAAACATCAACACGCCCGACAGGGTTGATATCCCAAGCACCAGTTTCAAAACCGTATATTCACCCAAAAATGACCAGGTAGATCCCGCCTCAACGCCACCAGGCAACGTGATGTTCATGCCGTAAAAAGTCCCAACTACCGTAGCCGGAAGTGTCAAAGTGAACAAAAGCGTTAGGACCGCCAGAATGTCATTGGTCTTTTCAGTGTTGGTCGTAAAATCAGCATCCTTATAAATCTCTACCGTCTCCGTAGCCTCTTCTATCGTCTCCCACAACCGCTTGGTCGTCTTGGTATTATTCCGGTAATACCGCTGAAGATCTTCCCCGGTAAACGCATTAATACTCGTCGATAAATCACCCAGCACCGTCTTTTGAGCAGCCGTTATTCTTCGCAGCTTCATAATCTTTTGCCGCAACTGGCCAATCTGATAGGCATCCGAGCCATCATTATCGAACACCCGGTCCTCAATATCATCCAGCTCCTTCAGCACAGGCGGCATCAGGTTTGATAAATCCACCAGTAGGTTCGCTATGATGTTATACAGCAAATACCCCGGCGACTTCTTCAAGTATGCTTCGCGCTTCTCCGGGTCTTTCTCGCAAGACGTAAATAAATGCGTGATGCTTGGCGTCTTATCTTCATGTACCGTAATCAAGTAACCCTTGCCCAAGAAAACACCTACTTGCCGGGTAACAATCTTATTCTCAGCAGCAATAAAGTCAGGGTAGTACAGCAGAATGAAAAGGTAGTCCTTTTCTACTTCAACCTGGGGCAGTTGACCCCTGGAAAGACACTCCTCGATGTGTAGCGGCTGAAAATTATACTCCGTCGCAAAGCTAGCAAACTCAGCCCTCGACGGCTTTTCGATATCAATCCATGTGATGCCGTTATGCTTTTGGGTTCTTATTTTACTCACTTAAGCTCCAGATATTATTCCAATCTTAACGGCTTGCATAAGCGCTTTCAATAGTAAAGCGCCACCCCGAACATCGGAGCGGCGCATCGTAGCAGCCAAATCAACGAAAATCATTTCCAACACGACCCACATTGACCTTGACACAACCTACATTGACCCTGAACTTATTGTTCGGGGACTTGACAACCACCCCACTAGACGTTATGACTTGACTATTTATCACTTCTATTATTCAATACAAGAAAGGGAAGCTGCATAGATGATAGACACTACACAATAAACCAGCCGCATCAGCGCAGTTTTATGTGTCTATTCATTTTTAACTCCACAAAAAACCGAGCACGCTAGGCGGTCTGCCCTAAGCAATGCTCGGTTTTTTGTTTTGGAGAAAATTATGCAAAAAGCCCTTCAGCAAATCAATTCACTAGCTCATCCCACCAACCGTCCATTAATTATCGCCGTCTCCGGATTCGGCGGGGCAGGAAAAACCACTCTCGCAAATAAGCTAAAGATTCAACTAACAGACGCTCAAGTTGTCTGTATCGATTCCTTCACCATTGGCCAACACTGGTACCGCTCAGCCGATTGGGCCAACTTCGACCGCAGCCGATTCACCCAGGAAATCTTGCAACCGGCTCGCGGCAACCAATTTCCGTTGGTCTATTCCCATGGAACATGGCCCGGCCAAACCGGCAGCCCAACTGTTCGGGTACCCCAAGCAAAGTATTTAATCGTCAAGGGATGTAGTATCTTTCACCCCGACTTGCTCAGATACTATGACTACAAAATTTGGGTTGATTGCCCGCTATCAGCAGCCACCAAACGCGGTATGTGGCGCGATAAGTACGTACACAAAGACCCCCAAGACTACTACTGGCAAAACATCTGGATGCCAAATGAAAAAGAATTTTACGACAAATACCATCCCGATAAAGCGGCAAACATAATACTGCCCGCCCTCGGTAAGGGCAGGCAGTCTAAGATCAGTCGTGCTGATGAACACCGGGAATGATGGACAAGGCTTCCTCGCCCCGGCGCTCCATGATACCCCGCGCCCGAATTAAGGTAGCGTCGTCCACGATGCGCCTTACCACAGCATCGATGGTGGAGTAGCTGTGTTCCTCGGCCGCTTCCTCGATCGCATCCATCCCTGCAGCGTAGGTATCGAGGTCAAGCGCCGCACACACTTCCTTGAGCTGCAGGACGCGCAAATCATACGTCATCTTGTAAAGCGTGAACACGATGGTGGCAAACCCCTCATCGCAAAACTCTTGAACCCCGCTAAATTCAACCTCAACCCCGTCCCGGTAGAAACTACCATAATACACGGAGTGGTTACCACGAAGCATTACCGTCGCTATCTGCTGCGCGTAGCGGGTAACACCACCGGCCACCTGTGCACCAACACTTAATGGTGCTGCGTCATCAAACAACCGGCCTTTCCGCTCCACCACGGATTCGTAGTCGTACCCCCAGCTTGCTTTGTCGCCAATAAACAGCGTTCCCAGGGTCTTGTTGGTCCAAAGATCGCGAATACGAAGAAAACCCTCTTGCTGACTGAACAACCCCACCTTATACAAGTGGTTGAAAACCCCAAGTGCAGGCCCCAGCACAAACGTGTCCACATCTCCGTGACAAAGCAGCAAATCGCGGTCCTTGTCGAAAAACTTCGTGCGCTTCTCGGCTCCGAACATCCGGAGGCTCCTTTCAAACTGGGCTAGCTTTCACCAACCACCACAGTCCAAGCCCGGACCGGTGCGCCTCATTGGCGAACCACATCAGAGTACAATCAATGCAACCGCTAGTCAAGACACCCAAAAGGGTAACTATCCCTTGATAACATGTAACCTCTGTAATACACTGGTAAGTAATGAGACACACGATTCATCACTTCAACCAACAATTTCCCGACGACGATACGTGTCTAACCTACATGTTCAACCAAGCCTACGGCGCCATGGTAGCTTGCCCGAAATGCGGCGTGACTAACCCCGGCTACTACCGTGTCAAAGCTCGCAAGTGCTTCGAGTGCAAAGCCTGCGGCAATCAAATACATCCGCTCGCTAACACTATCTTTCATAAATCTTCTACGTCACTACGAGATTGGTTCTATATCATCTACTTATATTCCGTAGCTAAGAACGGTGTATCGGCAAAAGAAGTTGAACGACATCTAGGCGTCACGTACAAAACAGCCTGGCGCATCGCCAAGCAAGTCCGTGAGTTAATGCAGCAAAGCGATAATCCGCTAACAAGCATAGCCGAAATAGACGAAACCTACATTGGCGGCAAGCACTGGCGTAAAGGCATGTTCGACAACAAGACCGTCGTGATCGGCATCGTTGAGAAGAAAAAGGATATCGGGCAAATTAAAGCTCTCACCACAAAGCAGGCAGACGCGACGGTAGCCTTGCCATTTCTGCATTCAAGCGTTGCTGTCGGCACAGTTGTGCATAGTGACGAAAGCCGCATCTACACTCGGTTCGTCGGCAATTCGATCACGAATTCGTCAATCACTCCAAACTCGAATATGTGCGTGCTGGCGTTCATACCAATACAATTGAGGGCTTTTGGGGACAACTAAAGCGTTCTATTGATGGGACGTATCACTGTGTGAGTCCGAAATATCTTCAGTCTTACGTGAATGAGTTTGTGTATCGGTATAACTATCGTCAGAATCCGGTGTTTCCGATTTTGATTGCTGCGGCTGCGCGGCGCGTGCGATAGCGTCATTAAAAGTTTCTTCGGCGTCTGGGTTGACTCGATCGGGTGGTAGCTTGTCTATGAAGGCTTGGCGTTCTTCGTCGGTTAATGGTTTTCTCTTGGAATTGGTCATAGGGATATTATAGCGCCTATAGACAAACTCTCATTGATGCCTAGTAATTGTTAGCTATTTTGATCGTGCAAAAAGTAATCCTCCGATACATAACCTACTTTTCATATTTATATCTGTAGATATAACTTTACAGCATCCTATTCTTCTATATGAATATAGGAGTAGGAGGGGTAGGCAAAAGACATACACCTACACAGCCAATCCAAAAACTACAGATATAAAAACGTCTAGCTAAGGAGCTGCGCGAGAGCTACGAAAAAATGTCTTTTGCTACATCTAGGCTAGAGCATATACTCAACCAAGATTACAAAGGTAAGGTCTGGTTCCCGATTGATGGGGACGGGGATGATCCGGACGAGCCGGTGAAACCCGTAACACTCACGACCCTACCGCAAGCGGACAATTAGAACTTCTCATTTGTAATCAAATGGGAAGTCGCCTGTTTGCCGAAGGGAATAGGCTTGCAATTCAGTGTTAGCTGTACGACTTTGAAATCAGCCACGGCCGTATAACCGGTAAGGTATTGGTCGGCTGCATAGCGCTGATGTGGTCAAGCCCTTCTAGCACTTGTACGTCCCAGCCATAGTGTCTAAGCTCATCAGCCTTGGCAATCAATGGTTTCGCCATGTCTACGGTGACACCGCCCCATCGCTCGCTGTAATCTTGTACATCTTTTGAACCGACAAAACACAAGCGAGGGCATGTGAGCTTGCTTTGTACAGCTCGATCATCAAAGTCCTGCAAGTTATTGTAGAGGGTAAAGAACTGCTTCGTTTGCTCCGTTGATATGGTCAGGTCTCCTGAATCCCAAATATTATCCGGGTCCTTTGGCGCACTCTTCTCGGGATTTAACGCCATCTCATATGTTGCTTTGGTAACGGCCCACATTTCTTTGTATGGGCCATCGATTGGCGGATAGGCTCCCATAATAAGTGCCCACAGCCTATCGGTACGGATACCTAATTGCATGGCACAAAGCGCCAGCCACGAATACCCATAATAGGCAAATCTATCTACGCCAGCAACATCGGCCACAGCCAAAAAATCATGCACAATGTTATCTGGCGTCAGTATCTCTGCTGCTGGGTGATCCATACGATGCCCCTCGTAGTCAAAAGCTACAACGGTAAACTTGTCGTTCAGCCCCTTAACGAGATTACGGCCAAGTGCAGGGTCAACGCCCCATTTTTGCTTTTCCTCGGCCTCTTTACCCTCCGACAACACCAGGTTAACCGGCAACAAAATCGCAGGTCCCGAGCCGGATATTTCTACTTTAATACTGCTGTCGTCATGCAATATAGCTGCTATGCTCTTCATACCTTGTCCTCCTCACTTTTAAATACATACTTTCCGGATTGAAGCGTATTGATAAGTTTTTCGGTGCTGTCGGCGGCATGGTCATAAGATTCTGACCATATACGCACAAGCTCCGGGTGCTTAGCTGGCGTACTAGGTAATTCTTCAGTTGGTAATGTCTTTAGGAAATTTGTCACCTGGCGTTGCGCCTCGGCACGTTCCTGCAATAGCTTAAGAACACACTGACGTGGCAAATATTCCATGAACGCAATACCCATAGACAGTTCTATAAGGTTTATATGTTTAAGTGACCCTTCAAGTAATTCTATAAATAGTCGCTCACCGGCAGCCGTCAACATGAACTCAGTTTTAGCTGGACCAAGCTTTTGACCGTCGGTATTTTTGATCGCTTTAATTAAATCTCCTGATTCTAATTGCGACATAGCATGGTAAATAGACCCCGGCCGTACAATCGTCCAAGTTTCAACACGCCACTCTTTGAGATCCTGATAAATACGGTAGCCATGCGCCTGCTTGCAACGTTTTAAGGCTCCAAGGACTAGTAATTTGACAACTGACATATTTGCATAGTACACAAATCATCAAAACTAGTCAAATTTGAATAGACAAGGATATCAGTTATCCTCACTCGAAGTAGGCAGACATTAGTTTCATAAATCCAGCATAACAAAATCCCGGGCAGTAAGCGGCTAGAAACTACACCAAATGTTGCCTAACATGTTAAAGTAATGAATTCTCTTGATCGAGAAATCTGCTGCGGCAGCCACCGCTGATGCACCTTGAGGGAAGTAATGAGCCCAACAGCCGCTATCGTAATGGGTGAATACGGTACCGACCCGGACGAAATTCTGTCACTAATTCTCGCCACCCGCTTATGTAACCTGAACTACCTCGACCTGACCGCTGTCGTGGGTAACCACCACCCAGCCAAAGCCCGGGCCATGCAGGCCAAGGCAACTCTCAGGGACCTCGGCTTCGGTCATGTACCAGTCGGCATGGGCGAAGCAGGCTTTAGCGCCAGCGGCCCGGGCCACGAGACTGATCCCCGCTTCCTGTCCGTTCCAACGCAAATCCAGCACGGGCGCGATATGTTGCGATGGACTCTAGAGCAGGCCGAAGATAACTCCGTTGTTCTCGTTCTCAATAGCGGATTCACAGACGCCGTCTGGCTCTGGCTCGACCGCCCGGATCTCTTTCTTCAGAAAATCCAGCGGGTAATCATCATGGGCGGAGTAGAAACCCAAGGCAACCAGCCCAGGCTCAGCTCCGAGGGACACCTCGTTCCAAGCCTCGGCCGGGGAGGCGCCGCCAACAACTGCTTCGATCCCGGAGCAACACTACACTTGTTCGACGCCCTCCAGCGCCATGGCGTGCCGATGGTAATCACCATCCGCCACGCGGCTTATCAAGCCAAGTTACCGTTTCGCCTTTTCCAGGATTTGGCGGACACCGGTCACCCAATCGGCGTCAAGCTCAATGAACGCCAAAACGCCAGCATCAACGGCTTGTGGCACAAGGTAAACGCCCCGGCTGGTTCAGAGGTGCGCGGCACCTTGCCGGTCGATCGCAACGTCACCTGGTTTGCTTCCACCTTCTGCGACGGCGAACTGCCGCCCATTTCGGCCGCTGAGGATGTGACGCCATACATTCGCTGGATCACCCTCTACGACCCGCTAAACATGATTGCCGCAATTCCAGCGCTGTCGGAGCAGTACTACACTCCGCACAGGTTGGAAGTCCAGTCGCAGCGCGGTTTAGTCGCTCACGACATCATCGGCCTGACAGCGCAAATGCATGGTGTAACGGACCCGGACGGACTCCGTGAATTCATTCGGGTAGCCCTCACCCAGTCCCTCCTCCCAATCGCCTCCTACTAGGCAGCTTCCTGATTCATCAGCGTACAGAAAGCCCGGTAGGGGGCCTTTCTGTAGCTCCAATTCAAGCCAAGCCGAATGGCACAGCCTCAGCTCGTGGCCTTGCGAACGATAGAGGAGGGCTTGGCCAAAAGAAAACCGCATAAGCAGCAACTGCTTATGCGGTAGTTAGTCAGAACAATACTATCGAAGATTGGCCACAGCCTTAAATCTGGCTAATGCATCTTGTGCTCTTGATTCAATACCAGCCTCATCATTGACGAGCTTGCTCCGGTACTCACCGAGATCATCCACATCAACATCACGCCCAGCAAAATAATATCTGGATAGCACATCTCGATCGTCTTGAGTTAGCGCTTCGAGGTAGGCGGGATGAAATTCAACTAGCTCCTCAAGCAAAGTAACTGTCTGCTTGTAATGGTCAATTGCTTCCATGGCTGTATGGTAGCATCTCTACGAGAAGCATTAAAGCTCCTCGTAGAGATGCAGAAAAGGTCAAGCACGATAGATCAGGTGTGCAGTTTGTTGATCGTGACGCTGCCGTCCGCTTCCTTCCGACCCGACCAAGCGTCAGTGTGCTCATCCTCGTGGTGGCCTCTTTTTATCTCTCATTTGGTATCGAACTCGGATCAGAAATCCCATACCGCAGGAGTGCCATCTCAAAAAGTGTTTCGAGGTCTTTGTCGGTGCCGATAAAAGCTCCCTGACCTGGATTGACCACCTCTAAGTCCCAATGCCAGTCTTTACTGGCGCCTTCGGAGCTACCATCCTGACGTTCGCCAAACATATAGCTCAGTTCGACCGTGCCATAAATGGGGGAAGACCAGCCTGTCGCCGGAGGCTCGGCTTGGAGAATGGCGGCAAGCCGTTCAAGCCGCTGAGCGATACGACGATAACGAAAGATGGGGCCCTCGGCCTCGCCAGATTCAGGAATGCCATCAAGCAGCTGTGCCAGCGTTGATGCAGACCGTTCGATATCCTGACCTGGCAGCTCAAGCCACAACTTCCAGGCCCAGTGGCCGCCTTCAGAACCGTCAGATTCATAGGACATTAGGATCGGAATCGCGAGTGGCGATGCGTCATCAGTTGTTGGCTCGCCACCTAACCGGACCTGCTCGGCCAAAGATTCTAGGCGGGCAATAACCGTCTCACTAGCCACTATGTGAATCATGGTTATCCTTTCGTAAAAGGAGCTAGAGACAAACTACTTATACCACCCAATGATTCTTTTTGCAAGAGTAATCAAGCAAAAACAAATAACAGCTCCCTAGAGCTGCTATTTGACAAAATAAATCCTGGTACCGCTGGTCGGGCTCGAACCGACACGCTATTGCTAGCACGGGATTTTGAGTCCCGCGTGTCTACCAATTCCACCACAGCGGCAAAAATGTTTACACTAGATACACTTTATGCTATAATATAAAGATAGTCAAAAAGACTTGCTGGTGCTTGGCTTTAAGCACGTAGCAAGATTATCATATAAAGTACCAGTTGTAATAGGCGCCCGTTATGAGCTCTGGCATCGACACTCTGAATATTTCGCCCATGCGCCGCACAGCCTCCCTGCCGATTGCGGAGGTTCAGCGTGAGCAAGTGGCCAACCACCCGGAGATCGCTGAGATTGCCCGTGCCCGTATTGCCGCCATAAATGACCCGCATCCACTCCCGGATGCCGACACCGTACCCGGCGTACCAACCGCCGAGCTGATCGTCGACCGGGCGGTTTTGGCCGGCCAAATGCAATCAGCCGCCGCCGTACAGCGCAAGCCACTGCCACCAATCGTGCGTTCTGTCTTAACCGGCATTGGTATTTTTGCCACACTGCTTTTACTCTTTAAATCGCCGGTGATCTTGAGCCAGTTTAACTATCTGACCGCCAAGCCGGCTCCAACCACCACCGTCGCACCAAGCGGTGCACCGGTCGCCAGCGCCATCATCCCGGCCGACCCAACCATCACCATCTCCAAGATCAACATCCACGCGCCGGTTGTGTATGAGCCCAGTGTTGTGGAAGCCGATGTTCAGAAGGCCCTCGAAAGCGGCATTACTCACTACGGCAACACCCCGGCACCTGGACAAGGCGGCAACGCGGTATTCTTCGGCCATTCCTCGAATGACTGGTGGGAACCGGGCAACTTCAAGTTTGTCTTTGTACTCCTCGACAAGCTCGCACCCGGCGATCGCTTCACCATCGATTACCAAAGTAAACGTTACACCTACGAGGTCACCGGCTCCCGCGTAGTTCTGCCCACCGATCTGAGTGTATTAAATCAAACTCCCGAACCAACCGTCACTCTTATTACCTGCACACCACCCGGCACCTCATGGAAGCGGCTCGTTGTAACCGCCAACCAGATTGACCCAACCCCAGTCGCAACTCCCGTCAAGAAACCTGTGGCTACGACCAAAGATAACAGCCTGCCCAGCGGCCAAGGCGGCTTTATGGATCAGGTCAAACAAGGCTGGGATGGGGTAGTCAGGGGCTTCTCGTCACTATTCGGCGCTGATAATTCCACACCCAGCGGCGCATCGCCACAATCCACGCCCAGCCAACTACCTGCTATCAAATAAAGTTAGCTGCTAAATAAATCAAAACCAAATGACTATCGGTGGTCGCGCGAAGCGCGACCACCGATAACTGCTTTTCTACACCATTTCTAGCGTAGACCAGCTGTGGGAAACGATACTTGTAAAACGGTCCGGCTTAGTACCCGGTCTTGTGGGTTCCACTCAAGCCGGCGCCTTGGTGCGCCCCCTTGCGAGTGGACGTTGCCTGGCCGGAAATACCCGCCTCACGAAGCGACCCGCTGAGCTTGCTGTTGGCGTCTCCAAACACCCGGTCAACAGTGCCCTGGTCGGCCTGAGGCGCGTGCTGCTGCGGTCGCTGACTGATCTCGGTGAGCTGGTCGGCCTGGGTAGCCGTCTGCTCAGGCAGGTGAGGTACCTGCTTCCAGCGCGACTGGTGGGCGGAAGGGCTCATCTGCCCCCGCTTGATGCCGAGCTCCTGAGTAACCGTCGAGAAGGTCTGGCCGATCACATCAGCGATCTTCTGAATCTGTGCACGGTCGTTGATCTGGGTCAACTGGACGGGCAGCTCAGTCATCATGCCAAAAAATTCTGCTGCCGAACCCTGACCGTACCCCGACATGCCTGGTGTACTCTTGGTATCCATCGTTCAAAGAACCTTTCTGTCAGTCTTGCTGAACAGGCTGAGATATCATCATCCCCACGGAAACAAATTATAGCTATAGACAACAAAAAATGCCTTGGGGCATTAGCTCAAAGTGTAGCGCTTGATAATGAATAATTTTGGCCAATATACAGCTTGTCGGCCCCTGGTACGCTTCCCAAGGGCCGAAACAGCCGGAACATAATGAAGAGGCGAAAGGGGAAGACACCAGCCTAACCGGCCAGCAGTTCCTGCATAGTACACTCCGAGTCCTGATGCAGTAGGTAACCGAAAAATGCTACCTGAGCCTCGTCCTTTGGTCTCAACGGCCGGATCGTCAGGACATGGATCCCGTGTTCGGCTTCGAATGCTTCAGTCAGCTCGTGTGGTGCATAATCCTCGCGCCACACCGTTTGGCAACCGAACCTCTCCGCCTGCTCAACACTAACCATCGGCGGCAGCTCAACGTAGAACCGGCATTCAAGGCATGTGACTACGTTATAGCCAAAGCCAGGCTGGCTCCGGAACCTGACCGTCTTGGCATTTCCCGGAATGAGCACCAACTTCGCATTACAATGGTGACAGCTCAGACCCAAATCAATCGGGTTCACGATCGTCACCTCCTCTCATTTCAAGATCACGGACTTACGTCTACTATAAGCGTATCCCTAATAAAACATAAGCACAATAATCATTTCTTTGCAATTCCACACGATGCACCCAAAACATCCGGCTGGCATCCAAAACAATTCCCCGAGAGGATCTGGCTTGATCACCAAGCAGGATGTGACATGCGTAATCGAGCGCACAGCCGGCGCAACACGAAGGGGTGATTGGCACAACCGACTTCGCAGGTGGATCACGCAACGGATGGATCATCCGGGGTCCTTTTTCTTTTGCACGGTGTTAAATGGTTAAATAAAATATTCCTTGACTGGAATATTCACAATGGAGTATATTCAAATCATGAACACCACCACCCTGACCGCTCTGGCGGAACCTAACCGATTACGCATTGTCGAGCTATTGCGCGAGAAACCGTATTCGGTGGGGGAAATCGCGAGCCGGCTCAAATTGCGCCAACCACAGGTCTCCAAGCACCTGCGTGTATTGAGCGAAGCAGGGCTTGTGGAGGTTCGGCCGGCGGCTCAACAGCGGATCTACCAGCTACAAGCAGCGCCATTTGAAGAACTGGATAACTGGCTGAATTCATTTAAGGCCCTCTGGGAGTCACGCTACGGCGCCTTGGATGAAGTATTGGAGGAACTAAAGAAAAAACGCCGAAAGGAGGCCCCTTGACTTAAAATCACAACCGCCCAGTAACCCCGCTTAATTAATGAAGGAGACTGCCTAATGGCTAGCCAGAACAAAACCACCATCACCGCCGAACCAGGAAAACAAGAACTGTTTATCATCCGGGAGTTTAATGCTCCCCGCGAGCTCGTGTTCAAGGCCTTCACCGACCCGGAGCTATACGTCCAGTGGCTTGGGCCAAGAGGCTATACCATGAAACTCGAGACATTCGAGCCGGTTAGCGGCGGTAAATGGCGCTACACCCACGAAGACAATGGCGTCGAGTACGGTTTCCACGGCGTATTCCACGAAGTTACAGCTCCGGAACGAATCATCCAGACATTCGAGTTCGAAGGACTGCCCGAAGCCGGCCACGCTACCCTCGAAACCGCGCTCTTCGAAGAGTTGCCCGGCGGCCGGACCAAGATAACCTCGCAATCTGTCTTCAAGTCCGTGGAAGATCGTGACGGCATGATCCAATCCGGTATGGAAAAAGGCGTAGTCGATGGATACGAACGCCTCGACGAAACCCTGGAAAAGATCAACCAATAACAAACTTGGAACAAAAATCAGGCCTGTGCCGGGTACTATCCGGTACAGGCCTTTTTTGAGCTACACCACAATGCGGACGCAAGTAGTTACGGCTTAATCGTAATCTGCACGATGTCCACACCGGTAGTGCCCGGGCGGAAGGTCACAATCGACTGGCCGTCGCTGGTATTATAGGCCGGCAGCTGACCTTGCATAGTACCCAAATCAACAGCATTAGCCCCGTCATATTCACTCAAAATTAACCGGCCGTTCTGATTCTCTAATAAATGATAACTATCGAACCAGGTCAATGAAGTCATATTGCTTAGACCACCAGCCTCGTACGATACCAGCTTGCCCGTCAGCGTCGAGCGCTCAATATCATAGGTAGTGATATGACCCTGCGAACTAAACGCCACTAGGTGTCCGTCCGGCGAGAAGGTTGCGTCGTTTACGTCATGGGCAATAGTTTTAGCTACCGGATTTGAACCATAGAGTCCACTGTAAACCGTACCAATGTGGGTTCTGGACGGGACAATAGCCAACTGCTCCTGGCCCCGGTAAGTCGCAAACGATAGAGCGTAGCTCTCACTGTCCGGCAAAGCCTGGATCAGCTCTTGCTTGTTACCCCTGCCGTCAATGCTCCACAATGTTCTGTTAAGCGTACTTGCCTGAATATACAGTACCCGGTCCTCGGCAACGAGGAATTGACTGACCTTATCGGCCAGCACACCCGAAACTGACTGCGACCCGACATCCAAGCGGCGTAAACCGTCGGGCGAGATCCAGTAGAGCTGCCGCCAGTTGCCGGCACTAAACTTGAGGCCCGACAAATTGAACCCATACTGCTGGGTCAAGTTCGCCTCACCGCTGCCATCAGCGGCCATCAAGTGGTGAACCGGCCCGGTAGGCGTCTGAGTCACAACCATTAAATGCGATGCGTCGTCGCTCCAGGTTACATCCAATAACGTCTCAACCGGCTGGCCCACCGTCAGGACCTTGGGCATGTACACCCTAGTCGCCTTACCGCCGTCGTTTAGGTCCATAGTATAAACAGCCGGCTCAGTTCCACCGGTAATGTAAGCCAGGTGCCGGTGATCTTTGGAAATATTTTGCACCACAATCTGCGGCTTGGTATCCCGGGGCGCCACCGCCGGCTTATTCGGCACCATCAGCACATACTGAGCCAATGTTACCTCAGAGGACACCACTTTGAGGGTCTTTTTCCAAGTTCGGAATCCATCTTTAACCAGCTCAAAATCATACTTGCCTTCTTCAAACGATTGCCGGTACGATGTCTTTTTCTTGAGCTTCTTGCCATTCAAAACCACCCGGGCGCCAGACGGCTCCGATTGAATAATAACCAAGCCGGTATGGATAATGCGGCCGGTTTTGAAGTCATACTCAATTCCTTGGCCATACGCCACCAGGCCGGCCGTTGCCAGGACCATAACGGCGGCCAGAGCGAGATAACCTGTTGCAATGAGTGTACGTCGCAGCATAGAACTGCCCAACACTATAGCATCTGGCCTGATGGCCCGTATATACTTACGATATGTTTTCCAAGCGCATCGCCATAGACCTCGGTACCGCCAACCTGCTGGTGTACGTCCCCAAACGCGGCATCATTATCAATGAGCCCAGCGTAGTGGCCATCGACGACCAGAACAAAATCGTCGCCATTGGCGCCGAGGCCAAGGAAATGCTCGGCCGTACCCCCGACAACATCACCGCCTCCCGCCCGCTTCGCGACGGCGTCATCGCCGATTACCGCATCACCTCAGCCATGATCCGCCACTACATCGCCAAGGTGTCGGGCGGCTTTAGGCTCAGCAAACCCGATGTAATGATCTGCGTCCCGGCCGGCGCCACCAGCACTGAGCGGCGCGCCGTCATCGACGCCACCCTGGCCGCCGGAGCCCGCGCCGCCTATATCATCCGTGAGCCGGTAGCGGCCGCCATCGGCGCCAATATTCCGATCGCCTCGGCCGCCGGCAACATGGTGGTGGATATCGGCGGCGGCACCACCGAGATCGCCATTCTGTCACTCGGCGGGGTGGTAGCCCAGCACAGTATCCGCGTCGGCGGCAACCGCATCGACGCCGCCATCGCCGACTACATTCGCCGTACCTACGGCCTGGCCATCGGCGACCGCACCGCCGAAAACATCAAGCAAAAGCTCGGCACGGCGCTCATGCTCACTCGTGACAAATCCATGGAAATCCGCGGCCGCGACATTGTCGCAGGGCTCCCAAAGACCATCACCATTCACGCCAACGAGATTGC
This sequence comes from Candidatus Saccharimonadia bacterium, assembly GCA_041743505.1. Lineage (GTDB taxonomy): Bacteria > Patescibacteriota > Saccharimonadia > UBA4664 > UBA4664 > JBGTMQ01. Next base: position 24,592 of record JBGTMQ010000009.1, read on the forward strand.
CGGCGCCATCACCGATGAGCTCGAAAAAATCATCCAAGCCATCCGCGTAGTCCTCGAACAAACCCCACCGGAGCTCAGCTCCGACATCATCGACCGCGGTATGGTCCTAACCGGCGGGGGGGCACTGCTCGGCAACCTTGACAAGATGCTAACGCAAGTCACCGGTGTGCCCTGCGTCGTAGCCGAAGAGCCACTGCTATGCGTCGCCCGCGGCACCGGCATTGCCCTCGGCAACCTCGAGGAATACAAACGCAGTTTGGTGGCTGTCAAGTAATGACACGCTCTACGGCAGCCAAATCAGCATCCAATCGATGGCAGCCAAATCTTGAAAACATTATCCAAGCCGGGTTATTAATTCTCGTCGCCCTCATGCCATTTCACGCGTTCTTGAGCACTTGGCTGGGCACTGTCTTAGGCCATCGCGAAATCATTCAAAGCTGGAAAGAAATATTACTCATCATCCTCGGCGGGCTTACGGCGGCGCTCCTGGTCCGTGAACCCAGCCGTCTCGCCAAACTGCGCCATCCAGCAGTCCTGGCACTGGGTGGCTTCGTAGCCTTGGGCTTAATCATCACGCTAATAGCCCGTCCGACTCTAACCACTGCCATATTCGGTCTCAAGATCGATACCGAGTTCCTGCTGGCCTTCGCGCTCAGCTTACTGGTCGCTACACCCTGGTTCTTACGGCAGCTCGTACAGATAACACTAGCCGCTGCTGCCGTGGTTGTAGGCTTCGGCTGCCTGCAAGTGTTTGTGCTACCACCGAACTTTCTGACCTACTTTGGCTATGGCCCGGACACCGTAGTCCCATACCAGCGACTAGATGCCGTCACCAACAGTCTGCGGTTTGCCGCCACTCTGGGCGGCCCCAACCAGCTCGGCACCTACCTCATTATCCCCATAAGCCTGGTTCTCGCCATAATGTGGCGGCAAAGGCGCTGGTGGCTCGGTATCGGTCTTATCCTGGCAGCGGTTGTACTAGTTAACACCCATTCCCGGGGCGCTTGGGTTGGAGCACTAGTAGCTCTAGCCGTCATCTCATTCGGTATCCTGCCCCGCCAGGCCAGGCGTATCGGTCTGGCTGCCGCGGGAGTATCCTTCGGCGTTATCATGGCCCTGAGCCCAACCTTGATTCAAAACTCATTCGTACAGCACTACTTTCTCCATGGCGAGGAAACTTACAGCAGCCAGCGAGGTTCCGACTTTGAGCATTTAGTCTCTCTCCAGAACGGCACCAGTGCACTTATCTCCGAGCCTCTCGGACACGGCTTTGGCACAGCCGGTCCCAGCGTATTTCAGACTGGCACGGGCCGCATTATCGAGAACTACTACTTGCAACTCGGCTATGAAACCGGCATGCTCGGTATGATACTGTTTGTCGCCGGTATTGGCCTGCTAGGACGAGAATTATGGCGACGCAGCACCAATAACCCATACGCGCTAGCCCTAGCTGGAGCATTAGCGGGCATATCTGTCAACGCTTTGGTGCTACCAGTTTGGACCGACTCAACCGGCGCTCTGGTATTCTGGATATTAGCTGGAGCAGCCATTGCCGGTCAAATTCGAGCAAAGGAGGATGGCATTGTCTCGTCAAAATAATTTTGATAAAGTCCCCATCCTCGGCGTCGAGATTGACGCGCTCACCATCGAGCAAGCCATTACATACATCCTGGACCGGGCCGGCAATTTCAAGCAACCCGCCGGATATGTCGTTAAACCGTACGTAGAATTCATGGATGCAGCGGCAAATAATCCCACGCTGAAGCACATTCTCAATAATGCCGAGTTGACCCTGGCCGACGGAGTGGCACTAATCTGGGCAGCCCATTATCTGTATGCCGGTCCCCATAGCGCTTGGCGGTTCTGGCGCAGCTTGTTTGAAATTGTTCTAGCACCCAAAACGCTCGAATGGCCCTTACCCGAACGCATCGCCGGCATCAATCTGACCTGGCCACTCCTGGAAGCCGCCGCCAAGCGGGACATAGCCGTCTTCTTAATCGGCAAGGAAAGTCGCAAAGACATCGAATCAACCGCCAATGTCGTCCGCCGCCAACTACCCAAGCTGCGCATCGTCGGCACCTTCAGCGGCCGCGATCCCGCCCGCCCACTCGGAGAAGTTAGCGAAGCCTGGATCACCGAAGCTCTCACCGCCATCACCGGTGCCAAACCCGACCTCATCCTCGTCGGCATGGGCTTTCCACTCCAGGAACAAGTAATGTCCCGGCTGACGCCCCAGCTCGACCACGGCATGCTCATTGGCGAAGGCGGCACCTTCGATTACGAACAATTTGGCGGCAAGCGCAAAAAAGCGCCCCGCATCATGCAGCGGCTAGGCCTCGAATGGTTCTGGCGCCTCCTACTGCAACCCCAGCGCATCCGGCGTCAACTGGCCATCCCGCGGTTCATCTGGCGGATCTGGCGCGTCCGGTAGAAGCAACCAAACCGTATCCAGCAGCTACAATACTCAATCGGAATCTTTTTTCATGAGGCCCTTGCTGGAGTTGACCAAATTAGAAAATACCATGCCCTCGAGAAAGCCCAACCTATAAGTAATGTATGAAACATACCACTCTCCTGATAAGCAAAGTATGCCGATACTACCGCTGCAATCAACATGAACGTGAGCCAGAACAGTTCACTCCTTAGACTTAGCAGCGAATGTTCATTTTCCGGCTTGTTTCTGAATTTTGCATAGCGATATTCAAATAACCCATATGCCACCGCAGGAGGCACAAAAAAGCAAATTGTAACAATGAAACCAATGTAATCAAACGGAGTAGTTGCAACTAGAACGCATATTATAGAAAGTAGCGTCCAAGGGATTGTCTCTTTAAAGGTTTTGAGAAATCCTATCGTATCATTTGCTGTTGCCATTAATCTTACGCTATTTTACCAATTACATATTGTTTGTATATAATGTTTATTATATATTACAATGTCAACTATTTGCCATATGTACTTTTTTATGTATAAATATACAATTATGACAAAAACCTGGCCGACCATTTACCAATACATTGCTCCCGTCCACCGCGGCATCTGGCGTGTCGGTATTTTCTGGTTTCTTATCATCCTCTTCTGGTATGCTAATAACCCAGATGAACGCACATTATGGGGGCCTATAATGTATATAGTGTTCTCACTTGGACTGTGCGTCTATTATGTTGTATCAGAGTTCCTTCACCCTCGTCCGGACGATCTAGGTGTCTCCGCTCCAGCTATTGCGAAGTATTGGTATAGCGGGTTCGCTGCATTTGGGATGGTGCTATCGATCCTTATCAATGGGCTCATATTCGTACAAAGCAATTGGCGGTGGTTTGCACTTGCCCTATTTGCTACATACGCCGTCTACCTTCTTCGTCCACGACTCGTGGCTTGATCTTTCAGGTTGGATAGTGTATTAATGTGTAACGATGAATAATTTTCTTTCCAACGGTTATAAGTACATTGCTCTAGCTCATCGGGCTATTTGGCGTGGCTATATTTTTGCGTGGCTTGCCCTCGTATTCTGGTATGCCAATTTGCCCAGTTTACACTCGCCATCAGGCCCATTTGTATACTACATTTTTTTCTCTGGTGTCTCCCTTTATTATATCATTGCAGAGTTTCAGCACCCTGAACCCGATGAACTGGGCCTTTCAGCCCCCAGAGTGGGAAAATATTGGTTCGCCGGCTTTGCGATACTAGCCACTATAGTCTGGGCTATCATTCACGCATCCTACGGCATCTGGAACGACTGGCCGTGGCTGATACTTGCACTAGCGGCAACAGTAGTGGCCTACCTACTTCGACCTCGACCTAAAAAGTCTTGACATAAACACCTCAAGTATATAAAGTAAGTTGCAGCCGGGAACCCCCGGTGTTTCTTTACATCCATCCAACCTTTGGGAGTTGAGATGAAGCGACATAGGCTTAGCATCATAACTGGAGTTGTGTTGGTTTTACTCGTAACGATAGGCATGGTGAGCAACAGCTTCGGCTTTGCAAAGACTGCAAAAAGCGCACCCGATGTGGAATCCTTTGACTCCGACTACGTCTACAAGCAAATCCTGGCCTACCAAATACCGGCGCGACCTGACGGCGCGCCGACCTATTTCCCATGGGGCCGACATTACGTTGGCAAAAACGGCTGGGAAATTCGGCTAAATCACGAGGGAACACGAATCGCAGCCAAGCTCGTAGTACTAGCCGATGCTCAGATCGTTGGCGCTGGTGCAGCAACCCTAGCCACTTCACTGATCAACGGTACTATCTTGGCATCTGTAAGTCCGGCAGCTATGGGAATTACAGCCTCCGCTGCAAGTGATGTGACGGGTGCTTTCGTCGGCGACAAGCTCTATGACGCCGTACTCAAAGACCGCTGCCTCGGCATCACAATACCTAGCGGTGGGGTAGTGAAAGCAATTACTCGGGGTCTTTCTTTACTGAATGGCAACTTTTCAAACCTGCGAGGTCCGTACGATAAGGATATCAAGGCCTGGCTAGAGCCCTGTGCTCCAGGTGATGGTCCAAAAGCCGATGTGGTGGCTCCTCCAGCACCACCGCCCGTTCAAGCAGTGGACACTCAACCGGTAGAGCAAGCCCGGCCGATCGTGAAGGAAACTCCACGAAAGCTGCAGCCCACCCAGGCTCCGCCACCACCGGTTGTTCATCATGAACCGGCGCCACCAGTAGTTATTATGCCCCCACCTGCTCCAGAGCCAACGTACATTCATGTCAGCATGGATGAAGCTTGTCTTGACCAATACGGTGATGGCAGTCATTCTCAGTACCTGGATCCACAGGACGCCGGTTCTTGGGTATGTCAGGATGATTCTGGCTATACATTAGGAGATCTCAGTGTCCAGGACTTCTGCAACAAGTTCCATGCCACCGCAGTTATTGTCCAGGACGACCAGATTCCGGCATATTGGTGGAAATGTCAGCAATGATTTAGTTTCAATGGCCCTCTGAGCTTAATTGCTTCGGGGGTCTTCTTTTGTCTTTCAGGCCGGCCTGCCGGTATTCAACTAAATATTTACAAACACTTAAATTTATGCTAATGTAGTCTATCCTCTAGGTCTCTAGAGGCGCCGCTAATAACACTCGAAATCTCTCGACTAAGAGGGTGGCTGCTATGAATGCAAAGCCTGATACTGCAAGCCCTGAAGTTCGATCCGCCGCACGACTCGAAACCCGCCGGCTGTCATTCGTTGCAGGCGGTGGTCTTGATGCAGTTACGGGCAGGCTCAGGGCCGCCTTAGCTGAACCGATCCCGGATGACGACAGCCTCATCGATTTCAAGATCAGCATCGACGGTGACCTCAAGAAGGGTTGGATTATATTAGGCAGTCACGTTAGAGAACGGCGTCGGCATTTAATTGAAAAGTTCGGTATCGGCACACTTCGGCATATTATCGGAGATCGTTGGCCTTACAGAGTTGTAGTTAACCCCGGGTCAGCCTTTTTAACCAATGTCGCTAAAGCCGTTCAAAAAGCCGAGGAAATCGCTGAAGCACACGCCCAACGAGCCGAGGTGCTTGAAGCCGAACGGACCGAGATAATGCGACTGCACTGGCCTTGGCTCAACCAGCACAAAAAGTTCAAAGTGTGGCACAGCAGGGTTATACACCATCCGTTGACTCACCGCTCCCGCCGGCAAGAGCTGGAGTTCCTTGAAACTGTTTTAAAGAAAGTTAGGCGACTGCTAGATACCACAACCTAGCACCTTTGGAGGCTACATGCGTTGGTTCTGGTTATTCACCCTGGTTGTAGTTATCATACTCACATTCTTTGCACTCCAAACGGGATGCGCCTCCGCAGGCCCGATGTGCCCAGAGAAGCCCGGTGTCTGTTTGTGTTAAAGACTTGCCCCTTGAGCCCAATCGCTCAAGGGGTTTAATTATGTTTTAATATCTTAAAGATCTATTCACAGCACCGGACAACATAGTGTAACATAAGCATAATAAAGTGGTGGCGGCGTGACCTGTCCTATTTGCAACAAAGAAACCGTAATAATGCGCGTTGGTACCAGCTCGTACTGCCAAGTCTGCGGCACCAGAATTAATGGACCACGCTCAATGGATATCCGTCCGTCCGGTCCAGCCGCCAGTGCACCGGTTATGCCATCTGACCGGCCGACCAAATCAGCTGCCGCCTTACACGCCCGCACAACGCCATCCAGCAGCCAAGTCCTGGATCTGCGGCGGGCCTCACCATCAGCCAAACCGGCACCAGTCACCTCATCGGCAAAAATCACTCCGGCTCAACCAGCTCAAATTAATCACCAGACAGCTACTCCCGCCCCGCCACCTAGAACCACCACCAAAGAGCGCCACCTAGCCCGGTTTGAAGACAAATTCCAGCGGGCCCAGACCATCGAACGCAGCGAGTTTGTGTCACGCTTTGACCGCAGTAACCGGTTCGGCGGTTCGCGGCTGTCAGTAGTCGTGCCAAAGGCCAATCAGCCATCGTCAAATTATGGACATGGCTACAAACCGCCAGCTGCCAGCCACGGCCCGGAGCTGCCCGCGGCAACCGCCACCCAGCACGCCGCCATGGCCCAAATGGCCAACGTTGCCCAGGCCGCCCACCACGCCCACGACGCTAGCTGGCGGCCGCATCTGAGTTTGGCGCCTCGTGTCGGCCAGTACGCCGCCGTGGCAGTAGCCGTTGTCATTATGGGCGGATACGTCTGGCTCCAAAACTATCCTAAGCTGGCTGTTCAAAATGCTAGCAGCCGGGCCGGTATTTCAGCCTCTCTGCCAAGCTACGTACCGTCCAGCTACATTTTGGCCAATACCCGCACCGCCCCCGGCATTGTCACGCTCGATTTCACCAGCCCAAGCCAGCCCGGCAAACTCACCATCTCTCAGCATCGGACCACCTGGGATTCCACTTCGTTGCTCGACCAATACATTGCCAACAAAACCCCTGATTACACCGCCGTACAAGGCCAAGGCCTCACCGTTTACCTCTACGGCAAGAACCAAGCCGCCTGGGTCAATCATGGCGTTTGGTATAGCATTGAGGGTGCCACCCGCCTCTCCCGCGACCAAATCCTAAAAATCGCGTATAGTCTCTAGTAAAGGGAGGCTTCAAAATGGCTGAAGATAAAGTCTGGGATCGGATCGTGGACGCCATTGAAATTAAATATGGCATTATTGACCACGGACGTACAAAGCGTCCGCTTGAAGATAAGCACGAACTCACCGAACAGGTCTCATTCATCGTGTTTGAACGAGGCGGCACCCGCTACAAACTGGAGCGCGTAGTCGGGCCGGCCATCATCGACCGCAAAACCATCGGCTCCAAACGCATCGGCTCCGATGTCCGGTTCGAGAACGTTTACGATACCGAAGAGATCAGCTTGCGCACCAATCTCTACCGCGATGAAGCAGGAGAGTGGGTGGGCATTAATCCGGAAGAGTTGGGGTTGTAAGCCCGGTCGCAAAAGCAGCAACTTGTCTATCACTTCATAACTAAGTAAAGTAAGCCTCATGTCAAGTACTAAATCTCCCGTGCGTGTCCGGTTCGCGCCTAGCCCCACCGGCTATCTTCACGTTGGAGGCGTACGCTCAGCACTCTTCAACTGGCTTCTGGCCCGCCAATCCGGCGGTAGTTTCATCTTGCGGCTCGAAGATACCGACCGAGCCCGGCTAGTCGACGGCGCACTACCACAAATCACCGCTAGTCTCGACTCCTTAGGCCTCACGCCAGATGAAGGGCCTCTACAGGATGGACCAAATAACCCATACATCCAATCAGAGCGGCTCGACTTGTACCACGAGCACGCCGATGCACTGGTCGCAAAAGGCGTTCTTTATCCATGCTGGTGCCCACCTGAACGCCTCACCAAACTCCGCGAAGAGGCCCAGGCCAAAAACGTAGCCTTCAAGTACGACCGCCATTGTCTAGCTCATCCAGCCACCTCCGACCAACCGCATGTCCTCAGGTTCAAAATTCCAGACAACCCGAACGAGGTCGCCTGGGACGATGCCGTCAAAGGCGCCATGAAAGTCAAAACTGCAGACCTGGACGACTTCGTAGCCCTCAAGTCTGACGGTTTCCCCACCTACCACTTCGCCAACGTCGTTGATGACCATGCCATGACCATCTCACATGTCCTCCGGGCCGACGAGTGGCTACCCAGCACACCCAAACACCTATTGCTCTTTGCCGCCTTTGGCTGGGAACCACCAGTCTACGCCCATCTCCCGGCTATCCTCGGCCCCGACGGTAAGAAAAAGCTATCCAAGCGCGATGGTGCCGTCGCCGTCCAAGATTATCTAGCCGAAGGCTACCTGCCCGAAGCTCTGCTCAGTTTCCTGGCTTCTCTCGGCTGGAACGACGGCACCACTCAGGAAGTCTACAGCCGCAATGAACTCATCAAAGCCTTCGGACTGGACCGCATCCAAAAAAGCCCCGCCAAATTCGACCGCGAGCGCCTCACCTGGATGAACGGCCTGCTCATCCGCCAGATGCCCCTACAAGACCTTTTGGAGCGCACTACAAGCTTCTGGCCGGCCACAGCGACCGATAGCAGTGTGGAATACCGCCTCCGGGTGCTCAGCCTCGTCCAGGAGCGCCTCAAGTTCCTAAGTGAACTCCCTGAGCTTACCAGCTTCTTTTTCACCGACCCAGATTATGCCGGCAGCATTCTCCAAACCGAAGCCGCCAGCGATCGTTACGGAGACCGCAGCTTTAAAGAAATTCTCGAGACCGTTCGCCAAACTGTGGATAAGTCAGATTTCACCGAAGCCTCCCTTGAGGAAATACTCCGGCCATTAGCGGAAAAACTAGACCTAAAAACCGGCGTTTTATTCGGTGCTGTCCGGATTGCCGTAACAGGCAAAAAAGCCGCTCCAGGACTGTTCGAAACACTCAGCGCACTGGGCCGCGAGACCACACTTCGGCGGCTTGGCAATGCCCTTAAACGACTCTGACAAGCCAAGCGGGTTTGACAAGCGTGGCCACGGTCACTTATAGTTCAGACACTTAAAGTTAAGTGAGGTTATACACCCATGAGTGTTAAGTTTTACGATGTAAAGACTCGTCAGTCAGTCGAGGTCCCAGAGAGCGACGTGACCAAGACCAAGTACGAGCGAACGACCAAAGAGGGTAAGGTCCAGGTACGCTACGCACTGCGTGGTAAGTACGAGGGTCGTAACCTCACCAAATTCGTTGGCCAGGGCGACTGGGACGCCATGGACGCACCAGTCGAGTAATTCTCGTCCGTCCAACAAAAAAGCCCTTCAGGGCTTTTTTGTTTGTCCAAATTGCACTTTACTAACCGATAGACTTATTATATTATATTGTTCCGAGCAGCTTATCGCTGCTTCGCACCCTCCCCACAGAAGGGCTCAGGCATGCAGCGCGAGTACACGGTCACGTCAGCTTTGACTGAAGAAATACTGAACGAGGCAGAGGTCACCAAAACACCACTACAAATTACCTTGCTCGATACCAATCAAAAAACCGAGACTCCGCTCACCATCACTGTCCACGCCAGCGACACCGTTGGCAGTAAAGGACTCGAGGTTAACCTGCGCCGATATTTCTGCGTCACCAAAGCCGGCATCCGCGTCCTAGTCGAGCTTGACAAAAAAGGCGGTGAGAACGTAGCTCTCTTTGGTAACCGGTGGAGCGGCGACCTCGTCGGAGAGCTTCCGGCCGAAATAGCCGCCGCCTACCCAGGACGATCGATACCGGAGAGTGAGTTTGACACCCCGGAGATCGAATCCGGCCTTTCCGGTTACGGCGCCCAAGCCGACGAGACAGCCACGGTCTTTCGTTTCTAGGCTCTGTTGGCAAGTTTCCCGCCCTCTCTTGGGCCACATCAAGAGGGGGCGGTTTCATTGTACTAAGCATAAGTTCTTTAGTAGGATATGACTATGAGCGAACCAGACCAGCCAGTTAAAACCAATTCGACAGACCCAACAGCCGGCCCCCAGTCCCAGGATGCCCCTCCCACAAAGCCTCGCCCCAACCTCATCGAGCTAGCCCATCAGCACTGGAAATGGCTAGCCCTGGTAGCCGCATTAATCATCGTCGGGGGCAGCATCTACGCCTGGACAATTCTACGGCCGGCTCCGGAGCCGACCACCACAACCGTCAACAAAATGACGCCCAAACCAACGCCGGCCCCACCGGTCAAAAAAGCCTCGCCGCTGACCGGCGCCATGGTTGAGACGGCGATTGCTGACCGGCCGGTCATGGGCGTCGTTGTTGAAAACAGCCCCGAGGCCCGACCCCAATCCGGCCTGAGCCAAGCCGGCGTCGTCTACGAAGCCAACGCCGAGGGCGGCATCACCCGGTTTGAGGCTTTTTTCCTGGACAGCTTGCCGGCCACCATCGGCCCGGTCCGATCATTGCGCACCTACTTTGTCGACTGGGCTCTCGAATTTAATTCCCCCATAGCTCATGCCGGCGGCAATATCGATGCCCTCGACCAAATTGCACCACTAGGCGTCAAGAGCCTCAATGCCCTAGCCATTGGCGCACCATCCTTTTACCGCACCCGCGACCGGCGAGCTCCCCACAACCTCTATACCTCAGCCGATCTATTAAGCCAGCTTGTAACGTCCAAAGGCTACAACAAACCAGCCACCTTCACGCCAAGTCCGCGTAAAGCCGACACTCCCAACGCTGCTCCACCACACCCCAACGTCCACATCGAGTATTCCTACGGCGGCTTCCAGGTTGACTACAAATACGACCCCGCCACCAACGATTACGCCCGCAACCTGGCCCGCACACCGCACATCGACCGGGTCACCGGCCAGCAGATCCGCGTCAAAAACATCGTGGTCGAATATATGCCTACGAACTATGGCATCACCCGCTTCGGCGAACAAGCGGTCAGAATGCAAACTGTCGGCCGGGGGCAGGGCATGGTCTTTCGTGACGGTGAAGCCATTCCCTGTACCTGGATCAAGGAATCCCGGACCACCCGTACCAAACTCATCGGCGCCGACGGCAAAGACATCCCGCTCAACGCCGGCAACACTTGGTACTCCATTGTGCCGGTAGGCAAGAGCGTTACGTACTAGCCACAACGCGGCCACCATGCAACGTGCTATCATACCGGCACGGACATCTCCAGCCACCAGAGAGGCAGCCCACATGCCCAACGCACCTAACGAACTCGATCAAGCCTGGTCGCTCATCAAGGACAGGCCCGTAAACGTCATTGCCATTCTTGGCCCATATTTTGGCGGCGGTTCGCATGAGACGATCTCTGCCAATATCGCTGAGGCTGAAGAGTACGCCATCGCATTAGCCAATCAGAATATTGGGTTCTTTTGCCCACACACACATACGCGGCACTTCGAAACCAAGTCCGTAGCCGGTGAACCGTTCTATCACCGCCTAGATCTTGGCATCCTGCTCCGAGTGGCCGACGCGGCCTTGTTTACGCCCCGCTGGCGCGCATCAAGTGGAGCCCGGCGTGAACAAGCATGGTGCGAGTGGCGGGGATTACGTTGTTTCTTCCCGGAGTCACCCAAGGATCTCGGCGCAATCTTGCACTGGAATGCCCATCACCAGCCTTACGACCGAATGCGGCTCGAGGCAGCCGCTACAGAGGCGGCCAATACTCTGTTCGACTTTAGCTGCCTACCAGGCTGGAACTCACGTGACGCAGCTCTTCAGGCAGAGTTACGCCACACCACCAGCCGGTATCAACAAGCAAGGACCACTCTTGATTAGCTCTGGCCAGGACACAAAAAACCGCTGATTTTGCAGTTTTTGTGTCCTTTTTTTGACTCCACATCACGCTTATGGTACAAATGCAGTAAATGAAAGCCAAAACAAAACGCCAAATCCGGCACATCCTAACCAAAAAGAAGCTGGCCAAGAAAAAAACCTCACGCCACTTGCTCCGAACATTTATTGTAGTGCTGGCTACCATCTGCACCGGATCGTTGGCTTACGCTGTCGCCGTCACCCGGCCATCAATCAATGTGGCTGTACGCAGCACCGGACCGGACGGCCGCGTCATCAACGCACCAGCCACACCTACGCCTCCACCGGTGGCTGCGCCAGCCGCAACTGCAGCTCCAGCCCTCACCGGCGGCGGTCAGAGCGGCCGGGGTTCCTGGTACGCCCTGGGTTTGCCTCAGCCTGACGCCCTAACCTGCGCTTCACGCACCTACCCGCGCGGCTCGCACTTGCACGTCAAGAACTTGTCCAACGGCCGGACCATAACCTGCCGCGTAAATGACTACGGCCCTGAGGCCTGGACCGGACGGATCATCGACTTATCACGTGGTTCGTTCAGAGAGCTCGATAACCTTGGTCGCGGCACTATCCCCGTAGAAGTCCACCTCGCCAGCGGCCAGAGCGGCTACACCCTGCCAATCAACGGCGACATTGCCGCTATTATCGGCTACAACCTCTGCCACAAGCGTTACTCCTCACAGTATTGCGAAGAACACCGGCAAGAACAGTAGGGAACTTAGCAGCAAAAAACTACCCGCATAATCGCGGGTAGTTTTTTGCGCCCTTAATGAACAAGCTATTTAACGTCGAGCAGCTCAATATCAAACGTCAAGGTCGCATTGGGCGGAATAGAGCCATCCGGCGTACCATTCGCTCCGTAAGCCAAGTCCGGCGGGATCACTAGCGTACGCTTACCGCCAACCTTCATACCAGGAATACCTTGCTGCCACCCCTTAATAACTTGATTGAGGCCAAAGGTAGCCGGCTCACCATTACGCTTGTCAGTTGAGTCAAACACCGTTCCGTCAGCCAGCTTGCCGGTATATTTAACCGTCACCGTACTGGTAGCCTCAGCTTCCTTGCCGGTACCTGCCGCCACATCAGTGCTTTGAACCTTACCGCCAGCCGCCGGTGATGGACTGGGCGTTGCGCTGCTAGGATTAGAATTGTTCGATCCGGCCAGCATAATCACACCTCCAATGATTAGCGCGATCACAGCTATTGCCGCAACCGCCACCAAAATCTTAGTTGTCATTTGTTAATATCCGTTAGTGGTTCCCATTGTAGCACCACTGGCCACCAGGGTCGTTAAGCATTAGAATCATGATATGCATCCCACCCATTTCAAGCGCCAAAGCCTCGCCCTGTTTTTCATCGTTTCACTCATACCGGCGTTGGTGGTAGCCGCCATCTGGTATGTAAACAGCCAGATCATCGAGACCGGACCGGTTACCCTTGATTTCCACGCCTTTGTCCTGCCGGTCATTTTCCTGGGTGTCATCCCGGCCATGCTCCTAAGCCTGGTATTTGCCGAATTATTGGCCCGGCCGGTCCGCCGCATCCACGCCGCAGTACTGGAACTAGCCAAGGGACATTTTGACGTCCATTTCCAAAACCGTAACGCCGGCGAATTTCAGGAGATCGGGGAGGCCCTGGACCATGTGTCGGCCCAGCTTCAGCAAACATTATCCGAAGCCTCCAGCGAAACCGAGGTCATCGCCGCCGAACGCAATAAACTGCGCAGTGTCCTCAATTCCATGACCGACGGGGTCTTTGCCCTGGATACAGCCGGCCGCATCATCCTGTTCAACCGAGCCGCCAGCGAGCTAACCGGCCGTAGCATCGAGAGCGTAGCCGGACAGCTGGCCGAAAAAGTCATGCCGTTTCGCAAGAACGGCGAACTAGTCATGACCCGCTGGCTCGCCACCGACAGCGGTGCAAAAGAGCAAGTCGGCCACTGGCGCGATCTGGAGCTTTACCGGGCCGACGGCGACAGCCTCAACGTTGACGTCCAGGCTGTCCTACTGCCCAAAGACCCGAACGGCATTCGCGCCCTGGTTACCTTCCACGATCTCACCGCAGGCCAGCAACTCGAGCAAATGAAGGTCGACTTCGTAGCCTTGGCGGCCCACGAACTGCGCACACCACTCACCGAAATCAAAGGTTATCTGGACATTTTGCAGCACGAGGCCAAAGGTCTCACCAAAGCCAACCGCCAATTCCTTGAACGCAGCATGACCAGCGCCAACCAGCTCAGTGGGCTAGTCAACAATCTGCTCAACGTAGCCCGCATCGAACACGGCGAGCTCAACTACCGCCCTGAGCCATTCGATTATCTGGACTTCGCCGATCAGCTTGGCCACGAATTACAAGCCCGGGCCAAACAACAAAACCGTGAGCTCAAGCTGGTACTTCCCGCACAACTACCTACCATCCAGGCCGACGCTGTTGGGCTCCGCGAGGTTATGGTCAACCTGTTCGAGAACGCCGTCAACTACACCCCCACCGGAACCGGCCGCATCACCATCAGCATCAAGCGCCACCGGGGCGACATCGAAACCAGCGTCACCGATAATGGCATCGGTATACCCGCCAGCGCTTTCCCGCGCCTGTTTACCAAGTTCTACCGTATCGAGGAAATGAAATCAGCTACCCGCGGCACCGGGCTCGGCCTCTACATCTGCAAGTCAATTATTGAGGCCCATGGCGGCCATATCTGGGTCGAGTCTGAGCCGGGCACGGGTAGTACGTTTACCTTCCGAATTCCCATCTCGCCCGGGTCGCAAATCGCCCCGGCAAGCAATGATACTAATATTACCCGAGGAGCTCATGGCTGGATCAAAGACCATACTGTTCGTTGAAGATGACCATTTAATAGCCGAGATGTACGCCCGGTTACTAGAACAAGAGGGCTATAAAGTCGAATTCGCAACCAACGGCGCTGAGGGCTTACAAAAAGCCCGCCAGAAGCATTACGACCTCATTCTACTCGATATAATGATGCCCGAATTAACCGGCATTGAAGTACTACATGAACTCCGCGGGGAAGACGGCAAAGCCAATCCGGATACCAAGATCGTCATCCTCACCAACCTCGCCCAGGATAAAACCTCCCAGGAGGCATTGAAAGCCCAAGCCGACGGCTACATCATCAAAGCCGATATTGTGCCCAGCCAGTTAGTCAATATCGTCAAGAAGCTCATCTAGTCATTTGCCGCCAGAAATTATTAACAAAACTACCAAAGAATCGAAGCCCCAATATGGGGGTTATTGGATTCGTAGCCTAGCGCTTTGAATTCAAGCTGTGACATAATACCACGGTGCTAGTCGTTGGTGCGTGGACGGACCCTATCCGGCAGAAGCTCCAGCGAGCAGACACATTTTATACTGTGCGCCGCACATGCTACGCGGCCCAATGTTAGTCGGCGCCTAGCGTGGACCGGCATTGATTGACCGTTGTCTCATCAAAAGAAAGCGCCCCAACGGGCGCTTTCTTTGTCATAAAACCAAGCAACAAAAAATCCCGCAAACTGTTGCGGGATAAAGCAGCTTAAAAGTGAATTCCGGTAGGCGGGCAAATTGCCCACCTACCGGAATGTGTAATCATTAGCCCCGAGGGACTAGGCCTTCGTCCGGCGCTCTACCGTGCCATTGACCGGCTGGTCAACGACGACCTCGCCATCGACGATGTCACCCGAAGCCGGCTTCGTGCGCCGATCGCGCTTCTTCTGCTCCGGGTCAAACCGCCACCACGGCCGCTGGTACTTGTACTCGTCAACGTTATCAAGGTGGTAGAAAGGCGTCGCAATGGCCAGAACCGGCCACAGCAATGACAGAGCCGCCTGGCCAAAGATGCCCCAGAAACGCCACACCTGCAGCACGTACCAAAGCGACTGGAACCGGTTGAGCCAAGCCAGCCGGTCTTCAAACCAGACCTTGTCATCCGGCTTCGCCGGCATGTCAAGACCCCAGCTGTAGTAGAAGGCCACGTCGTGCCAGTACTTCGTCTGCAGGGGCTCACCAGTCTGTCGCTGATGGACCCGCCGGGCCACATACATGCCCCACATCTTACGCAGAGGTGCAGTTATGAAGCACAGGAAGGCGATGACCATATAGGCGAAGACTGTGTTCCACACAATTTGTGCAGCGTAAAGCGCAGCGACCCCCAAAAACAGGGGCACCCCAAGCCACGGCACACTCACGCGACGGCGCTGCGCCTTCTTGAGGTCGATTACAGGAGACTTCGACCTGCAGCGGACCGGATCCCAACGGACGTCACTGGCACGCAGTACAACCACGTAGTACCAGAGCAGATTGAGGAATCCGCCACCAATAAAAATGATGGCCAGCCAGATCATTGGGAGACGTTCAATGAACGATTGCAACATAACCATCCCTCCTAAGGGGAGTCGGAAATAATGCTGTATATCATATTAACACATAATGATTAGTTTGTAAAGAAAAAAGCCCCCGGCAAGCTGTCAGAGACGCTCACTAGGGGCAAAACCGCAAAACTATTTATCAATCTCTCTTATTTTCCGGTGACTCAACCGCGAAATCTCGGCCATTACGGCGTCGCTAAATTCCTGGCGGTCAGCCGCCGTGGCATTATCAGACTGGTAGGGCGGGTGGATCAGCCGGCCAAAGTGGATCTCGACACGGCACATCAGGCGCAACCACCCCTTCAGCGGCTTCACCTGTTCAGTGCCAATAAGCGCCACCGGCAATACCGGTGTGCCAGTACGAAAAGCCATGTGAGCCATGCCATGCTTGGCCGGCAGCAAGTATTCATCCGGTGCGCAGCCACCTTCCGGAAACACCCCCACCGCGCCATCTTGCTCCAGTACCAGCTCGCCGGCCTTAGCAGCCTCAACCGCCGCGTTGGATCCACGCGCCACCGGAATATGCCCCATCCAGCGAAGCAGGCGTCCAAAAACCGGAATCTTAAACAGCTCAGCCGCCGCCAAAAACGCCACGTCACGCCGCAGTGCGCCGAACACAAACAACGGATCACTAATCGACTGATGGTTCGGACATATCAGCACCCGCCCGGAAGCCGGTACATTCTCGCGGCCGCTTACCGTTACACGAGTGAAAACCCGCATCCGTGCTCCCAGTGAAAGCCAAAGCCGGACAAAACCGACTACCAATCGCACACGCCGAAGTAGTGACCTTGCCTTCGGATTCTCCGCCTCCTTTGCAAGATGCTTCATTCGCCAGCTACGCAGCAGGATTCCAATACCGAGAAAAGCTAGCCAACCAAGCAGCTGGGCATAGACCAAAAGCGTATAAGAAGCTCCGGTCACTTGGTGTAAAAAATCAGCCGTGAAATAAGCTGCCAGCATACACATGGCTACACTAAAGAGTAAAAGCAGCAATCGCGAAAATTGGGACTTTGGCAGGTCGCTAAAATGTAGTCCAAAAAAGACCACCCAAAATCCCACCGCAGCGCACAAGGTAGCTATCAACATATCAAGTCCCTAGCGGTCATCTCACGAGACGGTCTCGTGAAGCACTACATACTATACTATAAATCGACGCATATGTCTGTACCGAATCAATGCTTGCGTTCGCTTATTGTTCGGTTTATAATCTGCCGTATGCAGGGTGCTACTCAATTACCGCTCGTCTTCGTCGACATTGAAACCACCGGCAGTAGTTACATCTACGGCCGGGTACTTGAAGTCGCCGCCATCAGAGTAGAGAACAACCGCGTTGTCGATGAGTTCTCAACCTTGTTAAATCCCATCGGCTATGTCCCTGAGCCTATTACCCGCCTCACCGGTATCACCAGCCAGGACGTCCAGGGCCAGCCGCAGTTTGAAGAAATAGCCGGCCGGCTGGCAGCCATCATGAACGGAGCTACTTTTGTAGCCCACAACGTCCGTTTCGATTATTCCTTTATCAAGCGCGAATTTGCCCGTCTTGAGCAAGACTTTTCGCCAAAGTTGTTGTGCACTGTCCGTTTGTCGCGCAGTCTGTTCCCACAATACCGGCAGCACAATCTTCAGGCGCTCATTGAGCGTCACCAACTCCAAGTCTCAGCCCGACACCGCGCGTACGAGGACGCTCTAGCTTTATGGCAGTTTTACCAGCTCGTGTTGCACGAATTTGATCTCGACACCATTGAAAGCGCACTCAACCTGCAATACAAGCGCCAAACCTTGCCGTCCCACCTGAACGAGTCCGACATCCAGCGCCTACCGGACACACCGGGCGTGTATATCCTCGAGAGTGACGAGCCTACTCCGCTATACATAGGCAAGAGCGTCAACATTCGCCAACGAGTATTATCACATTTCAATAATGACCTTCAAAAAACCAGCGAGCTCCAGATCAGCCAGGCCGTCCGCAACATCACCACCATCAAAACCACCGGCGAATTAGGTGCCTTACTCCTCGAATCACGGCTCATCAAAGAACAGCAGCCACTGCACAATAAACGTCTTCGGAGCATTTCCGAGCTCACTGCCATAACTGAAACCACCAATGCTACCGGATATTTCAGCGCCTCACTCGAGCAAGGCGGAAATATAGATACCACACTCGGGCTCTACCGCACCATGGGTGTAGCCAAACGCGCCATCGTTGCTTTAGCCGATGAGTACCGGCTTTGCAAAAAACTTTTAGGCGTGGAAAAAACCCAAGGAGCCTGTTTTGGCCACCAGCTCCATAAATGCGCCGGCGCCTGCATCGGCCAGGAACCCGTGGGTTTATACAACACCCGGTTTAACCAAGCCTTTCAAGCCTCCCGCATCCAGCAGTGGCCCTACGACGGCGCCATCCTAATAACCGAGCGGCATCCATTTGTACCGGGAGCTACAGCCTACCTCATTAATAATTGGAGCCTTGTCGCCCAGATCGACGAAGACGAAAGCGGGGAAGTAGTCATCCGGGAACTAAACCAAGAGTTTGACCTGGATGCCTACAAAATCGTTTCCAGCTACCTTCGTTCGCCGGTAGCCCGCCGCACCGTCAAGCAGGTAAACGAAGCCGACGTGCTAGCCTTTGCCTAAAAAAAGAGCCCCGCAAGCGGGGCTCCATCGAGCACTCTCTTGCGGAGCGGGCTGTATCAGCCAAGGGGAACATGAACGTAGTCGGCCCCGTTATCCCGGCGACACAGTCGCCTCATCAACATAGATTACTCCTTGCTCTCAAGCGCAGTCGAATTCCGGCGCTGCTTCCCGGCACGAACAGACCAACAAGCCCAAACAACTCCTCCAACCACCCAGAGTAGACCGCCGATGAGGAGAGCGTAGGACAAGCCGTCGTAGGAAATACCGGTCACGAGATGGACTCCGTAAGCGGTAAAGCAGGCGGCAGCGGTATAGGCTAGCACCATGAGCACAGGGTTACCTGCAGAAGTACTCAGATTCCGGAAGCAACAGAAGAAAGCTACCCAAAAGGCAGCCGCAAGAGCCAACATCACTACCCACATGTTAATCCCCTTGAGGTCACTCCAAAGGACAATCCCATGAAGATACTTATATTATACTATAGATACATGAAATTGTCCAGTATGCACTATGCGTCGCTACAATTCGCTCCAAAGAAAAAGGCCCGGAGGCCGGCCAGCGCATAACACGCCAACCGGTCCCCGGGACCAAGTGTCTCGCACTACTTGTCCTCAGGACGCTTCGTCCAGATCTCCACGACGTTGCAGTGTCGGCGCGACAGCCTTACCCGAACGCCCCCATACGCTCCCTGAAGATTCTCGGACAGGGTCTTGGGTGGGCTATCGGACTGGCCAGACCAGCCACCGCGCCTAATCGAACCGACAGCGGTACCTGGGTAACCGCGCTGCGGCAGCCAAGTGCGCCAGGCAATGCGCGACACATCTAGACGCATCTGGAGACCAGGCAGCACTTGCTGCCAGTTTTCGCCGAGTTCGAATTCGAGTGGCTGGACTGACCAGCCATCTTCATCGTACTTGGGCGATTCGGCCATCTGCACCGTCACCTCATTTTCCGTACCCCAACCTAGCCCCAAATTCCGGTCCGCGAAAGACACGCGAACTGCCGGAGTCAGGTCCTGGGTGGTACCGCTCTGGAAGTAGCCCAGTACGACCCAACCATGATCATCGGTGAATTGCTCCACCACATAGCGGTAGGAATCCTGATAGTCATACCGGACCCTGAGCTTATCGCCCAAATAGGTCATGGTATCAGCCATCGCCAGGGTAGTAGGCGGACTCCAGTTGGCCGGCTCCTCAACCGGTTCGAATGTTCCGGTCTGAATCCAATAAGTCCCTTGCGAAGACATCATGAGGCGCATGGTTGGGGTAATGGAGACCCAATCCTGGATCACCTCGGGGATATCCCATGTGCTGCCACCAGGAGCCGTAACCCGAAGGCCGTAAATGTCACGGCTAGAACTACGGTACCCATCGCCACGAATGAACCGAAACGAGTACCCCTCTGACAGGTTCTTGCGTTCCACCCAGAAGGCATCCTTCATCTCACCCCAGATGGGCTCGCATTCCAGCAGCAGCTGATAACTGGTAGCTTGACGGAATTCGATCTTCCGTGGGTAGTCAGCTCCAACCCAAAACCGGGCCTGCAAACCAGGAGCAATTGTCCGCCAAGTACGGGTCGCGCGGAAGTACTTCGAGGTACTCCACTCCAACTCTGGGAACAAGCGCGTTGCGCGCTGCACCAGAATGCCACTGTTATGGGGCGATCCCCGGTACCGGACAGCCCCACCCAGATACATCCAGTCGTCGCCCATCTTATCTTCCTTGCTCCAAGGCTCAGACCAGATGTGCTCCGGCTCGGGAGCATGAAGCGGCTGGCGCTTGGAAACAGTCAGCAGACGGTCACCTTCTTCAACAGACGTAGCCACCTGAATCCGCAGCTCCCGGGTAACCCGTCGCCACTGATCAGTACCTTCAAACTGCTCCACGGAGGACCACAAGCAGTCGTCATTGTGAGCATGCGACCGCTCGCAATCACGGCGAGTACGGACCTCAACACCACCGGGAATTACCCGCACCTCCATGTCACAGCCGGCGATACCGTCCAGAGGACGCCACGCCGGACCGGCGTACAGGCGGAACGGTACACCCCAGGGGGTCAAGTCATCCTGGAGTTGATGCAGCACACCAACCCATTGGGCAGCCAGGTCAGGATCTAGTCCAACTCTGACGAGATCGTCAGCGGTCAGGCCGGCGGTTGCCATCGTGGTATCAAACTGGTTTCCCTGGCCAATGGTGGCCAAATGCAGTCGCCTGGTCATAGTGACTGGGCTCCCTTCAAACTTCCGTCGACTAGCCGGTTGGCTGGTCTTTGAGAACGGCTCGCTAGGACCAAGCTATTAGACCCAGTAAGCCGTTCTCAAAATTAGACAAGTAGTAGATTGTCAAAAGACATGCCCTATATGTTAGCATAAACGCCGCAAAAAGTCAATATTTCACCCGTGATTAAAAATTGACACGATAGCAAGATAGTAGTATTATATGCAGCGACCAACCCATGATCTAGCCTTCAGTTAGAACCGATCAAAGGATGCGCTATGAGTGATGACATTGTGCCGGCCGACAACGAAGGGCCCCCTCCCCACAAACTCACTCGGGGTGAGGCCGCTGCTTTACTAGCAAAACTCTTCATGGAGAATGCCGACGCCGACAACAACGCCGCCAACAGCGATCTAATTGCGGAACTTCGTAAGCGCCAAAGAGACGAGTCGTAAACCCCATCAACCTGCCACTCTGGCACCCAACCTCCGCTCATGACGGCTATCACTAACCGTCGTGGGCGACTTTTTATCAAAACCAAACGACAACCCGCGTGCAGTACAATAGAATCGGCCGCATATCCGCAGAGATTGGGAGCATCATGACCCAATACGAACTGAGCCGGGACGGCTCCAAAAGCTACCGGCGCCTGACCATCGAGCAGGGTATCGACGATATCCGCCCACTGATCGAACTTCAACGCCAGCTACGCAAGATCTGCAAATAGTGCTAGCCACCGGAGAAACAGCCATTACCGGCGACGTCACTATTTCGGGAACCCAGCTGGCGCTCTTTGGCTCAGCAAATCGCCCGGTCATTGTCGTGAAGCTATCTAGAGACATCGACTGGCTAAAACACCGGCAGCCGGTTATGGATGCGCTCACCCAGTTCCTGCTAACTTGCGGCATCAAACAGCCCCGGAAGTTCATGCGCACCAGCCCAAATCTCCGCTTCGGAACCGAAGAAGCCTATATGCCACACCTAACCCTCGGCACAGCACCCCGCGATACACCAATCGCAGCCGTCAAGTTTACATCCATCCCGATCATCCTCGGCCCAACCACCATCCGGGGCGCAATCCGGCAATAACCCAACTCGACACGAACAACCCCATGAGCCTCTAGTACGCATTTATTACTGCGTACTAGAGGCTTTAAGCTACAATCCAAATCCAGCGATCTGAATGCCTCGTGGTAAAATTACCCTCACTATGAGAAAACTCTTACTTCTTCGCGGCCTGCCGGGCAGCGGCAAGAGCACTTTTTTGCGGGAAAGCGGTCTGGAGCCCTATACTCTTTCGGCCGATGGCTTGCGCATGTTCTACAGCGGCCCGGTCATGGAAGCAAATGGCCGTATGCGCATTGCCGCCGACCAGGACCGCACGGTATGGCAACAATTACTGCAACTACTCGAAGACCGGATGCGGCGAGGAGAACTGGTAATAGTTGACGCAACCCACACCCATCCCCGGTCATTCCAGAACTATCAGCAAATTGCCAACCGGTATCGCTACCGGGTTATATGCGTCGATTTCGCCGACATGTCATTTGAGACTTGCGAAAAACGAAATATAAACCGCGAAGAGCATAAGGTCGTACCACCGCACGAAATGAAGCGGCTAAATGATAATTTGCTACGTTCACGCTTGCCAAAGTGGATTACCCGGGTTTTACCAGAGGACCTTTTGCCAACATTGCAAATGGGACCACAAGATATCTCTCACTATAAAGCGGTTCATCACATTGGAGACATCCAAGGCTGCTATACGCCGCTCATGGACTACTTCAAGAAATACGGCCTCCAGGACGATGAACTCTATATCTTTGTCGGAGATTACCTGGACCGCGGCCCCCAAAACGCCGAGGTCATGACATGGCTATTGGAGAATTACCATCGGCGCAATTTCATCTTTCTGGAAGGTAACCATGAGGCCCACCTCCGCGCCTGGGCTGGAGGCGGTAAGCCTCGTAGCCGTCAATTCACCGAAGCAACCCAGGTCGAACTTGAAGCTGCCGGCTTTTCAACTAAAAAAGTCCATGGCTTTCTCTACCAATTACGCGAAGCCTACTTCTATAACTTCCATGACCACATCGTACTGGTAACTCATGGTGGTCTGGCTACGCTTCCCAAAAATCTGACGCTCGTTAGCTCGGCTCAACTTATTAAAGGTGCAGGTGTTTATGAAGACGCTGACGCATGCGATACCACATTTGCCGCTACCGCCCCGGCCAATGCCTATCAAATCCATGGCCACCGTAACCGTTACGCCAGTCCCGCTCGGGTCAACGCCCACTGCTTCAACCTGGAAGGCAAGGTCGAATTTGGTGGCGAACTCCGCACTGTCACGCTAACCCCACAAGGCTTTAAAGAGCGTAGCGTAAAAAGCCTAATAGATGCTAGTAAAACAATTCTTGAGCCCATCGGCGATTTCTCCGGTGAAATCGAAAATGTCCAAATGCTCGTAGCCGACTTACGCGCCACCCCCGAAATCTTGGAGAAACCCCAAACCGGCACCAACATTAGCTCTTTCAACTTTTCCCGCGACGTCTTTTACAAAAAAGCCTGGGACGAGCTCAATGTGCACGCCCGCGGCCTGTTTATAAATACCGCCCAAAACATAATCGTAGCCCGGTCGTACGAAAAATTCTTTAACCTTGGTGAGCGGCCCGAAACCCAACCCGACGTCCTAGGCCGTTCCCTAGCCTTTCCGGCTCACGCCTGGATTAAAGAAAATGGTTACTTGGGACTAGTCGGCTATAACCCCGAAACCAAAGAACTGGTGTTTGCGAGCAAAAGTTCGCTGACTAGCAATTTTGCTGGATGGCTACACCAGCAGTTTGACCAGCTAGCTCCAGCCGGGTCCAAAAACCGCAAAGAGATAACAGAGTATCTAAGCCGCAACGACGGTAAGACATTGGTCTTTGAGGCCATCGAACCTCTCAATGACCCACACATTATCGAACACGATGGTCCTCCCTACCTGGTATTACTGGACATTGTCAGCAATACCACCCGCTTTGAAGCCGAAAACGATAAAGAACGCCAGAAGATTGCTAAACTTCTTAACTGCCCGGCCAAACGCCAAGCCGCAATTCTCAAAAACACGGCCGGACTGGAGACTTGGCTGGAAACTGTGCGCGACATCAGTTACAAGCACAACGATCAATACATCGAGGGCTTTGTTCTCGAAGACGCACACGGCTTCAAAGTAAAGGTCAAACTGCCTTGGTATGCCTTTTGGAGACAAATGCGCACCCAGCTTGAGCGGCTGCAGTCAGGCAAGAAAACACAGCTGCCCACACCCGCAATCGATAATTCCCTGGCAGAGAAATTTCTGGCCTTTCTGGGAGATAAAACAACCACCGAGTTAAAAGCCACCAACATTATCGACTTGCGCCGGGAATTCTTTAACCAATAGAGCCCTGAGTGGCCCGCCGTCCCTACTTAGAGAGACTGTATCTCCACCACTCAAATTTCAGACTTCTGTCGTCGTGTGTTTGCATTTAGAAACAAATTATGTTAAAATAACATTAAGCAACGGCCGCCTGACTCTCAGATAGAAGGAGCCCGCTACCATGCTAGTACTTGCCATGCTGTCGGCTATGCCGCTAAACTTCGTTGAATCGCCAGTGCGAACCATTGTCATAAGCTTGATTTGGTTCGCCATCTTTGGCAGCACCGCCGTATATCTTGACTACGATATGCGTAGAAAGTACGGCGGTTACAAAACCACAACTGAATCAGTCCTCTGCTGGAGTATTGTCGGCGGGCTTGGGCTAGTCGCTCTTGCCGGCCTCGTCAACGCCTTTTGGCCCATCATTCTAACCGCCTACACGGCTAGTTGACCAAACCCAGCCTCAAACATATGTGAGCACACAAGGGCCCAAACGCAGGCTGCGTTTGGGCCCTCATTTTTTATACCTCTATTCTGGTATTATGCCTTTATGGATGACAAGCACGACCGCTATCAACCCGCCAAAGCTGCCGAAGGTCTAGGTATCGGGGCTGAGCGTTACGCCCACGAACTAGGCACGGCAGACAACGACATCGCAGACGCAGAAAGCGCCACGCCGGGCTCAAAACCCACCGAAAGCGCATCCGTGGCTACTGCCCGAGCCGCAGTTGAAGCAGCTACAGGCCCAACCGAGCCCGAAGCTGCACCCAATGATCAAATCCATACCTTCATCGATGAATTAAACGCCCGGGCCGAGGACGCCCGAAGCGACGTCCATACCCGTAGTAGCGATTTGCAACTTATTGACGTCATTGAAAATACATTTTCGCCGCTCAAACGCACCCGTCTACGTAAATACTGGCAAGAGCACCAAACCGCCGACGCCATACACATCAAGCCCCCTGGCGAGTTGGATAACAACCCAGACGCCCTAGAGGGTTACATCCGGGAGGTAGCCAAAAAAGGTAACCCCTGGGCCGTTCGGCGGGAACAAATGCTCCTGAGAAACAAAATAGAACACCCCAGTGGCAAGCAGTACCGCGAAAAAATGCTGGCAGAGACACACCAGTTAGGAATACTTGCCGCAGCCGCCGGTGAAGCCGCCGTCGATCACTTCCGGCGCCTCCAATCGGGCGAGCCTCTCCCCGAAAACCCCGCTGCTCGCCAATTTGTAATTGATCTGCATCTCGAAACAGAGCATTCAGGCGCTAGTACTAATGATGCCAGGGGCAAACGAGTGGAGGAGACAGCGGGGAACCGCTACGACGCGCTGTACGGATACCCACCGGCCGTAGAAGAACTGGTACGATACCAACTCATGGACGCCGGACCAGCCGCAAGCGAGTGGCACAATGCCGCCCGCGAGGCCGACCAATCCAAAGATAAGTTCTTTAAACCCGGTAAATTCGCAGCCTTAAAGCGGCGTATCCACGAGGCCCGTGAAGCCACCGCCTCGGCCGCCACAAAAAGCATCGGCCGTTTACGCACTCTTCAAATCGCCACTTAAGTTGACCGATAAGCACAAGAGTGTTATAATCATTGACATGGTTCAGTTATCAAACTACAGCCTCATCAACGAGACAGCGACAGCTACGTTCTAGCCTGTCGGTAGTTTGCGATTTCCAAAAGTACTCCCGGCAGCGGGAGTTTTTGTTTCTCGACCCAAAACTCCATGTAGAACGGCACTCAGAGGCTAACCTACTAAAATGGAGCTTTTGTAATGAAAGACAGTTATTTTGTAATCAAAAAAGACGGCCAAATCGTCGAAGCTGCACCCTATCTTAAGGATGGCGGCGACTCGGATAATTTCAAATTATTCGTCCAACGCGAGGCCCTAAACCAAAACGTTAACCGCGGTTCCGAGGGCAAGCCCAAGTACCTGGGAGTTGCCAAAAAATTCGGCTTCAATTGGGAGCCAAATGCCGACGTCGGTATTCTTCAGTATGACTACAAAGCCAACCTCATGAGCCGGCTCGTGCAGGACTATGCCCGTTCATTGGCGGGCAGGGTAGGGCTGCCGGTATATGAGGTTAACGGGTCAAACATATTTAATATGGACCACCCGGTGGTGGAAGCCTACGCCAAACTCTACGGCGACAGATTGTACCAGTTCAAAGCTGGCAACAGCCAAGTCGTGATGAGCTACGACGCCAGCTACCCTCAGTTCAATCTAGCCGCTAGTCACTCACTAAGCCACAAGAATATACCATTCGCGCATTTCTCTATCTCAGACTGCTACCGCTATGAACAAAGCGGCGAATGCATGTTGCTCTACCGCCAGCGCCGGTTCTACATGCCTGATATTCATCCTTACTTCAAGGATGTGGCTGAAGCATTCGAATGGTACCCCAGGCTGCAAGAGCAGATTCTGGCCGCCTCACAGGAGCTAAAGCGTGACTACGAGATGGTCATCGAGGTCTCGTCCCCTAAGCATTGGGAGCAGTTTCAAGCAGAAATAAAAAAAGTCGCCGCCAACTTTGGCCGTGATGTCCTGGTTGGCGTCCACAACGACCAGGCCGACCGCTACTGGATCGTGAACGTCGATTACAAAATCATCGACGCCCTCGGACAATCCCGGGAGATCGCCTGTATCCAAATCGACGTCGGTAATGCACCTCGCCTCGGCATCAGCTACATCAACGAAGCAGGCAACAGCCGGCACCCCGTTATCATCCATTCAGCTATCCCAGGTGGCATTGAACGCTATCTGTATATGGCGCTGGACGGATTCGATAACGGCCTTCCGCTCTGGCTTTACCCAGTCCAAATCCGCCTCGTCCCGGTCAGCGACCAACACGTCAGTCTCTGCCAAAAGCTCGTTGCTGACAACGCCCACCAACCAGTCCGTATCGAAATCGACGACCGAAATGAAAGTGTCGGCAAAAAAGTCAAACAAGCCCACGAAGACCTGGTCCCATTAGTAGTCGTGATAGGGGAGAAGGAGCAAGCAAATGGCGCCATAGAGCTGGATAAAGCTATCGCCCAAATCCTAGGCTCCTCGCTCAACCGCCCATTCATCCCGCGCCAGTGGCCAGAGCTAGTGAGCCGGCAAATACATTGATCCAGCTTATTTGTAGTACAATACCTGCTATCTTTCTTCCGACTACAGAGAGAGGCACCTATGGACACACGCGAGTTCGTCAAGGCCTATCCCGATAGCCTCAAGCCCGGGCAGATACATAGCGGTCCGCACTCCGCGCTAATTCATGACGCACAGGAGTGGTCGTATCGTTTTGGACTGCTCTTGCACATGCTGTTATCTAGCCAGGCCAATGACGCACCCAGCATGCCCACTGACGACTTTGACGATTACATGGGCTGGGCTAAGCACAATGTTAGTGACCAAGAAATAGACTTGATCACTCAGCCAGACGGGCTGAGAGCTCGTAATGAAATTAATTTTCATACCATGAACCGGTGCATGGTAAACCTATGGACGCCGCTCTTCTCGCGACTGTGGTCTTCCGACAAAGAGCGGCTCAGTCAGCTAGCCTACAGCCAACGTACGCTAGCCTTCATGGGTACGGTTTACTATGTGAGCCGGCAGGATTACACGAAACACCACGGAGATCACGCACTCTTTGAACCGGCATTCAAAGAGATACTCGGTACCATGAATGGCTTCATGCAGGAATACGATGCCGCCATCATCCTGCTCGACATCATCCGGCGTCACCCAAGTCTCACGCTAGTGCCGGCGCCATTGCAATTTGAGCGCACCATCAAGCGCACCAATGTCGACTTCATTGTGACCGACGTAGTGTCACAGCAAGCGGTGGGGATCCAGGTTAAGACCAACGTCCGCCAGTCGGACATTAACATAGCCGACAGCGACCGCGTCGTGCTTATAGATGGCAATGTCGATTTGCAAAATGTTAAAGCCGTCCGCACCCGACGCAGACAGTCCGACCAGCGGGTCGTGCCCTGGCCCGGCTTGATCGCCGCTCATTATATCCAGTCACTTCGGGCCAAAGGTAGCGGCCCTGAGCGCATGTCTACGCACGAACTCCAAAGCCAACTCCGCCTTAAGATGCACGTCCAGCCACACATCGGCGGCATCAGAGTTGACCGTCGGGAAATCGCCAAGTCCATTGGCGAGCGCATACTGGCAAAACTCTACACCTGACGTCCCGACATCCGTTGTCCCGCTAGCCGCTTAATCTCCTCAAGCCCCCGGTGAGCATCCAATATGCATCCACCGGGGGCTCCTTATATAGCCAGACACTTACTTTTACCGGCTATTAACAATATAAGCAAAGTTTGCTTTCAAGTAGGCAATGGCTTTCTCAAATGCCCGGGCCTCCTGAAGCGCTTGGTCCTTGTCCTTATCAAACCATGTTATATGCTCTGCCTGTTCGGCTATACGGCGAAACACGCCTCTCCAAGCTAACTGGTCAATATCAGGGATTTCTTCAAAAACTTTTAGGTCTTCGTGCTGTGCATCTTCCCAAGTTATCGCGTCCACAAGCATAATTCCTTCGGCAAACCCGCTGGGAGCCCAGGCAGGCGAAAAATCAATAACAGCTACTGGTAAGCCATCTGCAACCAAAAGATTACCAGATAAATCCCCGTGGATTAACTGGCTAGGCGCATCATATGGCTTGAGGTAAGGTGTGATCTGGCTTATTAGTTCGGCAAACTCTGGGCCATAATCAAACTCACGTTTTTGCCACACTACTAAATCAGCCGCCAACCACGAGCTTGATGCAGAACCAACAAACAATGGCTTAGGCGCATTACTGAGTAGGCTATGGAATGCCCTGCTAGCCTTCAATTTATCCCCGTACTGACCCTTTATATGATCTCCAGATAAGAACGACCAGGCTACATAGCCGTCATGTATCCATGAACCTCGAACAGATTTGATCGGTCGCGCAAAACGGACGTCAGCCGACTCGGGTAAGCTGTCAAAAAGCTCAGCGGCCCAAGCACCTCCGTCATCGCCTTCTGCGGGCTTAAGCACAATTTCGCCGGCACGATACGTAGTACCTTGTCCGCCTGCGAGACGTACCGGCTCAACCGAAGATCCAAAAGCTTCGGCCGTAGCAATAGTCGGCGGTGTTGCATTAACACCATAAAAATCTAACTTCATACAAATAATACCTTGGTAGTCCCAAGGGGATTCGAACCCCTGTTACCGACGTGAGAGGCCAGCGTCCTAACCGCTAGACGATGGGACCACAACTTTAGTAAGGTACCATATTTGAGGGGAACTGTCCAGACAACCGAGCTGGCCAGATATCCGGTGGGTTGCGGTCCGGGACGGTTTCCACCATAATCTTAAACGTAAGCATCATGGTGGAACAACAAAGAAATCTCATATTGTTAGCGCGGGCGCAGGCGGCTATAGGCGGCTTGATCGCCATGACTGTTTTTGCCATCTACGGAGTCCAGCCAAGCCTGCTGGATAACGCCAGTACATGGATTGGGCCGGCCATTTTGGGCGCCATCGGTGTTATTTACTATTTGACCTTTCATCAGGTGATAGGACGGCGGCGGCCGGCTTTATCGGCCCTGATCCTAACCGTTATTACCGTACTAAACTTTATCCTTGTCATCGCTTCGACCGGCGGGCTCGACTCGCCGTATTATGCTCTCTGGCTGCTAGCCATTGTAGCCGCCGGCATTTTTGGTACAGTCGAAACTGTCGTGCTACTCAGCGCCACGATTCTGTATTTTGCCTACGAGATTGTACGCGAAGGGATGCACGCCCCGTTTATTCAAGATCACCTGATACTGCTGGTTATCACCTTACTAGCAGCCGGACTAGCCGAATGGATTCATACCCGCAACCGCCACGTAGCAGCCCAGAGCAACAAGCTCCAAACCTTGTCCGGCAAACTAACCGAAGAACAGCTGAAAGCTCAAGCCTTAATGTCGAGCATCGGCGAGGGCGTGCTGGTAGTGGACGAATCCGGTCACATCAAGCTATTCAACAAGGCCGCCCAGCAATTAACCGGCTGGGATGAAAGCAGTGCCGAGAATATTGATTACAATCTGGTGCTCCAGCTTCACATGGCCGACGACGGGGAAGTCGATAAAAGCAACGATCCGTTTGAGCAAGTCTGGGCCAAGAAAGCTCCGGTCGTCCGTGACGATCTGGTAGTGCTAACCCGCTCCGGCCGCAAGATTCAAGTTAATTTGTCAGTTTCACCCATCACCGATAATGACGGCGAGCTGACCGGCGCTATTGGCTTATTCCGCGACATTAGCCGCGAAAAAGCCGTGGAGCGGCAAAAGGACGAGTTCGTCAGCACAGCCAGCCACGAAATGCGCACACCGGTAGCGGCTATAGAGGGCTACATTTCATTGGCCATGAACGCCAATGTAGCGACCATTGATGACCGGGCCAAGAAATATCTCGACAAGGCCCACGAAACCATCCAGCACCTCGGTGAGCTATTCCGTGACTTGTTGAGCGTCGCCAAAGCCGAGGAAGGCCAATTAAACGCCAAAATCGAATCGGTAAATATGGGCGAGCTGCTCCGCAGCACCGTGGATGACATGCAGTTTGCCGCCCAAAAGAAGGGCCTCACGCTCATCTTGCAGACCTCGGAATCAGGCGGCAAGACTATTACGCCCTTGTATTACGTTGCTGCTAGCCCCGAGCGCCTGCGTGAAGTCCTCATGAACCTCATTGATAATGCCATCAAATACACGGCCCAGGGCGGCATCAAAGTCACCCTCAAAGGCGACGACAAAGAGGTGAGGGTAGCAGTAAACGATACGGGCGTAGGCATCGCCGCCGAAGACATTCCGCATTTGTTCCAAAAATTCTACCGCATCGATAACTCGGCCACTCGGACCATCGGCGGCACCGGCCTGGGCTTGTACCTGTGTCGGCAAATGATTGAGCTGTTCAACGGCCGAATCTGGATCGAGTCCAAATTCAACCAGGGCTCCACCTTTAATGTCAGCCTACCACGACTAAGCGAAGAGGAGGCCAAGCGATTACAAGCCAATGCCGGCATGCCTACCAGCCAGACAACCACTGCCATTCCGGGCGGCGTAGTCCAGCCAGGAGCCTCCGCCGGCCCGGCAATTACCCAACCCATCCCTATGCCAGTTCCGGCCGAACAAGAAGACCAAACTTCACATCGGATTCTGATTCGATAATATATTGCTAAGCATAACTTAAACGTATACACTAACATTACATATGGCAAAGATACTCCTCGTTGAAGACGACACCAACCTACGCGAGATATACTCGGCTCGTTTCGCTGCCGAAGATTATCAAGTAATTACCGCCAGCGATGGCGAAGAAGCCTTAGCAACAGCTGTACGTGAACGCCCCGACTTAATTGTACTCGACGTCATGATGCCCAAGATCTCCGGTTTTGATGTACTAGATATCCTGCGCAGCACACCAGAGACCAAAGAGACCAAAGTAATCATGATGACCGCCCTCAGTCAGGACACCGACCGCCAGCGCGGAGAGAGCCTGGGCGTTAACCAGTATCTCATTAAGTCCCAGGTCACTCTCGAAGACGTCGTCAATGCCGTCAAGCAGCAGCTCGGCTCCTAAATTTCGTTAATCTTGGCAAAATAGAGAAACTCTTTGTAAGTTTCTTTTATTTTTATGAGTTCCGCCAAAGCAGCCTAAGCTTTAACCCAGGTATCATAACGGTCTAGCCAATGTGGAGGAGGATAGCCATGGCAGCACGAGACAAAGCACGCAAGCACGACCAAGACAATGCAGCTGACGAGTTCTATGAGGTTATGCCGTATACGCCAAGCGCACCGTATGCCGACTGGATAGGCAACCAGGCAGCCGAGAATGATGCGCCGGATAAGGACTTTGCCAGCATCGAAGATGAAGGCAGGGCCGTTGCCATTCAAACACTAGTATTTGTGGCTCTAGCCACTCTGGCCATCTGCGCCCTGCTGATCTGGGGCGTCGAGGCAGCCAGACAAACATTTCCGCCGGCCGGCACAGCCGCCGGACTATAGACCAGTGGTAGCTTAAGCAATACCGGCTTGGTACAATAGCACCATGATTGGTGGAGCGCCTAACATGTCTCACACGGTGGCAACAGCGGAATTTGAAGGACCATTGGCGTTGCTGCTTGAGCTCGTGGAACGTCAAAAGCTGGAGGTAACCGACATTTCAATCGCCGCTATCACCACCGGCTATTTGCAGCATGTCCGCACCCTCGACAGTCAAAGCCCGGAACAACTGAGCGAATTCTTGCAACTCGGGGCAAGGTTGCTGTACGTGAAAAGTCTAGCTCTGCTGCCCAAGGAGGCCGGCCAGGAGCAAGCCGAGGAACTGCACCAGCTTAATCTGGAGCTGGAAGAATACCGACGGTACCAACAAGCCGCCCGGGAGTTAGGCCGGCTATCAAGCCGTTCCAGCTGGCAGCGACAGGCGGTATCGCGGCTAGAGCCTCACGAGCTGCCTCTGCCGGACATTAGTCTGGCTCGTCTCGCCGAAGCTTTCCAGATAGCCATCCGCCGGGCCGAACCCACCCGGCCACAAGGCATACTACGCGCTCACATCAGCCAAGAATCCATTATGAAATCGCTGCGCCGCCGCCTCTCACATGGAGCTTTTGAGCTCCATGCTTTGCTCGACGGCGCCAAGGACCGGTTGGAGATCGTGGTGACATTCCTGGCTGTGCTCGAGCTCATTAAGCTGGCTGAACTGCGAGTAGTCCAAAGCGGCCAATTTGGAGCCATTACCATGGAGCCGGCCCATGGCTAACTCTTCCACCATAAACGTACTTGAAGCCTTACTATTCGTAGCCAACGAACCATTGACCGCCGGCCGGCTAGCCCAATTAACCGAACAAGACCTCGCCGAAGTCGAACCAGCCTTAATGCAACTCGAAGCCAAATTAGCCAACAGCGGCCTTCAGCTAGTCTGCCACAACGGCGAATACCGGCTGGTGACCGCACCCGCTGCCACCGAGGCAGTCCGCCGGTACCTTCAGGCCGAAACGCGCAGCGATTTGTCAAAACCTGCACTAGAAACTCTGGCGATCATTGCATACCGTGGACCGCTCACCCGGACCAGGCTCGACGACATCCGGGGCGTGGCCAGCGATACCATGCTTCGCAATTTGCTAGCCCGTGGTCTGATCACCGAGCAAGGCACAGCCACGGAGCCGGGTAAACCAACCCTGTATGCCGTCAGTCATACATTCTTAAATCACTTCGGCCTCGCCTCACTCAAGGAACTGCCTCCACTCGAGGAGACCGTCTAGACGTGAGAATCAACCAATACGTCGCCGCTGCCACCGGATTGTCGCGACGAGCGGCTGACACAGCTGTTACGGCCGGTCGGGTTACTATTGATGGCAAAGTCGCCATACTCGGTCAAATCGTCGGCCCAAACGCCAAGGTGACACTTGATAAGGCGACCGTCAGTCTGCCCGCTACTCACACCTACATCATGCTCCACAAGCCAGCCGGCTACGTTACCAGCCGCGCCCGGCAAGGCCGCATACCCACCATTTATGAATTGCTGCCACCACCGTACAGCCGGCTACGGCCGGCCGGCCGGCTCGATCAAGAATCCAGCGGGTTATTGCTGCTCAGCAATGACGGCCTTTTTATCCAGCATCTGACCCACCCTTCATACGGCAAGACAAAGCGCTACGAGCTCACCCTGGACTGCCCCGTTACCACGAATCATCAGCAAGAGCTCGAGGAGGGCGTTGACCTAACAGATGGGCCAAGCCGCCTTCACGTAGTCGCATCCCATGGTCGCACTCTTACTGTGGAACTCGCAGAAGGCCGCAACCGCCAAATCCGGCGCACCATGGGCGCGTTGGGGTACACCATTAGCCGGCTGCATCGAACCGAAGTCGGGCCATTTTGCCTGGACCAACTCAAACCAGGGACCTGGACCATCATCACACCGGAGGCCGGGTCATGAAAATACTCGCACTAGCTTTAGCCTTCGCCCTGCAAACTACCGGCTTATGGCCTCATCTAGACGAATCCACGCGAAACAAGATTGCCCATCAAGCCGTAGGCCAGCCGGCATCAAATATCAGCCCCTCCACCACCGATCTGCCACCTGTCACTAGCTTGACCTTGCCAATCCGCACCAATCCTGACGCCCCCAAGCTCGAGACTACCACCAGCGTCCTGGCCCTGGACCGCACCTCCGCCACGCCGCTCTATGCCCAAAACGACCATCAGCAACGGCCCATCGCCTCCATTACTAAGCTTGTTACCGCCCTGGTGATCCTATCGCGCCACGACCCGGACGACACGGTCACCATCCCGCAATTACCTAAATATGGACCGGAAGATTATGTCATCGGCCTCACGCCAGGCGATAAATACCAGCTGAGCGATCTGGTTAAGGCCGCCTTGGTACCCTCAGCCAATGATGCCGCTGATGCCTTAGCCATCTACGACAGCGGTTCACCCGCAAAATTCGCCAGCCAAATGAACTCCAAAATGGCCGCCTGGGATATTTCCGGCACCCACTTTACCAACCCGAGCGGATTGCAAGATACCGGCAACTACGCCACAGCCACCGCTCTGGGCAAAATCGCGCTGCTTTCACTGGAAAACCCGGTCATCCAAGACGCTGTCAAAGAGCCGTTTGTAACCATTCGCTCAACCTCCGGCCGCACCCTCAGTCACACCTCTACCAATATTCTGTTGCCTACGGGCCAGTTTCATGGTATAAAAACGGGATACACGCTGGCTGCCGGTCAATGTTTCGTGGGACTTACCCGCATCGACGGCCATGACGTTATCACGGTAGTCCTCGGTTCCAAAGACCGGTTCGGCCAGACTCAGAGTTTAGTAAACTGGATTGGACGTAGTTATCAATGGCTGTAACCCCGCTCGTGGCTATCATCGGCCGGCCGAATACCGGCAAATCAAGCCTCTTTAATCGTCTGAGCGGCAGCCGCCAGGCCATCACGCACGAGACCGCCGGCACCACCCGCGACGCCAACTACGCCCACGTCGGCTGGCGCGGCTTTAACTTTGTGCTAGTCGATACAGCCGGCCTCACCAAGGCGGCGGGGGAGATCGAAGCCGCCGCCCAAGACCAGGTCCGCGGGGTCGCCACCATCGCCGACGTCCTAGTGGTAGTTGTTGACGCCGGCACCATGCTGACCCTCGAAGACCAAGAAGCCGCCCGCCTAGCCCTCAAAACTGGCAAACCGGTCGTGTTGGCGCTCGGCAAATCCGATACCCTGGGCGCCACCGTTCCCGACGAATTCCGCCGCCTCGGCGTGCCCGAAATCATCCCGGTATCAGCCATCCATGGCCGCGGCACCGGCGACCTGCTCGACGCCATCACTGCCCACATCGACCGCCGGCCGTCCCCAGAAACCGATCCGCCGCTGCGCCTTAGCATCATCGGCCGGCCAAATGTCGGCAAATCCAGCCTGCTCAACGCGCTGCTCGGGAAACAGCAGGCCGTAGTATCAAACGCCCCCGGCACCACCCGCGACGTCAATGCCAACCAAATCCGCTACCACAGCCGCACCATCGAACTCGTAGACACCGCCGGCCTGCGCCGTCGCGGCAAAATCGAGCAGGGGATTGAAAAGTACTCTACTCTACGCACCATGAGCGCGATCCACGAGGCTGACATTTGCTTCCTCGTGCTCGATGCCACCGACGGCGTTGTGGCCAGCGACCTTAACCTGGCCGGCCAAATCATCGAAGCCGGTAAGGGTCTGGTGCTAGTCATGAATAAATGGGACGCCGTCGAAAAAGACGACAAAACCCAGGTCCACATGGCCGCCCGCATCCAAAAAGAATTCCAGTTTGCCTGGTGGGCGCCGCTCGTCTTTACCTCCGCCGTCACCGGCCTGCACGTCACCAAACTCCTCGAACTGGCCACCGCCATTGATGAAAGGTGCCAAACCCAATTACCAACCGGCCCACTCAACCGTTTTATCGAGAAGCTTATCCTCAAACAACCCCCAGCCGGGCTCAAAAACCGCCAGCCCAAGATCAACTACGTTACCCAAACCGGTACCAATCCGCCGGAGCTGACTTTCTTTGCCACCTACCCAGACCTCATTCACTGGGGCTACAAACGCTACATCGAAAACAATTTGCGCGAAGAACACGATTTTACCGGCACGCCCATCCGCCTTATCTTCCGCCACAAACACGGTGATGCCAAATACACTGAGGGTAAACGATGAAACTAGTTATCGGACTCGGCAACGTCGGCGAACGGTACGCCCAAACCCGCCACAATATTGGCTTCATGGTCATAGACCAACTCGCCACAGATCTAGCCGCCAGCTGGCGCACTGAGTCCAAATTCAAGGCCGCCGTCTCCGAAACCAGCCTAGGCGACCAGCGCATCATCCTGGCCAAACCTCAAACCATGATGAATCTCAGCGGCCAGGCCGTCCAAAAAATAATGCGGTTTTACAAAATTAACCCTGCAAACGTCTGGACTATCTTCGATGACGTCGACGTACCGTTCGGCCGTCTTCGCCTCCGGCGCGGTGGCACCAGCGGCCAGCAGGGGATTAGATCTACCATTCAGCAGATCGGTCCGGATTTTGTGCGTGTCCGCATGGGTATTAGCCTCAACGACCGGTCCATTGAAACCAGCGAGGTATATGTCCTCAAGCCCTTCAACGGCGTAGAACGCCCGCAGCTACCCACAGTTACTGCCCGCGCCGCCGGTATCATCGCCTCCGAGCTCGCACAAGACCAGCTAAACGAAAGCACATTCGATCTGCTCTAGGTAGGCTATACTTAAGGCGCAATAAAGAGGGTCTACTGGCTTAGACCAAGTAACAAAAAAGATACCCTGCCAACCATAGGTCGGCAGGGTATTTTCACAGCTTAAAACCATCTGGCAAAATCTGCGTCAACAGGAATCCCTTCTCCGTCTGCTCGCCCTCAAAGATCATGGGCGCCCTCGCCTTGTCGCGCATTCTAGCCTTGGCCTGCCTAACCAACGCGGCAAACCGGTATGGGTCCCGAACCCAAGGCAGATGGTTTAGCAGCTCATCCCCCTGGACAGCGGTATCAACCGACACATGCCCACAGTTGAACCGCTTCAGCATCCACCATGGCCGTACTACCTTGACGGTTGTCTCGATGGTCACCTGAACATCAAACTTATATGACCTCCTCAACGTCCACGCCGGCGCATCCAACTCCAGGCCTACCTCACCACGGCCAAAACTCAATCGCCGATTTCTCTCGAGCACCAATTCCCTCGCCACGAGATACCCGGCTGCGCCAAGCGCCACCAGACTTATCAGTGCCGCCGCCCAAAACGAGCTGTAGGCCACAAGAGCAGCGACGACGGTTGCCCAACTGGCAGTCGAGTCGAGCCTGTCGTGCTTTCGTGTGAGATACCCCATCACTCCCGCGACAATAGCGACAAACAGCAACCCCTGGGTGCTATTGAAGATCATATAGAAGTACAGAGCCACCACCAGCACGAGCACCACCACCGGCACAAACACACTGGCGATAATGAGGAAAATGTGAAAATGCTCGTCATAGTCCTTCTTCTGGAGACCCGGAGGTTCATCAGTCCGTAGAGTCATATAACACTCCTTTCCAGGAGTAGGTGCAATCGCTGTGTCTAGAGCATCTCCAGATCAAACGCTCTTTGGATCAGCTATACTTATACTATAAATACACTGCTAAAGCAATGGCATAACATCACATTACGCCCGGTTTACAACAAAAATATCAGCCCGGCGGCCCAATATCTCAACGTTTGTGACGATCTGCTCTATCTGAAACCCAGCCTGACGAGCCAAAATACCCTTAAAAATATCCCATTCGCTCGTTAACACCACCAAACGACCACCAGGGTGGAGTACCCGGCCAGCCTCAGCCACGAACCCGGCATACAGCTGAGGCAGCACCGCCTTCTCTCCAATTTGGCGACCCCACGGCAAATTAGTCACAACCTTACTAACTGATCCGTCCTCAAGCGGCAAATCTGTCGCATCCCACCGCTCAATCCGCCGCGGTTGATGGCGTGGGCCAAAATTAGCCAGTGTTGTCTCGACAGCCGCCGCCTCAATATCACCGCCGAGCAGTAGTTGGTAACGGCCGGCTACAGCCCGCTCCAAAAGCAAGGTGCCGCTGCCGCACATCGGGTCCAAGAACACATCATCATCGGCCGGCCGCGACAACCACACCATCGCCGCTGCCACACTCGGCCGCAACGCCGCCGCCCGCTCCACCTCGCGGCCACCATGCTGGCGGTCCAAACCCGTAGTCAGCCGTACACTCACTAGCAGTTGCCGCCGGGCTTGCTGTAGCCAAACCTCCAGCGGCGCCTGATCCCGGTCCAGCCGCCAACTCGAACCTACCCGCAGCAGTGCCCGCTCTGCCGCTAGCATCATGTCCTGCCGCCGGTATTGCCGCCAGCGTACATCATCAGCCTGCACCACTACCCGAAATGTCTGGCGCTTCGTCAATGACTGGCCAGTGTAGCGTGACCACAAGTTCAGCGCCTCCCGCAACGGCCCGCTCCAAACCGCCGCCGCCGACAGCGTCTTCATGTCAGCCAGTCCGCCACTCAGCTTCACCCGCCCCAGTGTCACATACGTGTCTTCCATCAGCCGCATCTTTTGCAATTGCTTCACGTCCCCGGCATAACGAACCAGGACAATGTCATTATTGCGCGTCCTCATCACCTCAGTGACTTTCACCTCAGACAGCCATTCTGCCAGTTCTTGCTTAAAAACATCAGACAAACCAGGCAGGGTAGTCAATTGATAATTCATAGTAGGCCAAGTATCTCATAAAAATGATTAAGGTAGCCAAGGCTAATGCCCGAACCACCCATCAATCATCACGGACAGTTTAAACATCTTGCATACTTTCACCTCATACCGTACAATTACCGAACGAACGATACGCTCCTTTACATCATAAAAGACCCGGACAACGGAGATGGGTGGTCAAATCCGAGCCGGGTCTTTTATGACACCCTTCAATGCCGCGCCGTAAGGCGTTTTGTGCGAGACTCTAAATCATGAGTAACGGGTATTGAAGGGACTAATCTACCTGCAAGCAAAGTATCTAAAGGAGGGTGCATTTAGATACCGCTACAGGCAGATTAGTGGTATGTTTGTTTGGTTCAACCTCTATTTAAGAGGCATGCTCAGTATACTAACACACTAAGTTAATTATGTCAACACATTTTATGCAAATTAATCAATTATTTCTCCAAAATCCCGATTATCCCACTCAATTGAAAGAAATTGAGGCTCCACCAAGCCCGTTGTACGTACTGGGCAATTTGCCAATCGAACCGATGATTGCCATTGTGGGAACACGGTCGTTGACGAGTTACGGCAAACTTGTGGCCTATGATCTTGCCAGCGATCTGGCCCGGGCGGGATTCCCCATCGTAAGCGGACTAGCTCTAGGCATCGATAGTGTCGCCCACCGGGCCGCCCTGGATGCAGGCGGCCGAACCGTTGCAGTTATGGCCGGCGGCCTCGACCGCATTTACCCATCCAGCCACCGCGACATGGCCGTCGAAATCTTGACCACTGGAGGTGCTATTGTGTCTGGATACCCGGTGGGCACCGAAACCTTTAAAAACCATTTTGTCGAACGTAACCAAATTATTTCCGGCCTCTGTATCGGCACCATTGTAGTGGAGTCCGGCGCCACCGGCGGTTCTATGCTCACGGCTAACTTTACCCTCAGACAAAACCGCACCCTTATGGCAGTCCCGGGAGACATCACCCGCCTGTCTGCCGCCGGGCCCAACAATCTCATTCGCAAAGGCGCAGTGCCCATTACCTCCAGTACGGACGTCCTGGAAGCACTCAATCTAAAAACTGCCGCCATTCCGGCCTCTATTATCAAGGCCCAGAACCCGCATGAGGCCAAAATCGTCGAGTTGCTCAAGCATGGCACCACCAAAACCCAAAGCCTTATCGAAGAGACCGGACTTAAGCCGGCTGAGTTCGCTAGTGTTATCAGTCTCATGGAGATTACCGGCAAGGTCCGCAACCTCGGCGCCGGCGTTTGGGCCGCCCGTTAAGATAGAAGTCATGTTATAATACTAAAATGAACTTTTGGCAACAACTTCCGAGGCCTTTTTTTGTGTTGGCTCCCATGGACGACGTCACGGACGTCGTATTTCGCCAACTCGTAGCCGAGGT
Organism: Candidatus Saccharimonadia bacterium; assembly: GCA_041743505.1. Taxonomy (GTDB): domain Bacteria; phylum Patescibacteriota; class Saccharimonadia; order UBA4664; family UBA4664; genus JBGTMQ01. The sequence goes on from JBGTMQ010000009.1 coordinate 65,078, forward strand.
AGACGGCCCAGAAGTCTTGTTTACCGAGTTCGTATCCACTGACGGCCTGCAATCGCCCGGCCGCAAGCGCACTATGGAGCGACTGCGCATCGAGCCGGGTCTGAGCCGGCCACTCGTGGCACAGATCTGGGGCTCGGATCCCGAGAAATACTACGCCACAGCCCGCGACATTGCAGACATTGGCTTCGCCGGCATTGATATCAACCTCGGCTGCCCTGAGCGCGGCATTGTCGCCCGCGGCTGCTGTGGTGGTCTCATTGGCCGCAACAGCCAAGTCGCCGACATTATTGCCGCCACCAAGGCCGGCGCGCCCGAACTGCCGGTCAGTGTTAAAACCCGCCTCGGCCTCAACCAAATTATCACCGAACAGTGGGCTGGGTTCCTGTTAACCCAAAATCTGGCCGCGCTAACCATGCATGGCCGCACAGTCCGTGAAATGAGCCGGGTCCCTGCCCACTGGGACGAAATCGCCAAAGTTGTCCAGCTGCGCAACTCACAAGCCCCCAGCACCATCATCATTGGCAACGGGGATGTTATAGACCATGCCCATGGCGAAATACTCGCCGCGCAAACCGATGTTGACGGCATTATGATCGGCCGGGGGATTTTCCACAATCTATTTACCTTTGCCAAGCAGCCAACTGAACACACTCCCGATGATATGATCCAAATTCTTCTCCGCCACCTTGAGCTATACGAACGATGGGGAAGCACTAAACCGTTTCAAGTCCTTAAAAAATTCTTCAAGGTCTACATCACAGGCTGGCCGGGAGCAGCTGAACTCCGAGCCCGGCTCATGGATGCAAAATCACCGCAAGAAGTTCGCGAAATATTGGACAAAGCCACGGCCGTACAAATTCTTCGCTAAATCCTTTGGATGTTTAACCAACCGACCTTCGCCTTCAAATCTCTGTCCAATGCGTTATTCACACTCAACAAATGCCTTTGGCAAAGAAATTCCTGGACACCACCAGATGGTGGCGAATTAGTGCAAACTTCGGGCAAAACAAGCAGAGTAAAACTCCCATGTGTGTGATATAATCCCGGACAAGTTTGTGGATTATCTCGCCAACACCCAAAACCCCGCCAAAATGGCGGGGTTTTGTCGAAACTAACGGAACTTTACCAGCTGTGGCGAACCGTCCAGTGGCTGTAAGCGTTTGCCCAGGAACCATAACGGCTCTTAGCATACGAATCAGCCCACTTGAGCTGGGTCACCGGGTTGGTCAGATAGTCAGCACCGAACCGCGCCATTTTACTGGCGGGCAGGGCTTGACCCAGACCATAAGCGCCGGAACCACCGTAGTTTGATTTGGTTACACCCCAGCCGGATTCCCGGCCGATGATGTAATCCACATAACCGAAATCGCTTTCGGCTATGCCAGCCGCGCGCATCCAGTCGGTGTGGGTACCCGGTACATGTACCAGAGTCACCGCCGACTTAGCAGCTTGGCTTTTTGTGGTCTTAGCCTTCGCCGCAGCACGGACAGCCTGAGCGGCAGCCTGCTTGCGGGCCACTTCAGCCGCTTGCGCAGCGTGAAGTGGAGCTAGGACCTCGGCTTCGTAGTCCGGCTGCTTTTGGCCGATAACTACGACGCCCGAGGCCGTGTTGGTTTGAAGAGTCACCTCATAACGTGTCTCAGCCTGGACCGGAGTCTCAGCTAAGGCGGCGGTACCCACCAGTGGGTTATTCGCCTGAGTAGCTAATAGCAGCAAAGCTGCTGTTAGCGGGGTGATGTTACGCATAGTGGCCGCAGGGGGTGCGGCACGCTATCCTTTCGTTTACTAACTCGTCCTCACGAAAAAAGACCCATATACAAGGGTCTTCTTCAGGACGCAAAACAGTATAGCTTATAATGCAACATTTGTCAACCCTTTTATGGCTATAATCGCCGCCTGAAACCGGATTCACGCTCATCTTGAGCTCAAATATCCGATAAGTTAGCCCTATAAGCCGTCAATGGTACAATATCCTTATGCTTGTATTTGGCTTTATCCAGTGGTGGTACGGTCCAGGCTGGCGGGATATGGCTAACCGTGTCATTGGCCGCGCCAGGCAAACCTACGCCTACTTCTCCATATCACTCCTACTCAGAACACTATTTCAACCCTGGCGCCGGATCATGTCTCCACCCGGAGGCTCCCTCCAGCAACGGGTACACGCCCTGGCCGATAATGCCGTATCCAGGGGCGTCGGTTTTAGCATCCGGATTATTGCACTCTTTACGGCCGTAATAATGATTACTCTAACCCTGGTACTAGGCGGTCTATTAGTAATACTCTGGCCAATCTTGCCGCTCATTAGCATAGGACTGATGGCCGGAGGACTCGCACTATGAACGAGCACTCGTTTAATAGTTTCTCTGCCCGCGTTTCTGAGGCCCGCCTCCAAGCGCACTGGGCCAAGCAAATCGCCTCAGGGATATTAGTCCTATCCGGACTCCTGGCAGCCACTGCCGCCCTTTTGTGGTTAACCGGCTACCACAAAGCCCTCAGCTTAGCCGGAGCAGCTATCGGACTGATATGTATATGGTTTTGGCTCAAGCGCGAGGTTCTTACTCTAACCGCCGCTCCCATCGGCAGCACAACCCGGCTCGAGTCATTACTGCCCCCTGAACTCGTTGCTGCCTACCGCCCGAATCAAACCGCCACCGAGCTCTGGAACATCATATCCGGCACCTGGCAGGCCAAGTTTATGATGACCCGGTTCGGGCTGCATCCGGACGTCATTGCGGCCAGCCTGGCCGATACCACATTTAGCCACGACCAGCTTTGGAACGAAGCTGCTAGCCGGGCCGGGGCAGCCGGCACAACCAGGCTAAGTCCCGCCACCATCATGGCCGGGGTCATCAGCCTGTCACCATCGCTCCAAAACCTCCTCACCGCCGTCAAGCTAACCCCGGCCGATATCGACGAAGGAGTAGCGTGGCTGGCCCGGCTAGAAGCCTTCCAGCATGCCGAGCGGCCGACCTATGGTGGTATCGCCCGGGATTGGGCAGCCGGCTTTACTCCCACATTGTCGCACTTCGGTCAAAACATCAGCCGCCAGGTTGAGCTAGGCGGCCAGCAATTTGGTATCCAGGAGCGTACCAATCAACTTGACTCCCTCATTAGCGCGCTAGCCAGCGCCAATGGCAGCGTGACCGTAATCGGCGAGCCCGGCATCGGTAAAACAGCCCTCCTATATGGCTTGGCAGACCGCCTTCTGCAGGGCAAAAGCAATGCCAACCTCGATCATTATCAGATCTTCTCGCTCAACGCTACGCTCATTTTGAGCCAACAAGAGCATGCCGGCGATCTCGAACGCATTGTCATGACATTATTATCCGAAGCTATCCATGCCGGCAATATTGTCGTAGCACTCGACGAAGCCCAGCTTTTCTTCGGGCAGGGAACCGGTGCCGTCAATCTGAGCCAGATTTTATTGCCGGTGCTCCAATCCCGCAACCTCAAGCTCGTACTAGGTTTAACCCCGGGAGACTGGCAGAAACTTAAAGCCACTAATACCGCCATGACCAGCCTGCTGACGCCTTTGGTTCTCACTGAAGCACCCCAAGCTGAAACTATCCGGCTCTTAGCCGACCGGGCACTCATCCTCGAAGGCGGGCGATTCATTACCACCTACCCGGCCTTGGTCGAAGCCTACCGCCTATCAGGACGGTATTTTCAGGAAGAAGCTTATCCTGGCCGGGCGCTCAAGCTCCTCGAAGCTGCCCTAAATTATCCCGAAGGACCTTTTATTACCCCAGTTAGCGTCCAGCAAGCCGTTGAAAGCCAGATCGGGGTCAAGGTCCAAACCGCCAGCGCCGACGAGTCCGACGTGCTCCTGCACTTAGAAGACCGCATCCACCAACGCATGATCAACCAGAGCCGCGCCGTTAGCGTAGTTGCCGCAGCGCTGCGCCGTGCCCGGGCCGGTGTATCCAACCCCAAACGGCCCATCGGCTCATTCCTGTTCTTAGGCCCGACCGGCGTTGGTAAAACTGAGCTAGCCCGCAGCCTAGCCGCGCTTTACTTTGGCTCCGAAGCCAATATGATCCGCCTCGATATGAGCGAGTACCAACAAACCACGGACGTAACGCGCCTGCTCGCTAGTGCCGCCGACAACCCGGCCGGATTGCTGGCCAAGGTTCGCACATCACCTTTTAGTGTTGTGTTATTCGATGAGATCGAAAAAGCCAACCCGAATATCCTCAATCTTTTCCTCCAGTTACTGGATGAAGGCAATCTGACCGACTCGTCCAACAAACCAGCCTCATTCAAAGATGCCATCGTCATTGCCACGTCTAACGCCGGCGCCGATGAGATTCGCAAACACATCGAAGCCGGCGAAGAACTGGAAGCCTTTGAGCAAAAGTTCACCGAAGATCTCATTACCTCCGGGCAATTTAAGCCGGAATTGCTCAACCGCTTTGATGAAATCGTTTTGTTCAGGCCACTCAAGCCCATCGAGCTGGTCGAAGTCGTCAAGCTAATGGTTGGCGAGGTCAACCACACCCTTGAACCGCAAAAGATCCAAGTCGCCCTGACCGACGCCGCCATTGCCCAGCTCGTAGCGGCCGGCTACGACCCACGGCTGGGTGCCCGACCTATGCGCCGCATGGTCCAGCGCCGGGTCGAAGACGCCGTAGCCGGCCAAATACTGCGTGGCCAAGCCAAAGCTGGCGATACTATCACCCTGGACCTGGCCGATGTCGGCGGAGTAACCGCCAGCCCCAGCCCGCAGCAACCCAAGGCCGGCGTACTCTACGAACGCCCTAACGATGCCGACCAATAAGGTTTACTTATACGACCATTCATTCTACAATTACTTCGCTTCATCACGAAGCTACGGATATTGCCCACGCGACCATAGGAGTCCCCGATGGGATCACTGGACCCGCAAAGCATCATCAAGGAGACGGCCCGGGGAACTGATGCCGCCCTAGGCTACATTCTGATGGTGGGCGCCGAAACAGTTGCCATTCAGAGCCGTACGCTCGGCTCAATCGCCACCATCCGGCAAAAACTCCATGAATACGATGGCCAGCTCGCCGCAGCAGCCCAGAAGCTAAGCGCCCAAACAGGCGCGCAATGTACTACCCCGGATTGGCGCGAGTTTCTCCTTCTTGAGGCGCTGGAGATATACAGTCAAGCAGACCAACCGTCACTTCTCACCCGCCTGAAGGCTTCATGACAGCCTAACCGCCGACCCAACCTCAGCCGCCAATACTCATCCGGGTATTGGCGGCTTAACATTTCTCCAAAGCATATCCATACTATTGTAACTTAGCCCAATGCAACGCCTGCCGGCAAAGAGCATTATCATCCTAAGTAACCGTGAGGTATTTGCCATGGCACGTCTTGATTCGCCCAAGCGGCGCGAACAACGCGATCGCAGCAGCAGCGATAACAACGAGTTTTACGGAGACCACGATAAATTCTACGAAAGCATCGCGGCGCCTGCCCGACAATCATATTATGAACCGGGCACAGCCGGTGACTACACACCAGTGGAGCAAGTCGTACAAATTGTGGCTGGCATCTTAAACCTGCTGCTGGCACTGCGATTTGTGATGGCCCTTTTTACATCAGACACTTCAAATGCCTTCGTGGCAGTACTATTTGCAGCAACTGATTGGCTCGTGGCACCGTTTCAAAGCCTATTCGCCAGTCCGCCACCCACAAACGGCATCGGCTTCTTCGACTTACCAGCCCTAGCAGCTATCGTAGCCGTCTGGGTACTGGCCTGGATAATCAGCATGATTGCCCGCGGTTCCAAGCCTGACTCAACATCGTAATAACCAGTTTTCACTCAAACAACAAAGACTTTTAAGATTGCGACTTAAGAGTCTTTGTTGCATAATAGACCCCGTCTGGTGTCCTTCGTCCCCCGGAGGTAGTCTTGAAAACCACCTGGCGCACGTTCATCGAGTCCAAACGCCGCCCGGTATCGCGTGCTCTGATCATGCTCGTCACTTCGTTCATGACCATAACAGCAGGGGTCGCCTGGTGGTTTCTCCATTCCGACAACCTGCCTTTCGCGGTTCTTACGGCCGCATTTGCGCTGTATGAAGCCTTCATCGCCGGGAACATGCTGATCGGATATTGGGCAGTGCGTCCGACTCGCATCGCAACTTACAAGCTCAAAGACCAGCTGGACACCTTTTTGCTCGGGCATCAAATGGCAGCCGTACAGTCAAGCAGCGGTATCTACACGATCCTTCAGCTAAAACACTCTCTGCACGTTTTTCACATCCACGACGAGGACCTTATACGGGTAGCTGAAAGCGACGACCAGCAGCCCGAAGTTGTCTTAAAAGTCTGGACTATCATCCCGACAATCAGTCAGACTTGGCAAGCCGTTAAAATTATCAAAACAACGGTCGAAGAAACCCGGCTGCTTGAATCCGCAAGCCTCATCAGGATGTCATTCGCCCTCAACGAACCAATCACCGATAGCTTGCCAGCCGAGCCCCAAGAGATTGTCGACTTCACATCTGAGCTTGCCGACGGACAGATCATCGAGCGACAGGCCTAGCCCAGGCAACAAAACAGCAGGTCTCCCGACCGACTATTGGCCGGGGGACTTCTTTATGATATAAATACTATTCGCCAATCGTTCACAACCTAGGGAGCAGCCTTGAAAGGCATCTGGGGTAAACTCATTGGTAGCCTACGCGACAACCCAACTCTGCGTTTCATAGCTTTGCCCCTGGTTATGTTAGTGGTTCTAATTGAGGCTGCCATCTTCCGCTTCCAAACTACCACCCTGCCAGCTATGACTTTGTACCTGCTACTAGCCGCCCTGTGCATCTTTTTGGCCGCCAACCAGATCATCGGATATCGAGCGGATACCGTCCACCGGTCTGCAACTCTCACGTTCATAGCTTACGTGAGAACAATTCTTGCCGAAAACAAGCAGGTTGCACTCATATCCGGCTCGGGATACCACCACCTTATTCAAATGAACAATGGCGTTGTCATTCTCCACGTCGATAGCGAAGATGTCAGCCGGGCGCGGGAAACCCCCAATGATCCACCGGAGGTGGTCCTAAAAATCTGCGTAGCCTCTAGCACCATCAACAAAACCGTCCAGACTATCAGAACCACCAGGCTCGTAGTCAAAGATGAGTTTATCGGGCTTCCTGGCACCGTCATCGACCTCATGCTATCGCTTCGTCCAAAGGATGCTCTTACGGGCAAGGGTGCTATTCCGGCAGAGTTAAAGGAAATCATCGAGCTAATAGCTCAACTGGAACAAGGACGCATTTTTTTCCGCTTCCAGTAAGTAAGCGTCACACACAAGCCCCAGCCAGATTATGGCTGGGGCTACTATTTTATTAGTCTAAAAGCTACCGAGTAATCGGAGCGCGGCCGTTCACAAACGTCAGCGCATGCCCACGAGCCCCTGCCCGGCCAGTCCGGCCTATACGGTGCACGTAGTCATCGTACTGCTTTGGTGCATCATAATTGATAACGTGCGATACGTTCGGGATATCAAGACCACGTGCAGCCACATCGGTCGCAATCAAAGCCTGCACCCGTTCGCTCTTAAAGTCATTCAGAGCCTTCTGGCGTTGTGGCTGGCTCTTATTGCCATGAATTGCCGTCACCTTAAAACCTTGTTTGTTCAGGCGGTCGCTGAGCTTCTGAACACCCCACTTGGTCTCACCAAAGATGAGGACTTTCTTAAACGACGGGTCTCCCAGCAGCTCAACCAATTTGAGCTCCTTGGCTTCTTTGCCACCATCCACGTACACTACATCCTGCTCGACATGGTCACTCGTTTCACCCTTGCGAACACTAACCGTGACCGGGTCTTTAAGAATAGTCGTAATGAGCTGTTCAATATCAGGCGTAATAGTTGCGCTCAAAAACAACGTTTGGCGCTGCTCAGGCACGTGGCTCATAATGGCGCGGATATCACGGATAAAGCCCATGTCCAACATGCGATCAGCCTCATCTAGCACCAGAACGTCGAAACCGTCCAGCTTAATGCCGTAGTTTTCCAACAAATCCTTAATGCGGCCGGGCGTACCAATAATAAACTGCGGCCGGCGGCGCAATTGCGACAACTGTTTATTGATCGAAGCGCCACCTACCACCAACGCGGCATAGACATTAAGACCGGCGGCAAACATCCGGAACTCTTCCTCAATCTGCACCGCCAGCTCACGGGTCGGCACCATAATGAGTGCCCGGTGGGCTTTGCGTTCCATCATTCGCTGAAGCGTCGGCAGCAGAAACGCCGCCGTCTTACCCGTACCAGTGTTGGCCAAGCCAATCAGGTCGCGGCCTTCCAGCACATGCGTAATAGCCCCGTCCTGAATCGGTGTCGGGTGCTCATAGCCATGTGACTCCACATTGGACTGCAAGCGCTTGTCAAAGCCAAAATCAACAAACGTGTTGGTTGGCTCAAACACCACTTCTTCACGCACAGCTATAGCTTTATTAATAAATTTATTCGGATCGATCGTCTTTTCGCGCACAGGGCGGCGATTTTTCGACGAATACATTGGGCGCGCACCACGACGGCCACGTCCAGACAGTGAACTCTGTGGATACAAAGGGATTCCTTTATTTACTTAAAACTGCCTCCATGAACATCAGCAGCTTTGAGTAGAGGAACCGCGGATTCACGAATACAATTGCCATTACTGTAGCACAAAGATTTAGTTTTGTCCATTGATTAACAAAAAATTGATGGTATTATACATTTGTCCAGAGGAAGTACCTAATTTGGCCGGCCGAAACTTGAGAGGTAACTACATTGAGAAGATTCAACTGCACGGCACATGTAGACGGACCTAAAACTCACGTCTTGGAGCTAGCCTCGGATTCAACAACAACTCTGGGGAGCGCCTGCTATGGTTACGTCATAAGTAATGGCATGTTTGGGCTAGCATCTTTTCCGCATCCCCCTCCGGCAATCGGGGTAGAGCCCGCCGCGGTCGCCGAGCTGCAGGCTATCGGATACGCCATGAAGCGCATCCCACATGTGTCGCCAGTTACGGTCTACACAAGATCGCAAGTCGCTATCGGATACCTCTACAAATGGCAACGTGGCATATTCTGTTACCCTGAAGGATATAGCCTTCAACGTAACACCGACCGTATTCCAACCCTTGTAGCACTCGCCACGAAGCTACATGAACGGCCCGGCTCATTCGACACCCAGTGGGTTGAGAGCCTGAACGGGCACCCGCTCAATGAATTAGCCCGCTCGTTAACTGGCTTAGCCCGGAAAGCCGCCCACGAACATCTCACAAAAGAGGAAGCCAAGGCACAAGCTAAGAACTGTGTTTCCCGATGTCTCACAAGAATGTAACCTCGCACTAAAGTAACAATCAACATCCACCAACCATCCGGCCCGTTACCTACCACAAGTAACGGGCCGCTTCTTAAATGGCATACCGTTTATCGGCACATCGCACCAAACTAGTCGATCTGCACGCACCAAAACCCCGTCACCACACCGGTGACGGGTTCTTAAGTCCTCCGTCACACCAATTTTTCGGAAAAACTGAATTAAGATATAATAGAACCGGATCTTCCCCTAGCCACCCCGCTCATACCGAGTGAGCTCAGTACCCAAGGAGTGAGCATGACCACGCCCGCGCCGGCACGTAACGTGTATTTTGCAAATATAACCAGGTGCTATGGCCAAATACCACTAAGTAATCTTCTGGACCAGCTCGCCGTTGGCGGCGGAGTCGTCTATGTCGGCCGCGAAGGAGAGATAGTTGCAAAGCTTGAACTCCTTGACAACAATATCCGGGAAACAGCTCTTCAAGAGTTAGCTGAGCTCGGCATTTTTCCCCAGAACACCGCTCATTAGGGCCCCGAATACGGCCTAACCTCGCCCGTTGCCTTCCACAAGGTAACGGGCCGATTCTTATAGACAGACCGTTGACAACCACGATATGCTAGGCGTCATGAGCAAACACCTCGTCATCGTTGAAAGCCCGGCTAAAGCCAAGACCATTAGCCAGTATTTAGGCCCCAGTTATATAGTCGAAGCCTCGTTTGGCCACGTCCGCGATTTGCCCAAAAGCGGCATGGGCGTGGACATTGAGCACGGCTTTAAGCCAGCTTACGAGGTCAGCCCGGACAAGAAGAAGCGCATCGCCGAACTCAAGAAACTGGCCAAAACTGTCGAATCCGTCTGGCTGGCCTCCGATGAAGACCGCGAAGGAGAGGCCATTGCCTGGCACTTGTGCCTAGCCCTTGGATTAGATCCCAAAAAAACTAAACGGATTGTATTCCACGAAATCACCGAGCGGGCTATCAAGCGGGCTATCGAAAGCCCGCGGTTTGTCGATCAAAACCTGGTAGACGCCCAGCAAGCCCGGCGCGTCCTCGACCGCCTGGTCGGGTACGAACTCTCACCCGTATTGTGGAAAAAAATCCAAACCGGCCTCAGCGCCGGCCGGGTCCAGAGTGTAGCCGTCCGCGTCATCGTCGAGCGCGAGCGGGAAATCGAAGGCTTCACCGCTAAATCCGGCTACAAAATCACTGCCGAATTCACCCTGGATGGGGGAGCTGTCCTCAAAGCCGAACTGCCAACCAAATTCAAAACCGCCAAGGAAGCCGAAAAATTCTTGCAAGATTGCCTTGGCGCCGATTTCAGCGTTGCCAGCCTGGAAACCAAGCCCGGCAAGCGCACACCGGCCGCACCGTTTACCACCTCCACACTCCAGCAAGAGGCCAGCCGCAAACTCAGCTTTAGCGTCCGCCAAACTATGGTCGTCGCTCAGAAATTATACGAAGCCGGTAAAATCACCTACATGCGTACCGACTCGGTCCACCTCAGCGACCTCGCCCTCGACGCCGCAGCCGCCACCATCAAAAAGGACTTCGGTGACAAATACTACGCCCGGCGGCAATTCACCACCAAATCAGCCGGGGCTCAGGAGGCCCACGAGGCCATTCGCCCCACCCATTTCAACCACGCCACTACCGCCGGCGACCGCAACGAGCAGCGCTTATACGAACTCATCTGGAAACGCACCGTCGCCTCACAAATGGCCGATGCTCAACTTGAGCGCACTACCGCCGCTGTAGCCATTTCCACCCGGCCCGAACAGCTCCAGGCCAAAGGCGAGGTAGTCGTATTTGATGGCTTCCTTAAGCTTTATTTAGCCCACGAAAGCGACGAAGAGACCGAGGAAGAGGGGATTTTGCCACCGCTCGAAGTCGGCCAAAGCGTACCACTCGATGCCATGCTAGCTACCCAGGTTTACGACCGCCCCAAAGCCCGCTATACCGAGGCTTCACTCGTTAAGCGGCTCGAAGAAATGGGCATCGGCCGCCCGAGTACATACGCACCAACCATCTCAACCATCCAAGACCGCGAATATGTCGTTAAGGGCGACCTGGAAGGCAAAGAGCGCCCAGTCCAAAAATTCGAACTCAAAGACAGCAAAATCCAGGAAGACAACACCGTCGAAATATACGGCGCCGACCGCGGCAAACTTTTCCCGACCTCCGTGGGCATGCTAGTCAACGACTTTTTGGTCCAGCATTTCCCGGCAGTTGTGGACTTTAACTTCACCGCCAAGGTCGAGGACGAGTTCGACGACATCGCCGATGGCAAGCAAACCTGGAACCGGATGATCGCCGAATTCTACGGCCCATTCCACACCACTGTCGAGGCTGCCGCAGACATTTCGCGTATGGAAGCCGCCGGCGCCCGCGAACTGGGCACGGATCCCAAAACCGGCAAGCCGGTCATCGCCAGACTCGGCCGCTACGGCCCCATGCTGCAACTCGGCGAAGCCACCGATAAAGACAAAGACGGCAATGATGATAAACCCAAATTTGCGCCGCTCCCCACCGGCCGCCGCCTCGACGATGTCACGCTCGAAGAAGCACTAGAACTGTTCAAACTGCCACGCATAATCGGTCAAACCACTGACGGGGAAGACATCAAAGCCAACTTTGGCCGGTTCGGACCCTATATCCAGTGGGGCAAACTATACGCCTCCATTAAGCCGGATGACCCACTCACCGTTACCCACAACCGGGCGCTCGAGCTTATCGCCGAAAAAGTAGCTGATGAAAAAGCCAAAAATATTCAGATATTCGACAGCGGGATCAAGGTCCTCAATGGCCGGTTCGGACCCTATATTACTGACGGCAAAAAGAATGCCAAGATTCCCAAAGATATGGAACCAGCCAAGCTAACTGAGAAACAATGCCAAGAGCTTTTAGCTACCGCACCAGCCCGCGCCAAACGCCGGCGGATTGTCAAACCGTCTTAAAACTTTCTAACTAGCGACTTTGCTATTGTAAAAACCACCTACTTGCAGGTACGATTCTTATAGAAACGTACGACTTTTGTCGTAAACTCTTAGAATTATCAACAAAATCAAGCTAAGGCAGCTTATCATGGCCCATTCTAAACACCGTAAGCGCAAGAAACAGCGCAGAAATTCTCAGTCTGGTTTTTTCGAAACTTTGTCGGCAACCTACCCGGCCCAAACCACAGCCAGTCAAACCACCCGGCCCAACATTGAACAGCTCGCCGGCACATTTTTGAGATATTGCTTGGATATGGCCGTCAGAAATCATCGTCTAGCAAAGAACTTCATTAGCCACAGCCGTGATATCTGGTTTTATCTAAAGAATCTCTGGGTACTATCACTGCCACGCCGCATGCATTTGCGATCTGCCTGCACCAACCTTGGAACCACCGGCCTTGCCTACGGACAAGCCATCGGCCATGATTTACAAAGTTTAGCTCGGCAGTTGCGGCGCGGCCTCTGGGGCCGGCGAATGCGCTCACTTTACCTGGCCATCATTACCGCCATCGCCCTGGCCGGCGTTGCAACCGGTACTCTCGTTATGGCCTCAACCATGGCTCTCCACGCCAAAGATTTGTCTAGTCCGGCAGCACTTATGAGCGTTAAACGCACTGGCACCACCATACTAGACCGCAACGGCCAAGTATTATTTCAGGGCTATGGTGCCCAGAATATTCAGCCGGTAACACTCAACGACATGCCAAAAAGCCTCAAAGACGCCACCCTCGCGGCTGAAGACCCGGACTTTTACGAGCATCGTGGCTATTCATTGCGGGCAATGGCACGCGCTGCCTGGGTAGATATCACCAAACGCGGCAAGATCGAAGGCGGATCCACACTAACCCAACAGCTGGTTAAAAACTCGCTCCTGACCTCCGACAAAACCTTTGAACGCAAATACCAAGAAGTGATCTTGTCGATGGAACTTGAGAACCGTTACAGCAAAGACCAGATTCTTAATATGTATCTCAATCAAACCTACTTCGGCCAAGGCGCCTATGGCGTAGAAACAGCAGCTCAAACGTATTTTCGCAAACCCGTCAAAGACCTGTCCCTGGGGGAGTCGGCACTGCTCGCCGGCCTGCCGCTAGGCCCCAGCCGTTTTGACCCGAACGCCGACCCCGCTGCCGCCACTGAACGACGCAACTACGTCCTGGATCGAATGGCCCAGCTCGGGCAAATCACTACCGTCGTCGCGGATGAGGCCAAGACCCAGCCGCTTATAGCCTACCCCAAGGCCGTAACCATCAACGCCCCACATTTTGTATTCTATGTTTTAGCCCAACTGCGCTCACAATACGGAGAAAATATGCTTGAACATGGCGGGCTGACGGTCAAAACAACCCTAGATTTAGCCAAGCAAAACGCCGCCCAACAGATCGTACGGGACCAAATAGCTAGTTTAGCCCATAACAATGTCACCAACGGCGGGCTTGTCTCCATCACCCCCAAAACCGGTGACATCGTTAGTATGGTCGGCAGCGTCGACTACAGCGCCCCAGGCTTCGGAGCAGTCAACGTCATAACATCAGAACTTCAACCTGGTTCAAGCTTTAAGCCGTTCGCCTATGTCGCAGCCTTCGAAAAAGGCTGGAACGGCTCAACCCAAGTGGACGATGTGCCACTTCAGCTCCAAAACGGCGATGGCAGCCCGTATACCCCCCAAAACTACGACGGCAAGTGGCATGGCAAAGTAACACTTCGGCGGGCCCTGGCCAACTCATTCAACATCCCGGCCATCAAAGTAATCCAGTTTGCCGGCCTGTCCGAAACCATTAAGACCGCCCAAAACTTGGGCATCACCACACTCCAAGACAGGGGACAGTACGGCGTAAGCATGGTCCTGGGCGCCGGCAACGTTAAGCCCATTGATATGGCCACAGCCTACGCAACCTTTGCCAATAATGGTGTCAAGATCCAACCTCGCGCCATCCTGAACGTGTCCGACCGGTCAGGAAAAGACATCACAAAACGCAACCAGTCATCACCTCAAAAAGTACTCGATCCGCGCTACGCCTATATGATTACTAGTATTTTGTCTGATAACCGGGCGAGAACAGAGAAGTTTGGCCCCAGCTCCCCGTTGCTTCTTAGCCATCCAAGTGCCGCCAAGACGGGAACCACCAATGACTTCCGCGATAACTGGACAGTCGGCTACACTCCAGATCTGGCTACCGCCGTTTGGGTCGGCAACAACGACCACTCCGCCATGAGCGGCGTCGACGGCATTACAGGCGCCGCGCCTATTTGGCACAATTACATGGAGATGGCCTTGGCTAACGCTCCGGCTACCAACTTCGAGAGCCCGCCGGGCCTAGCTACCGCGCGGGTCTGCGCATCCGATGGCGGCTTAGCCAATCCCTGGGACACCGATGCCTATGACGAGATATTCATGCCCGGCCAACAACCCACCCGGCACTGCAACAGTATTTTCAACCTCCTGCCGTTCCTGCAGCCTCCTCAGCCTGATAATCAACCGCCTGCACCTTCACCACCCGTTGACCAACCATCTATAGCACCCCTTGACGATGAGGAGTTTGAGCCGGAACCAACACCCCGTCCGCCCCGTGGCCGTCGAATATTCTGACCACACAAAATAGTATTGACAAATTGTTAGTTGTTATGTATAATACTCGATTCGCTTAATTAGCGGCATTAATTAGCGCCTATGTCAGGCCTATAGGAGTATTATCCTCATGAACGCCCTATCTAACACGATTCGCATTACTACCCTAAGTGTAACCGCAATTGCCTTAACCGTTTTTTCGGCCGACACCGCTTTAGCCAGTGGACACGAATCTATCAAGATTCACACCCCTTCAGCCAAGGTTGAGATCAACAAAAGCGGCCATAACAAAAAAATCTACATTGCCACCACGCATTCCCACAAACCAAAAGAAGTCAAAAAGGACGATTGCGACCATAAACCCGTCGTGAAACCTTCGCCAACACCTAAACCAATTGTAAACCCAACCCCCGCTCCTACACCTACCCCTACACCCGTAGCGGGCAAGGGCAGCGGTCAAGTTCTTAGCAACACAACTGCAGTAGCAGCCCCAGCCCCTGTACCGGTTCAGGCTCAGCCTGCCGCCTTGCCGCAAACTGGTGCCGGCGACATGCTCGGCCTCTTAGCTGGCCTCGGCGGCCTTACCACCGCCTCAGTTGCCTACATCCGCAGCCGCAAGCGCAAGTAATCTCGCGCACCTGCCAAAAAGACCCCTTCACCGGGGTCTTTTTGGCGCCCGAAAACCAAAATTCGAATTCAGGTATAATAAGCCTTGTGCAAGAACTCGAGAAACAATTAGAGAGCCTCCTCAGGCATGTCCAAATCGCCATCAAGCAGCTCAAGCTAACAGATGACGAGCAGGAAGTTAAGCTACTCGAGACTGCTACTCAGGCCCCTGACTTCTGGCAAGACTCTACAGTAGCTGCAACCACATCTAAACGCCTGGCCGCCCTCCAAAAGCACACCGGGAGCTGGCGCCAACTTGAAACCGGTGTCAGTGATGAGCTTGAGGGTCTAAAGACATTCGGCGCCGAGTACCTGGAGACCGCCCGCTCGTCCTGTGAGCGTCTTACAGGCGAATACCAAAAGCGCGAATTCGAGCTCAAATTATCTGGCCCACATGACCGGTCCAGCGCCATTTTGGAAATCCATGCTGGTACGGGCGGCACCGACGCTCAAGACTGGGCCCAGATGCTCCAGCGCATGTATCTGCGCTGGGCAGAGCGCCAAGGCTACAACGCCGACATCCTGTCACTGAGCCCCGGCGAGGAAGCCGGCCTCAAGAGTGTCACCATCGAAGTCAACGGCCCCTACGCCTATGGCAAACTCAAAGGGGAAGCGGGCGTCCACCGGCTGGTGCGGCTTAGCCCATTTAACTCAGATAACCTCCGCCAAACCTCGTTTGCGCTCGTAGAAATCCTGCCGCAAATAGAACAAGCCACCGAACTGGCTATCGACCCGAAGGACCTGCGCATCGACGTCTACCGATCAGGTGGCCACGGCGGACAATCCGTTAACACCACCGACTCAGCCGTGCGCATCACCCATATACCCACTGGCATCGTCGTGGCCATCCAGAACGAGCGCTCACAGCTTCAAAACCGCGAAAAAGCCATGGCCATACTGCGCTCTCGTCTGGCCGCCCTGCTAGACGAGCAACAAAAAGCCGAGCTGACCGACTTGCGCCGCAGCGACACCTCGGCCGCCTGGGGCCAGCAAATTCGCAACTACGTACTCCATCCCTACACCAAAGTCAAAGATGTCCGGACCGGCACCGAAACAGCCGATGCCCAAAGTGTTCTGAACGGCAACCTAGATCTTTTTACCGACGCGTACTTGAACCAACAGATTGGCCCAAGCCACGAGTCGGCCTCATCCCAATGAATCCATCACAGCCCGCCATTTGTATCCTATATGGCTTTGCCGAGGGGCCGGCCATTAGCAAGCAGCTTTGTGCAAAATTACAAGCCGCCGGGTATGCATTGACAAATCAGGCCGAGCAAGCTGACATCATCATTGCCCACTCTGGAGGTCTGCTCGCCCTACCACCTAATCTGGCCAACAAGCTCGTGCTACTCATTGCTCCATCCCATAATCGCCGTTACCGATCACTCTTTATTACCGAGCTGGACAAGGTTTTCCGAGATCTAACACATCACCTACGTACACATCAAATTAGGATATGGACGCACCGGTTTATTTGGAGCATTGTGTATTTGCTCAGCCATCCCATCCAAGGGTTCAGGATGTGGCTATCCCATCGCCAAAGAGATCAACCTTTGCCATCGTTAAATGCCCGCAAAGTTATCATTGTTTCTTACCGAAATGATCCCTGGTCAAGCCGCCTACGCCCGGAAGACACATACATACACCCCAACTACCGCTACATTACCTTAGATAGCATTCATGATGATCTGTGGCTCAACCCAAATACATATATCCAGATTATCCGGTCGGATATATAGAAAAACAACCGGACGTCACGCTCCTCGTAAAAGCTTTTCCTATATTGCCCGCCAATAGGGTATAAAGAGTTCTTTATACCGCTCCCGCAGAAGACATATGGCTTCCTGTCAACTCCGACCTTCCTCACGAGCAAAAAACTAGACAAGACACATTAAATATGATATAATGTATATATCACTGCATTCGTGGTGATTTGACATCCAAGACCCTGGAGCGATCGTGACTCTGGTTTTACGCGACACTCAGTACATTGGCCCTCCCAACACCACGACGGTTGGCATCGTGGCAATCTCAGTGCAAACAGCTATTGCCACTCTGCTTGTGGAGGCTCCAAAAGCCACCGCATGCAGTGTCCGCCATGCTATAGGACCCATTCTTGCCATTTGCGGTGACGACGACAAACTGCAAGTCATCCAGTACCAGTGCGAAGGCACCGTGGGCCGAAAACTCAACGACCTGTGCACCTACTTGCGACTCGACGTTGGGGGCCTGACTCAACAGTCTCTCAACCTCTTGCCCAGTGATGCAGCCGCACACCTGCTCAAGCAAAACCAGGCACGCGGAGCCCTGATCCTGGCAGCCGACCTCCTGCATTACCTTGATTCAGAGGATGAAGTACGGCTCATGGACATGAGCGAAGATGACTTCGTGTCACTCATCAGCCAGGCAATCGAAGGCTCCAATGCTTTCGAGCTCCTTCAGCGCCTTCCGCGCTAACAAGTCAGGTCTTGGATAAAGCCGCTACCTCACCAGAGGTAGCGGCTTTTCCTTTGAACAATCATCTAGTCCAATACCTCAAACCGTGCTGTAATATTGCAGACCCCCTTACGAGTGGCGCCTTAACATCCAAGCCTCGTTCCAGCCGGTCAATTAAGGAGCCCTTATGGCTGATTCACTTACACCGTTTCCCATTTTTAGGGAGATATGGCTCCAACAGTCCAGCAGGGACAACGACCATTGGGAGCCATACTTTCGGAACCGGCCATCTTACCGGGGAGTGTGCTCAAGCATGATCTCAATGAAAATGGCCAAAGAGGAGCTAACTGCCAGAATCCCAACTGCCGTCTGCCTCAGTATCTCGGGCCATAGAATTGAGTTAACCACACAGCCAAACGGTAATTTTCAGCTCACCATCAAGTATTGGTGGCTAAACAGCCTTGCCGATGAGCTGGAAGATTTTGCAATCTGCTTGCGGTTCGGCGTTCACATCCCTATGCCTAGTACTCCCAAGCCTTCACCCAACGGAGTAAAGCCAACCCCGCTCGAAATCCTAGAACCGCTTCTCCAATCGGCTTGAACCGAGGCCTGAGCCGTGGCTGTGGTCTTCTCTAGACCACAGCCTATATTATTGGGCCATTTACCGCTATCTTAACCCTATCCGGTGCCAGCCTTAGTCGAACTAGACTTGTGCTACACTAAGAGGCAAATGATCCTGTTTGATCGCGTAACCAAAGTCTACCCGAACCAGTCAATTGCTTTGAGTGGGTTGAACCTCCACATTCAACCCAAAGAGTTCGTCACCATCGTGGGATCGAGCGGGGCAGGGAAGTCAACTCTCATTAAGCTCCTCACTAGGGAAGAAGCCCACACCTCGGGCAAGATTATCGTCGGTGGGCTCGATTATGACACCATCACACCCCGCGACGTGCCGCTAGTCCGGCGGCGTATCGGAGTTGTATTCCAAGACTTCAAGCTATTGCCAAACCGCCGGGTTGGGGAAAACGTCGCCTTCGCCCTGGAGGTCTCAGGCGCCCGGAGCCGCGAGATCAAGCGAGCCGTACCCAAAATGCTCACACTCGTGGGCCTGGCCGCCAAAGAGGGCGCTATGCCCGACGAATTGTCCGGCGGCGAACGCCAGCGCGTCGCCATAGCCCGGGCGCTCGTCCGCCAACCCAAGATCCTCATCGCCGACGAGCCAACCGGCAACCTCGACCCCAAAAACGCCTGGGAAAT
Source organism: Candidatus Saccharimonadia bacterium (assembly GCA_041743505.1). GTDB lineage: Bacteria > Patescibacteriota > Saccharimonadia > UBA4664 > UBA4664 > JBGTMQ01. Next base: position 84,290 of record JBGTMQ010000009.1, read on the forward strand.
CATCGAGTTACTGCTCAAGATCAACCGTTTTGGCACCACCGTATTGCTCACAACCCATAACAAAGAAATCGTCAACGCCCTCAAACGCCGCGTTATCACCATCAACCGCGGACGGATTATCCGCGACGACGAGCAAGGCCGCTACACGCTGGAAACACCAACCACACTCAAAGAGCCCAAAGGAGGATCCAGGTAAATGATGCTCCAACTCCTGCGGGTTTTCCGAACCGGCTCACAAAACTTCATTCGCAACATGTGGCTGTCCACCGCCGCTACTGCCGTCATGACTGTCACCCTGACGATTGTCATCATTTCGTTTATCTCTAACCAGGCTCTCACCTCTACCATCAAAGGCGTCACTGACAAAATCGACGTGTCGATTTATTTGGCCGACTCTACCACTCCGGATCAAATGAATGCCTTTAGGGCCCGCCTCGGGCAAGATGAAAACGTTCAATCGGTCACATACAAGTCCAAAGCCGACGCGCTGGCCGATTATCGCAAGCAACACGCTAGCGATCCCAAATTACTCCAGGCAATCAGCGAAACCGACAATCCACTGCCAGCCTCGTTGCAAGTCAAAACCAAAGACCCCAAAAAGCTCAACTCCATTACCGCCGTCGTCAACCAACCCCAAAATAAGGTCCTGCTTGATCCTACCTCAGCGCCCAGTTACTCAGGTACTCGCAAAGACACCATCGACCGGATTGTCAGGTTCTCAAACTTTTTCCGTACCACCGGCCTCATCATGAGCATTGTGTTCATAATCATCTCCACCCTTATCATCTTCAACACCATTCGCATGGCTATTTTTACCCGACGCGACGAAATCGAAATCATGAAACTCGTCGGCGCCACCAAATGGTTTATCCGCGGTCCCTTCCTGGTTGAGGCCGCCCTTTACGGCATTATCGCCGCCTTTATTGCAGCTGCGTTGGCTTACACACTGTTGCTCGGCGGCGCCCCAAAATTGGCTGCCTACATCGACGTCAAAAGCACCATCGATTTCTTCCGCTCATACCCAATCCTGGTCGTGTTAGGCGAGATGGTAATTGGCGTCTTCATTGGAGTCTTCTCCAGCCTGCTAGCCATGACCCGCTATTTGAAGCTCTGATACTTCTCCCGTCCCGGTAACCATAAAATAATCCATTGCATCACGCTAACGCTTATAGTAGAGTGCCTGGGTTATGAAACAAAACATCCTACTCGCCCTTCTGTGTGCCGGAATTGGTATCATCATTATTGCCAGTGCAGCCTTTGCCGTTCGTCCCCGGCATAAAATACTGTGGTTCATCTTTGCCAGCATAGGTTTCTCGCTCTTAGCCCTAGGCTATCTCCAATTTCTATACTCCGTAAACGGTCCGGTTTAGTTTGTCAATATACACAACTGGTTTGACAGATAAGCACGACAGACATACTATGGAACTACCTTGGAGGGGCAAGCCATACGTAACGTTAACCACAACGCAATCATCAGCAAGGCCATCACTAGTTTAGCCGTCGTGACGGTCTTATTTTCGGCTAGCGGCGTAGCCAACGCCGACACACTTGACGATCAGATTAAAGCAGCACAGGCAGAAGCAGCAGCGCAGTCAGCCAACGCCAGCAACTTGCACGCCCAAGCCAATAACTATCAAGAGCAAGTCAATCAGTACCGGTCGCAGATTGCCGTGGTCCAATCGCAAATCAGACTCAACCAGAGCAAATCTGCCAAGCTCAATGCCCAAATTGAAGACGCCAAGGTCAAAATGGCCGAGCAAAAAGCCTTTCTAGCCGCCAACATCAAGAGCATGTACCTAAGCAGTAACGTTTCACCCTTAGAGATGCTTGTTTCAAGCGGAGACATCTCCAGCTTCTTCAACCAGCAACAATACCAGGATAAGGTCAAAGATAAGATCCAATCGGCTATGGCCGAGATCGTCAAGCTTAAAGCCGACCTCGACAAGCAACAAGCTGATCTCGCCAAGCTCTTAGCAGACCAAGAGAATCAGCACCAACAGCTCACTGCCACCAAAGCCAACCTCGATCAGCTCTTGGCCGTTGCCGCCCAAAATGCTGCCGTCGCCGACAATCAAGTTAAAGAGAAGAATGCCCGGGTAGCCACTCTCAAAGCCGAGCAAGCCGCCGCCCTGGCCGCCCGCTTTAGAAATAGCAATGGCTTTGCCTCCGGTGGAGCATGTGGTGGTGGCTATCCAGCCATCTACTGCAACGCCGAGCAAGACAGCTTGGTAGATCGGTGGGGCATGTACAACCGTGAATGCGTCTCCTACACTGCCTTCAAAGTCTGGCAGTCCGGCCGCAACATGCCCTACTGGGGCGGTGTCGGCAACGCCAAACAATGGCCCGGCAACGCCCAATCCAGGGGCATACCGGTCGACGGCAATCCAAAACCTGGTGACGTCGCCATCTCCATGGCTGGCCCTTACGGTCATTCCATGTATGTCGAGAGCGTCTCTGGCGGCAATGTCCACGTCAGTCAGTATAATTTCAGCAACAACGGCCAATATAGTGAAATGACCATCCCCGCATCTGGTCTCTATTTCATCCATTTCCGCTAATTTAATCAAGGAACCCGCTTGAAAAACGTCCAGCTTAATCCGATCGTGCTTGGTGGTGCAGCCATCATCCTGGCAGTTGGTTCATTCCTAGCCGGCGATACCTATCACAGCACCGTACCAAATCCATTTGCCGCCCGTACTACTCAGCTCGATTTCTCACAATTAAATGACATTTACGGCCTCATGCAGCGCCATTTTGACGGCAAAATCGACCCTCAGGCTGCCATCAACGGCGCCAAAGCGGGGTTGGTCTCGGCCGGCGGCGACCCATATACCGTTTACATGACCTCAGATCAAGCCAAAGAGCTCAATAACGACCTCAATGGCAAGCTTTCGGGTATCGGCGCTCAAATCGGCATCAAGAATAGTATATTAACCGTTATTGCGCCGATAGCCGGCACCCCCGCCGAAAAAGCTGGTTTACGGGCCGGCGACCTCATCGCCAAAATCAACGGCGAAGATACCTCCGGCATGAGTGTTGATACCGCTGTCAACAAGATTCGCGGCAAGGCCGGCACCCAGGTCAAGCTCCGTATCGTCCGGCCAAACACCGATCCCAAAGAGATAACCATTACCCGGGCGGATATCAGTGTGCCCAGCGTCACCTGGAACATGAAAACCGACCGCATAGGCTACATCCAGATCAGTACCTTCGGCTCAGACACCACCAGACTCATCGATAAAGCCGCCCAGGAACTCAAGGACCAAGGTGCTCAGAAACTTGTCCTGGACCTGCGCAACAACGGCGGCGGTTATCTAGACGCTGGGGTAGCCGTAGCTAGCGAGTTCCTACCCCGGGGCAAGCTCGTCGTGGAGGAGCGCACCGATGGCAAACCGCGCGACAAGCTCAACTCCACCGGCGGCGGCCAGCTGGTTGGCCTGCCCATGGTAGTGCTTGTAAACGGAGGTTCTGCCTCAGCCTCAGAGATCGTGGCCGGCGCCCTCCGCGACAACAATGCCGCCAAGCTCCTCGGTGAAAAGACCTTTGGCAAAGGTAGTGTGCAGGAAATTCGCCAATTACCTAGCGGCTCCCAGCTCAAAGTTACCGTAGCCCACTGGTATACGCCAGATGGCGTCAATATCAACAAAGAAGGCATTAAACCCGACACCGAGGTCAAGCTTACCACCGAAGACTACAATGCCAGCCGTGACCCACAGCTCGACCAAGCCTTAGCCCAACTCAAGTAGCAGTATAGTAGACAAAGCGTCTATGATATGTCAATATATGCTCTAATGAATACACCTACCACATTGGTCGTAATCGATCTCGACCGGACACTCTTCGACACTGCCCGAAACTTCAACGACTTCATGGATATGCTCAAAGCCGTCTATGGTAATGAACTCATCAACAAAATGAAGGAAGTAGAAGCCACAACTCAGCACTTTGACCGGTTTGCGTACTTACAAGCCCACCACGGGCTCCGGTATGGGCAACTAGTAGCGGACTTCAGATCCTTCGTTAGCCGGACATACGGCGAGAATCACAGCTATCTCTTTCCAGGAGCAACCAAGCTCATCGCGTTCCTTCAACAAGAACCCCATACCCACCTGCTCATTATCACCACCGGCTCCGGGCAATCCCAGAGGTTCAAGCTGGGTCTCTGCCCCGAGCTGGCCGGACTTCCTCACAAAATCATTGGCCATAACAAAGGTGCCGCCCTGCAAGCAGAATTTGACGCAGCTAGCGCAGTATCCCATGACGGCCGTCACTTCAACGACTTCGTCTTCATCGACGATAAAGCAGATGCTATCGCACCCATTCAGCCAGCCCCAAACCGTTTGCTCATTCATCTGCTCCGCGAAGGAGCTAAGTACCCAGAGCTTACTGAACGCAACGATGTGCATATCGTTCACTCACTAGAGGACGTTTATGTACTCTTACAAAAGCACTAATGCCAAAAAATAACCCATTCTAAATCCACTTAACGCTTGCTATACCGCATTACGAGGTCTAAACTGTGTAGCATAAGTGGTGTGACCACCAGCTCCCGTAGCAGGGAAGGCTGGTTTAGTTGTGTGGAAAGGAGTCTCGTGGCAAAAAAACATCAAACAAAATACATCTTTGTAACCGGAGGTGTGCTTTCTGGACTCGGTAAAGGCATCACCGCGGCGGCTTTAGGGACAACCCTGAAATCCCGCGGTTTTTCGGTTAACATTCAAAAATGTGACCCGTATCTAAATACCGATGCAGGCACGCTAAACCCAGCCGAGCACGGCGAAGTTTTTGTAACCCGCGACGGCGCCGAAACTGACTTGGATCTCGGCCACTACGAGCGCTTTCTGGACGAAGAGCTGGGCCGCTCCAGCTCATTAATGAATGGACGGGTTTATGCCAAAGTCATCGCCGATGAGCGGGCAGGGAAGTACCTGGGCAAAACAGTCCAGATCATCCCTCACGTCACGGCCGAAGTCCAAAATCAGATTTTAGCTGCCGGTGACAGCTTTGACTTTCACATTGTAGAAATCGGTGGCACTGTCGGCGACATCGAATCCCTGGCGTTTCTGGAAGCCATCCGCCAATTCCGGCGCAAGGTCGGTCACGAGAATACGCTCTACATCCATTTAGTTTATCTACCATACCTGGAGGCCTCCCACGAAATCAAGACCAAGCCGGCTCAAAACGCCGCCCGCGATCTACGTGAGGCCGGGATCCACCCCGAGGTAATCGTAGCCCGGGCTGAGCGGCCGATCACCCAAGCAACTCTGCGTAAACTCAGTCTTTTCTGCGACGTGGATGAGGCCGGCATTATACCTATGCCAACAGCCAAGACGGTATACGAGGTTCCGCTATTGCTCGAAAAAGCCGGCTTGGCTGATTATATCTGCAACCACCTGGGGATTAAGACGCGCAAAGCCAAGCTGGATGATTGGAGCAAACTCGTCCAGCTCATCGAGCATCCCGACCACCGTAACCTCAAAATAGGCGTTGTGGCCAAGTATATGGACAACGTAGATACTTACATGAGTGTCTTCGAGGCTATCAAAGCCGCCGGTTGGTCTAACCGGGTCCGGCCCGAGATCTCCTGGGTTGATGCCGAGCAACTCGAATCCGCCAACCCAGCCGATATGCTCAGCCACTACGACGGCCTGGTTGTACCGGGCGGCTTCGGCAACCGTGGTGTCGAAGGCAAGATCATCGCGGCCGATTACGCCATTGCTCACCACGTCCCATACCTTGGTCTTTGCCTCGGTATGCAAACCGCCGTCGTCGCTTTGGCCCGACGCTCCGGGCTCGACAACGCCAATAGCACTGAGATGAACGAGCTCACGCCACACCCCGTCATCGACATCATGGAGCACCAAAAAGCCGTCACCGATAAAGGCGGCACCATGCGCCTCGGCGACTATCCCTGCCAACTCGATCCCACATCCCAAGCCGCCAAGGCCTACGGCGCCAAAAAAATCGTCGAACGCCACCGGCACCGCTACGAGTTCAACAACAACTATCGCCAGCAGCTGGAAACGGCCGGGCTCAAGCTGGCCGGATTATCACCCGATGGGCTATTAGTTGAAATTATTGAGATCGAGAACCACCCATTCTTTATGGCCAGCCAATTCCACCCTGAATTTAAATCACGGCCCAACCGCCCTCACCCAATGTTTAATGCGTTCATCAAAGCCGCCGCCCACTCACGCATCGCAGAAAATGTAGTATAGTAGACCTATGAAAGCTCAAGCAGTAAAAGCTCGCATTCTCCTGGTGGAAGACGATTTAGCTTTAGCCACAGCCTACAAAGTACGCATGGAAGCCGAAGGTTTCGATGTCCGGCACTGTCCAAACGGGGAAGACGCGCTCCAAGAGGCTTTGGATTATCATCCCGATCTCGTCTTACTCGATATCATGATGCCCAAAATCTCCGGCTATGATGTGCTCGACATCCTCCGCCACACACCGGCCACAGCCCACACGAAAATCGTCATCCTAACCGCTTTGTCTCAGCCAGCCGACCAAAAACGAGCCAAGGATCTCGGCGCCGATGAATTTCTGGTCAAATCCCAAGCCGTCATCTCAGATGTTATGAAGCGTATCAGATTCCATCTAGGCATTAAAGAGCCTGCCTAATCGCTAGCCACCGAGTAATCGCGACAACTTAGCCGTGAACCGGTGCATTTCAGGATCGATAGTGTTTATTGGCAATGCGCCAACTTCATCAAAAGTTAACCACTGGTAACCGCTGAAATCACGCGGTTCATATATCACTTCACGACGGCCTGATAGAGCCACTACATACCATAGGCTCACATCGGTATGCCGGCCATAGCCACGCGTCTGGGTAACAGTGATAAAGCAAGGACGATCGCCGATGGGGGTAGAGAAATCTGGTTGGGTAAATAACTCCTCCTGCATTTCTCGCCGGACTGCTGCCAACGGATCTTCATTTAGCTCAACATGACCACCAGGCGGTAGCCATAAGCCAGAAGTCTTGTGGTCGACCAGCAAAAGGGTACTACTCTCTAAATCGACCGGCACAAAGTAAGATACCAGGTGTTTTGGTGGATTATCCGGCTTTTCAATCCGAAAGATCGGCTGGCCACTCCTAATCCAGCCTAATGCGTCAGCCTGATCCGACCGTTCGCGCCCATCACCAGGTGATATCCCGGCCACAATCCGATAAATTGCATCCCTCGCCACTTTCGCTCCCACATTCCCTCCTTGCGTTCGCCTTTTGTTCGCTTATCTAGCATAACAAAAAAGAGACTGCGTGCAAGTCTCTTTTTTGATCTAACTGGAGCGCTTATTTAGGCGGCTGAACCGACACAATAGTTCGGCGAACCCGGGTACCAGTAAACTTCTGGATCTGACGGGTCGAGAAGGCCACAATGCCGTCGTGCATAGCGAACAGGGTATGGTCGACACCAACGCCAACACCTGGACCGGCTTCCATGCGAGTACCACGTTGGCGCACAATCACGCCTCCAGCGCGCACAATCTCGCCGCCAAAGAGCTTAACACCTAGCCGTTGACCGGCCGAATCGCGAAGGTTTTTAGATGAGCCACCGGCTTTTGTATGCGACATTTACTTCTTCCTTAGTAACAATAATTGCCGTCCAACGACTTGATCGGGCCGCGCATATAAGAGCGGCGTCTGGACGTGCTTGAAAACCTTGCTAGTGTAGCCTAATCGAGACAGATCGTCAACCAGGCCCAGATATTGCCACCCGCGTGCCGTCCGCCAAGCCGGGACACACAAGGCCAACTCAGCCCCAGGGTCCAGTTGCATAGCCCAGTTCTGAAGCGTTTCCCGGTACAAAAGCCCAAGCTCAGCCCGGATTGCCTCTAACCGGTCGGGGGCAGGGGAGGCGGTCAAATTCGGCCCCAGGTAGCCCTCACTCACAATCGCACACTCGGCATCAGGTAACCGGACCTGGCTCGCATCAGCCGGCTCAACCTGCCACGGCAACAACCCGGCGGTACCCGAGCGACTTTCACCGGCCAGCCACTCCAGGTTCTCACGACTTGCCGCCACCATTTCCGACGCCAGGTCCGAGCCTACGGCCGTCCGTCCCAACAGCAACGCCTCCTGCAACACCACGCCGGTCCCGCAAAACGGGTCCACTACCAACGGCGCCTGGGTTGTGTTTATCAACACTTGCGCCAACTTAGGCGGCAGCATCCCGACCTTGGCGCTGCGGGCCGGGCGCTCGTAGTCACGCCGGCTATACCAGTCGATATCCTGAATACCAACCGTCTGCGCAATAATCATCCGCTGCTTTGCCACCACTACCAATAGCTCGAATCCGCGCTCAAGCACCTTATTGTGTTTCAGTTGGGCCGCCGAAGTAACCGTTTTTTCACCAGGCGCCACAAACCGCATCGAGCCATGGTCTTTTAGAGCTTTCTTTAGTTCAATTCCAGCCGCCACAACAAATGCAGCGGTAGCTTTAAGCCCATAGGTACTTATAGCAAACGGCGTCTTGCCGTCAGGCAGTACAGGCAGCTCAGCGCGATCTATCGGCATCGGTCGTATGCCCACCGCCGGACCGTCATATAGTATCCGGCCAAGCTTCTGAACCCCACCCAAGCTGTTAATGTCTATTTCGCCACTCAATAAAGCCGTCTGATTACCATACGGTTCAACCACCTCAGCGCCCAGCCGAGATTCGAGCTCCACCAGACCAAGCTCTGGCTGCCGCCCAAGTATTGCGATGTGAGAAAAAGATTTCACTTATGATCCATTGTATACGAACCTGAAGCGTCAAGGCATTTGCATACTCGTACAGGGAAGGTACTAGAAAAAGTCTAATCATTGACTTATCATCAAAATTGCGTGCAATTTACATCTTCACAAAGCCAAAAAATGCATTATTACCCACCCCTAGATACCCGACTAGAAAAATTCCAGTACCTACCCAAACACCTTTAATACAACCCGCACATATTTCAATACAACCCACACCGCTCTTGATATACTAACTTTATGCCACCACAAATTATTAGCGTTACTGAATTTCTCAATATCATCAACGAAACCCTGGCTTTCGCCTACCCGCAAGTCGTAGTTGAAGGCGAAGTCTCCAGCTTTAAAGTTAATCAGGGCAAGTTTGTCTTTTTCGACCTCAAAGACGACAAAAATGTCTTGAGCTGTTTCATGATGGTCCACCAGCTCAAACTGCCACTCGAAGACGGCATGAAAGTCCGTGTCACCGGCTCACCCAAAATCACCAAATTCAGCAAATTCTCGCTCACCGTCAAAGAAGTGGAGCTAGCCGGGGAAGGGGAGTTACGCCGGGCCATGGAACTGCTCAAGCGGAAGCTCCAAGCCGAAGGCCTGTTCGACCCGGCCCGCAAACGCACCTTGCCGGCGTTCCCAAAAACCATTGGTCTTATCACCTCCGGCGCCTCAGCCGCCTACAGCGACTTCATCAAAATCCTTGATGCCCGGTGGAGCGGGGTAGAGGTACACCTGGCCGACGTCAGCGTCCAGGGTGTCAGCGCCCCCGACCAAATCGTCAATGCACTCGAATATTTCAACACCACCGGCGAACCAGTTGACGTCGTGGCACTCATCCGCGGCGGCGGCTCGCTCGAAGACCTATCCGCCTTCAGTACCGAGCCGGTCGCCCGGGCCGTGGCCGCCAGCCGCACCCCCATCATCGTTGGCGTCGGCCATGAAATCGATGTGTCACTAGCCGATTATGCCGCCGACGTCCGCGCGGCCACACCCACCGACGTAGCCCGGCTTATCGTCCCGGACCGGGCCGAGGTCGCGGCCCGCGTCACCCACCTTACGCACCGCACCGATACCGCCTTCCACAAAGCCTTAATCCTGCGCCTAACCGCCGTCGACCAGCAAGTCGGACGGCTGGAGCGCTACCTCCGGTTACCACGCGAACGCATTACCGAGCTAACCAGCCGGCTCTGGCACAGCCTCGACCGGCTCGACATCACCCGCGAGCACCGCTTGGACTGGACCGAATCGCTAGCCCGAAGGCTCAGCACCGCCAGCACCCGTGCCTTGACCGAATGTCAAGCCCAACTGACAAACCTGGAGCGAGTCTTGCGCGGTTTTGATCCGCAAGCCACCCTCAGCCGCGGCTATGCCATAGTGCGGTCCGGCAAACAAATTCTCCGCGACCCGGCCGCCGTCCAAACCAACGACCTCGTCATGATACAATTGGCCAAAGGTAACCTGAACGCAAAGGTAGCAAAAGACGCATGACCGCCCATGAATTCGAATTCGAAAAAGCCCTAAAAGAGCTCGAGGAAATCACCGCCTGGTTCGAGTCATCCGACGTCGACCTAGACCAAGGCCTGGCCAAATTCGAGCGCGGTATGGAACTGTCAACCAAGCTCAAGGAGCACCTGCAAGCCGTCGAGAACCGGGTCGAAAAAATCAAAGCCCGTTTCAACGAGCCGAGTGCCCCCAAAGCCACCACCCAGCAACAACCCGAACCAGACTTCAATCAAAACATCGACGAAACAATCGACCCCGGCAGCCGCGACGACCAAGCCGGCTTGTTCTAAGTGACACTCCTGGTTATCCTCCTGGTCGTGCTGCCATTCGGTATCGCGGCCTGGCTGGGAGCGCCATATTTACCAAGCTTGCGCCGCGACTACGAGCCGGCTTTAGCATTGGCCGGCCTCAAACCCGGCCAGACCCTCATCGACCTCGGTTCCGGCGACGGTCGGCTATTGCGAGCTGCAGCCAAGCATGGCGTTCGCGGTATCGGCTACGAGATTAACCCGTTCGTCTACGCAATATCGCTCATCGTCACCTGGCGCTACCGAAAGCTAGTCACTATTTATCTGGCCGACTTCTGGCACGTCCCTCTACCACCTGCCAATGCCATCTACGTCTTCTTAATTGACCGGTTTATGATCAAACTCGATGCGAAGCTAACGCGTGAAATCAAGCAACCCACACCCGTCATATCATTCGTATTCCAAATCCCGGGCCACACCCCTCGCCTCCAAACCCGTAACGCCTGGTTGTATGATTATCCAAAAACGATACCGATAATACCGTCCAGTTGATAATAGTCCGGCGTCTTGCACCAGCTCACCGATTGTTTTACCATAAGCAGTAACATGGATCCACAACAACCAAGCAGCCTACCTAGTTCGTCACCCAATTTCTCTTCCGTAGCCGGTCCGCCATCTTCAGGCGGCAAAAGCACGCTGCTATGGGTACTCATCGGTGTACTAGGTCTGGGTGCCGTCTCATTTGCCATCCTAAGTGTAGTGGCTTTTGGCCAAGCCAAGGTCGCTACCACCACACTCAACCAGCAAAAACAAGCCGCTGCTGAGGCCGCCCGTGAAGATCAGAAAAAACTTGATGCCCAAGCCACCATAACCGCCGCCGAAAATCCATTCCGGTCCTATATTGCGCCCATTGAGTATGGTTCCTTTGAGATCAAATTCCCGCGCAGCTGGAGTGCTTCGGTCGAACAAGCCCGCTCAAATCAAACCCAAGTCACACTCATCGTTCACCCCGACTTCATTAAACGCGACAATAATGCCAACGAGCTTGCTGCGGCCAAAATCCTGCTCGTCCAACGCACTCTCAATGAATACGTCAAAGTCTTTCAGTCCCAAAAAGAAGTTAAACGCTCTGACACAACCGTTTCCGGCGTCAAAGGCGTCCAGCTCACCGGCAAATTCGCCGATAAACGCACCGTCCGCATGGTTGTTATCCCAATCCGCGACAAAAGTCTGGTCTTCTTTAACGAAGATAGCAACTTCGCACCCCAATTTGATCAAATTCTCGCTCAATCAAAAGTATTACCCTAGCATTTTGAGCTAGTCGTCTGTATTGTCGTTCTTACGCTTGAGCTGTTCTCGGCTCTGATGCTACTCTGATTACTATAATGTGGGCGGACTCTATGGCCGAAAAAGTGATAACGTCTGACCAGCCTTCGTCAATTACGGTGCTCGAGCTCGATGAAGCCCTACAAGCTTTACGAACCGCCTCGACACCTGGTCGGACCAGCCGTTTATTAACAACCTACATCCGCAAACTCGCCGGAGCCCAGGCCGCCGCCGGCTTCACCTTTGACCTCGGCCGTACGCGCGAAGTGGTTGATGACAGCCAATTGCCACCCAGACTGCGTCACAACTTTCCTTACCCCGACTACCCCGAAACATCAAACACCGAGTCTCAAAACCAGCCAGACCACGAAACCTGGAGCCGGCGAGCTGACGTACGAGCTGTCGCATCCACCATGGGCGTCAACTCCACCTCATTGGAATGGATCAAGTCCGGCAAAGACATACTGGGTGGGGTGGTCATCTTTTGGCGGCTGCCACCGACCGAACATAGCTGCGCCACCGTCCGCATGCTTGTACGTGAAGCCACTGGCGCCATGGCCAACCGCCAGCTCACTCAAGCGGTCAAAAGTAGCCTGGCTCAAACACTGGCATTCCAAAAGATAACCCAGGCTATCACCCGTACCCTGGACTTCGATAAAGCCGTTTCTATTCTTCTAACTCACACTCAGAAACTCTTCCAAGTCGATGCCGTCTCGTTATTTTTAATCCAACAAGGTAGCAGCGAGCTATACATTCACAAAGCCATCGGCTTATCGGACGAATACACTAGCGCCATCCGGATTGACCTTGACTCAAAAGCGGCCAGAGAGTTCGTTAGAGGCCAAGCCCCCAGCCAAATCTACGATGCCACCGCCGGCGCCGTCTCCGGCCAAACCAAGCTTATCAACGCGGAGGGCATCAAGAGTATGCTTATTGCCCCAATCTACACCGGCCGCGATCACGTTGGAGCCCTCGTCTGCTACTCCAAGACCCACCGGCATTTCCTCTACTCCGAATTGCGGTTTAGCCAGAGTCTGGCCGAGCAAACCAGCATCGCGCTCGCCAACGCCAAGCTGCACGCCAACCTGGTGAAGGTTTCCAACGAAATCGAACAAACCCGTAACCTCATGAAAGACGGGCTGATTGTGCTCGACCTGGAAGGCACCCTGCGCTACTTCAACGCCACCGCAGGCAAGCTGCTTGGATTCACGCCAAACTTAATCGACCAGCCGTTTACGACCACGCTTCATCAAAGCGCCAACATTACCCTGAAACCAACCGAGCTGTCGAACGCCGTCAATCGGGCAGTCACAGAGGGGATTGGCAAGGCCAATTTCTCCACCATTGGCGATGAAGTCAACTACTTCGAAGCCATTTGCTCGCCCTACCGCGATGCAGCCGGACGTACTGTCGGAATCCTCATTAACATCCACGACATCACCTCGCTGTATCTGGAGAAAGAAAAGCTCCGCACGATCCAAACCAATATGCAGGACGGCCTCATCATGATCGATACAGAGGGCAAAGTCCTGGAATGCAACCGGGAATGGGAAAACCTTTTTGGCGTCGACAGGCATATCGGCCAGAAGTTTTTCCAAGACAGCGAGAAGCGCGACAACATCCAAATCGACCAGGATATCCATGTGCTCGTGGACGAAGTACTCCGAGGCAAGCGGCTAATGTGCTATGCCCATCTAACCGATATCAATCGTCACATCCAGATCTCGCTCGGCCCCATCATCACAGCCGGCCGCGTCACCGGCGCCGTAGCCACCGCCCGCGACATCACTCCGCTCATCGAGAAAACCATTGAGGCCAACGATATGGCCGCCAAGGCCCAGCGCCATCTACGGGAACTATCCCAGCTAGCCGAACTTTCATCAATCGTGGGCTTCAATGTCACCGGTATCTACCAAAAATACCTCTCCAAGATAGCCACTCTTCTAGAATCAACCTCTGCCAGTATCTACCTCTATAACCCCGGCCAGCAGCGGCTCGTCCGGCAGCAAACCCTCAATCCCAGCGAACTTGATACCGAAACCGTCACCCTGGGCTCAAAACATGTGGTGGCCCAGGCCTTTGCCAGCCGCCACGATATGGCGACAAGTAAGCCCAAGAGCCAGTTCCATCATCTCGCCACCCCCATCATGCATCACTCAAAAACGCTTGGCGTATTGCTTATGGGCCGCCACGCCACCCCCTTTGGTGAACATGACGCCCGGCTCATCCAGTTGGTTGCCACCCGCCTGGCCGTTCTCGTCGAGAACGCCGGCCTCTATCATGACGTAAACGCCCGCCGTGAGCGCTGGGAAGCTGTTTTCCGCTTCGTCGACGAAGGCATCATCATCTTCAACCGTCAGGGCTTGATCGTAGGCTTTAACCCCGCCGCCACCGAGATTACCCAATGGGATGCCGCCGAAGCTATTGGCTCACCATTCGAGAAAATCGTTAGAACTATCTCCATCGAAGGCCAATCCGGTTCAACCACCGGATCGCCCTTAAGTCGTGTCCTCGGCGACGGCATCACTCTTGCCAAAAGCGAACAGCTCATCGAAACCCGCGGCGCCGGCCGCCTCTGGACCGAAGTCAGTTACTCACCAATTTTCGACGACGCCGGCCGCGTCACCTCAGGCATCGCCATCATCCGCAACGCCCAAAAAGACCGTGAGGTCGAGGAAATTAAAAGTGACTTCATCTCCATCGTCTCGCACGAGTTACGCACGCCGCTCACCGCCATCAAAGGCTTCCTGTCGATGGTACTCAAACAAGACTTTGGCGCCCTCAGCGACAAGCAGTTCCACTATTTGTCCCGCGTCTATCAATCCAATCAACGCATGATCGACCTGGTAGAGGACTTGCTCGACGTGTCCTACATTGAATCCGGCAAAATCAACCTGTCTATCAACCCCGTAGCCATCGAAAACGTCTTAAACGAGGTGGTGCTGGAACTAGCCGGCAAAGGCGCCGCCAACCAAATCATGATCCGGGTCAAACGATCCAAGCGACTGCCGCTCGTATTAGCCGATGAAACCCGCCTCCACCAAATCCTGCTCAACCTGGTCGACAATGCCATCAAATACTCGGTGCCTGGCACCCAGGTTGAAATAGATTTCCGCATCCACGGCGACGAGCTAATAACCACCGTAGCCGACCACGGAGTTGGTATCACCAAGAGTCAGCTCGACCGCCTGTTCACCAAATTTGGCCGCATCTACAACCCCATGAGCGTTCAGGCCGGCGGTACCGGACTCGGCCTCTACATCGTCAAAAACCTGGTGGAGTCCCACGGCGGCCGCATTTGGGTCACCAGTCAGGAGGGCAAGGGTAGTAAATTCCGCTTCGCCCTGCCTACCGCCAAACAGTTGCCGCTGATAGGTTAAAACAGCGTCCGAAGCCTACGGGCTTGGGTCAGCGCAAACTGTCTGCTACACTAATAATTAAGTAGTCTTAATGGAGACAAATTATGGCAAAAATCATGCTCGTCGAAGACGATGCCATACTGGTAGAAATGTATCAAGCTAAGTTCGAGCTTGAGGGTCATGAAGTACGGATCGCTACGAACGGAGAGGAGTGCCTGGCACTCCTGCGTGATTTTCAGCCCGAACTCATCCTGCTTGATATTCTCATGCCTAAGCTCAACGGCTTCCATGTATTGAAAGAGATCAAAAAACAACCCGGCCTACGCCAAATCCCGGTTATCCTGCTCACCAATCTTGGCCAAGCCGAAGTCGATATGAATCAGGAGCTGGCTAAAGCCCTCGGCGTCAGCGACTACCTCATCAAGAGCCACCATACCCCCGACGAAGTGGTCCAAAAGGCCGTCAAAGTCCTCAAAAATCACCCCGGTTCCACGCCCGCCGAGGCCTAAGTGCCCACCTACCAAACCACCGGCATCGTCATTGGCCGCACCAATTTCGGTGAAGCCGACCGGGTAATCCGGTTCCTCACGCCAGACCATGGCAAGCTCAGTGCAGTGGCCCGGGGCATCCGCAAGATCAAAAGCCGGTCTGCCGGTCATTTGGAATTATTTGGTGAAGTCAGCCTCATGCTCGCTACAGGCCGCAATCTTGACGTAGTAACCTCAGCCCGGCTGGCCTGGTACCCGCACAACATCGCCTCCGACTACAGTCGGTTGGGACTAGCCTACGCCTTTGCCGGCATGACCGACAAGCTAGCCCAGGAGCGCCACGCCCAGCCCGAACTGTACTCCCATCTCCACGAGGCCCTCCAGGCCGTCAACGAAGGCGCCGGCGGGCCGCTCATCGAACTCTGGTATAAATTGCGGCTTTTGCAACTAGCCGGCTTCCGCCCCGAGTTAACGCACTGCGTCATCTGCGGCCAGGCCAATGGGGAAGTGGTCTACCAGTTCGATGCTGCTCACGGCGGCATCGTCTGCGATACCTGCGCCTTACCCGGTGCCCGGCCAGTGTCGACCACCAGCATCAAGCTCTGGCGGCTCCTGTCCGACTATCCCTACGTCACAATTAGCCAAATCGCCGGCGGCCCCAGCCTAGCCTCCGCCAGCCTGCCGGCCTGTGACGAATTTTACGAACACCACATTGGCCGCGCTTTCCGGCCTGACATTGCAATATAGCGCATAAATGTAACAATATACTTGCATTTATAATATATTTATGCTATAATGAATAATCGTGCAACGTATAAACGTGCGCGAACCTTAAACCGGCCATCGGTCATCCATCTCATGAGAGAAGATCAACATGACTACTCAGTCAACGTCGCTCCTCACCCGGACCGTGCATGTCCCGCTGTGGCTGCAAGCTTTTGTGGCCGTGAACTTTGTGTTAATTCTCATCGAAGCAATCGCCAGCTTCACGTGGTGGGACTTGCTCTACGTCGCTGGCGGTATCGCTGTCTGGTCACTGGTCCTGTGGGCAATTCGGCGGCGCAACCCGTCATTCGCACTGGTTTCAAGCCCCGAAGAACCATCCGCCATGGGTAGCCCGTCCAGACGGGAAGCCATCGCCGAAGGCCTCCGCCGGGCGAAGTTTTCGGCCTGGTACGTAGCCATTCTGGTGGTCGTCTCGGTCATGCAGACCCTTGAGGTAATCGGGTGGATCCTCTTCTAGAGGCCCAACAAACCCAATCGGTGGAGCGGCAGCACTCGCTGCCGCTCCACCGGTCCCATCCTGAATAATCAACTTCCGATTGATTACTGAGCATGGGACTCACCTTTAACCGCCAATGCCGACCGGGACGCAATGCCTCGTCGGCACTATTTATTGACACTGTGATAATACTATGCTATAATAATATATATGGCTCAAGAGCCATGCTCACACAATCAGAGAGAAGGCGATCTAGCATGGCAGCAGTAAGCACTTTTGGCCCCAAGGTAGCTGGCTTGATTCGCCAAGACTGGCGTAGGTTCAGCCTGCGGGTCCCGTTGCCGGCACAGTTCAAGATCTTTGTCTGGATCAGTGTTGCATACTTGATCCTCAGAAACATCATCGTCAACGGCTTCGCGGCAGCCATATTAGGCCTCGTCATCGCTACGGCACTGGCCTTCGGCGTTATTTGGCTCTTGAACTGGAGACGTTCCAAGAGGCCCGCCACAATCACCACCTCCGCCGCCGAGGACCCACTGCGCACCAGCATCAGTAGCAAGTGGACATACTCCTGGCCACTGGGTCTGCTCATCTTCTACTTCACAGTGCTCGGGTATGCTGTCGTCAGCGACATTGTTTGGCTTCTCTCCTGACCATCCTCCGCCTATCAGCGCCGGCTGGGACTTCACGTCCCGGCTGGCGCTTACCATTTATAAGTCAACGAGGTCGTTATTATGATACTGTGACAATGTTACTCATCTTCAAAAGTGGCTACACCTACAGGGAGAAAACGCTATGACTAACGCAGCAGAAGTAATTACTAATACAGAGAGTTACGTCCGCAAGGAACTTGCTAGTGATACTTCTGGCCATGATTGGTGGCATATTGTCCGCGTCCGTAACATTGCTCTTACCATCGCCAAAGAAGAAAACGCTAATGAGTTTGTCGTTGAGTTAGCCTCACTACTCCACGACATTCTGGATTATAAGTTCAGTGGCTCTGAGGAAGCCGGCCCCCAGGCAGCGCACGAGTGGCTTACCCAGCAAGGTGTGGACACTAATACCATAGCCGCAGTTGTGGAAATCATCCGCCGGATGTCCTATAAAGGCGCCTCTACTGCTGAGGCCGAACTGAGCCTGGAAGGTAACTGCGTACGCGATGCTGACAGGCTGGATGCTATGGGTGCCGTCGGGATCGCGCGCGTCTTCGCCTACGGCGGTCATGTCGGCCGACCGATTCACAATCCCGACACACCTCCACAACAAAACCAATCACCCGAGGTGTATAAAACCAATCTTGGCACAAGCATAAATCACTTTGACGAGAAGTTACTTCTGCTGCGCGACCGAATGATTACACCAACCGCACAGCGTATCGCCAACCATCGGCATCGGGTAATGGAGACCTTCCTTAAAGAGTTCTTCGCCGAATGGAGCGGTCAGAGCTAGGCTACCCAAGCCCAACCAATACCCCCGCCAGCCACTTTGGCAGGGGTATTTAATTTGACCGCCAAACATTAAGTCAAAGTGTACAGCCAGCATGTGCATTGAGTGCACTGTCACCAGATAGGCCCACTGCACTCAATGCACTAGGTAGTTAAACAGAATACACTGCACTCGAACGCAAAGGTTGACATTTGAACTTAATATACTAGAATAACATCATGATCGAATCCGAATTAGCTTGGAAACTAGCCGATTACGAGGCTGCGAACATTGAACCGCCGGCCCGCTGCACATCTAACCCCGAGCTTACAGAAGGGGAGATGATGTCGGCAGAGGAGGTCGAGGATTACATCAAAGACTCCTTAGCTACCCTGCGCATCCTGGCCGACAAGAACTCGGCCCGATTGCCGGCCGTCCTCCAGACCTACCGCGCCGACTTAACCTACCTGGTCCAGGTTGGTTCCCTGGGCGAAGACGATTATAATGACCTCACGCAAGAGTCAAACTTGCGGTTTTAAACCGGTAACAGGAACTATTATGCCCCAATCCACACCGCCATCACTCGAAACGCTCGTATCACTCGCCAAAAGGCGGGGATTTGTCTTCCAGGGGTCTGAGATTTATGGCGGCCTGGCCGGCACCTGGGATTACGGCCCTTACGGCACACTACTCAAGAACAACATCAAAGCCCTTTGGTGGAAACATTTCGTCACCGAGCAAGACAACATCTATGGCATCGACACGGCCATCTTAATGAACCCCCGCATTTGGGAGGCCAGTGGCCACACCAGCGCCGGGTTTGCTGACCCCCTCGTTGAAGATCTCAAAACGAATAAACGCTACCGCGCCGACCATCTCCTCGAAGACGCCGGCATCGAAAACGTCGCCGAGCTAACCACAGAACAGATGGACGCCAAAATTAAGGAAATGAACCTTAAAAGTCCAGACGGCAATGAGCTGACTGACGTCCGCATGTTCAATATGATGTTCTCTACTCAAGCGGGGCCCATCGAAGACACGTCGGCCAAAGTCTACCTTCGCCCGGAGACCGCCCAAGGCATGTTCGTCAACTTCAAGAACGTCGTCGACTCATTGCACCCCCGACTACCATTTGGCTTGGCCCAGATTGGTAAAAACTTCCGCAATGAAATCACTCCGCGCGATTTCATATTCCGTCTGCGCGAACTCGAAATCATGGAGTTTGAATACTTCATTGAGCCCGAACAATGGGAAACTACCTTTGCCCAGCTCCGCCAGCGCTACCTTGATTGGTTCGAGCGCATCGGCCTCGATATGAAAGATATCCACGAACTCGATGTCCCGGCCGCGGACCGCGCTCACTATTCCAAGAAAAGTATCGACTTTGAATACAAATTCCCAATCGGTACGAAAGAGCTCGGCGCCATAGCTTATCGCACTGACTTTGACCTCAAGAATCATATGGAACATTCAGGCGTCGACCTCAGCTATCTTGACCCCGCTACTGGCAAGAAGTTTATTCCCCATGTCCTCGAACCAACCTTCGGCCTCGACCGCCACATCCTGGCAGTCATGACCGCAGCCTACGAGGAAGAAACAGTAGGGGAGGGTGATACCCGCATAGTGCTGCACTTTAAGCCCGAACTCGCCCCGGTCAAAATCGCAGTCTCGCCGTTATTGCGCAACAAGCCCGAACTCGTTGAGAAGGCCAGGGAAGTCTACCGCACGCTCAAAACCGAATTCGGCACCGTTATGTGGGACGACAACGGCAACATCGGTAAGCGCTACCGCCGCCAGGACGAAATCGGTACGCCACTCTGTGTTGTTATCGACTTCGAAACCCTCGACGACCAGGCCGTCACTATCCGCCACCGCGATACTATGGAACAAAGCCGCGTCAAAATCGACGAACTCACCAAAACTACCGCTAAACTCCTCGAGGACTTCTAAATGACCGCTTCACGTAGCCCTAAGGTTGTCGTTATCGGCGGCGGTACCGGCACCTTTACCGTCCTCACTGCTCTCAAGTACTACGCCCGTAATGTCACCGCCATCGTTAACATGGTCGATGACGGCGGCTCCACCGGCAAGCTACGCGACGAACTAGGCGTCCTGCCGCCCGGCGATTTACGCCAGTCACTCGTCGCCCTGTCGGCCTCGTCTGAGGAACTTCGCGACCTGTTTAACTACCGGTTTCCACCTGGTAGCGCGTTCGCCGGCCACTCCTTTGGCAACCTGTTCGTCGCCGCCCTGGAAGATTCAACCGGCTCTATCGCCGATGCCGTCCGCGTTGCCGGAGACGTACTAGCCATCGAGGGCGAGGTCATCCCGGCCACCACCGACAATGTCCGGCTGGTACTCGAAACCTCCGACGGCCGCACTATTCGTGGCGAGGACAGCATTGGCGAAGGCTCGGCTACCGACCAGCTATTCATCAAAGGTCAGCACCATCGCCTCTACCTCGATCCAGCCGCTACACTCAACCCGGACGCCATTCGGGCAATTCGCGAAGCCGACCTCATCGTCATCGCCCCCGGCAAATTGTATTCGTCAATTCTGCCTTCATTCCTCATCAAGGGCATGAAAGAAGCACTGCGTGACGCCAAAGGCAAGAAAATTTATATCTGTAACCTCATGACCCAGTTCAAGCAAACCGCCGGTTTCAACGTTCAGGATTTTGCCGCCGAAATTGAACGCTATGCCGGCGGGCCCATCTTAGATTACGTCATCTACAACACCGAACGTCCGAGCAAACAATTGCTCAACCGGTATGCACTGGAAGGGGAGCGGGAACCAGTCGCATTCAGCACCGATTACTTGGCCGAGCAACACTACACACCGGTAGGCGAACCGCTCATTTCCCGTACTGCAGTCACACGCAACCCCAACGACACCATGCTCAAGCGCACACTTATCCGCCACGACTCCGACAAACTGGCCCGGCTTATTATGCGTATTTACTTTAGTTAGCTAGGAGATTTATTCACCCATGAACATCACAACAGCGGTCATCGCCGCAGCCGGCTTCGGTAGCCGCATGCTACCGGTCACAGCCGCCGTCCAAAAAGACACCATGCCGATTCTGGACCGGCCTGCTATCGACTACGTCGTCGAAGATTGCCTCAAAGCCGGTGTCACCCGGGTTATTTTCATAATCAGGCCCGGCACCCGGGCACTCCAGGATTATTACCTGGGCTCACCATCGCTGGAGCAGTATCTTGCACGAGGCAGAAAAACCGAAGCCCTCGCATCGCTAAAAGCTATCCAAGCCAAAGCCACCTTCGAATTCATCGAACAAACTGAAGCTGCCGGCTATGGCACCGCCATCCCTATCGGGCTAGCCAGACCGCGCCTTGCTGCAAATGAAGCCGTAATGGTCAGTGGTGGCGATGACTTCTCGTATCATACCAATGGCTCTTCCGAAACAGCGGCTATGATCCAGACATTTCGTAAGTCCGGTGCCACAGCTCTTCTAAGTGGCCTGGAGCGCCCAGATGACGAGCTCCACCGTTACGGCGTCCTCAAAGAACGCCACCTAAACGGCCATGCATACCTCGAGGACTTTGTCGAAAAACCGGCTCCAGGAACTGCCCCATCAAACTTGATTAATATCTCTAAATATATTTTATCACCAACAGCACTTAACTATCTCGACAACATCGAAGCGCAGCCAGGATCCGGTGAGTATTATCTTACCGATGCCATACTATCCTGCGCCAAAGAGCATCCAGTAGCCGTTCATCGGGCCGGCGGGAAATACTTGGATGTTGGCAGTCTAGCTGGTTGGCTCGAAGCCAATATGATCCTAGCCGCCGCTAGTCCAGCCCTCCAGAACATCTTGCGCCAGACACTTGAAACCCCCATAAACACAAAATAATAAAAGACTATTTACATTTACAGTAATATGTTTTAGTATTATAGGCAGCGATCAACCCATAAGGATGAGATTGCAAATATCCTTTTAGTGTTGACACCTTCAAAGTTCTATTTTATAATCCTTAAATAATGACATCGACTATGCGCACCAAAACTGATACAACTTACGACTACAAATCAGCCGCCACGCAGATACTTGGCGAGCTTCGCCGTGATCGCGACCGGCAAATCATTGCCCGCCGGTTCGGGTTTGGCCTAAAAAAACGGCAAACCCTCGAGAAAATCGGCAATGACTTCAATATTACCCGTGAACGCGTCCGCCAGATCGAGAAGGTCGCTATCACCAAAATGCGAGCTTCCAATGCCCCGCAGATCAACTTGGCCAACCAATACATCGCCGAAATCGTCCGCGAAGCCGGCGGCGTAGCCCTCGTTTCGGACATTGCCCAGGTATTGGGCGCTCCGGAGAATGATTTATCGTACATCGTATTCCTGACTCTGCTCTCGCCAGACATTCAGCTCATCGACGAAGATGACCATTTACGGCTGTCAGCCGGCCTCATGCCGATCTACACCCGCTCACAGGTCATCCAACTGGTCAATGAGATCGTCGGCGTGGTCAAGTCCATTGGCAAGCCAGTCGGCCTGTCCAAATTGCGCGCGAAGCTTCCATCCGAGCTCAGCGCCCTGACCTGCGAAGAACTCATGCGCACCTCCAAGGAACTGGCTTTCTTCGACGGCAAATGGGGACTGGCTACCTGGCCTGAGGTTAACCCCAAGAGCATCCGTGACAAGACGTACTTGGTACTATCGCGCCACGGCCGGCCGCTACACTTCTCAGACATTGCCTCACACGTCCGCAGCATGGGCGCCGCCAAACGCGATGTTACCGTCCAAGCCGTTCACAACGAGCTCATCAAGGACATCCGCTTCATCCTAATTGGCCGCGGCATCTACGCCCTGGCCGAATGGGGTTACACGCCCGGCACCGTTGCCGAAATCATCTCCACCGTCCTGCGTGAAGAACAACCACTTCACAAAGATGAAATTGTCCGGCGCGTCCTCATGAAGCGTCAGGTCAAGACCACCACAATCATTTTAAATTTACAGGAAAAAGCTCAGTTCGTCCGAACTGCCAAGGCTACCTATAAATTAAAGGAGGACTAGCGTCTTGAACGCTCTGGAGGGTATCCTGGGGTTCCTCGGAGCCGCTATCCAGTTTATCTTTTTGATCCTGTTTAACTTTTACGGCTGGGTCGTAGTGGTGGCCGTACTTGGGTATCTCATTATCCAAAACCGCCGCAAAACCCAATGGATCTCAGAGGTCGACACCATCCTTCTGCTTATCGAAGTCCCCAAGGACAACGACAAGAAGGAGCTTTCAGCCGAACAAATGTTTGCCTCATTACATGGTATCCTGCGACCCAAGAGTGAGCTAATACGAGAAGGCTCGCTCCAAGAGCACATCTCATTCGAGATCGTAGCCCGCCAAAACTCGATCCAATTCTATGTCTGGTGCCCAGTCCATCTCAAAGATTTTGTCGAGAGTCAGATTTACGCTCAATACCCAACCGTCCAGATCAAAGAAGGTACCGAGGACTATTCTCAGCACGAGATAGGGGAGCGGGCTATTTATGGTACCGAACTGAGCCTGACCAAAGATGATGTCCTACCCATCAAAACCTTCGCCTCGTTCGAAGTCGACCCGTTGGCCGGCATCACGGGCGTCCTGGCCAAACTAGAGCAAACCGGGGAAGAAGTCTGGATTCAAATCCTGGCCCGCCCGGTCGATGATTCCTGGCAAGACAAGGGCAAAGGCTACATCGAACACGTCAAAGCCGGCGGTAGCGGCATGGGCATGGGCAATCGGATATTCAACGAATTTATGATGCTGCCAGGACATATCATCCTGACGTTTATTAGCGCCGTTCTTGGGGCTGCCCAAAAAGACGACAAGAAACCCGAAGCCGCCAAAAAAGTTGAATTATCTACCGGCCAACAAACTGTCATCAAAGCCGTTGAAGAAAAAATGACCAAGCTTGGGTATGGCGTTAAAATTCGCATCGCTTATCTGGGACCCGACGAGGCTACCGGCCGCCAACGCATGCAAGCCATCGTCGGTGGCTTTAAGCAATTTAACACCACCAACCTGAACGGGTTCTCCAGCGTTAAAACCTTCAATTCACCCGAGTTCATAGAGGATTACCAGGCCCGATTGTTTTTCGACACGGGATCAATCTTAAACATCGAAGAACTCGCGTCGCTCTACCATTTGCCGCACCTGTCAGTTGAGACCCCCAGCATGGTCTGGACCACCTCCAAAACCTCGGAACCACCGTCCAACCTGCCCATTGAAGGCTCAGGCGAGCCCGACACGGTCAGCCTGTTCGGCCTGTCAAATTTCCGCGGTCGCAACCTCAAATTCGGCTTCCGGCGACGCGACCGCGGCCGACACGTCTACATTGTCGGCCAGACGGGTACTGGTAAGAGTATGGCGCTCGAGCTACTCACGCTATCCGATATCTACCACAATCACGGCATGGCCATCATCGACCCGCATGGCGATTATGCCACCGACATGCTCAAATTCATCCCCGAGGAACGGCTCCAAGACGTCATTTACTTTAACCCGACCGACCGCGACCATCCTGTAGCCTTCAACCCAATGGAGGTCACAGACCCCAATCTGAAAAACCACATCAGTTCCGAGCTGGTGGGGGTACTTAAGCGCATGTTCGAAAACTCCTGGGGTCCACGGTTGGAATACATCCTGCGCTACGCCATCCTGGCGCTCCTGGACGTCGAAGGCGCCACCATGCTCGACATCACCCGCCTGCTGGTCGAAAAAGACTTCCGCAAAAAAGTCATCCGCGAGATCCAAGATCCAGTGGTGCGAAACTTCTGGACCACCGAGTTCGCCTCCTGGAACGATAAATTCGCCGCCGAAGCCGTCGCACCTATTCTCAACAAGGTCGGTGCATTCGTGGCCAACCCGATTATCCGTAACATCGTCGGCCAGAAAAAATCAGCCTTTAACATCCGTAAAATCATGGATGAAGGCAAAATATTGGTCGTCAACCTCAGCCGCGGTGGTGTTGGTGAAGACAACGCCGCTATTCTAGGCGCCCTCATGGTCACCAAGATCCAGCTAGCCGCTATGAGCCGCGCCGACCTACCCCTGGACCAGCGCCGGCCGTTCTATCTCTACGTAGATGAGTTTCAGAACTTCGCTACTGACTCATTTGCCGTCATCATGAGTGAGGCCCGCAAGTACGGCCTCAACCTAACCGTCGCTAACCAGTACATTGCTCAGATGCCAGAAACAGTCCGCGACGCTGTGTTCGGTAACGTCGGCACCATGGTCTCGTTCCGCATTGGTCCAGGTGACGCCGTCATTATGGGCAAATACTTCGAACCAACCTTCCTACCCGAGGATCTAACCCGTCTCAACAACCAGCACATTTTTGTATCCATGATCATCGACGGCGAAAAATCTCTGCCATTCTCCGGTAAAACCTTGCGCATGCCCGACCCCGAACAAGACCAGTCACCCAAGATCATCCTCGCATCCCAACAACAGTACGGCTCCTCCAAGACCGAGGTTGAAACCGATATTCGCAATCGTACCGAGGAAGGTAACTCTTCCGACGCAGGAGCCCCAGCAGATGTCGGAAGCCGGGCCGTAGCCACAATCGCTCAAAGCCGCGAAGGAGCGGCACAACCAGCTTTCTCTGGTGGTGATCAAAAACCGAACAAACCGAAGAGTGAATTCCTATCAGCACTACAGAACCCAAACCTACCCCCGGCACCGCCACAACCACACTACGATAACGATAGGAGGGGAGCAGGGAACAGCGACCGCCGTGATAGCAACCGCCGTGACGACCGCCCAGGTAATAACCGCGGCGACCGCCCAGGCGACCGTAATCAACCACGACGGAACAACGAACGGCGGGGGAACACAGATGCCCGAAACGAAGCCGTACGCCAAGCTATCCAGAGTGTCCAAGCTAACCTCGCGGCTCCACAACCACAGCCAGCAATCCAGCACCAGCCCCGGGCCACTCCGCAACAGCAGCCAGCTGCACCACACAGTCAAAACCCGGGCCGTGATCAGCAGGGGAGTCGTGAATCCACACCCACCCCTTCCACTGCAGCTCCCGCATTACACCCGCCACAACGATCTGACGTTGATCAACAACTCGAAGCCGGCCAACCCATCAACATGCGCTAGTTGACCAATCATCCGCAACTTCCCCACCCACAATTTGGTTTTTGGGGCAATAATCGTACTAAGCATTGCAAGGCGTCATCCATACCGAGCAAGAGAATGCACAAGAACCACAAAAACGTCGGATGATACCAGCCCCAATGATCAATATCGCAATTTAGGCTTAGCATAGATACAAAAGGGTAGTCCAAACATACCAGAGGAGACAGAAAGATGCAGTGTCGCACAATGTATATTTCACGACCTGAATATGCCAAAACGACTAAATAACGCGTTTTTTAGCTAATTTTTGATTAGTTTCAAATTCTCTATTTTTTGTCATTTTTTATCCCCCTACCCACAATTGCCCCATCCCAGCCATAGGGATTTTTAATCGGAAATTACCCAGCCTAAGCGATAGACAAAAACCGAACATTGAGTAGGGAGGAGCCACTAATTTTCAACCCGAAATCTACTTATAATAAGCCTTGCCGGTGATCCGCAGATCAATGTATTGAGCCGGCACCTTACCGTTTAAGAAACCCAGTAGCGCCTGCAGGTCACGCACTTCGTCCTGCGCACTGCGGCTCGTATCAAAGATTAGCTGGTAGCCCTTATTCGTAGTCACATACAAATCAAGTGTTGTATCCTTAACCTCATACCGTGTAGGGTTTAGTTTTAATGCATTCAAGGCTTGGGCCAATTCGCCCGTAAAACCGACGAAACGCGCGGTAGCAACTCTACTCCCTAACTCTACCGGCAGGTTACTGCCGTCAATTACGACCGGCAAACCGGTACCGGGCGGAAGCTGACCAATAGCACTGCCGTCACGATCCAGCAAATAGGCCTGATTGCCACTGGACCAACCTAAGCTAGGCTGCTTAAGCACCACCTCAACCGATATACCATTCATCCACTTTCGACGAGTCTCGGCTGTTTTAATCATTGGATCTGCCTTTAAGAGATCGTCCTCTAAAGCCGCGCCGTTCAGAGTCAGAAGATTGCGTTGTTGCCAACGGTCGTCAACCAATTTCTGAACTTCAGCCTGAATCTCGGCCATGCGGGACGGCGATTTAACCTGTATCGTATTAACGTTAAACACCTGCTTAAGCCCAAACAATACTACAAGCACACCGCCGGCCATAATCAATAAGCGGCGCGGAATAACCCCTATTTGAATTCGGCTCCCGCGCCGGCCCCGTATAGGTTGCGGCCGGCTGCCATAAACAGTCCGCCCCATTCCACGAACACGACGCTCGTTCAAGGCGTTTTCTCCCCTGAAGCTGTCTCCCCTACCCGGCTGCGGCCCAAGCTCAGAATTAACTTTGCCAGTTCCCTAGCCGCCTCTGGCCGTCCAAATGGCCGAATCGCTTGAGCCAAGCGCTCTTGCTCACGAGGGTCATCCAATATTCGCCTTATCTCCCCCACCAATAAATTCGTTGTCATCTTGGAACCGTCCAAAACCCGAACAGCTCCCTGTCGCGCCAAAACCCGCGCGTTCTCTACCTGGTGACCCGCCATTTGATAGTTCGGTATTAGTATGGTCGGCTTGCCTAGGACGGCCGAGTCATTAATGGAGTTAACCCCTGCCCGGCCAACCACCAGATCAGCCGCGGCCATAGCTGGCCCCACCTTCATCAAAAATGCATAAGGATGGTAGCGCTCCATATGTGTGATATCACTCCGCCGCCTCAATTCAAACCTGACCCGTTCTAACTCATGGTCGCCAGTTTGGTGAATAACCTGGTAAAGCGGCAGAAGTTGCGGTAATGCATCCAGTAATGCATCATTTATTTGGGCAGCACCCTGAGACCCACCCCAAACCAAAATTACCGGCAAATTCGCATCCAGCTTAAACAGTGACAATCCTTCCAGCCGATGAGCCTTCAGTATCTCCTGCCGCACCGGGTTCCCAATGTATTGCAGCCGGGCCGGATCAAAGTCACGATAGTTTTTAACCGGAAAACCAACTCCAATCTTAGTGGCCCATTTCCCAAGAATCTTGTTAGCCAAGCCTGGCGTAACATCTGATTCGTGAATAACATAGGGGATCCCAAGCATCCGGGCGGCCAAACCAACCGGCAAGCAAACGAATCCACCCTTCAAGAAGATTACGTCAGGTTTAAACCGCCGCAAGATCTTCAGGCTACCACCAACTCCATGGACGAGACGAAAGATATCGGCTGTGTTCGGCCCAATGGTCGCCGGATTCAGAAGCTTAGACACTATGCCAGCCGAATGAATCCGGCGGAATTTACCGGCTTTAATCGTCGCAAACCGTAAGCCCGATGCGCCCACAATACGGGCTTCCATGCTGTCAGCCTGGCCCACATATAATAGCTCAACGGATTTATCGAGCTGTTTTAACGCGTCGCAGACCGCCAGTGCCGGCGTTATATGGCCGGCCGAGCCCCCGCCGCTGACGAGTATTCGCATCTTCACCCTCTCTTATTGTGTATTTGGAAATATTTAATAGAATGCCCGCCCCAAACAGCGAGATAATCAAGCTCGTACCGCCGTAGGATATAAAGGGCAACGGAATACCGGTAAGCGGCAAAAGCGACAGCATAGCACCAATATTAATGAGCGCCTGAAAAAACAACCATAAGCTAATACCTGTTGCAGCTAAGCGGGCAAACATATCTGGCGCGTAACGGGCCACCTGCAGCCCCCGGTACACCAGAAATCCAATCAATCCAATGACCACCATAGCGCCAATCAGGCCAAACTCTTCAGCAATAATGGCGAAAATAGAATCGTTAGCCGCCTCAGGCAAATAGCCATACACCTGGATACTCTTGCCAAGTCCGAGCCCTAGTAACCCGCCCGAGCCAATGGCGATAAGCGCCTGGTAAATATGATACCCCGAACCGGATGTATCTTTCGATGGGTCCAGAAACGTCGCTACGCGGCTAAGCCGGTGTGGAAAGGTTACGATGGCAGCAACAGCTAATGCCAAGCCGCTAGACAACAATACAGCCAAATGTGTCCACCGCATACCAGCCGCAAAGTACATACCTAGTGTCGCCAGCGCTAACACCGCCATCGTGCCCATATCACGCTGGAATACCACAATCACAAAACAAGCAGCAAACACCATCACAGCAAACGGAAACACGCTGTCCCAAAACGACTTCAGCGCTTCGCCCCGCCGTTCCAGCCAAATCGCCAAATACAAAATCAATGATACCTTCATAACCTCGGCCGGCTGAAATGAAATCGGCCCTAGCTTTAACCATCGGGTAGCACCATGAGACGAATCACCCAATCCGGGCACGAGCAACCCAACCATAGTTACGATCGATACTATGAGCAGCATCGGCGCATACCGTCTCCAGATCGTATATGGCACCGACGCCGCCGCAATCCATACCACCAAACCAATAAAAATATATTTTAGCTGGTTGACGAAGTAATAATTACGATCAACGCTCCCGGTAAGCTTGTGGCTCAAGATCGGACTGACTGAGTAGAGAATAACGAGACCCACAGCCAACAATATGGCGATCATGAGCGCGATGGCATAATCCGGATGATGCGCGCGAGCCGGCCGTGCAGTCGCCAGCGTCATGGCACCCTATTACCAAGCAGCGCTAATACCAGCCCCAACCCGCCGAGCACCTGCCCAATAACCCATAACCGCATCGTCACCTTGGTTTCAGGCCACCCGATAGCCTCCAAATGATGATGCAGTGGCGCTGAAATAAATATCTTACGCTTAAATAACTTCTTAGACACGATCTGGATAAGGCTCGAGCCCGCCTCCACCACAAACACACCCGCAATAATCGGGAACACCACGACCGTATTAGTAAGCATCACAATAACACCAAGCGCAGTCCCTAGGCCGAAGGCTCCACTATCACCCAAAAAGAATCGGGCCGGATAGATATTGAACCAGGTAAAAGTCAGCATTGCCCCTACCACCGTGGCACAGAAACCGGCTATGCCAAAGTTACCTTGGAAGTATGCAATTACCGCATACACCGCAAAGGCAGTCGACAGCAAGCCTCCCGATAAACCGTCCAGACCATCGGTAATATTCACGGCGTTAGCCGCCGATACCACTACCAAGATAAACAGCGGGATGTAAAGCCAGCCGATACTAAAATCACCAACCGCCGGAATATGAATCATGTGATATTGAAGCTTGTAATAAAAATACAAAGCGCCAGCCACAGCAATGCCCATAATGAGGCTAAACTTGATCCTACCGCGCATACCTGCTAGGCCCAGGCCCTCGCTTCGAATATTCAGGTAGTCATCAAACAAGCCTACCAAACCCGCCGCCGCCAGCACAAACACCGGCAAATAGGTTTGATTACGGGAAAAATTGAATAACAAAGTAATAATGACAATCGCCAAAATGGTAACCACCCCACCCATAGTCGGAATATTCCGCTTATGCTTGGCGGCATGGAGCTTCTTATAGACAGAAGCCGTCTCGCCTGTGATACTGGTCTCTCTCGGTTGCTTCCAAAGCTTATACTTAAAGGCCATCCGCGTATAAATGGGCGTCAGAAGCATTGATAGGACAAAGGCGCCAAACGCCAACGAGGCAATACGCGACAGCGACGTGATCTCTTGGGCATGAATGAAGTTGATTGTCGGTATAAGCGCCATAATTGTTCCTTATTATTTTACCATAAATGCTTGGCTCCCCCATCCGCTTAAAACAGACTGTTACGGACCCGGTGGAATGCCATAGTATTTAAATAGCCAGCTACAGATATTCGAGAACACCGGCACGGTAGTAAACTCCGCATACCCAGGCACACCGGGCCGGTTAATCTGTACCATCATGACAAACCGGGGGTTCTGGGCCGGCGCAAAGCCGGTAAATGAACCAATGTTAGCACCATCAATATAGCCAGTACCGTCCGGCTTAGGAATTTGCGCCGTACCTGTTTTACCAGCAATCTTGTACTGTTTATTGGTTGCATCTTCATAGATCCTATACCCCGAGCCGCGTTGCACCACAGTCTGCAGCATCTGGTTCAAGTCCTGAGCGGCTTTAGGCGAGATAACATGATCCTGAATCAGCTTCGGCTCTGTCCGCTTCAGGCTGCCATCCGGGTTAATCTGAGCCTCGACCAACCGCGGCTGCCAAAGCTTACCACCGTTAGCCACAGCGCTCATAGCCGATACCATTTGCACCATCGTAGCGCTCATACCCTGACCAAAGCTCATATTAGCATAGTTAACGTCGTTGCCGGCCGCGTTCGATGGCTGATTAAGCGCACCCGATGCTTCATTAGCCTGTTCAATCCCTGTCCTGGTACCAAAGCCAAAGTGCCTGGTGAAATAGTCGTACAAAGTTTTCTTGCCGGCCAAAGTGAATTTATCGGGATTACCCCCCAGCAGCCGCAATACGTGCATTACGCCTGTATTCAGCGAATCACGCAACACTACCGTCATGGTCTTCCCTTTCCCGGACTTATCACCGGCTGCGTTACAAACATCACGCTTATCTATTTTGTAGCACCCTGGATCATCATACGTGGTCTCTGGCGTCACTTTGCCTTGATCAAGCCCTGCCGCCATCGTAAACGTCTTAATACCCGAACCCGGCTCAAATTGGCTGGCCACTGTTTCATTCAAAAATACGGTATACTCCTTAACCGTACCGTAGTTATTAGGATCAAAGCTCGGATAGTTAGCCATAGCAATAATTGCCCCTGAGCGAGGATCCATAATAACCACACTGCCGGACTTAGCTTTCACAGCTTGAACGCCCTGCGCTAACTGCTGCTCAGCCATTGCCTGAACACTGCGGTCAATGGTCAACAAATAACTCGTGCCGGTCACCGGTAGCTTTACCGTGTTCTTAGCCGTCGCTATGGGCGCTCCGGTCGTATTATCTACCACCGCCTTTAGCTTCCCCGGCGTTCCAGCCAGCTGATCATTGAGATACTGTTCAATCCCATATTGTCCAGTTCCCGCGTTATTAACAAATCCGGTCACCTGTGATGCAAGTGAGCCTTCGGGATATGTTCGGTACGCTTCTTCTTTAGTCCAAACACCTACCAGCTTCAGGGCCTTTAGCTTGGCACTGGCATCGAGCGGCACCCGGCCGGCCAACTTGGCGTACTCCCGCCCAGCATTGAGCTTCTTAAGGTAGTTATTCGCCGACCCACCTACAGCACTAGCAATCTTGGCGGCAGCAACTGTTTTATCGGTAATCTTACTAGGATCTGCTTCAACGACATAGAGGGTCTGGTTAAGCGCCAAGGGTGTCCGGCCGTCTGCGCCGTCGTGAAGATACAGTTCCCCCCGGCGGGCTGGAATCGAATATTTGTCAGCAGTTTGCCCAATGCTCGCTTGTGTCGCATAATGGTCGTGTTTTATCACCTGCAGATAAAACAGCCGGCCAAACAAAATAACGCCAAAAATCGCCAAGCTTACGACGATAATGCCAATACGGCGGCGCTGTAAAATTGTCTCGCTGTAGCCCATTACTCTACCATGCCATAACGGTTACCTTAGGTTAGCGTACGTATGAAACTTGCTTGGTCGCCACCATCCGGTTAGCGGTAGCAGCAGCCTGAGTATTCTGAATAGACTGCAGCCGGGCTGCCTCAACACTCAGGTCCTGTTTCTCGGCTAGAACTTTATCACGCTGCGCCGTTAGCTCGGTAATTCTATAGCCGAACACATTGGTTTTAGTAATTTGATTTAGATACAGCAGTGCCAAAACACTGATCAGAGCTACAACCACGAACGTAGCCGAGATTGGGCCAAGCTGAAGCTGGGCCGGCTGACGGTATAAGTTCTGATTGCGGCGTGCGGTTACAACTGCGGTTGCCATGATATATTTTCTCCGGACATTTTTGATTTTGGTGTGTTTGTTGAGCCAATGGTGGCGCGGCCCTAATTTTTAGGCCGCGCCACCTGGCAAAGATACTTAAGCTAGTTGCTTAACCTTCTTAACGCGGACCTGGATGGTCTTGGCGCGGGCGCTGAGGTTGCGTACTTTGATAGACATTTATGGTGTCTCCTTTTGTTTTTGGTTTATCTTTTCGGCGGCACGCAATTTTGCACTGCGGGCTCGCGGATTGATAGCAATTTCATCAGAATCGGCCGTAATTGGTTTGGAAGTCAGCTTATGTAATATCCGGATATGGCCACAAGTACATATTGGCTGTTTTGGCGGACAAATGCAATCACGTGATTCAAAGTCAAAGAACTGTTTAACAATACGGTCTTCGAGCGAATGGAAACTGATAACCGCTATGCGGCCTCCAGGGGCTAGTAGTCTTACCAAAATCGGCAGCGCCTGCTCAATCTGGCGCAGCTCCTGGTTAACCTCGATTCGAACCGCCTGGAACGTTTTTGTAGCGGCATCGATATCGGCCGGTTTAACCGCATATTTGCGCACCGTCTGGGCTAGCTGAGTGGTCGTTGTAAACGGCCGTCCGGCCACGATGGCCCTGGCCACCGCCCGGGCTTTTGGTTCCTCGCCAAACTCACGAATTATTTGCTCCAACTCGCGTTCCTGATAGCGGTTAACCACATCGGCAGCCGTTATTTGCTGTGATTGGTCCATGCGCATATCAAGCGGCGCTTCAGCTTTAAAGCTAAATCCTCGCTCTGTATTGTCAAACTGTGGTGACGACACTCCCAAATCCAGGAGGATCATGTCGGCCAGCACGCCGTCCTCAAGCAACCGTTCGGCTGCCTCATGAAAACTTGCATGAATGATCTGAGCCTGATCCCCGAACCGCTCACTTAGAGCCTGAATGGCTTTGGTGTCTCGGTCAACCAGTATAACCTGACCAGAAGCGCCGATACGGCCGACGATAGCGGCGGCATGGCCGCCGTATCCTGCCGTGCCATCGAGATACACCTCCCCTATCTGGGGATGCAATACCTGAACGACTTGGTTAAGTAATACTGAATAGTGTTGGGTGTTCATTTTCAAGGTCACCTAGTTGACAGTCAGCTTTTTGTTTGAACGTTTTTGTTTTTTATTGGAGTGGAGTTTGTTGTGGTGGTAAGGAATTATCGAATGATAATTCCTAAAAAAAGTGTGTGAGGTGGAGTTTTTACACGAAGAGGTTCAAGACTCAGTTAAACGCCTGAATCCATGAGCGCGTGCTGACTGCCAAATAGCTGCCTTTAAAATGTTTGTTTTGGTTTTTTAAGGTTCGGGTATTAAACTGACAAAGAATTATAGTTTAGCAGTCAGGCGCCAATATTTGCCTGCTCTCACAGCCACGACCTCTTTGGAAATACCTGCGTAGTCGAGAAGGTGCTGCTCTATAGTAATGCGACCCTGCTTGGAATCTAGGCTACCGGCTGTTTTACCGGTCCGAAACTGAACATTCAGATCAGCAGTCCGCTCGTCGAGAATGTCTCCAGACAGCGCAGGCTCCATTTCTTGATTCCAGGTCTTTTCAGTGTACAGATGCAGGTATCGCTTAAACCCCCGAGTGACAACCACTTGGCCACCTTCGAATTCGTGACGAAGCTCCGCTGGAAGCGTAAGCCGGTTTTTGTCGTCTAGTTTGCGTTCGAAGTAATCCATTGTGGTGTTTCGTGTGTGGTTCGTGCTACCCACTGCAACCCACTAAAGACAGTATAATCCCCACTTCTACCCACTGTCCAGTCTTTTTACCCTACTTTTATAATCTGGATCAACCATATCTAAAAAACAGCTTGTAGAAGCTGTTTTTTAGAACCTATATTATTTTGTTACTGCTGGCTAAACCAAGCCCCCTGACTTATCCACAGGCCTACGAGTCTTTACCGCGCAGGCTATCCAGGAGTGACTTACGGCTTTTGACGTAACTGCGAGCCGCATAACCTAGGGCACCAATTCCACCAATACCAGCTAGGGCCGTTTCCGGACCACTGGCCGGCAACGGCGGCTTAGGCGGCAACGTTACTACCACTGGAGTAGGCGTCGGCACTGGACGAGGTGTAGGTGTAGGCTTTGGTGTCGGGGTTGGAGTAGGCGTCGGCGTAGGAGTTGGTTTGTGCTTATTAATACGAGTTACAGGCGGCAGCGGTGTTGGAGTCGGTGTACGCATTGGCTTAGCCACCACCGTGTTACCACAAGCCTTAATCATCGCCCATTGAAACTCACCATCTTTCATGCTGACCCACGCATCAAGCTGCTCACTTCGAAACGTTGCCGAATTGGGCGATAACCAAACCGATCCGCTCCTATTAGCTTGCGAGTTTTGGTTTCGACCCGTACTCCATGCATCCGTAGCCACCACGGTACCAGTAACAATTACACGGCCGTCTTTGGTAATTACGCCATCCACGGTGTCACGAGACATAAAGTCATTCATGGTGAAACCACGGCCTTCATTAAAGTAAATCTGGTGCAAATTCTGCGATGAGTGCTTCCCGTCTCCATTATGCAATTTGTGCTCAAACTCAGACTTACTATAGGCTCCACAATACATTATGGAATTATCATTGCAGTTTCGGGGCCCATCAGCCAAAACCGCAGCCGGCGCCATCAATAGGCTACCTGCCAACACCCCCGCTACTACTAACCGGTGAATTCTCGACATACTTGGTCCTCTCCATCACAACATTAACAACAAAGCCAAATTTCTTGGGTAGATCCTATCATAGGATTGCACAAGTTGCAAATCCCCCCAAAAAAACACCCCGCCCAACAACCAGGCGGAGTGTTTTTAGGTGTTAATTGGTGTTTAGTAGTCGCTACGTAGGCAGACGCTCTTAGCTACCGTTAGTATGGCCGGTCAGTTACCACACCGTTAGAGGCATTCCAGGTAATGTAGCCATGCTGGAAGTTACTGCGCTTACCACCAGCAATATTGAATTCATCACTAGTTGGGTAACCCAGGTAGGATTGCTCCCAACCCAGGGCACTCCAGCGGGCTTGGATAGCTCCGTGAACCTCCCAGGCTCCGGTACTTGGTGACCAGAAGATGAACCC
>JBGTMQ010000010.1:0-4505 GCA_041743505.1 Candidatus Saccharimonadia bacterium
ATCACCCGCCTGGGCGAGGAGGCTGATACTTTAAGCCAATCCCTCATCACCAAACTGCAGCGTAATTCGCCAATCCAAAAGGGCATCGATGACCTTCGCGACCTGAACAACCAGATCGGTCGCCTACACGCCAAGCTTTAAACCGTCTACAGACTTAAGCAACCACAACCATTTCATGCGATAATAAACGCATGAAACCATCCTTCCTCACGCGCCACCCATACTACAAAAACCTCCTCAAATTTGCCGGCTACATCTTCGTCGGCTGGAACACGCTGTTTCTTTGTGCGCTCGGTCCATTGTTCTTTTTGATGATCATCGGCATCGCCATGACCGCCGACGTACCCGAAAGCAGCCTCAGTCTGACGCCGGTGTATGGGGAGGGCTACCAGCAGCTATTGTCTATCAAAGTCACCGGCGTCATTTATGGTGATTCCGATGACCAGGCCTCACCATTGGGCGGGTTGGGTTTTACCGATACATACGGTTATGAAGTCAAAAAGAAACTCTACGACGCCGCCAAAGACGACAATATTCAAGGAGTAGTCCTGGAAATCAGCTCGCCCGGCGGTACCATTTATGGCTCCCGGGCTATTGCCGACGGGGTCAAACATTACCGCGACAAAACCAAGCAGCCCGTCTACGCCTTTGTTAGTGGTGTAGCGGCCAGCGGGGGATATTGGGCGGCTACCAGCGCCGACAAGATCATGGCCGATTATGGCTCAGACGTTGGCAGCATCGGCGTCATTATGGGGCCGTTCAAGTATTACGACAAAGTCATTAGTGAGTCAGGTGGCTTGTTTGACGGTGGGGTAGTGACCCAGAATGGTATCGAAACCGTTAACTTGTCCGCCGGTAAGTTCAAGGACCTCGGCAGCCCGTACCGCCGGCTCACTAAGGAGGAAACCGACATCCTCCAGCGCCAAATCAATAATGACTACGACGAATTCGTATCCTACGTGGCTGAGCGCCGCAAGATCGACGCCGGTACTATCAAGGGTGTCATTGGCGCCATGGGTTACGACAACAAAACCGCCCAGGCGTACAAGCTCATCGACCAAACCGCCAGCCGCGAAGCTACCTACGAGGCGCTCGCCGACAAGGCCGGCATCAAGGATGATTACCAGGTAGTGCGCGAAGAATCACCCGGCGGATTTATATCCTCGCTCCTGGCCGCCGTCACCGGCAAGCCGGCCCGCCAAGCCCAAGCCGCCACTCCGGCCAAGACCTCCTGCTCACTCATCAGCACCCGCCTGGCTTACTCCGGTGATATCAGCGCATTGTGCCCGGCCGGCAAATAGACGCTCAATGTAAAATCAGACTAGCCGCCGGGCGCTTGGTACTGCTACCATAAGAGCAATGGAACGCCTGGTTATTTATGATGCCGACAAGTTCGATGGCACCGGCCTGTACGAGGTCGCTAGTGGCTCTAGGCGCGTTATAGTGGGGGAGCGGCACCACCCGCTCAGTGCCGCCACTGCCGACGAAACCGCCACCATTATTGTGGTGCTCGCTAGTAGCAAAGTCGATAAACCTACCCTTGTGCGATTGCCCGCACTGTCATTACTTGTAACTCTATCTAATGACACCAGCCACATTAACCTCCCCGAGTGTGCCGCCCGGGATATCACGGTTTGTAACTTGCCCGCCGCTAGTGGCTCATCCGAGGCTGAATACACCATGGCACTGATACTCGGACTAAGCCGGAAGCTACCCAAAGCTATCGACGGTCTGCGCCGGGGCACCGGCGCCACGCCCACCAACCTGACCGGCTCAGATCTGGCCGGCAAAACCCTCACCGTTATCGGCACCAGCCATGCCGGCCGCAAAACGGCGGCGCTAGCCAGGGCTTTTGCCATGCGAGTGCTAATAGTTGACCCACTTGGCAACGATCCGGTGCCGGATCACGACTACGTGGGCCTTCACGATGGCCTAGCCCAAGCCGACGTACTCAGTCTGCACGCCCCGCTAACCTCCGAAACCCGCCACCTCATCAACAAACATTCGCTGGCCGCCACCAAACCAGGCGCTCTGCTCATTAATACCGCCCACGGCAAGCTGGTCGACACCACCGCGCTCCTGCATGCCTTGCACACCGGCCACCTCGGCGGCGCCGGTCTCGACGCTATTGAAGACGACCACTTGTTAGGCGGCCAGGTCGAGACCACCGTCCAGGACGACGGCTCCGTCGAACACACCATTGAACACCAACTAGCCGAGCACGAAGCCTTACTCAAATTACCCAATGTTATCCTGACCCACCGTCACGCCGGCAATACCCGCGAAGGCCAAAACCGCCTCGGGCAGGGTGGAGCCGCAGTTATTGATGCTTTCTTGAAACGCACTCCTATCAACGTCGTATAGCAGAGGGCATATAAAGAAGTTTTTATACCCCAACATTGGAAGATTTATACTGAGGACGAGGCTGGCAAGCCCGCAACAACACCCTAAGCATTCCTTCAGATTCACCCGTTATGCTGACTTATGTAAACAAAGGTTTATATAAAGTATGAAAATCTCCAAGCGTTTAATGCTGCCGATGGCAGCCATAGCCCTACTCGGCGCCTCTGCCGCCGGCGTAGGTGTCGTTTCTGCCGCCACGGACGGACAGCCCGGAACCTTAGCCCAAAGAATCGCCACCTCCTTTAACCTCGATCCGGCCAAAGTCCAGGCCGTCATCGACGAAAGCCACAAGGAGCGCCACCAAAAGCACGCAGCTGATCACGAAGCCCAGGATTGGGCCAAACAAAAACAACATTGATGAATTGTGGCTCACGCCAGGCGCCTCACATAAGCACGGCGGCTCGCATACACCATCGCCTCCGCCGGGCGTCTAACGCCCGAAAGCAACACACCTCCTATTCTTCACAGCGCTCTCCATATACGAGAGCGCTGTGATGTTAGTTGTGTCATATAAAACCAGATAGATGGTTTGGAAGTATCGCTATAAACTTCCGACCAAGAAGCGGCTAAGGTTGTATAGGCGCGGTGAAAATCCGAGCCTATATTTAATGTGAGGATGCAATGAAGATTGCAACTATGGTTCGAAGCTATTTGACTGCTCCCAGTCCGTCGGACATAATCTATGCCCCGATAGACCTGGCCGTTCAAATTAGCGAAGGTTTGATGGAGCAAGGACACGATGTAACATTCTACGGCCCTAGCGGTACCCGGCTTCGGGTTCCAGTAGAAACAGCCGGTCTCCGGCCGCTAGCCCATAATTTAGAAGAATTTCGAAGCTTATTGTTTGATGTCGGCCGCATGCTCCATGGTCAGCCCGAATTACAAGATCAATTTATGGCCAAAGAAATGTTTGAGAGGGCCAGAGCCGGGGAATACGACCTCTTGCATTTCCATCACCCCGAAGTCGCCCTGCCTTATGCCACACTCTATCCCGAAGTACCAGTTATCTACACTCTGCATGACCCGCTATCACCCTGGTACCGCGAAATGATCGAACAATGGCTCACACCCAATCAGTTCTTCATATCCATATCCGACAATCAGCGGCACGGCGCCCCGGATCTGCCTTATGCCGCAACCGTCTACAATGGCGTCGATCTCGAACGCTTCGCCTACAGCGACACCCACGACGATTACCTGTTGGTGGCCGGGCGAATCGTACCCGAAAAGGGCATTAAAGAGGCCGTTAGTGTAGCCAAACAAACCGGACAGCGGCTGCTCATCATCGGTCCAACTTACTCCGACCATCAAGCCTACTTCGATGCTCATATAAAACCCCATCTCGACGAGCGAGTATTGTACCTGGGCCTTTTAGAACAAGAGCATCTCATCAAGTATTACCAAAAAGCCAAGGCTTTGCTCTTTCCCGTGCAATGGGAAGAGCCGTTTGGCTTGGTCATGACCGAAGCTATGTCCTGTGGCACACCAGTCATAGCCCTCCGGCGCGGCGCAGTCCCCGAGGTCATCGACCACGGCAAAACCGGTTTTGTCGTCGATTCCATCACCGAAATGGTGGCCGCTGTGGACAAACTCGACCAAATCGACCGCCAAACCTGCCGGACCTACATCGAACGCCGCTTTTCCACCGAAAAAATGGTCAACGACTACGCCGACGCCTTCCGGACCGCTCTGGAGTTATTTCGGGACGCAGCCACTATAGTTGACGACATCCCGGTACCAACAGCCCTACCCGCACCCAAAACGAAAATCGCCACCAAATAACTAAATTCCCGCTTGTTGCGGCGAATAGTGACTTGTTGTATAATAAAACCAATCTTGAAGCAGGCACCACTATGGACCTGTCGGTTTAGCTAAAGCAGTTCAGTCGGCACAACTAAATCTCATTCCGGAGATCATAACAATATCGTTCCGGATTTTAGAAGCTCCCGCGAACAACTTAGGAGAAATATGTCAGCTAACAAATTATTTGTCGGTTCACTATCATATAACACCACTGACGACAGTTTAGCCGCAGCGTTTGCTGCTGCCGGAACTGTTGAGTCAGCCAAGGTCATCATGGACCGCGACTCGGGCCGCTCAAA
>JBGTMQ010000011.1:0-47464 GCA_041743505.1 Candidatus Saccharimonadia bacterium
TCCTGGTTAAGAGCATCCATGTGAGTCTTGAATGGCTTAGCGTCAGCCCCGCCAGTAGAGTGCTCAAGCACCGGCACATTGATCTCAATAAAACCTTCGCGAATCAAAAAATCACGCGTCGCCTGCCAAAACTTACTGCGCCGGATATACCGCTCAAACACGTCCTGGTTCATATTCGTATCTAGATACCGCCGCCGGATTCTGGTTTCTTTGTCCTTCAAACCATCCCACTGGGACGGCATCGGGCGAAGAGTCTTAGCCAAGATTCGTACCCGGCTTACCGCCACCGATGTTTGGCCGGCCTTGGTCTTCATCACTTCACCAACTGCCTCGACAAAATCACCAGCATCAAGCAACGAAAACTCATCAAAGTTCAATTCGCTATTTGCATGCTTGGCACTCTTCAGCCGGTCACTAGCAATATAAAGCTGGATCTTGCCGCTTGAATCCTTGATATCCATAAATCGCAACTGACCATGCTGCCGAATCGACAAAATCCGTCCCGCCACAACCACGTTATGCCCTTCAAGCTCATCATATTTTTCGTGAATTTGACCAATCTGGGTATCACGAGTTACCGTCGCCGGATACGGGTTCACGCCGAGCTTCCGCAGCTCGCGCAATTTATCCAGACGAACGTCTCTGAGTTCTTTAAGTGTTGCCATGCCGCCTATTCTACCCGAAAAGCCGCCCCTGAACCAGAGCGGCTTTCGGTCACCATATTATTTATCAGAATTTGGAACACGGGTAGTCTGGACTATTCTACTTTCATAATCTTATAAGTCATCTCACCAGATGGAACGCTAATCTTAACCTCATCTCCTGGCTTCTTACCAATAAGCGCCTTACCAATTGGAGACTCGTCCGAGATCTTGCCCTCGTCTGGATTAGCTTCAGTAGAGCCCACAATAACGTAACGCTGCTGACCATCCTCAAGCTCCACATGCACCGTTGAACCAAGACCGACATGACCACCCTTCTTGCTTTCAATGACAGTTGCATGCTTCAAAATATGTTCAATCTCTGTAATACGGCCTTCCATAAAGCTCTGCTCGTCCCGTGCAGCATCCCACATAGCATTCTCACTCAAATCGCCGTCAGCTTTGGCCTCTTTGAGTCGCTCGGCAATTTCAGCCCGCTTAGCAGTAGTTAGTTCT
Organism: Candidatus Saccharimonadia bacterium; assembly: GCA_041743505.1. GTDB lineage: Bacteria > Patescibacteriota > Saccharimonadia > UBA4664 > UBA4664 > JBGTMQ01. Next base: position 1,158 of record JBGTMQ010000011.1, read on the forward strand.
TTAAGTTCATCTTTCAGCGCCTGGATACCATCAGCTGTCAGGTGAAATTCGTGTTTAATGGCGTTACTCATGGGTTGTTTCTCCTCTCAAACGCAAGCATCACCCGGGGGGAAGAAAAAATATCTCGGGAAATCCCCGAGGACTCGCGCTAGCTAAAATTAGCCTCTCAATTACTAACTATTTGTTTTGCTTTCCTATGTTCCTCCTTGGCGACAGCGACGTCAAGAGTTACTATTGTTTAACGCCTATAAACACCTTTGCTAAGCCACCAACACCATTAGCCTTAAAAATAACGCTAAACGGCCGGTTCCAGTTATTACCGCTTGGCTTCAACTCATACTGCTACTTACGCTCAGACACAAGCCAATTAGCAAAATCAGTGAATTCTTTGTGTGCGGCCCAGAGCCAGTCACCTCTTTCGGCAGCGCTTAATGTCTCAGCTTCTTCAACCCCTTGACACCTCAATTTACTTGTTCCTGGACCAATGTTTCGGATATATATCTTTGTAGGCGATGCGCGATCTCTATAGAACTCATCAATGAGCTTAAGGAGCCGTCTTCTCACCTTAAGGTTCTTCCCTCGGAGCTCCTCGCGATATAAGTTAAATTCCTGGCCGTCAAAAGTAACCCCTTTCATCTTCTGCTCGTACAAGTAAGCCTCAGCTGATTCAATCGTAATATACGGCCCGCCAGCTTTTGGCCGATCCAAATGTCCCTCGCAAGAACCTGTGGTATTAAAGTCACACGCGCGCAACGCAGCTACAGGTAAAATGATTCCTTCATCAATGGGCATACCTAGTTTATCAGTAACATCGGCCAGCTGGATAATTTGATTTTGCAATGATTTAAGCATTTGGCTTCCCCCATATAGTTGCAGTTTAACGGTATGCAACGTATTATAACGCAGCAAGAGTAAGCTCGGCCGTTCATGGTCGCGCTTATTTTTTCGTCTCGCAAGTCCTACGAATCCATGATTGGAGGTGACATGAATCATGGCAGAACCTTGCGAAGACTGTAACGGCACTCGTGCCGGAGAGCAACCACCGCATTTTGATCCATTCTGATCCGTAACGGGATACCTACAAAACAACGGCCTGGACGGACATTGTCTGCCCAGGCCGTTTTCTATTTAAGGCGTGATATATTACCAGTGTGAAAGTAATTGATGCGGAACACTTTCTTATTAGTGCAACGCTTGATAAAAGCCTGATAAACGAGCCGGGTGTTTACCCATACACGCTGCCGATCGTACAACAACTGAAGACAATCACTTTCGACCCCAGAGTCACATTTTTCATTGGGGAAAATGGCGCCGGCAAGTCTACGCTGCTTGAGGCACTGGCAATTGCTTATGGTTTCAATCCCGAGGGTGGATCGCGTAATTTTAACTTCTCGACTAAAGCCACCCATTCAAGTTTACATAGAGCTCTAATTCTCACCCGCGGCATCATACGACCCAAAGACGGATTCTTTCTACGAGCCGAAACCTTTTACAACTTGGCAACCCAGATCGACACCCTCGATGGTGGCCAGGGAGATAAATCGCGGTTCATGCGTGGCTACGGTGGTAAATCTTTGCACGGCCAGTCTCATGGCGAAAGTTTTCTGTCATTATTACTGCACCGGTTCAGTGGACAGGGCCTCTACTTCCTAGACGAGCCAGAGGCGGCGTTATCACCACAGCGCCAGCTAGCCACATTGATACGACTACATCAGCTGGCTGAATCCGGCTCTCAATTTATTATTGCTACTCATTCACCTATTCTCATGGCCTACCCGCAAGCAAAAATACTGCTCGTTACCGAAACAGGCTTGCAGGAAGTCAGGTACCAGGACACTGAGCATTACATTCTAACAAAAGATTTCTTAAACGACCCAGACAGAATGATTAAAGCCTTATTAAAGGATAATTCAGAGAGCTAACGCTTGGCTCCAGCCCCTTGGGTAAAGTACCAAGTCAATGCTTCACGAACCGCCGGCCCGGCAAACTGAGCGCCTTCACCGGAGTGCTCCACCAGCACCACAATCGCAATTTGGGGGTCATCATATGGCGCAAAAGCCGAAAACCATGAATGCGGCCGGCTTTGAGCCGCCGCATCAATACCGGTATCATGCACTACTGTTTCAGCAGTACCGGTCTTAGCTGCCACCGGAACCGGCACTTCCTCCTTGATCTTGCAACAGGCTGTGCCATTATCATCATTGACAGCCATCCACATCCCCCGGCGCACGATCGCCAGATTCGATGGACTAATAAACCCTTGGCGCACTACTTCCGGCTTAGCCTGTTTAAGCAACTTACCGCTTGAATCCACAATCTGATCCAAAAGACGGGGCTTGAACATTGTGCCACCATTGGCAACTGCACTAAGCGACGTAACCATCTGCAAAGGTGATGCTAGCAGGTCCCCCTGGCCAACCGATATGTTATAGGTATCACCGGTATACCAACCCTCGCCCGAGAACGCCTTTTTCCACTCCGGCGTCGGCACACGACCGGCCGCCTCCGACGGCAAATCTATGCCGGTCCGAGCTCCCAAGCCAAACTTCTGGTAGTAGCTAATGAGCTTATTAGCTCCCAAATAACGGGGAAAATCCGTAAAACCACCCATAACTTCATAGAAAAAGATGTCCGAACTGCGGGATAAGGCAGTTAAAACGTTCACTGGCCCCAAACCAGTCGTCCGCTCCCATCCCTGATACACCGACGGCTTAGACGGGTCATATTTATTGGGGATAACTATTCTACCCGTATCATTAATAAAAGTCCCAATAGTTACAATGCTCTCCTGCAGCACTGCCGCCGCCCCGAGTGGCTTAATGATTGACCCCGACGGATAAGCGCCATTGGTCACCTTGTTAAACAACGGCTGCCCTGGATCAGCCAAAAGCCTGCGATAGTCACCTTGCGAAATGCCCCGGCTAAACTGGTTGTTGTCATAACTTGGCAACGAAACAGCCGCCAAAACCTGGCCGGTTTTAGGGTTCATTGCCACACCGGAAGCCCGCTTAGCGCCCGAAGCAGCCATTTGCTTTTGAATACCGGCCGCCAAAATCTCCTGCAACGGCTGATCAACCGACAAAATAATATTGTTACCCGGCACCGGCCGCTTGCTCTCAAGTACGCGAATCGGCTTGCCGGTGGCATCAACCTCGGTCTCTTCGCCACCATTGGTCCCGCGCAATACGGATTCGTATTGCTTTTCTAGCCCCAACTTGCCAATCAAATCGGTCGGTCCGTAAGTAGTATTAACCTTGGCTTCGTCAGCGTTAACCCGGCCCGTGTAACCCAAAAACACCGACAACAAATTATTGTCAGCGTACTGCCGGATCGGATTTACATCCAGCGCAAACCCAGACAACGCCGCACTCGATTGGTCCACTAGGAGCGCCTTATTACGGTCAACCCCGGCTGCAATCAGTTGAGGGATCGGACTCCGCAAACAATCCTGTTTGATTTTGCTGGCACAGCTGGTCTCGGTTTTTTCGGCCACCTCGGCCGGCGTTATGCCTAGAATACCCCCCAGACGACCGTATACCTCACGCCGGACCGGCTCTTCCCGCGGCAATAACTGCGGCACCACGGTCACATCATAGCTAGCCTGATTGCTAGCCAGCACAATCTTGTTCCGGTCGTAAATAATACCGCGCGGAGCCCGCTCGACCCGTTCCCGGATTCGGTTCCCATTGGCCAGAGCCAGATTATACTCACCAGACATTATCTGCAGCATAAACAACCGGCCAACCAGAACCATCGTCAACACACCCACCACCAAACCAAAGATCTTAAGTGGCCGGCGATCGGTCTCGCCTTCGGGCGAAGTCGCCTCAGCATCCGCCGGCAAAATAGCCTCTGACCATTCCTCATGCCGGGCCAAATCACGGCTCAAGCGCTGACCAGGCCGGGATGATTCCTCTTCCAAATAACCAAAAATCGACCGTGCCATAATCCCCTAATTTACGCTCTGAGTGCCGGCATCAGCAATGAGCCTGGCCACGAGCGGCCGCATCATCAGTATTAAACCCAAGTTTAGCACGACTTCCAAAGCCAGCTTACCCACAATAAAACCGAGCGGCCAGCCGGTGCCGGACCCGGCCAAGCCAGCCAACACGGCCGCATTCTCCACTACTGTACCAGCCGCCACAACCGCCATTACCACAGCCGGGCCGGCCAATGTCAACCCGGCCCTGTGAACCAACCCCGTCACTAATGCAGCCAACACCAATAACCCAATCCGCAAGCCAAAATCTGCCCCACTCGTCAGATCCAGCAGCAAGCCACCAATCAGGGCTGCTATCAATGCTGTGCTGGCGGTACCGGCCAAGCCCACGAGCACCACAAACACCAGCATCAAGTTTGGCACCGCCCCAAACGGCCGCAGCGCCGGCATAAGCCCAATCTGCACCGCTAGCACCAACCCGAGCAGCAGCCAGAACCCGATGATTTTCATGGACTCATCACCACAAACACAAACCGCAGCCGGTTAATTTTGAGTGGCGATGAAATTTGAGCTGATTGAAAAATAACGTTGTCATGCGCATTTACAGATTGAACCTGACCAATAAACAAGCCGGCCGGCACATGACCGCCCAAACCGGACGTCGTAATGGTGTCCCCTGGCCTGACCTGGCTATCCTGGCCAATCTTACCCATCACCAAGCCATTGCCAAGCTGCCCCTGCAAGGTGCCGTCGGCCGCCGTATCCTGATCCTTGGCCGCCAGCTTAAACTCTGGATCGGTCACCAGCATAATCTTGGATGTCGTGACCGACACATCTGACAACGTCCCCACCAACACGCCGCCGCTCATGGCCGCCAGCCCCGGCTTGAGTCCTTCCCGCGAACCTTTATTGATGGTCACAAACTGGCGGTACGAATCGGGCTGAAACGCCACTACCTCAGCCGCCACCTGCTTTGGCGCACCAGCCACCTCCAGCCCGAGTTGGTTACGCAATATCTCGTTATCGCGGCGAATCTCAGCATCAGCTGCCAGGCGCTGCCGCAAGCTCGCATTCTCCTGCTGCAATCGCTGGTTATCGGACGCCAGGCTTTTTATGCGCCCCAGGTTACTAAGAGCCTCATTTGCGTTACTGCCCACCGAAGCCAGACCATGACTCACCGGCACCACTGTGCGGTCATACACCCATCGCAGCGGCCCCAACCAACCCAATAGCCCCAAAACAGCCAAAAACCCGCCGATCCCGACAGCGATAACAATTCTGCGGCTAGCCTTGGATCTGTGCATAGCCTAAAAGCCTTTAACTCCATAGAGATCCTGAAGAATCGGGTATAGGCCTTCCATCAGATCATGCCGAAGAATAAGGTCATCCGGCCGCAGCCAAGCATATTCCGTGCTCGCCTCAGGATCAAGCCGAATTGCGATATTATGAGAAGATACATCCAGCTTAAATACTTCAAACGTCAGATCAAGATCATCTCGCTTCCAACGATATGTTTCTACCAAGCTCAACCGCCCAGTATCAATCCGCTGGCCAATCTCAACCCCAACCTTAAGGACTGCAGTCGAAGCTGCCGTCTGACCAGTCTGGATCTTACCACCTACCAGACCCCAAGTTTGTCCCTCCGGCTGAGCAGCATGCCGTCGCAAAACCAGAATCCGCCCTTCTTGATCCTCGAATATCACTCCAACTGCGTGAACTTTCTCGGCCATAAATAAATCCTATCTCGGCATCTTACCGTACTGCGTTGGCACTAATACTTCCTTCAGCGCATCAATATCTTCCAGCACTAGCCCGGTCCCGCGCGCCACCGCCGTCAGCGGATCATCAGCCACATGCACCGGCATCTTGGTCTCACGATGAATCATGGTATCGAGCCCCTTAAGTAAAGCTCCGCCACCGGCTAGATAAATCCCCCGCTCCATTATATCGGCCACTAGCTCTGGCGGAGTCTCTTCAATAGTAATCTTTATTGCCTCCACAATTTCCCGTACGCTCTTTGCCAATGCCACCCGCACCTGCTCCGGCTCAATGAAAATCTCCTTTGGTAAGCCCGTCACCAAATCCCGCCCCCGCATCGGCACCGGTTTGGCCCCAGGCAACTGATAAGCCGAGCCAATCGCTATCTTAATATTCTCGGCCGTCCGCTCCCCGATCTGCAAATTAAACTCTTCGCGGGCGTACTTAATAATATCTTCCGACAACTCATCACCAGCTATCCGCAAACTCCGGCTCGACACAATGCCACCCAAGCTAATAACTGCCACTTCCGTAGTTCCGCCGCCAATATCCACGATCATACTACCGGCCGCATCCTGAATCGGCAGCCGCGACCCGATCGCCGCCGCCATTGGCTCCTCAATCAGAAACGTCCGCCGGGCCCCAGCGTTGGTAGCTGCATCCTCCACCGCCCGCTTTTCCACCTCCGTCACCCCCGACGGAATCCCTACTACCACTCGTGGCCGCGGAAATACGCTGTAGCTCTCTTTGTGGACTTTATTAATGAAATATTTGAGCATTTGTTCCGTCACCTCAAAGTCACTCACTACCCCATCCACCAACGGCCGGGTCGCCACAATCGAAGCCGGCGTCTTCCCAACCATTTTCTTGGCCTCATCGCCAATAGCTAATACCTGCTTAGTTCGGGTATTAACCGCCACCACGCTCGGTTCATTTATCACAATGCCTTGCCCGCGAACATAGACCAGCGTGTTGGCGGTACCAAGATCGATACCGATATCATGTGACAGCAGGCCGAGCAGCCGGTTAATCATCGGGCAATAGCTTCATCCTTCTTAGTCTAGCAGCGCTATCTGGACAGGGGCAAGGCTTATATCACGCAGGCAAGCCGCTTCGCGCCTGACTTGATTTATTACTACAGATATGTCAAAATGACTGCCGTTGGCAAACCAGCCACAGTACCTACCAAGAAATGGGATACTCATGCGAGCCACCCAGGCAGTTGTGCTACTACTAATAGCGGCTATGCTCGCTTTGGCCGGTTGTAGCACTCAGGCAGTATCCAACCTCGATACGCCAGAGATGAGAGACCGCGCCATGCAGCTCATCGCCAGCGCGGAAGTTTCCTCGCTGAATTGGCGGGCTAGAACTGACTACATCGAGGACATCCAGGATGGCCGGGGCTACACCGCCGGTGCCATTGGCTTCTGCTCAGGCACCGGCGACATGCTCAGTCTCATTCTCTACTACACCGAACTGTCGCCGGGCAACGTGCTGGCCAAGTACATTCCGGCACTCGAAGCCATCATGCAGCTGCCAGAGAAAGAGCGCCACACCCACGCGGGCCTCGACCCGGAGCCAGGCGGCTCTGGCCCCAACCTCGTCGCCGACTGGCAGCTAGCTGCCAAAGATCCGGTTTTCCATCAAGCCTACGACTACGAATGGAACCGGCTCTACTTTCAGCCGGCCGTTACTCAGGCCAAGGAAGACGGACTCGGAGCACTCGGCCAGTTCATCTACTTTGACTCGGCCGTTATGCATGGTTTCATTGGGTCAATGAACGTTCGGGATGTCGCCCTCCAGACTGCCAAGCCTCCATCTCAAGGCGGCGACGCAGCCGCCTACCTGAATACCTACCTCGATGCCCGCGTGGCCGAGATGGACAAAGAGGACGCCCACAGCGACTTCAGTCGGGTGGAAAACGCCCAACGCTGGTTCCTGAGAGACGGCAACCTGGATCTCAAGCTGCCTCTGCGCTGGAAGACCTACGGCGATTCGTACTTCATCGACCCTCGCTAAACAATTCAACATGCAACAAGGGCCCGTTACTCAAGTTATGAGTAACGGGCCCTAAAAACGAAGGTGGCCCAGGCTGTGTTAGCCTGGGCCGGTGTTGATCCTTCGAATCTCATGCGTGTACGCGCCTGCTCTGCAAGTGGCCGATGGCAAAGAGGCACATCCATGCCACAATAACGGCCGGGGTTACCCAGAACAGAATCTGGACAACCGGGCCGAACGCCGCATAGGAACTAGTTGCCAATGGGGCATCAGAACCGATCCGGCACACCCTGTCCATCCCCGTCCCGAAGCAGTCCTGGTGCATCCCGGCAGCTGCCGGAAAGATGTGCAAAACGCTCGCGAGGATGAGAAGCCCCGCTGCCACAATGCTAGCAGCGGCAGCAACCCTGGTGAGCCTGCGGATCATGTCCGTCTCCTCTGTATAGACGCATATGAATTATCGAAGTTCAACAATATCATTATAGCATAAGTATTATAATAATGCAAGTATTGCTATGCAATTTAACCATATTTTGGCTATGTCATGCCATTTGACACCTACGATAAAGGCCTTTAAACTCCCCTTCTAGGTACCACCCTTGAACCTACACATCTGGAGGCAACCATGGGAGCCGAGCCTACAACCCTCATCGAGCCCACGACAGCAGCCATTGCCAATAACCAAGCTGGAGCCTTACGCGACCTCCATATCCTGAAGCAACTCATGGCCGACGGCGCATTCTCGAACAAACCGCGCACCTGCGGCTTGGAAGTCGAGGCCGGCATATTTGGCCCAACCGGCCAACCCAGCCCCATAGCCCGCCGGATTTTGAATGACATCCATCCCGACGTACCCGCGACTCACGCTCAATAAGTACAACCTGGAGATCAATGTTGCTCCCAGGCAATGTCAGGGGTTCGTTATCGACGAGCTAGCCGCCGACCTCGGCCGGCACTTAGATGCGCTAAGACAGTCAGCCGCCAAGTATGGTACCCAAATTGGCCTGTTTGGCATCGCACCAACCATAGACGACCGGCACACCGGCATCAAGTGGATGACCAATAGTCTGCGCTACCAGGCCCTCAACAAAGCCATCATGGCCGGCCGACCAAACAAGGTACTCCCCATACGCATCGAAAGTACGCGCGGCCACGTACACTACTGCGAAATTCCCGATTTTACGACCGAAGGCGTCATGAACTCAACGCAGGTTCACCTGTCAGTCGAGCCAAAAGACTTCACCACCCTCTATAACGGCGCGCTGCTATTCGCGCCGGTCTGTCTAGCCGTGTTCGCCAGTTCTCCGTTCTTTGCCTATCGGTCTCTTTGGGCCGAAACCCGGATTGCCCTATTCGAAGCCATCCTCAAACAACGAGCCTTCTTTGGCAGTGACTGGGTTCGTGGCGGTCCCTGCGAGCTCTTTGCCGCCTGGCTCGACCAGTTTCCCCCGTTCATCCTGGAAGAGCCAAATAACCTTTGGCTCCGCACGCTCAAGCTGCGCACTGGAACAGTTTGGCCCTGGATCAGGCCCTGCGTCTTCCCCGACCACACCCTCACACTGGAGTTTCGCAGCAGGTCCTCCGGCCCCACCATCATCGACACCGCGGCCGACTTCATGCTCATCGCCGGCACAGCTCTACTGGGACAGAAGCTGATGGAGCATGACTGGGCCGGGCAAATCCCGTTTGAACTCGTCAGAGACAACTTCTACACCGCAGCCCGCTGGGGTAACCAGGCCAGCCTTATCTGGCCGGACGGCAAAGGTGGTTACGAGGAGCTCAAGGCCTGGCAGATACTCGAATCATACTACCAGGGTATTGCCACAATGCTGATCGACGAACACGGGCTGGATGCTAGCAGTGTCAACTATCATCTGGCTGTAATTGAGCATCGGAGCAAGCACTTCAACACCTCCCAGTGGCTGGACTGGGCCATTGATTTTTATGGCCCACAATACGCCATGGACCTCTATCTCAAATACAGCCAGGATAATAACAGTACCCCGGTCTCAACCTGGCCTCATGAGCATTAGCACCCATATCCACCGCCAAGGGTGGGTGACCCGGTCACCCACCCTTATTTTTAGCCCTTAACAAACTGCTTAACCACGCCCTCAAGCTTCACCAATTCGCTCTCCTCCTCAGCACGCCGCTTCAATTCCACTGAATCCTGCTCCAGCGTCCGCTTTGACATCGTCAACCGCACCGGCGCACCAATCAAATCGGCATCGGCAAATTTGGCCCCAGCCGGCTCATCCCGGTCATCATACAGCACCTCAACCCCGGCCTTCAGTAAATCGCCATACAACTTATCCGCCGCCTTCACCACCGCATCATCAATCCCTAGCCGCACCACACAAACCGCAAATGGCGCCACGCTCTCCGGCCAGACAATCCCTTTGTCATCGGCATATTTCTCCACAATCACGCCCATTATCCGCGATATGCCAATCCCGTAGCAGCCCATCACCGGGTACTGTTTTTGATCATGCTCATCCACAAACCCCAAATCAAAGGCCTTGCCATATTTCTGCCCAAGGTCAAACACATTGCCAACCTCAGCCGATTTGGCCTCCTTCAGCTTGTCCTTGCCACACCGCAGACAATCATCACCTGGTTTAACCTTAGCAATCTCATCTTCGACACAAAAATCACATTTGTCGCAATAATAAACCACATCTTCGCCGGCTTCCGTCAAGACCTCAAACTCATACGAGATTTTCTCACTAAAGGCTCCCCCCGAGGCCTCCGTCACTTTAGCCGTCAAGCCCATTCGCTCAAAGATACGCAAATACACCTGTTTTGCCTCTTGATAGAACCGGTCAAAGTCCTCCTGATCGGTGTGAAAGCTATACATATCCTTCATCAAAAATTCCCGGCCTCGCATAATACCGCTCTTGGCCCTAAGCTCATCCCGGAATTTCCAGTTAATTTGATACACCTTTACCGGGTACTGCTTGTACGATTGCGCCCGGCTGAGCACCAGCGGTGCCACCACCTCTTCCTCACTCTGACCCAGTGCATAGTCATTACCAGTCCGGCTCTTAATCTTAAACAGCACGTCAATGCCATCCCAGCCGCCGGTCTTCACCCACGGCTCCTTGGGGTGCAGCATTGGCATCAAAATTTCCTCCGCCCCCAAGCCGTTCATTTCTTCTCGCACTATCCGCTCAATGTTGCGTAACACCCTAAGCCCCATCGGCATGTATGTGTATACCCCGGCCATAAGCTGGTCCACAAATGCTCCCCGGGTCAACAGCTGGTAATTCAGGCTCTCACCTTCCCCGGTCAAAGTTTTCGAGGTCTTAGCAAACGTTTGTGACATCTTCATAATTGTTTCTCCTTACATAATTCCTAAAATAATTTACTACCCAACGGCACGTCCTTATCCGGCGCCGCCAACACCACCTTCCCATCCCCATCGGCAAAACCTAGTGTCAAGGTCTCGCTCACAAACGGCCCGATCCGCTTAGGCGGAAAATTCACCACTCCCATCACCAGCCGGCCCACTAGATCGTCTAGTTGATAATGCTCGGTAATCTGCACCGACGACCGCCGCAACCCAATTTCCGCTCCAAAATCGATCATCAGCTTATAGGCCGGCTTACGGGCTTCCGGAAATACTTCGGCCGCCGTCACCCGCCCCACCCTAATATCAACCTTCTCAAAATCCTCATAACTGATCATAACCACTCTCCATTAAAAAATCCCCGCGCCAGCCAAACACAAAAACTGTGCTTGGCAAGAACGAGGTGTCTCGTGGTACCATCTTGCCTTTATTGCCCGCGTTACCGCGACAACCTTACCAACTGGCTATTACCAGTCTCTCCATTTCTACGGTTGAGATTCCGTCACGGCTCATCACCGGCAGCTCCAGGGCGGGATACCCTTTCACAGCTTTTGCTTACTATAACAATCCACGCATCGGCTGTCAAAGTCGGCTTCTCCGGGAAACGCGATCCATCATCTCAAGGTATGAAAGTTACTTATACAAGTAACTTTCATAAGCGCAGTTGGGATAACCAAAACCGCCATGCCCATCACACAAAAATTCGTCCAGAAAGACCCGGTTCTCACCGAGTCCTCCTGGACGAATAGCAGGTCTACCCCGGCGCTCCCGGCTATAGAAATAACAATTGGCCAGCCGGCAAAGCCTCAACAGAGGACGGCTCATGCATAACCTGGTACGTTGTCACCATCACCCCGACTATTAGGCCGGAAATAATAAAACCCGGGTAGCCAACCATCAGTCGCAGCCGCTGCTTATGGTCCAGCAGACATATAACCATAAGAAACAGCCCGTAGGCCAGTGCACAAGCTGAGCCGTATATTGCAATATTAGCCGGGATGATGCTCCATGAGCCTTCTAGGCTGAGCCAGAAGCCCATTAAGCGCTCGGTGTTTTGCACGAGCAAATCAAACGCTGCCAACTTAATAGTCAGAAACCCCACCAAAACACCAGCCACCGGAGCGCCAAACAAGTCACGAGCCAACGCCCACTCACGATCAAGCGCGGCTTCAACAATAAGCCGCCCCCAAAAGTACACGATAAAGCCAAGCCCAGCCACTGCAACAACAGTCGCAAGCAGGACAAGACCAGCAGCCAACAGCATAACCTCAGCTATAGGTACTGCGATCAAATACGCAATGCCCATCCCGGCGACACCCGCAGCCGCTCCTTTACTCATGACACCTCCGAAAGATCATGGACTGCTGTCAATAATACTTCACGGAAGCCACGCTGGCCTCCAGAGGATAACTATAATAACACCATACGTGCCCTACTTCAATTATTTACCAGTCAGCGCTATAAATGCCAAATAATTATTAAGCATATGTAACGCCATGCCAGGAAAAATACTGCGCAACCGGGCGTACATAAAACACAGCAAGATACCCAACACAAAGGTGTAAATTCCCACGTTGGCCTGCAAATGGGCCAATCCGAACAGTATGCTCGACGAAACTGCACCAATCCAAAAACCCCAGCGCTTCGCCAAAGCCGGGAAAACGAACCCGCGGAATACCGTCTCCTCAATAATCGGCGCAATAAACACCAGCCCGAGCAACGCCAACGTCGGGCTTCTGCTGGCACCATCTATCAACTCATTATTTTGCGGCTGGTCCGCATTAAACGACGGATCAAGCCACGACACCAACTGAAGCGCCGCCATAGCAGCAAAAATAAACACAAAGAAAATCACCAACAAATACAAAGCCGCCTTCGCCAAGTCAAAACTGCGCCAGCCCACAGCCTGCCACCCAGCCTTGTACCGGCGCAGATACAGCGCCACCAAGCCCAAACCCGCCAGAGCTATCATCAGCGTCAGCGCAAAGTTAGCCTCAATGCTATTCTGAGTCAGGCTCTTCAGAAATCCGTTCGCCGGCGGCACCACCGCCGCCAGAGCTACCAACATCACCACAATCAAAGCCGGCATGACCACCCAAGCAGCAAAATAAACTACCAGTGCATCCTTAACACCCCATGGTACATGCAAATGATCCGGCACCGGCCGCCGCACTGGCAGCTTAAACACTAGAAGTACTTCCTCAGATCGTATACCGAGATAAGTACTATCAACCCAATTAATGCCATAAAGCCAATGGAGTGATACTTGGCCTCAGCCTCGGCACTCCAGCCACGGTTAGTAAACCGCTGGATCGCCGCCACAAACAACCGCCCGCCATCCAGCGCCGGCAACGGCAGGGCGTTAAACGCGGCCAAAGCCACCGAGATATTCGCCATAAATAAGAGTATGTAGCTAAAACCAAGGCTCGTCAGGCTATTCAAGATAAACACAATCCCAACCGGACCAGCTGCAGCCTCAGCCGCCTGCGGCACCCCGCTAGTGAATAACCCGCCTAACAATGATGGGATGTGTAGTATCAGCTGGAACACGCCCACCACCGTAGCGACAAACAATGCTCCCGTAATATAAACCGCTGCCACCAAAGCGCTTAATGGATCATAGCGAAGCTTGTAGACTTGTTGTGATACCACGCCCAGGAAACCTTCCTTGGTACCGGCTTCGCGCAACGTAGTTGTGACCAGCCGCTCATCCTTGCCTTGACGCACCTTCAGCTCTACGGTCTGGCCGGCATGCGACTTGGTAAAGTCGCGCAAATCCTGGTCGGAAGCTAGCTTCTTGCCATCCGCCTCCAGCAAGAAGTCGCCACGCTTCAGCCCTGCCTCAGCCGCCGGCGAATTCTTGGTAACATCAGCCAAAATCAATTGCTTGGGCTGTGCATAGCTCGGGTTCAAAAAACCCGGCTCAAACTGCGGTCCCAAACCCGGAATACCGACCAGGCACAAGCCAAACAGCAACACGATCGCCGTCAACAAGTTCATACCAACACCGGCCAACAAAATCTTAGCCTTTACAGTAAAACTGGCTGCACCGAACGCACCTTTACTCTTATCGGCTGCGTCTTCGCCTTTGAGCCGCACAAATCCACCCAACGGCAACAAGTTAATCGAGTACAGCACACCCTTGTGCATCCGGCCCCACACTTTAGGCGGAAAACCAAAACCAAATTCTTCGGCTACGACGCCGTTACGACGGGCAACTACAAAGTGGCCCCATTCATGCAGCAAAACCAATGAAGCAAACAGAGCGATAATGAGAATGATAGTTAGCATATAGGTCTATTCTACTCTATTTGCCTAGATCTCCATCAGCTCTTTGGTTTTAGCCGCTTCCAGCTCCTCAATACGCTTCTGAAAAACATCGATCTTTTTGTTCAGTTCGGTTTCGGCAAATTTGACGTCATCTTGAGTCGCCTCCTTAGCCTTTTCCTGCTTCTGTACCTCCTTTAGCACATCATGACGAATATTGCGCAAACTAATCCGGCAGTCCTCAACCTTACCGCCCAGACTCTTAACAATCTCACGCCGCCGGTCTTCGGTCAGCGACGGGATATTGAGGCGGATTACCACCCCATCGTTCATCGGATTCAAACCAAGAGTCGGGCTCTCACGAAGCGCTTTCTCAATCGGCCCCAACGCGGTCTTGTCCCACGGCGTAATGGCAATGGTACGGGCATCGGGTGTATTAATGGAGGCCATGCCTTTGAGCGGCTGTGCCACCCCATAATGCTCTACCACCAAACTGTCCACCAGTCCGGTGGATGCCCGGCCGGTACGCAAGCTCGACAGCTCCTGCATGAGGTGCTCCAACGCCTTTTCCATTTTAGGTTGTGCCGCTTCAACCAAACTCCGAACCATATGCACCTCGCTCTTATCTGTCCCTATTATGCCCTAAAGCTGGCCCAATTCGTAGCGGACAAACTGGCGAACGACCACGTTCTCGCCAATCTTCGCCACCATTTCACCCGTGAGCTGGCCCACGCTTTTATCAGGATCCTTAATAAACGGCTGGCTAAGCAAACAAACGCCTTCATAATACTTGGCCAGTTTACCGTCAACAATCTTCTCAATAATCTCAGCCGGCTTGCCGCTGGCCTCTTTGCGGTAAATAGCACGCTCTTTTTCCACCACCTCGGCCGGCACGCTATCAGCATCAAGATACTCAGGATTCGCCGCCGCTATGTGCATTGCAATATCACGCGCATAGGTCTTAAAGTCCTCAGTTCGGGCCACAAAGTCAGTTTCGCAGTTAACCTCGACCAACACACCAATGCGGCCGCCGTGAACGTAGGCCTCAATAATACCAGCCCGGGCCTCTCGGTCAGCTTTCTTCGCCGCCGAAGCCTGGCCCTTCTCGCGCAAATACTGGACGGCCTTGTCCATGTCGCCATTACTGGCTTCCAATGCTTCCTTAGCCTTCATCATACCCGCACCCGTAGATTCACGAAGTTTCTTAATGTCTTCAACCGAAATCGCCATACCTTTGTTCCTTAACTTACATTTAGAATAACTAACTAACCGACAACCAAGTTTATTCACAAGCAGCAGCATTGACTGCTCCACCAACAAGTTGTTCACAAGTGGGAGCGTTGACGACCAGTTGATAGCTTTGGTGCCTTAGTGGAAGATAACTCTACCGGCCTAGGCAAAGACGCAGCTCGCCACTGTGAATTACTTGTTAAGGAGCAAACTAAGCTTCTTGTTTCTCGCTATCACGCGCCTTAGTCTCATAAGACTTGGCACCTTCAGCCGCTGCTTGAGCAATCAGATGCGTAATAACCTTAACGGTCTTAATAGCATCATCATTGGCCGGAATAGCGTAATCTAGCAAATCCGGGTTGGTATTCGTATCGGCGATACCAATGACCGGGATACTCAGCTTGCGTGCCTCAGCCACAGCCAGATCCTCCTTGAGAACGTCAACCACAAACACAGCTGCCGGCAGCCCGTCCAAATGCTTAATACCACCGAACACCCGGTCCAGTGCAGCAGTTTCATTAGTAAAATCGAGGATTTCTTTCTTATTGTACTTGCCCTCGAACTCACCGCTGGCCAAACCAGACTCAAGTTTCTTCAGCCGGTTGATCTGCAACCGAATGGTGCGGAAGTTGGTCAGCATGCCACCAAGCCAGCGCGTAGTTACGTACGGCATGCCAGCAGCTTCGGCTTCTTCATTAATGACAGGTGCAGCCTGACGCTTGGTGCCAACAAATAGCACCTTACCGCCCCGCGACGCCGCCTCCTGAGCAAAATCAGCCGCCTCTTTCAATAAAGGTGCTGTTTTTGTGAGGTCAATAATATGAATACCCCCGCGGGCCCCATAGATGTATGGTTTCATCTTTGGGTTCCAGCGGCGGGTTTGGTGGCCGAAGTGAGCTCCGGCCTCGAGCAATTCCTTGAGGCTAATATCTGCCATAGAATCCTTTCGTTCGTCGCACGGCGCATACCCAGTTGGGAGGATTAACGCGGCCGGCTGTATCGTTACATTATTTTGACTCATGTCAGTGTAGCAAATATGGCGTATTTAAGCAACTTCTTACGGAATATGGCTACTTATCTCGAATCTCTTTGCATCCTTGGACATTAAGCGAATTTTGAAACAGTATTTTTTTCATTCGAATTATTCCAATCATAGTCCGTACTTAAGGCTAACCTTTACGCTTCCAACCAGCCTGTCTAGGACGACTATATAAGAATGGCTTGAGAAGATGCGTCGAACCTCGCACAACACGATAGCAAAGAAAACAAAATGCCAGATATGGCCGCAACTTCCTGATTTTCGCTCGATCTAATATGCGCTTATTCTCTGGCTTATTGATGTACCGCTTGTATTGCTCGGGATCAACCAACTCTTTAACTTGAGCTCGCCCGTCCATGAGGCGAAATACTCTCCGGTAGTGGTTTGGCAATCGGTCGACACCCGTAAATTCATACTTGTCAGCAATCTTCGTTTCGTTTGGGCTAAATAATACTTGTAGAAACTTGTCTTCATTGATAATCTGTCGCGGTAATACCGGCATTGCAGCTTTTCGTATAAGCATGAATCGCCCGAAGATGAATGGATCGGGCGCCGTGAACACATCAGCGATTTGTTGAATGTTAATTACGTCATATATAAAGTTGCGCCACCAACCTCCACCAATCGGACGAATTATCACCTGTTGAGCTCCTACAAGAAGGAGCTTCGGCCTGCGTTCCATTTCCTCAATAGCATTTACGATAATTGCTTCACTGAGCTTAATGTCATCATCGAGATAGAGTATGAGATCGCCTTTAGCTACCTGGCTGATCTCATTCATGGAGTCTGGTTTTGAGACCCGGTCAGGCGCGCGCTCAATAACACGTAAACATAGCTCAGGGTAAGGTTCGGCCGCTGCCCTGCCTACTTCGGCGAGATGCGCTGTGCTGTTGCCACCTACAGATAAAATGGTCTCGATTTGCCAGTCTTTAAGCGTACGCACAGCCTTCGCCAGCGAGCTCAACAATTCTGTGTAATAGTCGCCGTCGCGAGAGGATATGCCAATGGTTAATGTTTGCTTCATGCGAGCGAAATGATATCGCCCGTGCGGTATTGATGGACAATACTTGTGTAATAATCATAAACCGGTCGTACCTGTTCACGCTCATCGTCAAGGCAGACTTTACCAAAATCTTTTTTTACCTTCTTCTCGACGAACCCAATTCCACCTTCCCAATCCGGTGCAAAAACCGCTTTCGCTAGATAATGGACCGAAAGCATATGGGACATAGCATCGGCACTTCGAACAATCTTGGCCTCAAGTGTTTCCGGCTCAATCTCCGGCTCAGTAGCATCGATACACTTCACAACCTCCTTTATAAGCTCACCGTCATACCCGTACTTGGGTAAAAAAGTTTGTGCATACTCAATGCTACGGTTCTCATGCCCGGCTGGATCGGCACTATCACGCTTGTACGCCAGGCCGGCATCATGCAGGAGCGCACCTAGCATTGCTACCTCTGTGTTAGCCTTATACTTTTCGGCTAATTGTTTGGCAAAATCGACAGCAATATCAATGTGGTTTGGAAATACCCACGTCCTTCGGACGTACCGTAAACGCGGCTCATCTGTTTCGGGTGGGTAGATCTCGATAAGATCATTCCGGACTTGTTGAAATTTTGCTATATCCATACTAGCTCCTTACGTTTGCGATTTGCTTAACCCTGTTTTCGAACGCACTGAATAGCTCTTCGTACTGGTCAACTACGCGCTCAATGCTTAATGCGATATCCGCCCATTGCCGTACCTCCCATCGGTTGAGCATATCAAGCTTCTTAACGCTACTTACGGCTTCTTGAACCGTTTCAAAGAGGTAGCCTGACACGCCCTCCTTGATCATATATGGCAATGAGCCGTAACGGTAGCCAATAACAGGTGTGCCAACTGCTAATGATTCGGCAATTGCGCGACCAAATGGCTCTTTGAAAACAGGAAATTCTATACCAGAGGCTGAGATTGTAGCTTTGGCGTAGCGTAAGAGATCAATCTTCTGCAGCTCATTGGCGTTGCCAAAATACACGATATTGTCTGATGTATGGGGTTTCACCTGCTGTTTAAAGTAGCGCGTTTTCTTAAGTGTCATGTGGTCTTGAGGTGTACCTGCAATTATTAGCGGCATGCCGCTTGCTTGCGCAATCTGAATTGCAGTCATTTGACCTTTGTGGGCGCCTATGCCTGCCACCATAGCAAGGTAGTCACGACCTTCTGCCTGCCAACGTCGTAAAAGTTCCAGACTTGGCACTTCGTCCGTCAGACTTAAGGTACGCTCAGAGAAATCAAAGTTTTGAGTATTAACCCCCCACATAATTGTATGCAAGTTATCTAAACCGGGGCTATCTTGCTTAATGTGGCCAGCCAATGCGGTCGCGGTCAACTCCGGATGCTCAGATAGAAGCTGGTGCTTTTCCGGCAACATGTTATCCCGTATCGACCAGATCGTCTTGTAGTAGAAGGGCGCTAACTGCCTCATGAGTACTGTATTGTCATAGGCTACCAGAATGATATCGGGGTTTAATGCTGGTAATTGCTCCAATATATAGGCGATGTAGTGTTGTTCTTTCTCAGCGGCCAGCCGAGCTGTCTCTACTATCTGTGCCTCAGTCTTTTCGGCAAAACGATCATTCACAACCAGGCCGGCCCATAAAGCATGGTCCAGATTTCCGAGCAACGCAACGTTCTTCAATCGGCTTAAGTCTGAATCCAGAGAGGCGAATAGGAACAAGTCATGACTGCCCCGCCGATCAATTTCCCGGATGAAGTCATATACATTACGCTGCAATCCCCCATAGCCAGCAAGGGGCGGTACGGGAACATCAGGGCGGCAAATAATCGCGATCTTCATACAGGTAATCAGTCCAGGTATTTCTCTTTATAGGTCTCTATATCAACCCGATACTTCAAGTCCATAGAGCGCGGAAATACATACTTTGTCCGTTTAATGCTAAACCCGCCCTTTCTGGCTCCCTCCAGCTCTTCGAGTAAGTGCGGATATGTCTGCTGGTAATCTTCGCGGGTCAACACATACTTATCCGACCGCGCTTCGCGCAGTTGACGCATTACCTGCTTCTTATTGTCATACTCGGTTTGAGTTGCATCGTCCAACTCGCCATAGTGTTGTTTTGCCTCGGCCTTTAATCGTGCTATAGCCTCTTCACCTTTAAGAATCATGAGCTCGCGCACAACCAATAGGCGTTTGGGGGCCATGGCGTCGACCGACCGAACGACCCGATCGTATTCGTCCGGTGAAATGATGTTCGCAGTTAAGAAGTAGTCGTCGTTTAGAAATCGCTTTGCCGTTTTCTCAAGTTCGGCCAATAGATCATTTGGCCGCCTAGCGGTAATGATAATGTCGACGTCCGCTGGCATGGAAAGCAAGCGAAAGATGGAAAACCAAAGCTTGCCATCATGAAAATACATCTGCTCCTGATATGAGTCCGGCTTTTCATTGCCCGACGCCCAGGAACCATGAACGAACGCCGTTTCCATATTGCCGGGCTGCGCCTGGTCTAAGTGCTGAATAAGCTTATGTAATTGTTGCAGATATCTGGTCTTCAAGGATTTGCTCTTTCAAATAGGTAATTACGTCGTATTGTTCCGGATCAATACCAAGGACAGTCACAAGTTTTTCAGTATTCATCGATGCATTGAGCGGTCGCAGCGCCGATGTAGCGTCCTCGCCTCCCACTATGAGCTCCAGCGGAAGATCCATTGCGAGCGCAACCTGGCGACCTAGCTCCAGCCGGCTAAAGGCTTTGGAGCCGGTGACATGGAATACCTGATATCGTGTCTTTGCCGCCAATAGTTGCTCGATGACATCCGCGATAAGAGTTACAGGTGTTGGAGATGATGTTATTTCTTGCGGTAGAGTAACCGGCTTGCCACGCTTTAACCGTTCGTAAACGTATATCGGCAAGATACTTTGATTGGTAAGCTTGCCACTGGCTAGGCTGGCCTTCAGCAGCGCTCTGGAATGAAGAGAGGACGGCCCGAAAACCTGGGCCGTCCTCAATATAGTGGTCTGCTCCATGACGGGGCTGAGTCGAAGCACTTGCTCGGCGGCAAGTTTAGTGGCTCCATACCAGTTAAGCGGTGCGGCTGCATCAGTCTCCCGATAGTCGCCTTTGACCCCATCAAAGATCATATCCGAAGACAGCTGGATCAATTGCACGGTCTTACCCGTCATGTACTCAGTCACGTAGCCAACAAGTTCTACATTTACAGCCCAGGCAGCCCGTCTCTGGTCTTCGCAAGCTAGCATATCTTTAATAGCAGCGCTATTGATAATCATATCGGGCCGGAAGTGATCGAGCTCCTTCCTGATATTTTCTTTATTGGATAGGTCGATAAGCCCATCACACGTCGATGACGGCGTTATGTCTACGCCGTAACATTCATGGTGCTTGGACAATTGTGCATATACAAAGCTGCCTACTAGGCCAGATGACCCGGTAATGAATATCTTTTTACGCAAACTGTTCTCCTATCAGCCGGGCGGCTTCATCAATGGTGTAGTCTTTGTTGCGGAAACGGGCAGCTCGCCCCGTATTACCCTGCAGAAATCCGGTCAAGAACTCATTGTACCTTCCTTTTACTGATTGGATATCCTGAACTCCTTCGTTTAGACGCTCTGTCGCGAGGCGAGCAGCTCGGACGGGCATATCGTCCGGCACATTCATAAACGGCGTGTGAGGATTGGTCATTTTATGAAAGTCGAGGAACTGAGCCGTCGTAATATCACCAAGCACATCCTCGTTGTCCAAAAAGAGTACTTTTTCAATCGGCAGCGGAGCGGCATTGCTCCAATCTGGGTTGAAATCCTGCATCGGCATCACGAGCTTGCCGTATGACGCAAAGCCCGCGGTGTCCAACCCGAGATACTGATTGTACCGCCCTTGAAGATCAGCGAAGGTCGCGCCATCGATTGCCACGGCCGGCGTGGCAGGTAGTGCTGCGTATCCTTGGTCAGTACGAGTTAACTCTACCCAGTCATCGCTGAGCAATTCAAACCCTTGGGCGGCCAAGGCAAGAGCACTCGTCGTTTTGCCAGTTCGAGCCTTACCCATGAGGGCATAGCCTTTGCCGTCCCGTGCTAGCAGAGCTGCATGAACACCAAAATACCCCTCACTAACTCGCTGGTAGCTAAACATCCCGAGAGCCAGACTCTCCATGGAGGTGAAGCGGTCCCAGGCGTTGATGACGGCTATGCCAGATTTTGGGTCGTATACCGTGTCAGCCGGCTTCGAAGACATTTCGGCCAATCCAAAGCTCCCCGAAGGATTAGGAATCAGCTGGTGGTTCTCTGCCTGCGTAACATAATAGAGGCGCCCGTAGCTGCGCCGCTCGGCATGACCTTGTGTGAACCCTTCGAACTGACGCAATTGATCGGCAAGTCGGTCGGAGTCCGTCAAAATCTCGAGACCAAAGGCGCTTACGTTAGTACGCTCGAGTCGCTCATCAAGCTCCCCCAGCTCAGACTTCATAGCCTCGGCCGGGCAGTAGTACCAATCTTTGGAACCACGAAATTTCATGCGCTCGCCGCGCTCCGCTTCGGGCGACGTAAACTCAGCCAATGTATCCTGCCGATCAATACTCATGGCTTACCCCTCCCAATCACAATAGTTGTGATGCCGGTATACTGCGCTCCACGAGCAAACTCTCGGTTCATGAATTGTCAATCAGCTCTGTTTCAAGCCGCTGGATTATTATGCCAACCTGATCATCTCCTAACAAGTCCCCGGTGTAATCTTGGTAGGATAAGAGAGCTTGATGTAGTAGCATGGCGAGACCTAGCACGATCGGGTGCTTAGCTAAAGCGACTTGATTCAAGAACTTTGTCTTGGGTGGGTAGTAATTCATTTCCGCAAATGTTGCCGCCTCAGGTACTTTTTTAGCGAAATCGTCCGGCATCGGTGATTTACTCATGTTAGGATCAGCGACACTCGCAAATGGTAAGCCGCGTCCAAGCGGCGTGGCGTTTACAATCAAATCAAAATCCTTAGGTACTAAATCGCGCGTATTAAGTAGCTGCAAACGCTCATTACCCGCCCAATTTTGTGCTAGATGCTCAAGCTTACTCAGCGCCCTCCCTTCAATATCTGCCACAACGACCTTGGATCCACGAATGATCAACTCGTAAGCTAACACTGTTCCCGCCCCACCTGCACCAAAAATTAAAGCGTGCTGGTTTGGGCTATCGCCCAGTCCCCGGAGAAAACCACGTCCATCCGTGTTATCTGCGTGCAACCACCCATCCCTACTGTAGACCGTATTTACATAGCCAGTCGCCGCCACAACCTCAGACTGCTCTTCGCAATGTGCGGCGGCTGCTTCTTTCCAGGGCAGCGCCACATTTACGCCCAGAATTTCACCAGAGCGTACTTGCGAAAGTCGGTTTACTAGGCCATCTCCGGATACTGTCGGATAATAATTGAAGCGTGTACCAGAATGCGAGGCGTGAATAATTTCTTGCCACACCATGTGTGCAACACTATATTTTGCGATCGACTCACCGCCAATTAATCCAAGCTGGTACATATATTTGGATCCCTCCGCTAATACCTTTTTACCATAGCTACAGCGAAACTGCTAAAGCCCATTATATTCAGTTCAACCGTAAGTGCTATAATTGAATTGCTAAGCTCAAGATGAGCTCTACTGGGACGCGCCTATGTAACACTACGGCGCCACTACGTCCAACACATTGCCCGCAACCTCGCAGATGAGCTCAGCGAAATCGCCCGACTGCTTCGCGAAGTCGTAACATAATCTGCACCAACAGCACCCACCCAGGGAGAGTAACTAATGAGCACCACCAAGCCCCAAGCGGCTTGTCCGCGCTGTCAGAGTCAGGTGATATACGATTACACCTGCCACACCTACCCCGGATCAATCCGTGACGGCAAAGTCCAATGGCTGGCCTGTATAACCTGTGACAGCGCACATTGGCTATCCTGCCAGAATGAGTCCTGCGATTGGTCATACACCTACGGACTCAATCCCGGCAATCCGCGCTCAGAACAAAACGAAGGCGAACGGCCCGAGTGGCTGCCCCAAGAAATCACCTACAGCCAGCCTGGGAAGATTAATCCGGCGCGCTCCCAACAAGAAAAACGGCCCGGAAGTTACTGAAGAAACCAGTAACTTCCGGGCCTACTATTTATCCAGACCAACCGAAACCGGTACCGGACACAAACTCAAGAACAAGAATCAGACGACCAGCATCATTGCGGCAATCAAGGCATCCCGCAGCGACTGCTGGTCCTGGCGGTCGACCACGACCAGCTGATGGTTCTTCGGCAACCAGTCAGGCTCACTACAACGCGCCGAACAATTCATAAGCATCAGGGAAGGCTTAACCAGCCGACTGTTCTGTTATTGTTATTGCCCGGAAAATGCAGCAAATACGACCCCATTAAACAAATTCTAAGCTGTTTGGGTCAAGAAATCGTTAAAACATGAGTAAAGTATTGCAAAGTATCTTAATATATGCTATAATTGAATATCAGCCATGCCCAGTGGCTGCGCACGGAAAGTAGGCACAACGTGCCTGATAACCTGCCCGAACTAGAATTCGACCATACCAGAGCCAAGCCGGTTTACCCGATTCCGGTGGTGAAGTTCGCAGTACGGGTACTAATCCCCCACGAATTCCCGACCTTCATCCGACCGGAATGGGACGATCCCGGTACCGAACCCCAGGTGTTCTTCGGTGACTACTACCTCATCCTAGGCAGGAACGGCCACGGACGCTACGGCTCCGCCCGCATCCAATGGGAGCACATGCACCGCCGAATTCCCCTTGATCGCCTCGTTGGCGGCATACCCGCCATGGCCTGGGTCAAGGTGCTACCTCCCATCGGCTATGCCGTCACACAGGCATGTGACGTCGTCACGATGATTCCCACCGAGAAACTCGGTGAGTTCCGCGAGAGCCGCAAAACCATCAGGCCGGGCACTGTCGTACTGCAACAGCCGGGCGGTGAAATCCAGTTTGTCCGGCCAGAAAACCTGGCCAGCACGTACTATACGGACAAGGCGGCTAGCCAGCTTGGTCTCACCTCTATGACCCCGGCCGAATTCGAGGCCTTCGCCAAAGAGCAGGCCATGCAAAGCCTCCTTATTCACGCATAACGCTTCACAGATCTGCCCCGGCGGTCCAGGTATATTCCCTGGACCGCCTCTTCTTTAGGTTGGGATCTATGCCCTTGTTGTGATTCATGCCAATATTGTGACTGCTGAACTCGGCTATAGTTATGAAGGCTCTACTCGGTCTGTGGTGAAACAAACCCCTAGCCCATTCCCTCTACAGTCATAGGGACGAGAAAATGAGCACCTCCAATCGCCTTCGGGCACAGATACAGTACTGGCTGGTAGAAAGCCAGTATTCCTGGATGGACTGGCGGGACAGCTGGCTGGAACGCCACCTCTCCAGCAGGACAGTAGACTTTATTACGGAAAGGGTTCAAAAGCTCCTTATCCAACGTCCAGGAACTGCGTTGCTGTGCCGGCTTTATGGCCACCGGCCCATCCCGGATTGTAGTATTCCGGAGCACGACTACTGCGCCTGTTGTGACATCCCTACCCCGGGCCAAGCGGCCCGTCCGAAGCGGGCTGTCTAACATTCCGCTGCATGCATCCCCTAACAATTGCGTTAGGGGATGTTTTTAGCATCAATCGAAAGATCAGCCGAATTGCAGCGAGAGGTTGACCAATTCCCCGATATCCGGTATGATCTACCAGTTATGAAAACCGGCATTCACCCCCAGGTCTTCGAGACCAAAATCCATTGCAACGGCTGCAACGTTACCTTCACCTCCCACACTACGGTCAAGGAGATTGAGGTTGAAATCTGCTCCAACTGCCACCCGTTCTACACGGGCAAGCAAAAGCTAATCGACACCGCCAACCGCGTAGCCAAGTTCAACGCCCGTCAGGCCGAAGCTACCAAGCGGGCCGAATCGCGCGCCGAAGCTGTCAACGCCAAAGACAAAAAAACCGCCAAAATCCAAAAAGAACTCCAGGACGAGACCGTCGAAGCCGACAAAGCCAAGGCCTAGTCCTCCAAGTCCGAATCCAAATAAGAGCGCTGTAAAGCGCTCTTATTTGGATTCGGCAGACTAGCCCACGACGAACGCTATGCCCGCTCACCCTTAAAAACTGGATTAAACGAGCTTAAGCAGGTATAATTGGTTCCATTGTTAAATGGCCCCCATGGACCCAACCGAAATCAAATTCCGCGCCGAAAACACCGATCTGGCAGCCAAAATGACCGATCAGAGCTTATTCGGCGCGCCCGAAATGGTCAAATTAGCCAAGCGACAAGCCGAAATCGCACCTGTTATCGAGCTCTACGACCAGCGGACCAAGCTTCAAACTGACCTCGAGCAGAGCCAAGAGCTCCTAAATGACCCTGAAATGGCCGGCCTTGCCCGCGAAGATATCCCCCAGCTCTGGGCACAGCTCATTGACACCAACGACAGACTCCGCCTCGCCCTCGTACCCAAGGACCCCAGTGACACCAAAAACGCCATCATCGAGATCCGGGCCGGCGCCGGCGGTGACGAGGCCAGCCTATTTGGCGCCGAACTCTACCGCATGTACGCCCGCTACATCGAAACCAAGCCCGGCTGGCGCATCGAACTCATTAGCGAGTCCCCCAGCGACGTCGGTGGTTACAAAGAAATCATCTTCGAAGTCAAAGGTGACGAGGCCTACGGCTGGCTCAAGTACGAATCCGGCGTCCACCGCGTCCAGCGCGTCCCCGAAACTGAGTCCCAAGGCCGCGTCCACACCTCCACCGTTACCGTAGCAGTCCTGCCAGAGGCCGAAGAGACCGACCTCACCATCTCAGAAAACGACCTCCGCATCGACGTCTACCGCTCCGGCGGCCACGGCGGTCAATCCGTTAATACCACCGATTCAGCCGTGCGCATCACCCACCTGCCCACCGGCCTGGTTGTAACTTGCCAAGACGAGAAATCTCAGCTCAAAAACAAGCTCAAGGCCATGGGAGTCCTACGTTCCCGCCTGCTCGCCTTAAAACAGGAAGAAGAACAACGCGAAAACCGCCAAGCCCGCCTCAGCCAAATCGGCACCGGAGACCGCTCCGAAAAAATCCGCACCTATAACTTCCCGCAAGACCGCGTCACCGACCATCGCATCGGCCGCACCCAGCATGGACTACCCGGCTACATGACCGGCCAAATCGAAACCATGCTCGAAGCCCTCCGCGCCGAGGACCTCAAACTCAAGCTCGAGCAGGCCGGCACGTGACCAAAACTGTTTACCTCATCACCGGTCCGTCCGGTTCTGGCAAAACCTGCCTAGCCGGTCATCTAGCTTCCCAAGGCTACCAAACCATCGACGCCGACAGTACTCCGGGTCTTTGCTTTTTCGTCAATAAAAACAACAAACCAGTCCCACGTCCAGCCAACACCGACGCGGCTTGGTGGCAGACTCACAATTATGTTTGGGAATTGGACCGGCTGGCCAAGCTCATTAATAGTCTTGAGCCAACCAACCAGCCGGTATTCCTATGCGGCAACGCCGGCAATATTCATAAAGCTTGGGATCTTTTTACTACCGTATTCTATTTAGATATTCCAACCGACATCATTCAGCAGCGAATCGCAGCCGGCAATCATGACCATAATTTCGGTCAAGGAGTAGATGAGAAAGCCCAGCTCATCCGCTGGATCGAACCATTTAAAGAGCAGATGCTAAAACTGGGTGCGGTATCCATCGATGCCAGTCGGCCGGTACCGGTAATAGCCAAAGATATTGCCAACCGCACCAAGAACAAAGCGTGACCATACGCACTGCTATCAAGCAAACCACCCGCATCCTGCGCGACGCCCACATAGACTCGGCTCAGCTGGACGCCGAACTCCTCGTAGCCTACGCAGCCGGCCGCGAACGTGCCTGGGTCTTAGCCCACGACGATTACGAGCTTGATGAGCCTCAAGCTGAGCAAATTCATGCCCTCACAGGCCGCCGTGCCAGCCGCGAACCGCTTGTCCATCTCACCGGCACCCGCGAATTCTATGGCCTCAACATGGACATCACTCCTGATGTCCTCACCCCACGGGTTGAAACCGAGCAAATGGTCGGCTGGGCCGTCAAATACGCCCCCCAAAATTCCCGGCTCATCGACATCGGTACCGGCTCTGGCGCTATCGCCATTGCCATTGCCAAACACCGCCCCGATCTCACCATATCCGGAACCGAAATCACCAACGCAGCCCTGGCTGTCGCATCACTCAACATCAAAAAACATGCCACCAAAGTCGGGTTAATAAAATCCGACCTATGGGATAATATCGACGGCCAGTTCGAAACCATCGTCACCAACCTGCCCTACCTACGTGACGATGCCACCTCCGAGCTCATGCCAGAAGTCAGGCATGAACCGGGAGTAGCCTTATTTGGTGGCCTTGACGGCCTCGATTTATACCGGCGATTTTTGCAAGACCTACCCAACCATCTGACACCCGGTGGCTTCTTGTTTACCGAATGCGATCCGTGGCAGCATGCCGACTTAATACTCGAAGCTGCCAAAGCCGGCTTGCTGCCCATTGAGCAAGGCTACTTCATATTGGGCTTTCAGCTCCAAACATAGCCGGCAGGTTCCCGCCGCAAGCTTGATGTTTTAGCTCTGCTGTCGGATACTAGGCTAGCCCGTACTTTTACAGATTGGCGGACACCCATGCTAGGAATACTTCTCGGCTTATTCCTCCTCAGTGTGATTGTTCTCATTCATGAGCTCGGCCATTTCGCCGCTGCCCGATGGTTTAAAGTCCCGGTCGAGACCTTCTCGGTTGGCTTCGGGCGAGCCATTGTCAGCCGCACATGGGGTGATACGACATACCAGTTAGCCTGGGTCCCGTTAGGCGGGTATGTCAAGTTTAAGGACAAGCCGCCCATCGAAAGCCAGGACCAAGCCGGGTCGCTACCAAACCTGGACAAACCGCCGAGTTTTGGCTTTCTCGGGCGTACCTCTATGCTTGGCGCCAGCATCATCCTGCTAGGCGGGATCTTGGCAAATTTCCTACTTAGTTGGCTTGCCCTTGTTAGTGCCTTTCTTCTCAACGGCCGCAGCCTGCTAGAGTCTCTTTGGGGCGGCCTTGTGTTTCTCGGTGCAGCCTTCAAGCTCACAGTACTTGCACTACCCCATGCCTTCATCGCCACGTTCTCATCCGACACCACAGATGAAGGCTTTTCAGGCCCCGTTGGTATTGTGGATCTCATTGCCGAACAAAGCCAGTCCTTCACCTATGTTCTGCTCCTGATAGCTGCCATCTCGTTTGGACTCGGATTTGTGAATCTCCTCCCCTTACCACTTCTCGATGGGGGTCACTTGGTTCTTGGGATTATCGAGCACATCAGACAACGGACATTCGAGCATCGAACCGTACTGATAATCAATTCAGTCGGCGCCGTCCTCTTGGTCAGCCTCATCGTATTTGTCACAATGAATGATATCAACCGCCTTCTGGCATAGCCCTCAGGCCCGGTAGTAACAACTACCGGGCCAATTCTATGCATATGCGCTCTATTAGTTAGCCGGCGCTGATCCCAGAGTAACCGTTATTTTCTGAGTCTTGCCATCGCGCACCACAGTCAAAGTCACTTTGTCACCCACATTATGTTTTGCTACGAGTGCCTGCAAACTAGTAGTTGCGGTAATACTGTCATTGTTAACTTTGGTAACAATGTCGCCTTCCTTCAGGCCCCCTTTAGCCGCCGGGCTGTCCGGAAGCACCGTCGGGTTCTGCTCAGTGCCCTGAAGCCAAGCCCCAACCGTAGCCTTTAGGTTATTCGCAGCTGCAATCTCATTCGTCAGTGGCACATATCGTACCCCTAGGTAGGGCCGGACGATAGTACCCTTACTCTTAACACTGGCAATCAACGGCTTCGCCTCATTTACGGGTATCGCAAAGCCAATATTCTGCGCGTTCCGTCCGGCTACAGCCGTATTAATGCCGATAACCTGGCCATCCAAGTTCAAGAGCGGACCACCCGAGTTACCGGGATTGATAGCCGCGTCAGTCTGAAACAGGTTGGTCAGCGTCTCCGCATTGGCCCCGGTACTCGAATCACTCGCCGTCACCGGCCTCCCGACACCCGAAATAACACCCTCAGTTACGGTATTCTGAAATTGACCCAGCGCATTGCCAATCGCCACCACCTTCTGGCCAATTTGCACGGCTGACGAATCACCCATTATAGCCGCCGGCAAGCCCGAGGCACTAATACGCACAAACGCGATGTCGTTAACGGGGTCACGCGCCACCACCTGGGCATTGGCGTATTCCTTGCCGGCCGAGGTTATCACGATATAATTAGCTCCCGGGTCAGACACCACGTGCTTGTTAGTCATGATCAAACCATCCGAACTCACAATGATACCCGTCCCAGCCCCCTGCTCCGCTATAGGCTGGCCGAAAAAGCCTTGGCCGACCGATCTGGAAGTAATAGAAACCACGCTTGGCGAGACCTTTTTAGCCACATCAATTGTCGCAGAGCTCTCCTGAACCTGAACTTCTTGCTTAACCGCCGGAATGGAAGACGCTAGAAATCGCACATACCCATAAGCTCCAATCCCGCCGGCCAACAGGCTCGTAATAATGGTAATTATCAGAAGCCGCTTTACCTGAGAGTATGGCAAGGAGCGGTCATCGTTAGAAGACTTCTGCTCATGGCTACCATTGGTCGACCATACCACCGGCTTTTCATCTTCTGCCATATGTTCCTATCGCTCCCTCTCTTAACTTGGTTGCAATTATAGCACCGCTTAGCTGAAATGATCCTGAGGCTCAAGGCACAAAAAACTATAGGCTGCCGCGCCAGGATGTACCAGCGATCACGATCCAAATCAGCAGGAGACCTATCAATAAATACTCACTCAACCGCATGCGGTTGAGTTGCCCCTGCCGCTGCGCAGTATAAATACTGCCAAAACAATATGCTAAAGCAGACAAGACAAGGGCTGCTTGAGGCACAATAATATATTGACCCGGAGATACATAGCTTACCAACCAGGTCAGAAAAATCCATGACGCCTCAGCCGTGGTCAAGGCCCAAGCCGCCGCCAGCAAACCAGCCGCCCGCTCACCACGTGCAGCCAGCGCCTGATATGTCGTCACGTAAATAACCACCCACACGAGCACGATCAATAGCGGCCGCGGCGAGCGCCAAATAGCCGCCATCAAAAACAACGCTTCAAATGCAAATATCTGGACCACTAACAGCTTGAGCAGCCCAGCCGGCCCCGCCGCTGAAAAATGCGGCTGCCAAATGCGCCATGCTGCATAAAGCCCAGCCACTCCCAGCTGCGCCAATACCTTGGGTAGCAGGGCAATGATCAACGCGCAACTGGCGCCCACAACCAGCTGCGGCACCCGCGCCCAAATCTCCTCAGCCGTTAACCGGTATCGGATCGGCCACAACTCCACCGCCAAAACCACCACCAACGCCACCACCACCAGGCCGCGCTGGCCAAGCTGCCACAACAAGGCCGCCATTATCAGACTGCTTACAATGAGGAGAACGCGGCCGGCTAGGTTATTGGTTTGGAGTGCCGGTGCGTTTATAGTCGCTGCCAAGAATTATCCTTATCTCCGGAGAGGTAGTCACGGCGGCAGCGGGTGAAGCTACCGGCGACGGCGATGGCGCCGCTGTGCGCTGGGCCTTTACCCCAAACCGCTGCTCCAGATAATTGATAGTATACGGCTTCTTGCCATTTGTGTAGTCATAAATCACTGTTTTTGGATATGACTCATCGGCATTGGTCGGAACTAACACATTGTAATGCGCCGCCTTTAGGCTCGTCACTACTCCACCGGCCAATCCAGTAATGCCCGATCCATTCTGAATCTCGATCCGGGCATTTTCGCTGGTAATATAATGGTCCACAAAGATATTCTTCACATAATCGTGAATGTCACTATAGTCAAAATTACCGCGCTTAGGCAATTCAATTGAGCCGGCACCAGCAAACACACCGGTTCCATCAACCAACAACGAATCAGGTTTACCGGTATCCAGCACCCGGTTAGTAATCTTGTTGGTGTCAACATCTTTAGCAATTTTAGCCAGCTTCTGAATCTCACTTAGCTTAAGATCTGTCTTAGCGTGACTGCCAATCGCGTCAATCAATCCACTCAACTTTACCGGATTCGTTAGGGTGGAGGCCCCAAGGGCTTTCTGGCGCAAAGCCACCATTACCTGCTGCTGACGAGCAGCCCGGTCAAAGTCGCTAGTAGACTCCCGGGACCGGGCAAACTGTAGAGCTTGAGCACCATTCATGTGCTGTGGTCCAGCTTTGAAATTAATCGGACAATGTTTATTGGCGTATTTAGTCCCGGCATCACAAGGGTATTTGGGGTCACGCAAGGCTTTCTTAACATCAATGTCCACGCCACCAACCGCGTCAATGGCCTGTTTGAAGCCGGCAAAGTCCAGCTGGGCGGTATAGTGAATTGGCACGCCTATCACCTTCTCAACCACGGACTTAGCCAGCTGTGGCCCTCCGGCAGCGTTCGCCGAATTAAGCTTGCCATAACCACGCCCAGGTATTTTTACATACAAATCGCGTGGAATACTCAACATGGCCACATCTTTTGTCTTGGGATCGAGACTTATAACAATCACCGTGTCGCTTAGGTAGGCGCCTTCATGACCAGCCCCTCCAACACCAAGAAACAAAATGTTAACCCGGCCGGCGCCTTCGCCTTTGAGCTTGGTCAAATCCACAGTATTGGCCAAGCCAGGTGCTAACCCGGCCGACCCACCAATAATATTGCGCGCCGCCATGACAGCCTTAAAACCGAACCAGCCCAGCGTAAGCAAAACCAACACACCCAGCGCCAAGAAAACTTTACGCCACCAACCATGCTTCTTCGGCTTCTTATAAACAAAAGTAGCCGAATCAGGTGTATCTGCGGCAGATTCAGCAACTGGAGCCGGTGCAGCCGGGACCTTGTCAACTGGTGCCGAAATTCGCGAGACTGGTTCCGAAGTTGGTGCAATGGGCGGTACTGCAACGCGGCGGACCGGGCCGTCGAGACGACGACCCTCTGGGGATGATGGCGTACTCATTGCAATCAAGTATAACTATTATCCGATTGTTGGCCAAGGCCAAACATGGCCGAACGCCGGTCATTAGAACCCGCCTGATACTTGTACCCCTATGTCTCAAGCCGTATACTCGTTACTATATGGATCGCGAAAACGAAAACTCCAACCCGTCCAATCTGCCGGGCACATCTCAACCGGTCACAGCACCTTCCAACGCTGGCGCACCCGCACCGGGCAACCCACCTGCATCAAATACCCCAAGCTATGACCCTAATAACCCCATGGGTGGCTTCTCATTAACAAGCAATGCGCCAGCCGCACCTCCTCCGCCGCCCGAGCCAACCACCCTGGAAACCGTGGCTAATGGTTTCAAAGCTATCTTGGGCGCAATTTTTAGTTGGATCGTCTTCCCCATTGCCGTCGTCCTCATCCTGCACAATTTCGTTTTTCAGGCTTACCATGTCCTCGGAACCAGCATGGTGCCTAACCTTCACGAAACCGATTACCTTATCATCTCCAAAATCGGAACCAGCGTAGCCATGGCCGAACGGTCAGTTGGCAAAGACTCGCAGTATATCCCTAAACGTAATGAAATAATCGTTTTTCATTACCCCAAAAACCCCAGTCAAGTTTTCGTGAAACGTGTTACCGGTATACCTGGTGACCGGGTCGTCATCAAAGACGGCAATGTTACAGTCTTTAATAAAGACAACCCGAACGGCTTTAACCCCGATACCAAGTTCGAGCGCTCAAGCACCGTAACTCTCATTGACACTGACGAAGTTGTTCAGCCAGGCCATGTTTTCGTCCTGGGCGACAACCGCTCACCTGGCGGCTCCTACGACTCACGCGAATGGGGCGAATTGCCATCAAGCTATATCATCGGCAACGCCGTCTTGCGCCTCCTACCCCTCGACCAAGTCAAGATATTCTAGGCTTAGCTAGTAACTACGAACCCAAACTGTAAGCGGCCATAATTCGCATCCACGCTAGTACAAATATTATCAGACTTGAACCAAGCAAAATTGTCGTTGCTACTGGGCGCTTCTTAATAAAACAGTATATGCCATAGATGAGGCTAAAAAGGCAGCTGGCTATGAGCGCAATGGATGTCCAGTCCGGCTCATCTTTTATGTATCCAAATAGTATAAATGATTCCAAATCCATAAATCTGTAGGGCTCCTACAGATAGCCTTTAAAGGTGACCTGAAAGCGAAGAAAGAGATACAGCAAAATCAATGCAGCCAAGATAATGGAACCCACCCAAACAAGTGGATGGGTTCGCTTCTTATAATAGGACCAAGTACCGTATACGGTTAATAGAATAACTAAAGCGAAGAGAATGTTTTGTACCCAGTCAGTATTCGCGTAACGCGAGTATCCAACACTAACAAACTGTTCCAGCGCTTGTCTCATTAGTTATAATGGTAGCTTGCCGCTGTGAATGAAATCAAAAGGCAAATTAGTAAATTCTGAAATCGTATATGCCCACAGCCCAACTGATAAGGACAATAATTATCCCGCTATATATAAGGAGTTTCGCATACGACGTATACGTATGATAGGATAGCCGACGGCCTACTGTTTTTGCTATCACGCCCAGGATTATTAGTCCAACACCTACGCAGAGTATAATAAAATTGGCATCGTCCACGGGTATATCATGATTGAGTGTTGATATATCTGTCAATGGCTTAGAGATAAATAACGGTCCCACCCATAAAGAGTGAGACCGTTATGTAATCGGTTAGGAAACGGCCCCCTTTACGGCTTCCGCAATGGCAATGTGACCGTTGGCGTTAGGATGGTAGCTCTCGATTCTGTGCTTTCCTACCACCTCGCCCTTCGCGTTATTGATCCAAGGACTAGAAGAGCATAATTCATGTCCTTGAAGTGTGTCGGTTGGATCGATATAGCTCACATTCGCCGCCTCGGCTGCCTTTCTTATAACCTCATTTAGGCTCGTGATTTCATGATTTATCCACTCCATGTCAGAAAGAATAAATGAGGGTTGTGGAGCAGTAGGTGCGGTAACCCCAGTCACACAAAAAAGTGGAGGACTTTGAGGAAAGAACCTGGGATAGCCAATGACGTAGATTCTGGCGTTGGGGGCTAGGCGCTTAATCTCGCCGTAAAGGCTGGCGAAATCATCGTGCTGCTTTCCGCGAATCGACAGATTGTTGATAGCTGACTCTACCGGCCCCTTCCAGACTGCTTCGCATGTTGCTACAAAATTGACTCGTGTGGCACAATACTCCATGACTTCACCGAAGCTAGCGTTATTGCCTCCAATCGTCAGTGTCACAACCTTGGTCCTGGCATTAAGCCAATCGAGTTGTGCCGGCTCGCCGGCATTGGCGCCATTGTGATTCTGGCTGTAAGGCTTCCAGAAATCTTCGATCAGTGCCCCACTGCAAGCTTTAAAGATGAACCCGGTTCCCTTACCCACAGCTTCGTGAGTGAGGACCGGATAAGCCCCCATGGAGCGGTGACACCTGTTGGTATCTGTATCGGTACCGACAATATAGCGCACCTTTCCGTCCGCAGACTTTACTGGAGCACCTTCGCCCGAACTGAATGAATCACCAAGACTAACAAACTCGTAGTTTGGCAGCAAAGCTATCGGGGTTGGCCCCACTACGCCATCTCGCACTACATCCACCGAATCAATATTCTGATCCGGCAAGATGATCGTGTCGGCGTTGGTATTGAGATCCACGGCGTGGATACCAATGCGCTCCTGCTCATTGGCCGGAAACGATTCACCGGTGTTCTCGGGAGTGTAAGCGGCATAGAGTAGCCGCCAATCTGAAGTCAAGCTCAGCCCGGCGTTGTTGCGTGGCAGTGTGGCTATCTTGCTGTTTGACTTGATCTGGGTATCGAATGACCAGACGGTATGCGGGATCTCATTAGCCAGGTCGTATAATATGTAGCGGCCATCGGGGCTGACCATTAGTGTTTGAGCGTAGACTACACCCAAATCGGCCACAACAGCCTGTTGGCCAGATACAGCCGCAACCGACAGGATAACGGTACGCTTGGCTCGCTGCTCAAGTGTAAACAGCTTGGTGCCGTTCCAGGCTAGACCACGGTAGTCTCCATCTGCGAGGATTTGCTTTACCTCGCCGCTCTCAATTGCCACAACCTGTAGTGCCTGACCGGTGCCATCTGCCTGCTTATACAAGAAGGCCAATGTTTTACCGTCGGGCGACCACACTGCCTGCGAAACCTGGCCATGGTTGCCAAGCCGGGTGATTTGACGAACCTTCCCTGCCCGGTCAGCCACGTACAACTCCCGGGCGGGAGCATCGCGGTAATCCGTGACCTCGGCTCCAGGGTCGGCGCCGGGTTCAAGATCGGTAAATGCCACGAACCGGCCATCCGGAGACAGCCTCACATCAGCTGGGCGCTTGGCTCCAACCTGCTTAGTGGCCCGACCACAGTCGGTCCGAAAGAAGAGGGCCGTCTCAAGGCTGTCAATGTTGCCCCCACCAGGACTACGGGTCGTATAGGTCAAATCCGCCGGACAATTTGTCTTAATTGGAATATCGGGTACACCGGCAGATGGTTGGGCTATTGGCGGTACGGGGCTCGTTAACCTCGCATTGCTACTCAGCGATACTGCCGTAACACCTGCTGCACCGGTGGCTGCAAGAACTACACCCACCACCGCAATCTTGCCGGCTTTAGGAAGCCGGCGAAACCAGCCAAGCATGTTAGCCTCTTCTCATGTCGAGGAACAAACAGTACGGCCGGAATTGGCCGTACATTAGTACTATTGTAGCAA
The DNA here is from genome assembly GCA_041743505.1 of Candidatus Saccharimonadia bacterium. Classification (GTDB taxonomy): domain Bacteria; phylum Patescibacteriota; class Saccharimonadia; order UBA4664; family UBA4664; genus JBGTMQ01. The sequence goes on from JBGTMQ010000011.1 coordinate 37,603, forward strand.
ATTATCACTGATTTGTCAAATCAGAGCCTTACCGAAACGGTAAATCAATCTAACCTTCGCGTTGAATCGCCCGGTAAATCCGGTCTAGTTCCTCATCCGAGTAATATTCAATCACCAGCCGGCCACCCTTGGCAGTAGCCACCTGCGTAACCTTTGTGCCCAAATAATCACCCAAAGTCCGCGTCAAATCATTGGTTTGGGCAATCCGGGCTTCAGCCTTTTGCTTGGTTCCGGTTGTCCCTTTAAAGGCCCGGGCAAACTCCTCGGCCTGGCGAACCGTCCAACCATTCTTCTCAATCAAATCCAATAGTTCCACTTGCTTTTCCGGCTCAGCCACACTCAAGATAACCCGCGCCAACCCCTCGCTAATCCGGCCGTCGCTAACCGCGCGCTTAGCTTCCAGCGGCAGATTCAAAAGCCGTATCGTATTAGCCACCGTCGACCGGTCCCGGCCCACCCGCTGCCCGATTGCCTCGTTGGTCAGATTAAACTGGTCCATCAGCTTGCGGTAAGCCGTCGCCGTCTCAATGGGGTTCAGGTCAGCCCGCTGGATGTTCTCGATCAGCGCCAGCTCCATCTTCTGCTGTTCGTCATAGCTGCGCACAATCACCGGCACACTCATCATGCCAATCAGCTTGGCTGCCCGCAGCCGCCGCTCTCCAGCCACCAACTCATACCGCCCATCCCGCTGAGTCACCACCAACGGCTGCAAAATACCATGCGCCCGCATACTGTCAGCCAAGGCCTCAAGCTCCGCCTGATCAAACACTTGACGCGGCTGGTGCGGATTCGGATCTATCTGGCCGGGATCAACCTCGCGCACCATATCCGCTGACTTGCGCTCACCAGTCGACGCATCAACCGCAGCGGTAATGTCAAACTCATCTTCAATAACTTGGGTTGGGATAAGCGCATCAAAACCGCGCCCGAGTCCCCGTTTCTTATCTGCCATTATCTTTTCCCTGCCCTTTGAATCACTTCTTTGGCCAACGCCTTGTAACTTTTAGCACCTTTGCTCCATCTATCATAATGCATAATTGGTTTGCCGAAGCTCGGCGACTCCGCCAGCCGGACGTTGCGCGGGATAACAGTATTAAAAACCTTGTCCGGAAAATGACGCTTCACCTCGTCATGTACCTGCATGCTCAGTGTCGTGCGCCCGTTATGCATCGTCACAAGTACCCCCATGAGCCCCAGGCCGGGGTTAAGCCCCTTGCGTACCCGCTGAACCGTCTGCACCAACTGCCCCAAACCTTCCAAAGCGAAAAACTCGGCCTGCACCGGAATAATCAAGTCATGTGCTGCCACGAGCCCATTAACAGTCAAAATACCCAGGCTCGGCGGGCAATCAATGAGCACGTAATCATACGGCAATTCCGCCAGGGCATCGCGCAGCTTAAACTCCCGCCGCACATGACTCACTAGCTCAACCTCGGCCGCCGCCAGCACACTCGAAGCCGGCAACACACTCAAGCCGTCCACCGCCGTCGGCCGCGCCACCGCCTCAGCCGGCGTGCCCTCTAGCAACACGTCATACATATCGCCCGACAGACCGTCATCCTTGGCGATGCCCAATCCGCTGGATGTATTGCCCTGGGGATCCAGGTCCACGATCAAAACGTTATTCCGGCCACTAGCCAGATACGCACCAAGGTTAATAGTGGTAGTCGTCTTGCCGACCCCACCCTTCTGGTTCGCAATGGCAATAATTCTAGCCATTAAAGTAACTCGTAGCCCTCCTGCTCTAGGCATTATACCAAATTATGCTTGTGGTTGGATAGAAACCGCCGGAATACTCCCGGCTCAGGCATAAAGCCCTATCGGATCTCAAACGGGCCGCTGTCTATAGCCCCGCCCTGAGGCCGTGTCTTGGCATCAATATCACGGTTAAAGCCGCTCGTATTTGGCGCCGCACCCGCATCGATAATATTGTATTGCTGAGCCAATTGCCGCAACCGGCTAAAGTCATCCGTTCGAATAGCCGCAAACACGGCGTTCGGATTACCCTGGAAAGCACTGCCATCACTAGCCACAACGTCGTTTTGGACCTCAATATTCTTGGTATTATCGGTCAAAGCACTGGTATTATTGGCCTCATAATATTTGGCGCTACCAATGCCCTTCATAATAATATTATTGCGCATTTTAATATTCTTGCTCGGCGCACTGGCATTCGTTGTCTGAATAGCCACCACCTGGTATTTCACACCACCCATCAGCAGGTTATTTTCCAGTGTTATCCCACTAGCACTACCCAAATTAATGGTCTGGGAGTCAAACGTTTCGCACACGTTCCCCCGGAACACGATGTTATTAATCGGATAATTAGATGACTGGTTGTTTTGCGATATGAAGCACTGTCGCGATACCCGCACACAGTAGTTATTCTCAATCACAATGTTAGAGGCCGTTGGGTTCTTGTTATTGTCATAGTTCTGGAAACAATCGGCGTGAGGCGTATCCCCACCCGTATCTTTGGCGCTCTTAAACTCGTTAATGTCATGAATATAATTATTGCGGATCGTCTGGTTGGTTCCCCAAAACCGCATCCCATCAACATCACCATTGACACTAGACCGCCACAGATCGTAAATATTATTTTTCTCAACAATAATGCCACTGCCACCATCTATCCAGATGCCGTAATTGTGCACACCGGTTATCGTATTGTTCGCTACCACATGGCCGCTACCACAGCTACTAGCTTGGCAACTAATGCCCATCACAATACCGCGGCCATTCACTGTATTGTTGATGACCTTAGAATTATTGCCGCTGAACTCGATGCCCACCTGATAGCTACTTAAGGGACCGCCCACGACCGTAAAGCCATCCAGGGTTGCTCCGCCACTCACCGTCACGTTCCTAACCTTCACCACGCCATTTGCCCGCAAGGTAATGGCTTTATTAAGCGTAATGGCCATACCGGAGTAATCCGCCGCTTTCACGCACACGACAGCACCATTACCGGCACTATTAATGGCATTCTGAATGCTTTGGCCGCTCGCTACCGAAACACTGCAGTCAGCCGTTTGTGAGTTTCCATTACCGGTAGAGCCGTAAACAATACCAGACTCCCCAGGCGTCGCCGTCGGTGCCGGTGTCGCTCCCGATCCAAACTGAATCGCCTTGCCCCCGGAAGCCCCAGTCGTCGACACCACTTTGGCGCTCCCGCTCAGTGCAGCGCTTTCGGGCTCCACAGCCGGGGTCGCGGCCGAAGCCGCAAACGCCGCCACCACCACGACAACCCCAACCAACACCGTCAGTCCAATAACTGGCAAACTGCGCCAGCCCTCCAGTGGCACACTATTAACTAACGGGGTAGATTTCCGCTTAGGCACGGCCATTACAACAAGGCACTCGTTATCATTACACTTATGCTGTCACAAGCTTAATATAGCTGTCAACCTTCCGGACACACAAAACCATAAAAATATGTTCCCTGCAGGCCGCTTATGCTGTAAAGTAAGCGTAACAACTATTAGGAGCCTGGTCTCAGTGAAATTTCGTTTAGCCGGCCAAATTGCACTTATCGCCCCATTACTAGCCCTAAGTCCGCTCTTGGCACTAACCGTATCCCAAACGGCTCAAGCCGCCTGCGCCCCTATCAACGAGGCCCTTGGCAAAGTAACAGCCACCGTCCAAATTCCCGCCGACGGCACCTACCGTGTCTGGAGCCGAATACAAACCCCCGACACCACCAGTAATGCCTACATTCTCCAAATCGACAATGGCTGTGGCATGATAGTCGGTAACGGTCCACTGCCCGTCAACCAATGGAGCTGGGTATCCTACCAGGACGGCCAAACCGCCAACGTCATTAATGTAGCCTTAACGGCCGGCGCCCACACCTTAGTAATGGCCGGCTCAGAGCCAAACGTCATTCTCGACCGCATCGTTTTCGCCTCCGATCCTGCCTGTATTCCCAGCGGCTTTGGCGACAATTGCGCCGCTGCTGCTACACCAACCCCGGCTTCAACCGCTACTCCAACGCCCACCCCAACCGCCGTACCGCAAACTCCCACACCCATACCAACTCCCAGCAACCAGCCATCACCTACTATCACTTCCACTCCCAGCCCTTCAACCTCACCAAGCCCATCACCAACTCCCACTCCACCACCATCTCTCACCATCACCGGCCTAACCTCGAGCGCCACTGTCTCAAATAACGCCACCATCCAGGCCATCCCGGTAAATATGGCCGGTACCAGCCGCGTTGATTTCAGCATCGACGGTATCCCAACCATTTCCGAAAAAAACGAACCCTACTGCCTGGGTGGTCATAACGCCACCACCTGCCTGCCTTATGACACCCATCAGTTAACCAACGGCCAACACACCCTGCGCGCCGTCGCCACCTACAACCTCGGCGCGGTCGAGAAGAGCATCACCTTCACCGTCGCCAATGCACCACCAGCCGACACCGAAGCCCCATCAACCCCCATCGGACTACAAGCTGATACTATCTCAGCCAATCAAGTCGCCTTGTCGTGGGCTCCCTCCACCGATAACCAACGCGTAGCCGGCTACAAAGTCTCCCGCGACAATGTGCAAATCGCCACCAGCGACACCAACAGCTTCGTCGACAAAACCGTCAACACCAAGAGCCAATATAGTTACACTGTCAAAGCCTTCGACACCGCCGGCAATATCAGTCCGGACTCCGCTGCGCTGATAGTCAAAACAGCCGCTCCCACCACAGATGCTCAAGCGCCCAATACCCCTACGCAGTTACGAGCCGCCCTCATTACCGATCGTGCCCTTGGCATAGCCTGGCGCCACTCATCCGACAACATCAGAGTCGCCGGCTACCGTATCTTCAACGGCAACCAGGAAATTGGCACCACCCGGTCCAACCGCTTTATCCAACGCGGGCTCGAGCCCAATAAAACCTACGATATGAGCGTCGAAGCCTTTGACTCCACCGGCAACGCCTCCGAACGCACCAGCCTGCAGATCACCACCCACCGCCAGGCCAACGTCGCTTCCGGCCCGATCATGCCCGGCCTGACTCTACCATTCTTTGCACTCCTAAGCGATTCCCGCACGCCCATTGCTATCTCGCCTGACTCCAGCCCATACGTATCCGGCACCTTGCGCCTCATCAACCCCGTCCATAACGCCGTCCGCACCCGCCTCAGCGTCGATGGCCGGGTCATCAAGGACAGTGGCGGCAACGCCCCTACCCTCAATACAACCTATCTCACCAACGGCACCCACGTCGTTGCCCTCGAAACCCTCACCCAAGACGGCTCCAAGGTACTCACCACTCGTATGCTCACGGTCTCCAACAAACTGGCTCCGTTCGCCGTCAGCCGCAACCAGCTCTTCGCCGGCTTCAGCGGCAGCAGCACCATGATAAACTCGGCCCTGGTCGGCATCTTCCTGGCTCTAATCCTGCTCGCCACCTACCTCGTCAACCGCTGGACCTGGAACTACGACGCCCGCAGCCGCGAGAAAGTCCACACACTTTAGCTCGACCATCCGCCATTTCTTGCTAATATACCCATATGGACGACACAACAACTCAGACCACTAACACACCCCCAACCGAAAATAAGCACCGGCTACCAGCCTGGCAGCCTATAGTCATCACCCTCGTACTCGGGCTCATAATCACCGCTTCAACATTCTGGATACTCAAAGGCGGAGCCGGCGTCAATGATCCGTTCACCCCGGAAATCAGAAAAGCCGTTAGCCTTCCGATTTACTACCCCGCCCAACTACCCGACGGTTACGCCATCGAACCCACCTCAATAGCCCTACCGGAAAAGAAGGCCGTGACCTTCAAAGTCATCAATAACCACGCCCAAAAGTTCTTTGTCAGCGAAACAGACGCCACCGAAAAAGACTCCGGCCTCAAGAACCTCGCCGGTAACCTTACCAACGTCCGCCACTTCTCCACACCCCACGGCCAAGCCACCAGCGGCACCACTAACAACGGCCAAACCAACATGGTCAGCATCATCATCGACAACAAAACCTGGGTAATCCTCAACAGCGGCAAAAGCGTCCCCATCAGCGCCCTCGAATCAACCGTCAATCACCTAACGCTCAGCAAATAACGACTAGCGAGCTGCTCTTAAACCCATAATGTCCTGGGAATGCTGCACGATCAATTGTGAATGACCTTTTACTTCGCGTTTAACCTCACGCAAATCACCCTCTACCACCTTTAACCGACCTTCTACCCGATCTAAACGCTCATCCATATGATCGATAACAGTTGTAATAACCGCAGCCGTCGCCAAAAGATTCTCATCAAACCGGGCGTCAATATGCGTACGTTCCTCGACCAACTTCCGTCCAACAATTTCCTCAGTCTTTTTAGCTGTAGCTTGCAAAACGTCTTGCAGCGTAAAATCAACTTGCGGCATATCCAACCCCTCTTTCATCTCAGTATAACCCGTATTTCATATCCGATTATACCAAACAAAAACCGTACACACAAATCTACCTGTCACAGTTGACGCCCAAAACACCGCAACTAGTCTTCATTAGCCAAATAGTTCATACCCTTAGTTCATCAAAATACCGTTACGAAAGAACCACTACCACTAGCACCAGGCGACCTAAATTCGATATAGAGATTTGCACTTGGGACTGAAGCACATCGCGCGATGGGGTTTCCAGTATCAGTCCACCCATTTTGATCCTTGAACGCTGCGAAAGTCCCGTTAGCTACAGAGACACTCGTCGGTGTTCCCGTTGTAAGAGTAAAGCAAAAGGGGTATTGCGGGTCGGGCATAATAATATTCTTTGTACGCGCGGCATCTAGTGTCACCGTCCCGCCTCCCCATATATTGTCTACCCCAAAAGCGTACCCTTTCGGCCCACCGCTTCCGCTACCACCATTACTCCAATTCAACGCTGTTTCCTGTGCAGTACAAGCCTGGTTCAAATCACTATCTATTACCCGCAACGCACCCTTGGGATCAGTAAAGCCGGCATTATTCCGATAGCACCCATGAATCGTACCGCCGCTATCCGGAATAGCAGCCAAAACCACCGCCGTCGTAGCACCGCCAACGATTGCTGCGCTAACCACCGCCAACACGAGCCCAAGCTTCTTGCTAAGAGCCTTAATCATTACACACCCTCCATTATGGCTTTAGTATACATGATTACAAATAGCAGCTAGCACTGCGCCTAAACCATAATACCCACCCATTCCTTGCTAAAATAAATACATGGACAAGCCTCAGAGCCGACAACAAGCGAATACACTTGATTTACGCCAGCCAATTCCTCCTGCTCCTCCGCCCAAACGCAAACACTGGCACCCGAACCGCAAGTTTTTTATCATTGTGATTACCCTTACTGCAATCATTGTGCTAATACTCGGAATACTCTTGGTTAAAAACGAGTTAGCGCACCGGGCGGTTATATCACAGATACCAGTCGATATCCTTGAGCGAGCCGAATTTCCATTATATGTTCCGCAGCAATTACCTGATGGATTCTCACTCGACAAAGACTCCTTTTCCTTCCAACAAAATGTTGCAACTTTCGTCGTAACCTACAACTACAGCAAAAAACTGGTCTTCACCGAGCAAGCAAAACCTAGTGGGGTTGATGTTAAAGGCCTGTATTCCAGTCTTTTTCGGTTTTCTCAACCAATTTCCACCCCGCACGGTCAAGTGTATATAGGCCGCAGCGTATCTGGAACCACCAGTGCGAGCCTAGTAACCGACCACACCTGGATTCTAGCCGCTACAGACGGCGGTATTAATCATGCAAATCTAGAACAAATTATGCAGCAGTTAGTAAAGTCACCCTAATAGCTACCAAATTACGACTGCTCACAAGCAAACCGCCCAAAAATCCAGCTATCACCCGTAGTGTTAGAAGAAATAATTTGAGCCGCAATTCCAAGGTCTTGTGTATTAGCAGGTAAATTAGCCGTCACAGGATCTTCGGTGCCGCCATTGACCGACATGTATACTGTGCCGGACGAACTATCCACGCGGAACTTAAGCTGATACGTAGTATTTGCAGCTACATTCGAGGAGCCGCCAACGTTAGCTGCACCAATAGTATTAGTGGTACCATCACGTGTTGTTGCCCGCCAACCACCCGTCGCATCCGTATCGGAATACTTGAAAGCAATATGGTTTCCACCAGCATTACTAGCGTTAGCGGGGGCTGCCGAGAATAGCCCCGCAAAAACCCTGAATCCAGTGGTGATCGAAGCCGGACTGCGGAGATTGATACTGCAGGTCGGGTTCCAACCAGCCCTCACTATATCAAATGAGGTAGAGACTATACCTGCCCTGTCACCGGAAACACCTGCTGTGGTTAGAAGAGTATAATTACCATCGGACTGGTGGCCGGCAGCCGGCGCTACATTGCTATCAACAGTAACAGGATCGATACCTACCGTTATGAAACCGTCTCCACCAGTTCGGAATGAAGCTCTCACCCAAAAAGCATCCTGATCAATCAAGCCGCTAATACAGTTCTTCCAGCTACCGTTTTCATAGCAGCGGAAGTTTTTCAAGCTGCTATTGTAATACATCGCTCCATTCACTCCAGTCGGATCCGTGGCATTGTTGTAGCTATCCAACACCAGCGTCACTGCATTAGCATCAGTCGTCGAAGAACCAACCTGAACACGGTTATTGGCGCTATCGGCGCTAAACAACGTAAAGCCGCCCGTCGTATCTTGAACCTGGAACAGCGTAGTCGGGGTCACCGTACCGATACCCACATTACCCGCGCTCGTGACCTGCAACCCGGCATGATGTACGCGGAAGGTTTGAGCAGGGTTGACGGTCTGGTTGACACTGCCCGTAGCGGTGGCGCTGCTAGCACCGCCACCGTAGGCAGTAATAGTCTGCTTAGCCCCGCCACTGCCCCAGGTCATCTCGCTTCCAACCATTGCCGCAGTGAATGGAGTGCCACTACTAGCAGTGATAGCAGTTCCAGACTGAGTGGCAGTAGTAGCAGTCGTGGAATTGTAGAGAAACGGCGACACACTCATGGTATTCGTCGGATCACTAGTACCAATACCAACCTTTACGGCATGACTACCCGCCCCACCTAAGACGAGCGCATTGCTGGCCTGAGTCTGGGCACGAGCACCGATAGCAGTTGAATTATTTGTGTCAAAGCTATAGAAGTTATCGGTGTCGTGGGATCCGGCCTCGTACCCTACCGCACTGTTATACAACCCAGCTATTAACTGGTGACCGCTGAGTGCACCAAGCGATGTGTTGCCCTGACCCGACCTGGCATAAACCTGCGCTCCATAGCCTAGGGCGGTATTGTCAGTACCGTTAGTATTAAGCTGCATGGCCGCCGATCCAATAGCAGTATTGTTACTGCCAGACGTGTTTAATTCCATGGCCAGATCACCTAAAACCGTATTGTCACTACCGGACACGTTGTAGCGGAACGCATTGGTACCAATCGCTGTGGTGAATTTGCCCGCACCACCCGTCCGCACCTCAATCGCCGCAGTATCATTTGAATTTTTGACGACAAACGTCGCGCCAGAGGCCGTCATGGTCCTCACCGTCACAGCCGAGATTGTGCCGTTAAAGTTACTGGTTGGGACAAATCGCAAGTTTGTAGTATCAGCCGCCGTTATCAGCTGAGTGTGCGCCAAAGTATTATCGAGGGTAATGGTCTGCCCGTCGGCCCCACCGATCCGGGGTTTAACGGCACCGGTAGTCATGCCGGTAATCGTAAAACCAACTTCGTAAACTACCCCGGCCGTAACGGTAAAGTTTGTGTTAGTCGAGACACAATCCACAATATTGCCGGTATTATGCTGCGTTGTAGTAGCGGTACCGGTCCAGCCACCCGCCCCACCAGCACAGTTCGTCCAGTAGGTAGCGTTATTAAACCGCTGGTC
>JBGTMQ010000012.1:0-63972 GCA_041743505.1 Candidatus Saccharimonadia bacterium
GCTCCACCCGCTGGTCGCGGGTAAGATGTGTGTAGGGCACCGTGTATCTCCTGTTTACTGGAAGTTTTTCCAATTACCAGTCTACAGACACGGTGTCCGCATTTATTTCAGGGGGCGTTGCACTTCGGGGTGGAATGCAAGTATTAATCCTTGACTTAATTGATTTTTTGTGTTATTGTTAATAAGCTAGCTTGGGATTAAGCGCCCTAGTACCCCTCCGGAAGGAATCTGACATGGCAGAGAATACCCCATCACCTGTAGCAAACGGCGACAAGCCGGCAATGCCTCTTGGCAAAGCCGTGAGGACCCTCTTGAAGTGGGGCCTAGTGGTCAACCTGATCATCGCGGTGGTCATCGTCTTGGCTAACGCCAGCGTCTTGAATGCGCTGGCTGGCGCGGCGAACTACGACGGCGCCGGCAAGTGGGTTGCCCTTATCATGAGCAGCCTTGTGTCGCTTGGATTCTGGGTGTTCTTCCTCTTTTTCTTCGAGTTTGTACTCGGGGCGATCGGCATGACACTCTACATGATTTTCAGCGGTGCATGGACCGGCAAGGCCGGTTCGAAGGCCCAGCCAAGCGCGGCTGCGGATGCTCCGTCGCAGACGGCCAGCCCTCAGACGACCACCAGGTCCGATGACGCAGTCTGAAAATTCTTCCGGGTAGCTCGTTACTGAGCAGACCGGTCCCGGCATTTATGCTGGGACCGGACCCGTCCCAATAGCTCAACTGTAGGTTGAGAGACTGGGACGGGTTTTTTTGCCAATTGTCAGCCTCGCCGGTAGGGATTGGGTGGCGGCTGGCAGTGGGGGCAATAGATGGTGGCGCTGCCGCCGAGGGAGCGGCCGGTTAGTGGGCTGTGGCAACGCGGGCAGATATGATCGGTGCGGCGGTGTGGGATGAGCCAGTCGGCTGGAAAGCGGTCGACGTTGGCGTCCAGGGCGATGGCCGTATCGGTGATGCTGCGAGTGAGCTCAAAGAGGAGGCGGCGCTGGGCGTCAGTGAGTGAATCGAGCTTAGTGTTGGGGTGAAGTTTGGCTTGCCAGAGAACTTCGTCGGCGTATTTGCCGCCGATACCGGCAACGACTTTTTGGTCCATCAGGACATCGCGGACGCCGCGTTTTTTGCGGGCAAGGGTGGTGGTGAAATAATCCGGTTTGGTGTCGAGCAGGTCGGGGCCGAGGCTTTTTTCGGCTTTAAGGTCGTCGAATCTGCGGACGTAGACTTTGCCGAGATGGCGCTGGTCGCTGAGAACGAGGCGCCGGCCGTCACTGAAATGGATGACGAAGGCAGTGTAGCGCGGGAGTTCGTCGTCGGGCGTGAGGAGGTGCAATTTGCCGGTGAGGCCGAGATGAACGATGAATTGCTCGGGGGCGCCGGTGTCCAAGATAAACCATTTGCCATAGCGGTCGATGCTGGTAATGGTGGCTTTGATGAGGAGATGCTCGAGGGCCTCGGTGTCGGCGCGGACGACGCGAAAATCCACCGGCTCGATCCGGGTAATGGGCCGGCCGATGATTTCGGGCGAAAGTTGGTGCTTATAGACTTCAAGTTCGGGTAATGATGGCATGATGCTATTTTATAGCAATACGAAACATAATTGTGCCCCGCTCAAAATTTTCGAACGGGGCAAGGTTTACCAGCCGTAGAAGCCGATATTGATATTGGAGGCCCGGTGGAGCAACCATCGCTGGTGTTCGAGCTGATCGTTGGTGATTTGGTCGTCTGTGAAAAAAAGATGGCCCGACATAGCAGGTCGACGCCGCGAAATACCGGGCCGATGTCCTTGAGGTTGTGAAGGTGATGGACTAGGTTATTTAAGCTGTTTTATGAATGTTTGTCTAATGGGTTGGTTGGATCGGGCTCTTGTGAGGGGTTTTTGTTTCCTTTTAAGTATGGGTAGTGCGCAAAGTGGGGTGCGTGGCTTGAGACTACCAGCCTCCCCCGCCGCCACCGCCACCTCCGCCGCCGGCCGAGCCGCCTGAACCGGAGCTGGAGGGAGCGGTAAAGCTGGCTGCACTGGCGGTACTGAACCCGGCAATGGAGCCGGCAAAGTAGCCGGCATTGAAGCTGGAAGTGCCTGAATACCAGCCGGGATCATGTTGGTAGAGAGCGGCAAATTCTTTGGCCCAATCTTTTTCGATGCCAAACAGCATGGCGAACGGCAACAATTTTTCGTAGAGCTTGACGAGGGCAGTGTTATCGGTGGTATCGATTTTTTCGGTCAGTTTGCCATGTGGGCTTTGGAGTACTTTGATGCGGTCGGCTTCGGCCAGTTGCATGTAGAGCTTGAGGCCGAGGAGGTACTCGCGGAGCAAAACACCTTTGGCGGTGCGAGCGGGCATGACTTGGGCTGCGATCAGCAAAATAGCGCCGGCGGCAATGACTCCAACACTGTAGGGCAGCATGAAGAAGCCGAGAATTCCGAGGCCAGATCCGGCCAGGTAGAATGGAAACTTAGCTTTGGACGGCTTGAAGAGGAAGTAGCCGGTAGACGTGAGCCGCGTGGAGACATCGTCGCCGATGGTGGCCGCGCCCTCGTGGAGCTTGTTCTTGAGAGATTCAAGGCTGACGCGTTTGCCGACGGTGAGGCCGCCTTCAAAGAGTAGGTTGAGCACGGCTGTTTCTTCGGTGCGCAGGCCGTCGGGAGCGCGGACGAGTTCGACTTCGTAGGTGGTTTGATCGTGCAGGAATTTTTTGATTTTGGTTTCGTAGATTTTGAGATAGCGGCGGACGGCCAAGTCGATGATCTGGGCGGAGATGGCTTTGGGCTCAAATGATTCGCGCAGGATCACGCTAGAGGCGATGACGCTGACGTCTTTGGGTGGCGTGTATTCGGCGATGATTGTTCCCCGGCCGGCCGGATCACGGCCGGTGCGCCGCCAGCGGTGGGTGACGAAGCCGAGCGCGAGTAGTGGCGGCAGAATACCCAGAAACACGATGCGGGCGATGTGGCTGATGAGTTCGGCCCGGGGCACCGTGTAGGCGGCAAATGTGCCAGGCGCAAAACCGAGTTCGTAGGTTAGCGTCTCGCCGGGATGGAGCGGCCGGGTGGTGGTGAACGTGATGGCGTGCCCGTTGCTAGCAGTGGGTTTCGTGACGGTGCAATCGCTGGTGGTGCTGCCGCGAGCGCCGGTGAAGCAGCGGGTGCGATCCGCCGTGAGAGCGGCGGCCAGCTCTAGCGTGAGGTGGACACGGGCTGTAACCGCGCCGAAGACTTGTTGCCACTGGTCGCCGTTGACGTCCCAGAAGTGAGCGTCGTAGCCGGCCTCGGGTTTGGTGGTGACATTGGCCATAGTGTAGCTAATGTTGTAGGTCTGGCGGCCGTGGACGTAGCGGTCGGCATCACCGATCTTGAGCACCAGATTGTTGTTGTCGGAACTAATGGAGTAGTTCAGGGCGGCGTCTTGGGCGCCGGTGACCTTATTAACCAGCAGGCTGACTCCGTGGTTGTCGTAGGTCTCAGGGATGGCTCGCAGTAGCCCATGGTTTTGGTCGGAATTCGGGAACTCGGCGACAATGCGCTCATTAACCCGAAGCTGGCTGATGTGCTGGGCATCACGGGACAGATAGTAATCGGCTTCGAATACTGGAATGGTGAAGTCTTGCACGCCGGCCTGAGCCGAGCCATGTGGTAGGGCAGCCAGCATGAGGGCGGCGAGGAGAAATTGGGCGATGCGGTGGAGTTTCATGGGTTTATGATAGCAAAACCAGCGTAATGGACTAAAATTATGTTATGAGCTCAGACAAGCACCCCTTATCTCAGCAAGAATTCGAAACCATTTATTCAAAGGTTCCGCGTCTGACAGTTGAAATAATCCTCGCCAACGAGCAGGGAGTGTATCTAACGAAGCGGAGCATTGAGCCATGCCGTGGCCTGTGGCATTTACCGGGCGGAACTGTCCGGTTCGGTGAGCCGCTAGTTGAAGCGGTAAAGCGGATTGCGGCCCGTGAGTTGGGTATTAATGTTTCAAGCTCTGAATTGCTTGGCTACATTGAATATCCGAGCCACTACCTCAAAGGACTAGATAGTCCGGTGGGTATTGCGTTCAAGGTGGCATCCTATGAAGGTAAGGTAATAGCAAACGTAGAAGCTGAGGATAGCGACTGGTTTAGCGAGTTGCCCGAGGTGATACATGAAGAGCAACGGCAGTTTCTATGTCAACACTCTTTGATAAAGGCTTAGTCCGACATTAGAGACCTCAGCTTTGCTGATAACAAAAAAGTAACAGCCGGGTGGCCCAGACGAAATGTCTGAAGGGCCACCCGGCTTGGATGCGTCTCGGTTACTGCTAGTCAGCGCTGGTGAATTCCGCCTCACGGGCTTGGGCCACTTCCGGCTGGTCCGGGAAGGTGATGCTGTTTATCGCCTGACCGTGCTTGAGACCGGCGCGAAGCTGGTCGTACCAGGTGGTGAGCTGGTGAAGGAACGGCGTTGCGGGTCGGGGGCTGTCGGTCGGGTCAAGCACAAAGAGCCTGACTCGGATATTTTGTATCATCCACCCGTCGACGATTTCGGTGTTGACCCGCGCCCGGACATCGGCGATGATGCCTAGTCCTACCTCAATCTGCTCACTGTAGCCACCATCACGGGCGTTGGTGACCGGCGAGCTGTGGTTGACCAGGATGAGCGAACGAAGTGGCACATTGTCCCAGCCGGATGGCAGTTCCTCGGGGATGCCGTGAATTAGCTGCACCACAGAGTCTTGGGTGCTGGTTTGCTGCATCTGGAAGGTGTGGCCACCGAATTCCTGGAACAGCGCGAGGTTGCTCTGATAGCTGAGGAGCTTTTTCAGGGTAGCCTGGAGCTCTGCGCTCCTCCACCAGTTGGGCTCGACGACAACGGCAGTGTGATGGTTGTTATTGGTCATAGCAATACCTTTCTCGATGTGATCAAGACGGGTCTGGCCGTAGCAGTAACGGAGAGCTAGCCAGGCGCAAAATGGCTGTGCCCGGGTAGCTCTCCGTTACATGATTGTAAATGAACGATAACTTCTATTGTATCATGTAATTATTATTTTGTCAACTTCTGGAATTAAAAATAGGACCCGGCCGGTGAATTCCGGTCGGGTCTAAGGGTTTTGCTGAGAGTCACGGCTGGGGCCAAAGGCCGGTGAGCTGATAGGTGAGGTACCCGGCCAGCAGCTCGTCGCGGCGGGCGGCTTTGATGACGACTTGGCCGACAAGTTCTGCGAGCTGCCAGGGTACCAAGACCTGGCGTCCCGGCTCTCGTACCTGAGCTGAATATTGGTCTGGACCCGTGCACCAGGGATGCTCCGAGGCATCATGAGTCAGGAACCAATTCGTGATGCTTTCGGCCAATAGTTCACGGAAACGGATTTCGGGCAGATCGCTCGCAATTATGCGCAGCTCACCGCCGCGGATAAGCTGGCGCAAATCGCTCTCCAGTCTGAAAACATATGGGTGGTGGTCGCGTTCGAGCACGTAGGTAGGGCTATCCTCCAGCCGGCCTTGACCCAGCAGTATACCCAACAGCCAGGAGCCATTGGACTTGCGGACCACGACCGGGCGGCCGATGTGCGGGTTGGCCTCATCGAGCTCCCAGTTGACCAGTTTTACCAGGTCATGATTGTTAGGCATGCCTTCAAGCCAGTAACGTGTGGTCAGGTTCGTTATGGCTTGGCCGATGCGCAACTCTGGGTATTGCCTGTGATAACGGCGCAGGGCCCGGACAGCTTTGATCCAGGCGTCCCGGCGTTGGTTATCGCTAATACCAAACCGGTGGCGGGACAGCCACTCGCCAATGTAGCGCCGAAGGGCTTCGTCACCGACACTTGAGAGGTCGCGGCTGTTCTCGATGGCCCGGCCGTCAAGGAATTCGGCCAAACTGAGCAAAATGTCACGCTGGCCGAGGCCTTCAAGATAGTTGAGCAGGGCCCGTCTCTTGTTGGCAATTCCGTTTGTGGTAACCATAATTTGCTCCTTGGTCGCTGGTTGTTAAAGAGGCAGCAAAACTTGTTTATTATGTGCGGATTGTGGGTTTTAGTCAAGGATAAGGCCCGGCCGGTGGATTCCGGTCGGGCCTTGAGGTTTTGCTGGGAGAGGCTAGTGCTCGGACGGCTCGGGCCAAGCGTCGGTGACGAGGTAGATCAAGTACCCGGCTAGTAGGTCGTCGCCGTCGGCGATATCTATCGCCACGTTATAGGCGAGCTGCTTGAGGTGAGCCGGGATTTCGACGTAAAGTCCAATCCTGATTCGATTAGTGTAGTCGTACCTGTCTGAGCACCAGGTAGGTTCACCATGAGCTGCGAACCGGTTCGTGATCTCCTCGGCCAAGGCACGGCGGAATTGGCTGACCCGCTTATATTCGTGCGGGGTGAGAATGAGCACTTCGCCACCGCCGATGATGTGGCGCAGGTCGTCTTCGAGGTAAAAGGGAGCCGCATACCGGCCAAGGTCAATCTGGTAGAACGGCGTCTTGCCGGACTGACCTTGGTTTTGGAGCCAGCCTATAGCCCAGGGACACTCGGCGATGCGCACCACAATATGGCGCTGGATGTGAGGATTTGTCCCGTCGAGGATCCAACCCACGAGCTGGACGAACTCCACGTTGGTAGGCAGGGCCTCGCCTTGGTGGCGCTTCAGAATATCTTCGACCGCTTCGCCAATGCGGCAACCCGGGCGGGCATTGAGGTACCGGCGCAGGGCGCGCACGGCGTTACCCCATTGGCCAAAACACAGCGAGCTGCCGCTACGAACGCTCTGCTTATAGAGCCAGGCGTCGACGTAGCGACGCATTGTTTCATCGGTGACGTAGTACAGCCCGCGGCCGTTTTCTTTGGCTCGGTCCCTCAGGACCTGAGCCAGACTGTCCGGCGTGTCGTGGAGACCGATGTACTCGAGGTGCTCGAGCAGGTTTGGGGTCGTGGTGCTCTTTTCGGCGGTGTGCGCCATGGTTGCTCCCGGGTAGTAGCGATGTCAATTTGCAGCAAAACTTATGTTATTATACACCAATTTTGCTTATTGGTCAATGCTATTTGTATAGCTATACCTCGTACAGCTCGAGCGGGGGGGGTTGTCGGGATCATAGAAAAAGAAATCGCCGGGTGACCCAGACTCAAACCGTCTGTGGGGCCACCCGGCCGGGTTCATTTACCAACCAGTGGCAGGTAGGTGGATCGTGGGTAGCTGGTCGAGTAACCAGGCTCTATGCTCGCGGGCCGGCTGAGCAGGCTCATCTTTCTTCTGCAACCACCGGCCAAGCTTCAACAGCTCCGGACCCACGAACTCTTCCAGCGTGCGTCGGCGTTCACCGGTATCGCCGCCCGTTTTTACTTGCTCGTGCAACGTCTTCGCGGACCAAACCCCGATCAAGCCGGCTAGAGCGGCTGTTTGGGTGTCCGAATATCCACGGTAGGCTGCTGTCATGATCATAGATCGTAGATCGCGGGTAGCCTCATAGCGACCAAAGCTTTCCTCGTCAAGTTCCAGGCAATCCAGCATCTGCTGGAAAAGTTTACCGAGTTTTCGCGAGGCCAGAGAGGATTCAAGGCTGTCGAGCCCCTGAGCCGCTTTATTTAAGGCATGGTCGTAAATCTCGAATAAATTGAAGGCTGCGTGGAGCGAGTAGCAGGAGAGGAAAGTCTTGAGGGTGGCGTAAGCCAGATCGGCTATATCATCAGGGTGGCAGGCATCGGCTCTCTCGGATGTGGTTCCGATAAGGCCTATTGTGTGGGCATTGCCGCTCGCGTTAACGAGTGACCGAATGAAGCCGGAGCGCGTTGTACTGTACTCTTCAGGTGGTAGCCTGAGCTGCGTCCGCACAACCCCGGCACTTACATCCAGATAGCTATGAGCTTCCTGAAGTTCGTTGGATTCCGCACCAAGCTGGTCAAGATGGTCAGTTGTTAAATGTCGGCCCTCTACCACACAGAAGGCCCGGGCCAGACAATCGATCCCACTGAAGACCGATCCGTAGAAGCCGCCTGGGGGTACAAAGACTGATTCCGAAGCAATGACCCAGGGCCGCTTACCAATGCGGTAGAGTAAGGCTTCGGCCCGCCCGAACAGTTTGTGCACGCTCATCACATCCTTGGGTTGTGAAGGTGGGGCTGGACTAGGTAATTAAACTTGTTTTGCGATTAACTGTCAATTGTATTATGAGGTTTTATGCCTCGTATAGCTCGAGCGGGGTTTTGTCGGATCGTAGAGAAGAAAATGCCCCGAAGCTCAAATATTTCGAGTTTCGAGGGCACCGTTCTACCAACCGGCCAGATCCATGGGGATGGTAGGCAGCGTGTCGAGTAGCCAATGCCGGTTTTCTCTCACAGACCAGGCCGATTCTTTCTTGTCTAGCCACTGAGCTAGCTTCTGAAGTTCTGGGCCGACATGTTTTTCTAGCGATTCCCGCCGACCGGCGATTTGGAGGCCCGTGGATACCGAGCGGAAGGCTGTTTTATCACACCAGATACCGGCTAACCCAGACAGGGCCACGGTTTGGGCATCTGAGAACCCAAGGCTAGTGGTGGTAGGAATCATTTCTCGCAAGGCCATGACAGTGCCTTCCCGGCCAATATGGTCCTCAGTAAGCTCCATGTAGACCAACATTTGCTGGAAAAGGACGCCAAGGCTGCGTGGGGCCAGTGATTGCTCCAGGTTGAGGAGTCCGAGTTCTGCCTTCCTTCTGGGATGTTCGTTGATCATAAACACATCGTAGAGAGGTGCATAGGCAATAAAGGCCTGGAGAGTGGCATAAGCAAGATCGGCGGCGGCGTCGGGCTGGCAGGCATCGGCCCTATCGGATGCGCTTGCGACGACACCCACAGTATGAGCATTATTACTCGCGTTGACGAGTAGCTGAATTGGGCCGCTGCGTGAGGCGTCGCGCTCGGCCGGGGCTACTCTTAACTGCGTGCAGATAACATTCGCGCTAATGTCCAGATAACGATGGGTATCCTGGAGGTCGCTGGACTCGTTGGCGCTAAGCCCGTCTAGTTGCTCGTTTGTGAGATGGCGGTTCGCGACGCCGCAGAAAGACCGGGCCAAATTATCAATACCTTCAAAGACCAGCCCATACTTACGCCCTAAGTGGGGCAAAATTGAGTCGGCATGAATCACCCAGGGCCGTTGGCCGATGATGTTGACTAGGGCCTCGGCCCGTTCGAATAGATCGAGCACACTTATCACGTCCTTGAGTTGTGAAGGTAGACTGGAACCAAGTAATTAAACTTGTTTTGGGGGTGGTTGTCAAGTAGAGTGCGCCGTACTCTACGCCTCGTATAACTCTAATGGCGTCTTGTCGGGGTCATAGAAAAAGGTGAAGCGCTTGCCGGTATCTTCATCAACTCGGACGTTCTCAACCTCAACCTGTTTCTGCTTGAGATGTTCGACCGCCTTATCGAGGTCGGCCACTTGAAAAGCCAGGTGGCGCAGGCCGCAAGCCTCGGGATGGGAAACACGAGATGGTGGATCGGGGAAAGAAAACAGCTCGATAATATACTCGCCGTTGATCGAGAGATCGAGCATATACGAATCGCGCTCTTTGCGGTACACCTCCCGGACAATTTCGCAGCCGAGTACCCCAGTGTAAAACTGCTTGGATTTTTCGTAGTTGGAGCAGATGATGGCGATGTGGTGGATTTTTTGGATTTGCATGGGGTTTCCTTTTTTGACCAGTGTTGTATCCCGGTATTTGGGTAAGGCTTTAACTAAAAGTCTTCTGCGTTAATTCAGCAAGGTCTGAAGATGACAAAATATCGCTGAGCAAGAAATAGCGAGGCGCCTGCAGCGACAGAGACTTATGCTGTCCAAGCACAATCGGCGTCTTTAGCTTAATAATATTTCCATCGTGATAAATTTTGTAACGTCCGGGTCGATCAGGCATAGGCTCTATATCGGAAATCGCGGCATATGAGCGGATGGCACTCGTGGGTGCGGTTTCGTAGATGGCAATATATTTTAGTTTAGGTAAGTTAGTCTTCCCGATGCGAGGCTCCCACCAGGCATGCTCATTAACGAACGCTTCGGTATATCCGTCGTTGTTACCAGGACAAACAATGGTGTCGTATTGCCGTTGGTCAGGGAGTTTATTGGGTTCTTCCGCGTCAACGGCGGGTTCGACTGACGGCACAAATACATCAAACCCGAGCGTGGTCAGCAATAGCTCTATATCAGCAAAGTAGTCTTTAATAGCTTCTTTTCTAAACTCATGTAAATTGTTCAGATTAGGGGATGTTTTATTAAGTACATTGAAGCGATTTGCGCCTACGGCTAGCGTAACGGCATGAGATTCAAGAAACCTGACTTCAGCTTTGTCGAGTCCGCCGTTTGTTGCAACACAGACCACTGCCCATTGCCAGAAAGACCTTTTAGCTTCATGGTCGATAGCGCGCTTATTAAAGTTCTCACTTTCGCCAATGTATATACTCGTTCGCTCGTCATCAAATAGCATGTATAGCGCGGGCGTATTTAGATCGGCACGTTCACGAGCATACGCTAATTCGCTACGTGGCAATATGTATACGCGAGCAATGCTATTCGATAAATCAGCGATTTTGACTCCATTGCGATCGGAATCTCTAAGAAATATTTGAACGGTTTTAGAGCGTGACATCTTGGCTACCTATCGGACTCTTGCTTGCGCCTGTTTCATACCTTGCGAAGGTTATTGTTAACTTAACAAGTTTCTCATTTGCCATAATAAAAAGAGGGAAAGCTCGGCAGCTAGGTTTGACAGTTTAGAAGGAAGCTACCTTATAGCCCTCTTGGCTATAAGGTAGCACGCCTACAGAAATTCGCCAACAATCCGTTCGGTTTGGTAAGGCGTAATTCCCTCTTGGACCGCAAACACCGTGTCTGCAGGCTTGGCCGCAGCTACTAACTGACCGCGGGCTTTGGCATGGAGTTCAAACAGGTCGTAAAGAGTAGGCTTTACAAGTGACGTCATGGCAATATTCATGAGTGTCAGGGATGACATGTTATTGAGGATATTATTGTTGCGGCTAGGGTGCTGCGTCACTCCCAGATCCGTCCATAACACTTCGTTTTTCTTTAAATCGATGATAAGCGGCAGGCAGATATGAGTATTACTTGTCAGATCTATGCGGTTCTCGACGGTCCGTGGATCGTAGATTTCGCCGCTATGAGGTTTTTGACGCACCATAAAGCCGGCAAAGCACTCAGGCAGTTCATAAAAGGGCTGCTCCGTGTATGAGTTGACACACATAACGATATACCGGATACCGGCTTTGTACATCACCTCCCGGTCCAGGTCGATGAACTCAGAGGCACCGTCCGGTGCCGAAGTAATATCACCACTGTGGTAGCCACCAAGTTCGCGCAGATTGTAGTAGGCGATCTGCATTTTGAACCGACTATTGGAATCTAAGCCGAGGGCGCTAAGATCGAGGTCCGTGCGGTCTTTGCCGTCGGCCCACCAAATAAAGAATCGAATGGTGTTATCCTCGGGTAACAGAAGCCGACTGCCGCGTCCAAGCGTCTTGAGCGCCCGCGAGGCAGAACGAAGACCCATTGGTACCGTGTATTGTTTGAGCGCAGGTTCGATGTAGACCTTACCCAGCGACGGCAGTTGTTTATACTTATCTATCAACGCCCGTTGACACGTAGCTACGACCGCCTGGCAGGCCTTGTCGTTTATATCGGGCAAAGTATTCTCGACGGCCTGCGCACGAGCCACATTCCCCTTGGGAAAGAACACGCGGGTATCCCGCTGTTGGTTCCGGTGTTTGAAATGAGTCATGAGCTGAAGCAACACCGGCGATGACACCTCACCCGCTACCTTGTCGAAAGCTTTTAGCACCACTCCGGGGTCTTGGTTCAAACGCAACAAATGGTCTAACCGGCGAGCCAATTCGCCCGGACGGGTGCTGAGCAATTTGACCGCTTCTGCCATATCCTTTGCCTTTATGAACGACTCAACCTGGCTATGGAAGGTGGTGAATGGCTTGTCGTTGCGGATAGTATCAAAAGCGTCGGCACATTTGGTATAGCGGTTTTTGTACTCGAACGGATGCAATCGTTCGCCCAGCCGTTTCCATGCCTCAGGGCGCCGCAGCATATCTTCGGTAAGGCTGTCGCATTGCTCAAGCAGTTCGAGGAGAAAACGGCGGTCAGAGCGTTTGAAGGCAATGAACTTTGTGGGCTCGGCCAGACTAACGTCGCCGTCCGATTTGGCAACCGCCAGGCGCAGGACGTCGGTAGCAGTTTTGAAGTATTTGGCGACAGCGCCTGGACCGAGCTTGGTGTATGTAAGAATGTAATGACTGGCTATAGCCAGGTTTTCTTTGCTAGGAATAATGTCGGGTAGATAGTTTGCCGAGTTTATTTTGGGCTGCTTCATAAACCACAAAAGGTCTTCTTTATCGGCCAGCGAGTATGAGACTTTGGCTTGCAGCAGGTTGGTAAGAATAGTGTTAAATTCTTTGTCGGTTCCGATGTCCAGGACCTTCAGTACTATCTCGTCTGCAAGTTTAGGCCGGGGCTTCTTACGATATTTTGGCATTATTCGCGCGCCAACCCAGTCGCCCAGATAATGCATGTGGGCGTTGATAAACAACTCTAGCTCGCTTGCCTCCATTACCTGGCGGGGGAAATTGGGATACATCGGCCTATAACGGACATTTGCACCGACTAGCTGCCGCAGTTCTTTAACCAGTTGGTTATGAAACGAGTCAATCTCTTTGAGGGTATAACCTTCCAGGCGCTTGATGACCTTGGACGACAAAATGTAGCCTAGGCTTTCAATATTTTTAAGCAGCGCAGCAATATGTTGTTCGGTGATTTCGCCTTTACCCGTTCCTTTTGGAACAAGAATTTTCCCAGCCCGGCGGATATATATTTGATTATTCGAGTCTGATGTCATGATGATTATAGTTTAGCAGCTACGTGGCTGTGTAGCCTCAAAAGACTTTTTTCCATAAAACTGTGCGACACCGCTCTGCAACCGCTAGTACTACAAGGATGACGGTAATAGTAAATAGCAATTTGAACAAATCAGGCTGATCTTGGCCATTCAGGGCGTATGCCTGACCGGGTTTGCTTGGGTTGTAGACGATTGCAATTGGCACCGCGTTAGCCAATGATTTATATGTGTCTGAGGTAACATTGATGTTTGCGTACTGCGAATCACCTGCTTTATCAAGGAAACTTACCTCAACTACGTAATCCGCGCCGAATTTAACGGAGAAACGTTGTTCAATATGCTTCGAGGCTACATAAGCCGTGGCTTGCTGCCCGCCAAAAGCCTTAAGAACATGCGGTAGCGCGCCGGTTATATTTCGCATGAATATCATCGCTAAAATTAGCGCGATAAGTGCCAGCAGTTGCCAGCTTAGTGCGCCCCTAGTTTTCGTTTTGGCTTTCATTAGCTTATGCGAGTAAAGCGATCCTGTTTAAGCCATTCTAGCTTGCCAGCCGGTTAATAAAAAGCCTGCCTTCCGGAGCCGACTATGGATATGCTGAAGGCGGCCGGATTTCCGGCCGCCTTTATAGGATCACAAGACGCAGTCTGCCGGTTTGATGTCGGGTCGGGGCGGGCGTCGGCTCAGCAAGGGCAGTCTATCCCATGACAGGTTGCTCTTGTGGTTGATTGCCCACTGGTACTTCGCCTTTATTTCGGTGGAGGCGCAGTCGTTGGTGAGGGCGAAGAAGACTTCATCGCCCTCAATGGTGGGTGTGGGGTAAAAGCCATCACCAATCACCAAAACATATTCGACATGCTTGGAAGCGTAGCCGCGCTTGACCAGAGGCCGGTCATTGCGACACTCCTGGTGCGGGTAAACAGTCCAATGCCCTGGACACCGGCACTCGGCAAGATGAGATTGCTTGTTTTACCATAAATGTTAGTCAAAGAAAATCGTACTTCGCTGGCCCACTCTCACTTTGACTCGAGCGTGTTTTACGTTCAAAAATAGCCCTACGTGGCAAACAGTTGGTTGCATACCCGGAACCCATATTGTGTAGTTGCTCCGCGCAGACTATTGCCAAGCTTTCGCGTCTCCGCTCTCAGATCGTCGACTTCAGCAATGTCATTGCGCCGCGTGGCGTTGGCAGTTTCGCGCATTTCAACCATCATGCTCCGTAGATCGTTAAGTACCGCGCGTATGCGATTTTGGTCGAGCTCAGGGGGCGTCACTTGCCCCCAGCTCATTGCTAGACGGTCGAACGTGTTGACCGCGAGATCCATGTAAAACGCGTACGCCTCGGGACCCTGGGGCCACGGCTCGTGGGCGTGCAGCTCCTGGCTCGCGGCCAAGCACAGATTGTCCACGCGCATAATATAGGGTGTTCGCTCTGTGGTAGTACTCTCATTCTTTGGCGGCTGAGGGTTGACGTAGGTCTGGTAGGTTATGTAACCCGTAACGAGAGCAATGACAACGGCTGCGGCTGCGAGCCACAACATGGTTCTATTATAGCTGCTGCCCGAACCTGATTGGCTGCTCATGAGTGCTCTCCTTCTCTCGGAAGTTTCTTGGCGCGAGTGGTGAGTGACTTTTCCTACGATCGTCGTAGGTTAAGTCGTCTCCCTGAAATTATGCAGTGGCTACTGTGTAACTTCAATGTTCTCGTAGCAGAAGGAAAGTGCGGTGCGTCAGAAAACTGCGAAAATTTGTCGACTTTGATCCCCGGAATAAGAGCCTTAAACGGGGAAAAGACCTCCCGCCAGGTGTGGTGCGAAAACCACTGCCGGAGACCTTTTTCGTGTTTGATGGTATCACGATGTCATGACAATGTATATCTTGTGGAGTGTAGTTTGTGATCATTGCTGAATCTCTTTTTTCTTTGTAAGACTTTGGGCTAAGTTCATTTATTTCGGTGAGACTATTTTGATTGCGGTGGAAGATTGGCATGATAAGGTATTTTTCCTCCGATACAGGTTGAGTCTAGTTCTTTACTAATTTACGCTCATTATGTTTCGCATATAGGTGTTTTTGAAGGTCAAAGAAAGTTGTGCGTATTTCTTCAACATCACCAAGCGTTTCAATGGCGTCTGCCAGAGCGTGGTATAGCAGCGTTAGCAGCGGGGCGAGCATGGACTCGCTTAGCTCGTCCTCGCCCTCTTGCGCGTATTTGGAAAGTACAAATTGTACGAACTCGGTTTCCTTTTCATCTAGCCTTTCATAGATGTCCGGCTCGGCCAGCTTAATGCGCTGCTCCCGGGATATGGGCGGGGTGACGAATGACACGTAGGCCAGCACGTCGAACAGGTCGCTGCCCTCGGCCCCGATGAGCCGCTGGAGCTCTTCCAAAATGTCGCGGGTGTAGCCGGCGGCGGCCAGTTTTTCCAAGAGGGCCGCCCGTGTATTGGGGTTGGACCAGATGGCGCGGAGTTCGTCCTCGGTGCCGAAAAACTCCGGTAGGGTGCCAAACAGATTCTCCATAAATTCCTGCACCGACACCGGCTTGCCGTCAGCACCCCAGAGGGAGGTTTGGATCATGTGCTGGATCTCGCGCTCTTTGCCGTCACGCAGTTTGATCTTGATTTTGGCCTTTTTCGGCTCGGGCTCAGGGTTGTCCACGATAACTGGCAGCTCACCCGAATCTTCCGGTCGCTCCTTCGGTTCACGCTTGGTGGTCGGCTCCACTGGTTCACCGTCCCACTCAGGATCGGCAAAGTGGTAATAGGCGTCCACGAAATCGTAGATGGTGAAGTAGGCCTTGCCGTCAAACAGGCGCGTGCCGCGGCCGATGATTTGCTTAAATTCAATCATTGAGTTGATGGGCCGCATGAGTACGATATTGCGGACATTCTTGGCGTCCACGCCGGTTGAGAGTTTTTGCGAGGTGGTCAGTACCGTTGGGATAGTACGTTCGTTGTCCTGGAAGTATTTCAAATGCTCGTCGCCACGTTTGCCGTCTTCGGCCGTTACCCGTACGCAGTAAAACGGGTCCTTGCTGTCCGACAGTTGGTTGACCAGATCTCGGATCAGGGCGGCATGGGGTTGGTTGGCGCAGAAGATCAGGGTCTTCTCGTTCTGATTAATTTCACTCAGCACGATGCGCACGCGCTCGGCTTCGCGCTCCTTGATCTCAATGGTGCGGTTAAAGTCGGGTTCGCGGTAGATTTTGCCCTGCTCAACCTCCCCTTCCACCACGTCATCATCGGTGGTATAGACGTAATCATCGAGTGTAGTCTTCACCCGCCGCACTTTGAAAGGGGTAAGGAAGCCATCGTTGATGCCCTGCTTGAGCGAGTAGGTATAGACGGGCTCGCCGAAGTAGCGGTAGGTATCGGCGTTGTCTTTGCGCTTGGGAGTAGCGGTGAGGCCCAGCTGCACGGCGGGCGCGAAGTACTCCAAGATGCGGCGCCAATTACTTTCGTCGTTGGCGCCGCCGCGGTGACACTCGTCAATAATAATGAGGTCGAAAAAGTCCGGCGGGTACTCGCCGAAGTACGGCGCATTGTCTTTGCCGCTCATGAAGGTCTGGAAGATGGTAAAGAAAACGCTCGCATTGGTGGGTACGGCGCCTGCTTTACGGATGTCGAGCGGGTTGACGCGCACGATAGCATCTTCACCAAAGTTCAGAAAGTCGTTCATAGCCTGTTTAGCCAAATTACTGCGGTCGGCCAAAAATAGAACGCGCGGGCGCCGCCGGCCATCCCGGCGCAAGTTCCAGCGACTCTGGAAAAGCTTCCAAGCGATCCAAAACGCTAATTTGGTCTTGCCCGTACCAGTAGCCATCGTCACCAGTACGCGCTGTTTGTTCTCGGCAATCGCATTCACTGCCCGGTTCACGGCGACTTCTTGGTAATACCTCGGACCGTTCCCATTTACTGGTTCGAACGGCACGGCGTCAAAGCGGTTTTTCCACTCGTTTTGGTCCGAGAAGGTCAGATCCCAGAGCTGCTCGGGGCTGGGAAACTGCGCCACTTCCCCTTCCCGGCCATGCTTCATGGAGATTTCGTAGATGTCGTGGCCGTTGGTGGCATAGGCGTAGTCAATGTCCAGCTTGGCGGCGTAATCCTTGGCCTGGCCTACGCCTGTAGCCGCCGGTTTGCCTTCGGGTTTGGCCTCGATGACGGCGATCTTTTGGTTCTTATATACGAGCACGTAGTCGGCAATGTCGGCCTTACCCCGTTCGCCGTTGGCCTGAATGCGACCAGCGGTAATACGGTGCTCCCGCAAGATTCGGGAATCTTCAACTACGCCCCAGCCGGCGGCTTTGAGCTTGGGATCGATTAATTCGGCGCGGGTGTCGGCTTCGTTCATTTTATTATGATGCCATGAATTGCGTTTACTGCCTAGCTTCGCGTATAATCTGATCACCAATGGAGGCAAATCATGGCCGATACCAAGACTGTTTTTATAGCATTTGCAAAAGAGGATGAAGGTACCCGCAATCTGTTTACTGGACAGCGTGTTCACACAAGGACACCGTTTGAGTTTATCGACATGTCCGTCAAGGAGCCTTACGCTACCGAGTGGAAAGAGCGAGTTACGACTCGGATTCGGCGAAGCTATGGTGTAATTGCGCTTATCTCATCATCGACACCCAGGGCAACAGGCCAGTTATGGGAAATTAGTACGGCAGTGGCCGAAGGTAAACCCGTGCTAGGCGTATGGATTGAAGACGGCTATCGCACCAAACCCGCCGAAATGGGCGGCAAGCCGTGTGTCGTCTGGAGCTGGGATGCGATATCGAACTTCATTGATTCGTTGTAACCATCATGGCGGATAATACCAAGCTAGAAATCTATAAAATGGCCGCCGAGATGGCCGACAGGGTTTCTGCTAGGCGTATGCTGGCGAACGGCTTTTTCCTGACGCTGCACACTACTCTGGCAGGTATTTTAGGCATCATGTATGACAAGTTGGCCGAAGATAAGCGTGCCGTGCTCCTGTTTATGTCTGTTGTAGGCATCGTGCTGGCTGCTTCATGGTTTTTCAACATCCGGTCGTACAAGCGGTTGAACAAGGCAAAATACGAAGTCATCAACGAGATGGAGAAAGATTTACCCTACCAGAACTTCACCGATGAGTGGGAGCGTCTCAAAGTTGACAACGAAGAAGAAACAACAGGCATGCGTAAGCGGTGGAAGAAGTGGAAAGACCGCTATACTGACCTCACCAATGTCGAAGGCACCGTACCCATCGTATTCGCCCTTATTAACATTTTTATCTTCGTCGGGGCGTTATTTAAGATTATAATTAAGTGATATGGCGACAGACAAAAACTACATAACCAAGGTTGCGAACAATATTAGGGCGAAATTTACGGCCGGCCAGCTACCGTCAGATGGGCTGGAAATGCTATTCAATAGCTATGCCGTGCTAGCATTATCTAAAGGTGAATCCGTCACTAGTCGGGACGTGCATGACGCCTGGTCAGCTTGGGCGACCGAATACGACCCGGATAATAATTCCCTCACGCCTTTTGATGAATTGTCCGAA
This sequence comes from Candidatus Saccharimonadia bacterium, assembly GCA_041743505.1. Classification (GTDB taxonomy): domain Bacteria; phylum Patescibacteriota; class Saccharimonadia; order UBA4664; family UBA4664; genus JBGTMQ01. The sequence continues at coordinate 18,369 of JBGTMQ010000012.1, forward strand.
GGCACCAAGGCTCAAGACGACAAGTTTGTTGATGCCATTAGGAAGACAGTGGCCGAAATGGGCCTCAAAACTACAGCTAAGATTAGGCTTAGCGTGGGTGCCGAAACATCTGAAACAGAAATGACTGCCGTGCGTGAGGCGTTTGAATCGACCGACTTTGAGCTTGATTTAAGTGCTGGCCTTGTCAGGGCGTCTGCCGACGAGCTTCCAATGTATGTGGCAATAATTGCTCAAGGACTTGCGACGAATGCCTTATGGGATCTAATCAAACTCCCAGTCCATAAGGTATTCCAAGATACTCGCATCAACAGGCCTCGCTCGACCGAGGTTATTGTTCGGCGAAAGAAATACGAAGCGTTTATCAGTAAGGACAAGTTCCGTGTCAGGGTTTCTACCGAAGATTATGCGTTTCCTGACCTCGATTCGCTGATCAAATATGTTCAGAATAACAATTTAGATGACTAGACAAGTCCGTCACATCTCCTGTGCAGGCATTGAATGCGTTAAGCGTGGCTTACTTACTAGCTTCAAGACTCGCTACCGGAATAATTTAATCGTCTGTCATTTATTGATTAGATATAATTCTTAGCATGGGTAAGTTGATCAACATCCTACTTAACCGCGATGGAGTTGTATACCGTTTTGGACGGGTTGTTTTTAATGATGTGGGCGACATCTACTACAATTTTGGCACCAAATACGCCCAGAAGTTGAACTATCATGATTCATACCACGCCTCAAACGAGGTGCATCAAGGGCGGCAACGGGGCGATGCGGGGATGGTATCTCAGTTCATCCCGCCAGAGCAAATCACTGCACCTATTCAATTCGGTTCAACAATTGGACGATTTGAGGATTTTCGCCAATTCAATGGAGCGATTAGTCGTCGAGATGTGCTCCTCAGTAACCCCGAGAGGGTGACTCACCCAGTCTTAGGGGTTTATCTTGAACCAGCTCGCACACTTATGGTTCGAAGAGCATATGGCTACCTTCCCCCGTTAGAGGCCGAGGTGCTTGCAATTCATACTCGCCGTCTTACCCCTCTTTTGGATGTAACAGTGGTACACGTCTCAGTTGCATCGACTTTCGGTGGCATTATTGATTTTGACAGGAGATTTACAAGTAAGACTTTAAAGGATTACTACAAAGGAGTTGGGGGATGGGCGCTGGCTGCCGCGCCCGACTTCAGAATAAGCGTTGAGGCCCATTCTGGTCGACTTCAAGACGTTCCAAGGCCGCGAGAGTAATGATGGAACTTAAGCTTGATAAGTAGTTCCTTACCCATTAATCCCCGAAAAAGGCCTCGGCAAGGAGCGATTGCTTGAGATCGTCAAGGACAGCAAGTTTTTGCCGGTAGACGCGAGACAGCGCCTGCGTTGATTGTTTCAATTCATCAAATTTTTCCACAAGCTTCTGTTGTTCGGCTAGAGGAGGAGTGGGGATAGGATAATTTTTTAACTTCGACCCGTTAATATTAGCTTGGTGAACACTCGAGCTCATAACTGTTTTTCCATAGCTTCTTGCGAAGGTGCTATTCAGGTAATAATTAAGATAATCAGCATTTAGCACTGCCTTCTTTCGCCTTATTCGAATCAAATAGCCGGCGAAGATTGCTGGCATATCGTTTTTATAGATCGCAGTTTTACCTACTAGCTCGGCGCTATTTGTTCGATTAAATAGTACGTCATCATGGTTAAGTGAATATTTATTAATCTCTCGTTCATCATTTGTATAGACAAGATTGCTCCAATCGATTGCTCCGTTTTGGACATTGCCCATTCTCAGTACTGGAACCCTTCCCGTTTCGACTGATTTTGTCGATGAGCCATAGTCAACACCTTCACAAAGTTCACCTAGCTTTGTCATCTCCCAGCCTTGCTCCATAAGCGAATTCTCTACATTTCGCTCTAAAATCTTTTGTGAGTTGCTAAGCTGTTTTTCAACGTTAGCTCTGGCGGCGGCGATGGCGGCGAAGACTTTATCTAGGATGCCGGCAATGCGTTGCTGCTCAGAGGTTGACGTAGGATATTGGATTGTAAAATTATTTGCCAAAACCGAGCGTGCAAGCTCTGTTTGTCCGCTTGTTCCCTCCCCAGCCTGCTTGATTTGGTCTTCGATGCCTATTAGAAGGTAGCCAAAGTAATCAGGGTGGAATTTTTCTTGTTTTGGCCGCGCGATGGTTACATGAGAGTCTACAGTTGCGGGTTCAGAAGAAGCACTTCGTAGTTGTGCGACTCGGCCGAGCGTGCCCGTACCTGTGGAGTTTATCAGGACATCACCTGCTCTCAGGAGCCGCTCTTCACTTACTTTTTTTACGTGACTATCGTGGCGACGCGCAAATGTAAAATCCACCTTGTGATCACGCACACACTTTTGGTTTAGGACTTGGATGCCGCCTGATTCGAGGTATTTAGGCGAGATGCCACGATTTAATAACTCGCAGGCTTCGCCTAGCGTAGAGGTCTCCCAGCCCGCCTTCATAGTAGCTTGCGAATTGATTGGAGGATTTTAGCGCTCTCGGCATCAAGAGCAGCGATTTCGTCGAGGATTTCTTCGGGGGTGCGGTGAGGCGCGGCTTCGGGGGCGTGGGGGTTTTTGACGGAGAGGTCGAAGGTGGTTTGGCTGATGTCGTCGACGTTGATCGCCCAGCTTTTGTCGGAGTCGGCCTTGGTTTTTTCGAGTTCGACGAACTCGGCCATGTCCTGCTCGCTGAGCGGGTTGGTTTTGCCGAGGTTGCGGCCGGGGTTGAGCTGGTAGTACCAGATTTGATTGGTGGGGGCTCCTTTGTCGAAGAAGAGGACCACAGTTTTGACGCCGGCGCCCTGAAAGGTGCCGCTGGGCATATCGAGAATAGTGTGGAGATTGGCACTTTCGAGGAGGAGTTTGCGCAAGGAGACGGAGGCGTTGTCGGTGTTGGAGAGAAAGGTGTTCTTGATGACGATACCGGCGCGGCCGGGGGCGCGGAGGATTTTGAGGAAGTGCTGCAGGAAGAGGAAGGCGGTTTCGCCGGTTTTGATCGGGAAGTTTTGCTGGATTTCGGAGCGGATTTTGCCGCCGAAGGGCGGATTGGCCAGCACGATGTCGTAGCGGTCTTTTTCTTCGATATCGGCGATGGGTTCGGATAGTGTGTTCATGTGCCGGAGGTTGGGGGCTTCGATGCCATGGAGGATCATGTTCATGGTGCCGATGACGTAGGCCAGGGATTTGAGCTCTTTGCCATAGAAGGTGTACTTTTGGAGGGTTTCGACGTCGTGGGTAGAGAGCTTTTGGGGGTCGTCGCCGCGTATGTAATCGAAGGCTTCGCACAAGAAACCGGCTGAGCCGACGGCGCCATCGTAGACGGTTTCGCCGATGCGGGGGTTTACCACTTGGATAACGGCTTTGATGAGTGGGCGCGGGGTGTAGTATTCTCCCCCGTTGCGGCCGGCGTTGCCCATGTTTTTGATCTTGGCCTCATAGAGGTGGGACAGTTCGTGTTTTTCGGCTTGGCTGCGGAAGCGCAGACTATCAACGATGTCGATGACGTCGCGGATGACATAACCGCTCTGGATTTTGTTGCGCAGCTCGCTGAAGATTTCGCCGATTTTGTACTCGATGGTGTCCGGGTGTTCGGTGACAAGCTTGTATTTGGCGAGGTATGGGAAGAGATCATTGTTGACGAAATCGCGCAGGTCGTCGCCGTTTAGGGCAATATTGTGGTCAAGTTTACCGTCGGCGGTTTTAGGTGAGGCCCAGGTGGTCCAGCGATGGGCTTCATCAAGGATGTAGGCGTAGGGTCGGTCGGCCAGGGCGGCTTCGGTTTTCTTGTCTTCCTCGAGATCATTGAGGTACTTAAGGAAGAGGATCCAGGAGGTTTGTTCGACGTAATCGAGTTCGTTGCTGACACCGGCGTCTTTCCAGAGGGTGTTGTCGATGTTTTTGAAAGCTTGCTCGAAGTTGGCAGGTTTGGTGGTGTCTGGCATATGAGTAATTTTACGCTGTCAGCGGAATTATTGAAAATTAGGGAGATGTTTTGTTCTCTTTTTGTTCGGTTTATGATATTCTTTGCCTATGGTGAAAGACTTCGATAGGTGGAATCGCTATAAGCAGTTGCTAGATGCTACTCAGGCCAATGTTTACTATCGGACGAGAGAAGTATGGTGGTGCTCCATTGGCGTAAATATCGGACGAGAGCAAGACGGTCATCATGAACGGTTTGAACGTCCAGTACTGGTATTGCGGCGATTTAACAGCGGTCTCTTTTGGGGCGTCCCTATATCAACAAAACTTAAACCTACCAACCCGTACTATTTAGCTTTCAAACACGAAGATGAATTATATTCGGCGATTATCTCGCAAATGCGGATATTTGATACTCGGCGTCTTGTCCGAAAACTATATACCCTTGATCAATTTAATTATGCCAAGATTAAATCTAACGTTATCCGTGAGCTAGCAATAGCCTGAAATAAAACGGACTCCCGATGGGGAGTCCTCGGAGCCCTGAGGCGATTGTAAGTAGATTATAGCAAATGTCATTTACTTGAGTAAACCCTCAAGAGAGGTTTCATCTAGTGTTTTTGTCCCCAACTTCTGCGCTTTGGTGAGCTTAGACTCGCCCGGATTCTCGCCTACAATCAGATATGTAGTATCTTTGGTCACGGAATTCTGCTCCTTTGCCCCAAGCGCTTCAAGCTTAGCCGCTACTTCTTCTCGCGTACCCATCTCTAGCGTCCCGGTGATAACAAAGTTCACCCCAGATAGCCGACCCTGGACTTTTTCGAAAACTTGGGGCTCGACGCCGACGGTTTGGAGTTTGCGCATGAGTTCTTGGTTGTCGGGGCCGGCGAACCAGGCCAGGATGGCTTCGGCGACGATGGTGCCGATGCCTTCGACGGCGTGGAGGTCATCGAGGGTGGCGTGGGAGAGTTGCTCGAAGGAGCCGAAGGCTTCGGCCAGGTCGATGGCGGTTTGGGTGCCGACGTGGCGGATGCCGAGGCCGAAGATGAAGCGGGGCAGCTCTGGGGTTTTGGCTGATTGGATGGCGTCCACGAGTTTTTGGGCGGAGATGTCGGCGAAGCGGTCGAGCTCCAGGAGATCGTCTTTGGTGAGGGAATAGAGATCGGCGATGTCGTTGACTAGTTTGGCGTCGACGAGAGCGACGACGTTTTTTTCGCCGAGGGTGTCGATGTCCAGGGCGGCGCGTGAGGCGTAGTGTTCGATGGCTTTCTTGAGGAGTAGCGGGCCGGTGGCGCCTTTGACTCTATAGATGACTTCGCCTTCGGGGCGGTAGAACTGGAGGTCGGGGTGTTGGCGGGCGAGTTCGGATTCCATGTCGAAGGGATGGGTGTTTTTGGGACGGAGTTTGGGCAGGGCTTGTTGGACTTTGGGGATGATATCGCCGGCTTTGTAGATGATGACAGTGTCGCCGACGCGGACGTCGAGGCGGGCGATTTCGTCGGCGTTGTGGAGGCTAGCGTGTTGGACGGTGGTGCCGGCGACGACGACGGGCTGGAACGTGGCGATGGGTGTGGCGGCGCCGGTGCGGCCGATGGAGAGCACGATATCTTGGACGACGGTGGTGGCTTCTTCGGCCGGGTATTTGTAGGCCACGGCGCCGCGGGGGGCTTTGCCGACCACGCCGAGGCGGGAGTATTGGTCGCGGTCGTTGACTTTGATGACGATGCCGTCGGTGTTGTAGGGCAGGTCTTGGCGCCCAGTTTCCCAGAAATCGACGAATTGCATGACGTCGGCGATGGTTTTGTGGACGGTAGCGCGGGGGTTGGCGGCAATGCCGAGTGCCCGGACGGCGGCGTAGGCGAAGCCGTAGGTTGGGACGTCGGTGGGGTTGTCGCGGAGGAGATCGTAGGCGTAGAAAGTGAGGGGGCGGGCGGCGACTAGTGCCGGGTCGAGTTGACGGATGGTGCCGGCGGCCAGGTTGCGGGGGTTGGCGAATAAGGGCTTGCCGGCGATTTCGTTGGCTTCGTTGAGACGGGCGAAATCTTTTTTGAGCATGACGATCTCGCCGCGGATTTCGGTACGGCCGGTCAGGAATTGGTTGTAGTCTTTGGATTGGCGCAGGCGCAGCGGGACGGAGTTGATAGTGCGGACATTTACGGTAACGTCTTCGCCGACTTCCCCATCGCCGCGGGTGACGGCTTGGGTGAGCACGCCGTCTTGGTAGACCAGGGCGCAGGCCAGGCCGTCCATTTTGGTGTCGGCGAAGAATTCGGTGGCCGCACCGGGAGTGAGTTTGTTGATGCGCTGGACCCAGGCCTCGGCTTCGTCGCGGTTGAAGACGTCGTTGAGCGAGATCATGCGCTGGCTGTGGCGGACTTTGGTGAATTTGCTACTGGGAGCGCCGGCGACGCGTTGGGTGGGTGAACCGGGGGTGATGAGTTCGGGATACTGGTCTTCGAGTTGGGAGAGCTCGTGTTTGAGCGAATCGGCGGCGGCTTCGGTCATGGTGGATTCATCGAGGACGTGGTAGTGGTAGCGGTAGTCATTGATTTGGTCTCTGAGTTTGGCAGCGCGGTCTTCGATGTCTTTGGGTGTCATTGGCTAGGTGGCCTCGGGTTGGGTGTCTTGTCTGGCCTTTAGTTCGCGGTAGAGCCGGAGGAGGTAGAGATTGACCAATGGCAGGGTGATGAGGCCGAGAATGATCTGGTAGAGGCTGTTAAGCGCGTTGATGTCGCGGTAGACCAAGCCTAATAGCAGCGCCGGCAGATAAGCTAGGGCAGTGGCGACGATAAGTATGAGCAAAAGGAAGGCGAAGCGGCCAAGCAGGCTCCAAAACCGGCCTTTCGTCAGCCGCCAGCTATATCGAAGTGACTGAATGGGCGCCAAACCGTCTTCGACGACGATGTAGGTACTGAAGCCGAACCGGATGAATAGCCAGAGACTTGGCGCAGCCAGGACCATCGAAACCACGGCGAACAATAGAACCTCGGCTATCGCCGGTGACGTGCCGGGGATAGCCGAGAGAGCCATCAGTAAGAGCGTGGCCCCAAAAGCAGCCGGCGCCAACACTACTAAGAGGCCGAGGCTGGCCAGTAGAAACCGGAGTACAGCGCCCGAGCCTTTGTAGTAGGCTTGGCGGATACTGGGCAGGCGCTGGCCATTCAGGGCGGCTATAGTCATATAAATTAGTGCCACATTCATAAAGATTGCGGCAAAAAAGCTGTAGGCGCTAAACCCGCTATCGTTGGCGAGATCGTCAAAGAGCTTTAGCACGTTGGTTGGAATAGCTACGATGGCGACCAGCAGAAGGTAAGGCCACCAGTGGGCGCGAAAGTCGCGGATAGCAGCTATAAAGAGTGCCCAAGGGCCGATGAGTGACGGTTTGCGGGTCATGCCTTGCCAGCCATTTCATGCAAGCGGCGGATGCGCTCCTCGACGGGCGGGTGGGTGCTGAGCAGCTTGGCTAAGGCGCGACCAAAGCTGCGGGACTGGCCTTTGAGCGGGTTGGAGATGTAGAGCGGTGCGGTAGCTGAATCGGCGCGCTGGAGGCCGCGGGGATCCTGGGAGATTTTGGCCAGGGCGCGGGCCAGGCCGTCGGGGTAGCGGGTTAAGAGCGCGCCCGAGGCATCAGCCAGATACTCGCGGCGGCGGGAGATGGCCAGCTGCACCAGCATGGCCACGAATGGCGCAAGCAGGGCGCCGACGATGCCCAGGATGATCATGAGCGGATTGGTGTTACCACCTTCTTCGCCGTCGCCGCCCCAGAAGCTGAGGTGGAGGAACAGGTCGGCGATGAGTGAGATGACGGAAACTAAGGCGACCACGAGGGCCATGAAGCGAATATCATAATTGCCGACGTGGCTGAGTTCGTGGGCGATAACTCCCTCCAGCTCGGCCTTGTCCAGGATCTCGAGGATGCCGGTGGTGACGGCGACGACGGCGTGCCCCGGATCACGGCCGGTGGCGAAGGCGTTGGGTGACGGGTCGTCGATGATGTAGACCTTGGGCATGGGCAGACCGCCAGCGATGCTGAGGTTTTCGACGATGCGGTAAAGCTCCGGCGCGTCTTTTTTCTCGATGGGCCGGGCGCCGCTCATGGCTAGGGCGATCTTGGCCGAGGCAAAGTACGAGATGGCGGCATAGACAATGGCAAAGACTAAGGCCGGGATGAAGAAGCCCGGCCGGCCGAAGGCGTGACTGAGAATATAGGCAACCAGGCCAACGAAGACCACGAACCCAATCAGCAGGAAGAAACTACGGCGTTTATTGGCCGCGATCTGGCTGTACATGGATCGTGCGTGGCTCCTGCGGGTTACTGGTGGGTTGGTATGAGGCGGTAGCCGGCTGTGGCGTTGACGGGGCGGCCGCTTGTGGGGCCGACGATGGGGCGGACTCGCCGGCTATCACGGGGATAGATTCGGGCGGCGCCGTGTTAGACGGAGACTGAGGTGGAGACTGGGCCGGAGCCAGGGCGGCAGCCGGGGGCGGCATCGGTACGGGAGCTGCTACCGGCGGGAATTCGGTGCTGGTGGTGCTGGCTTCTTCGCCCTCGTTGGGCAAATCGGCGGTGATGCCCGGGGCCAGGGGAAGCGGGTTCGGGGTGGTTACTTGCTCGTCGAATTTGTCTGAGTTTAAGCGGTCGGTCAGCTTGTAGAGGGCGGTGCGGGCATCGGAGGTATCGAGAGCCGGGTAAACGCGCTCGACGAGCTCCATGGCCGCGGCCAGACGCAGGGCTACCGGCAGGCGGGTCTTGGAACCATTGAGCAGGTCGATGGCGACGGCGCCAGCAAGCTCTACCATGAGCACCCGCAGGTGCTGGCTGAGGCCCGTTTGCTCGGTGCCTGGCAGTTGCTCGGCGACCTTAACGATGTGTGGACCTAGCTCAATAGCTCCTTGCCAGCTGTGGGTTTGCTGATAATCTGACAGCGACATAGGCATTTTCCTCTAAAACTTAACTGATACGGGCTTCTCAATTTCGGCTTGGTTTTCAACTTCGAAGAAGTCGCGATGAGTAAATCCTAGCATACCGGCCATCAAGTTGGTTGGAAATACCTGCAGCTTGATGTTGTAATCGCGGACGTTGCCGTTGTAGAACCGGCGGGCGGCCTGGATTTTGTCCTCGGTGTCGACCAATTCGCCCTGCAGTTGCTGGAAGTTCTGGTTGGCCTTGAGGTCGGGGTAGGCCTCGGAGACGGCGAACAAGCTCTTGAGGGTGTCGGAGAGCATGTTCTCGGCCTCAGCTTTTTGAGCGATGCCAGTGGCGTTGATGGCGGCGGCGCGGGCGGCGGTGACCTCCTCGAAGACGCTCTTTTCGTGCTTGGCGTAGCCCTTGACCGTCTCCATTAAGTTAGGGATGAGGTCGTAGCGGCGCTTGAGCTGGACGTTGATATCGCTCCAGGCCTCGTCGACCCGGACGCGGGAAGCGATCAGGCCATTGTAGATGACGATAAGGCCAATAATCAAGACGACCAGTACAATAATAATGATAAGTGTCAGAGACATTTGCTAGGTAATTCCTTGTTGTTGCTTTTATTATAGCAAATTACCCGAGGGGGCGGTATCGCCGCGTTTTTATGGTATTTGGCGGGTTTTAAGCAATTAGTGAAAGGTGCCGACCATTAGGATTGCCGAGTAAAGCTCCATTGACCGATGTTAATGCGGGACCGACTGGAATTGAACCCGACCCATTGGCCGGTCATGTGCCGGCCGTCTTCGGAAATAATTAATTGGATAGCACCGTGAAAAACTGCTCCGTGATAGTGCCCGGCCGGGGAGGTGTGCTCTTCCCAAATCCCGGTGGCAATATTTTGGTCGAGGGTGAGGCCAAGCGACAACCGGCTCTCGGTTTGATCTTCGACCGATTGGCCGGTGCACTGCGTTCCCCGCTGCTCGAATATGACCGAATGCTCACTCTCAAGACCCTGGCCGTGCGAGCTACTCAAATACGTATAGCGGCTAGTCCACCTTCCGGATAGGTTCATGGATTTATTATATAAGTAATCCAATGGATACCATCGATCAAAAAGGCTTGGATTAGGCGTGATTTGAGAATTGTGTTATAATATATTGTGTCGTGCACCTGCTGAGACTCTCCATTGAAGGAGTTTTTTCATGACAACCAAGCCCAAAACTATCAGATTACCTGATAAGAGCGAGCTACTTCGGCGGCTTCGATCGCCTGATACCACTCCCCTAGACAATGAGGTCTATGACCATTTGGCCGAACACGCCGACCAGCCTGTGGATGGCGCAGGCTTAGTCGCAATCGTGCATCAAGCACTAGCGACAATCCAGGAGCGCGAACCCAATGCATACTGGCCAAGGGCTAAACTGCTTTTCGTGATAGCGAGCATCGTTGACGATGCCGAAGTTCGGATCGACGCCAACCTGGCTGTCACGTAACCTGCATAAGATCATATGCACTATATAAAAGCGTCCATCGTTAACCACGATGGACGCTTTTTTCATTACACTGGGGCACTCAAGCCCTGTAGGTATCACGGGAAGCACAGCATCCAGCTTGCTTTCGACCCTGAGGACGAGAATCTTAGTGGTGAGGGTGACTCCTCATGGACGATAAATTACGGAAGGCGATGGCCTTCATCCCGCACAGTCCGCTACGGGAGTGAACCGGGTTTAGGCTTCCCTCTGCTGACGCATCCACCTCGCGTCTGCCTCTATTTACTCCTATCGACTTTTATGCTATAATATGTAAGTCCTGCTTTTTGGTCACTTGACCACAATCTGGAGGTCCTTCCATGGATAACGACGAGCCAAATGTTGGCCACCTATTCGTCCGCATTGATGATGAGGCCGAATTAACAATTCCTGAGTTCACGGCGGCCTTGGACCGGCGGGCACTTGAGCTCGCCACTGCGGGGTTTCTCACCCACCCATCGCGGACTGAGCTCGCTGCCATTTGTCACCTGCGTGCGCATGGCCGAATTACCGGACGCCAGCTTCTCGAGCTTACCGCCAAAAGCGTCCATCTGGACGCTGCTTTGGCCCACAAACCAGATCAGGAGTTCATCCAAGAGCCTGTTTTCGGGGTCCAACCCGGAGTCTGGGCCAACCTGGGACGGCTCGTCCTCGGCGAAGATGTCACATTCGAGCCTTTCCCTCTACCAGATGATCCTGGCCGTCTCACAGTGACCGTTTACGAGGCTCAACAAGCCTGGAGAGAGCGGCAGCGTGATTTAATGCGTGGCTGGTTCAAGACCGTTATGACGGACCTTGAACAAGCTCTGCGTCAAGAGAGTCTTTACGACTTCGAAACTGTCGACGATTTGCCGGCAGAGTTGGTGCGGGCCCTCGAAGCGGATATCGTTCGCAAACACTTCGACGGGCTGTACGGCATTGGAGCTGCACTTCACTCTCAACCCTCAGCTTCCGCCTCGGGGCTTGGGCGCGCGATCGGTGTGCAAGGCGTGTGGGTGGCAGACGCTCTCGCCAGGGCTATCTTACGCACAATTGCCGAGCTTGAAGCAGCAGACGCGACCAACCAAGAGGAGCGTGATGCGCTCAAGCTGCATATCAATCTATGGTGGGGGTTGCTCAAGGGCTATGCCTACAGTGCCGTTCACCATCATTTCGGCCAATCCCTGCCAGGCATGCTGGCTTCAGACCCAGACGTCGTGGAGCGAATCTGCGCAGCCCTCGAAAGCGGGCTAACTACCATCAACCGTGAGGGCCGAGGCGTCGAACGCCACGGTGAAGTGGAAGGCTGGTCTGATGGACACGGCGAGTTGGCACAGCGCATTGCTTTGACCTATACCTCGAAGCTCGTTACTGAGCTGAAGAATGCGGTCGAAGCCGAACGCCGGGCGATGGAAGCACTCAGGAACATACGCTAGTATTGCCCGCCTGACCGGCCGGATTCATTTCGGCTAGTCAGGCGGTTCAGTTTGTGTGGTTCGGCTGTTTCCATCTTTAGCTGATAAAACGGAGGGAGGTATATGAATTGCAGCACTATTTCGGTAGCAGAGGCTCAATCAAGCCTTATTATAAGTATAATAATAATGGTAGGCGGGGCGGGATTCGAACCCGCAAGCCGGTTAGGGCAGCGGATTTTAAGTCCGCCGTGTATACCATTCCACCACCCGCCCGAGTGATGATCGGAATTATTATAGTAGCATTATTGGTATTTGTCTCTCCCGCAAAGCTTGCTTTAGATGTTGCCAAATCTCACATTTATTGTTATAGTATAGCATCGGTTAGCGTGCAGTTGATACAACTCCAACAAACCGTGCCGTACCTTCACACTACGCCATGAAGGAGGCGTGATGACGCGAAGACGTTCTAAAAGAGTTGAGCTTGGAGCCCGCTATCTCGGCTTGGCCGCGGTAGCCACTCTGGGCGGTGCTGCCACACTCTCCTGCGGCAGCGAACAACCGCAGGAGCAGGTCTACTGCACCAACGCGAACGGCGTTGTCGTCGACGAGGACTACTGCGATGATAGCAGTGGCCACGGGGGCGGTGGCGGCTTCTTTTTCTTGAATACCGGCAACCACGGCTACGGTCATCAGCCTGGCCATCGATTGACCGGTGGCCAACGTTTCCCCTACAACGACACTGGCGCCCGGAGCAGACTAGGTTTGCCCACTACCGGCAAGGTCGGTAACGGCGTTGCCCGCGGCGGAGGTTTTGGAACCGGTTCCGGTGCCAAAGGTGGCGGTACCGGCGCGAGTACAGGGAGCTGATCATGCGACGCGTTGAAATTGGCAAGATTCGCCAGGCTTGGCGAGCAACTATTGCCAGTCAGGGCCTGATTTACAGCGAAGAGGTCGGGGCGGACGGCAAGCCGTACGACTACTGGACCGAGGGACCATACTACGATTTCACTAGTAGTGAGATCGAGCACCTCGAGCACGAAATGGCCAAGTTGTTCCAGATGTGCATTGTGGCCGTTGACCACGTGGTCGAAGGCTGTCCGCAGAATCCGACCTCGAATGCGAGAGCGGAGGTTCAAGCGGCGGGCGCCTGCACGCCGGATACCTGCCTTATTAGCAAGTGGTACGGCACGCCGGCGTTTGCGCATCGTGAGATCATCCGCAGTTGGTACGACGATGATGCCGAGAACTTCTCGGGTGATTTTTCGCCCAGCGTGATTGGCCGGTTCGATATCCGTTACGACGGCAACGGGCCGCCTAAGTTGCTGGAGTTCAACGCCGACACACCAACGTGTTTGCCGGAAGCTGCGGTAGTCCAATGGCATTGGCACGAGGATACCAACCAGGGCCGCGACCAGTGGAATGGAATTCACGATGCATTGAAGGATGCCTGGAAGCGCAACATTTCAAAGCTCATCCAGGCACGCCCGCATTTGCCTCAGGAACTAACGATTCACTTTGCTTGTGACGCCGCCGAAAAGTCCGGTGAAGACTTGTTCAACACCGAGTACATGATGGAGGTGGCACGCCAGGCATTTGATGAGGCCAGCCCTGAGGAGACCGGGCAATTGTTCGGCGGTCGCAAGATCCGAGTCAAGTTCCTGTGGATGAGTGACATCGCAGCCGGAGACGTCGAGGCCGGAGACCGTTTCTACGAAGGTACCGACCCAGATACCCGGCAGCCAATTCACATCATCTACAAGCTCTACCCCTGGGAGTACATGTACGAGGAGCCGAGCGCTAAGCAAGCTTTCCGCGACATGGGCGACCACCGGAACGGCACCGTCTGGATCGAGCCGCCTTACAAGATGCTTTGGAGCAATAAGGCGCTCCTGGCTGTCCTCTGGAAAGTCTACAAGGACGACCCCGAGCATAACTACCTGTTGCTCCCGGCTTACTTCGCTGATGAAAAGCCGTCAGATATGACGACCTACGTCAAGAAGGCCCTACTGGGACGCGAAGGCGCCAACGTCAGTATTGTTGTTGACGGTGACGAAGTGGAGAGTTTTGGTGGGCCGTACGGCGATGAGGGGTATATTTACCAGGAATTCGCTGCCCTGCCCGACTTTCCGGATTCGACCGGGCAATCGCACTACCCAGTGCTAGGTGCCTGGATGATTGACGGGGAGCCTTATGGGCTCAACATCCGCGAGAGCGATGGCCTGATCACCACCAACTACAGCAGGTTCGCCTGCCACGTCATCGACTCGTACCTCTAGAACGGAGCCGTCATGGAGCTCAATTTTTGGATTGCGGTGACTCACGTTGCCGTGGTGATCGCGGGAGTTGTCGGTTTTTACTGGCTGATTAACTCCATTACAAAATGCGTCGACCAAGAGCAAATCCTGGTACGCCACAATGAAGCCTACCTCAGGCTGCGCCAAGGCATGGTACTGGGACCGGTCATCGCCACCATAACTACCGTCCCCCAAGGAATGCATTATTGGGGCTCAGTGGGGTGGGTGGCCTTGGCTTTCTGCATCGGTGCCTTCTGGAGCGTCGTTGGGCACTGGGTGGTCGACTGGATCTTTTTGAGCCGCCGGACCAGTGCGTTTGACGACACCAACGTGTCCATCGCCACAGCCAAGCTGGGGTTCTCGGTTGCGATGGGAATTGTTACGGCGGCGGCTTTCATCGGCAGCGCGCCTAACCGGGTTACCGGCCTGGTCAGCCTGGGAGTTTTTACTTCGCTAGCAGCTGCCGGCTTGCTGTTGACCTTGACGGCTTTCAGCACGCTTCTCAGGATCAAGGCGGTATCGGGTTCCCGGACGAGCTTGCGTCAGCACCTGTTGAGCGACAACCCGGCAGCCGGTTGGTATGCCTTGGCCGCACTGGTGCCGGCTAGCTTTGTCCTGGGGGCCGCTATGGCCGGTGATTTCACCACTTGGGGCGACAGCCTCAAGGGCTTTGGCCTGGCAGTGGCGGTAGCGCTGGTGGGCTCATTAGCCGGAGCGCTTTTCATCGACCTGACTATCCTAACGGGCAAGGGCTTCACGCTGTGGGGCATCTTGGACCGACGGGAAACATCCGGTGCCAAGCTGTTGCTTTCGTTCATGGTGGCGGCCACCCTCCCGGTGGCACTTGTGGTGAACCAATACGTGGCCTAGCACCATGCTAGTACACATAGGCCCCGTCTCTTCCGGAATTTTCCGGATGGAGACGGGGCCTTTTTCATGGGAATTGGTGAGCTTAGCTAAAGGCCAAGCTGACTGCGGAGGTAGGGCGGAACAGCCATTGAAGCCTGGTAGGTCTCGGCTGTCAGGTACTGGTTCGCGCCCTGGATGCCCTGGGAGCGCTGCTTGAATTCGGGTGCGTCCAGCAGCTTTAGCTCCTGAGCCGATGCGATGGCAAAACCAAACGACGTCAACTGATATCCGGGTACAACGGCTGTATGAAGCCGGGCGTGACCATAGACATGCCGCAGACGCTGCAACTGCTCTTTGACCTCCTGAGGCTGAAACAGCAGCGAGCCGCACTGCATCATGACCACGCCGCCGGGTGCGAGGATGGCCTTGACCTGAGTTAAGAAGGGCACGTCGAACAACTGCTCGGCGGCGCCGCCAGGAATGGGGTCGGTCAGGTCCAGGACCACAACGTCAAATTGTCCGGTGCAATCTTTGACATACTCGGCGCCGTCGGCGTAAACCAGCTCGGTCCGGGGAGCATCGAAGGAACCGGCGGAAATTGCCGGTAGGTGCTCGCGGCTGAGGCGGGTGACCAGGCTATCTATTTCCACCTGGACAACCCGTTCCAGCTTTTGGAAGCGCAACGCCTGGCGCAGAGCGCCGCCGTCGCCACCGCCAATAATAAGCATCTGGCGGGGCGTGCCAACCTGCAGTCCAGGAAGCTGGACCATCATTTCGTGATATATGAACTCATCACTTTCGGTGGTCTGAATGATTCCGTCGATAACCAGCATCCGGCCAAAGAACGGAGTGTCAAGGACCTGGATATGGCCATACTTCGAGTTTTCATCATGCAGGACCTTGGTGACTTCCACTGAGATGCGGACTCCGGAGCGGCCGAATGGCAGATCCTCTTCGGTTAGCCAGAATGATTGATTGGTGCTCATGTTACGATTGTACTCCCCTCTGAATGGTTGTCATATTGGCTACTTTTGCTCCGAGTGCCTGTTTAATGACCTCGGCGCCGACTTGTGGATCCATGGCTTGCCCACAGGTTAAAATATCGACTGCCGCATAGCCATATTCAGGCCAGGTGTGGATTGAAATGTGGGATTCTGCCAGAAGTGCTAAGGCTGTAATACCTTGTGGCTCAAACTGGTGCGAAGTTACTTGCAGCACGGTAGCGTGCGAAGCCTCCGCTGCTAGGCGCAGAAGTTCTACCAGACAAGCCCGGTTATCAAGCAATTGGCGGTCACAATCCCATAGATCGACCAAGACATGCCGGCCGATGATGGCAGGGGTGGATAACTTGGATTGGTAGTGTGATGCGGTCTTCATATCTGTTTCGTTACCGTGTTAATACCTGCTGCTCAGCTAATGTGGCTTCAAAGAACGCTTGTGAAAAAGCAGCGGCTTCATCGGCATCAAAAGCACGGCAGGAGAATATATTGATATACGCCTTATTCCACTCTTCACTGAAATGGGCGGTAATAGAGCTGGTTTCAATCAGCTGCACCAATGTATAACCGGCCGATTTGGCGTCGGCGAGGCCAAAACGCTCAGCCCACGGTTCTCCGTAAGTCTTCATGTCAATAACCTGACAAAGCTCCTTGGCGTAGGTAACTAGATGGTCGCGTGAGCGGATAGTTTGAGGATTGCATCCGGTCAAGTTTAGGACTAGCTCCATACCATAGGTGGTAGGGGCCATAGTAAGTGTCTTCATATATTGTCTGTTAATACTTAACTTTGATTGATCTGATATTTTAGCAATAAATAATTAATAAGTCAATAGGATTTGTTGTTAAAACTATTACTATATGTTAAAGTAATATTTGTCGCCTTCGTGTTGCAACTAGACAAAGTGATTGGAGCTCTGTCGTGCTCACTTACGGCTGGAAAAACGTTGGTGTGCCGCTTGGGCGAGAGCCGTGATAATCACGAGCGAGTCGCTCGATTTTCGGCCCTGTGCCATACAATCACCGGTCCGCTACCGGGAGCTGCCGAAAGGCACCCTCGTCAGGCTCACCACCACCGGCAATGACGTCATTGACCTGGCGCTGCATGGACCTTTCGGAGCCCGCTATCCCGTTCATGGAGTCGCTGTCACCGTTTTGGCTGCCCCTTGGCGGTTCATATCTCCCAACAATGTGCTCATGAATGTCTCCACATTAGGTGGCAAGCCGCTCGACCAGGCCTGCCTGTACGACTTCATCAGCACACGCATCGAGTCAATGTTCCCGGGTGTGGCTATGTTGTTGACCGAAAGCTACTCAAGTTATCTTTGCAAAGTTGCAACGGTCAGCGTTTGGAACGCTGCTGAGTTGTACTCCATCAGCTGACCCCTACCGGGTGCTTTGCTCACCCGAGCAAAGCACCCGGTTTTTCTATTGGCTGATGCTTGAATCAAGATCCAAAAAAAGTGCCCAGAGCGCGAATTGCGCTCTGGGCACTGGCCGAGAAAAATGATCCTCTAGCTGACCACCGCGGGTTGGGGCAACTGAGCCAAAATGGTGTCAGGCAGAGCCGCATCGGCGATGTAGAACACCGTGTCGCCCGACTGCAATGGGGTGTTGCGGCGCGGTTTGATGGCCGGGTCGGCCTGACCGTGCATCAGCGCGATAACCAGGGCTCCCGGACCCGTGTCTTCATCTTCGAGGAAGGCCCGTAGTTGGCCGTAGGTCAGGCCGTTGCAAGCGTCCGGGACCGTGAGCGGGAAGATGTCAACGCCTTCGAGGTTGCTCGAGAGGATCGACAGCACCCGGCTCATGCCTCGGCATAGGGCCTCACCAGCGATCTGGTGGATCTGATCTTGCTGCACACAGGTGACATCGGCCAGGTGGCTGAGCTCGACGGCATGGCGCGGGTTGCGCAGGGCCGGTACCAAGCGGACATCGGGGCAGACCCGGCGGACCCGGGCGGTCAAAACAATGACCGCATCGTCACCGTCAACGTCGACGATAACGGTCTTGGCCCGGGCGCAGACTTCGCTCAGAATCTGCTCATCGGTGAGCAAACCGCGGCGAAAATGAAGCTGCCTGTCGTCTGCGAACGGCCGCTCGGCCAATTGGTCGGGGGCCACCAGGACGGCTATGTCATGCGGATCGTTGGCATTGAGCTGGGCAATCAGTTCGGGACCATGTTCATGGTCCCAACCGATGATGACAACATGGTTATTGAGGTGAGTCACCTTACTCACTCCTTTCAGGCGGCGCTGGGCGAGCGAAATCAGCAGAGCTGTGACTTGGCCAAGGACCATGCCAAGGGCAACGAAGCCTACGGTCATGAGGCTTACTGCAATGACCCGGCCGCCAGTGGTTTTGGGCGTGATGTCGCCGTAACCAGTCGACGAGATGGTAGTGATGAACCAGTAATAATAGTCCCGGGGATGGGCCATGACTGGTTCAAACCACCACATCAGAGGCCAGCTGATTGAAAACACCAGCAGAACGAACATTGGCACCAGATACCAGCGGCTTAGCAGCCGGCCGGACCGGGCCAGTACCAGAATTAGCCAGAAGGGCATTTCGCCCCCTCTCTGTTTGGAAGAACTCCCTCGTAGGTGGATTATACCACATATATTTTACATTTAAATAGTAATGTGGTATAATTGAGAGATACTGACCGTTCACCGAGTAGAAAGAATTTGTGCCATGTTGATATGGGGAATTATTTTTCTAGCCGCCGGAGTATTTGGCTACAGTAGTGCCCAGCTCATGGCCGGCCGAATACTGGCCGATGGCGAGCTCGAAGCGGCAGGCAACCAAGTAGTGCCCGCGCCGCTCGTCAGATCCCCGGCTGCCAGGGCCTATGAGTTGGCGCTTAGCCTTCCGGCTACCACTCACAATTCTTCCCTGCGCAAGACAGCACCGATCTACCTGCTGGTTCTGGCTGGACGGTTGCTAATACTGATTGGGGCCGCCCTGATTGTCCTGTCACTGATGCCGTGGTAATGAACCACCAAGGGCGAGCCGCGAATGCGCGGCTCGCCCTTAATTATTGAGAAATTATAGCTGGAGGCGCCTACCGGAATTGAACCGGTGTACGAGGTTTTGCAGACCTCTGCGTAACCACTCCGCCAAGGCGCCGCAAATGGTAACCGCTTGATTATACGGAAAATTGATCTAAAGCTCTAGTAGCTCAGGTTTGTACACTGGTATTTTCTGATGATTTATGCTATAATTATCTATTCCATAGTCTATGCACCGATCTTCTGAGAGGACTGACACGCAATGGAACGTGAGAACGCGGAAACTTCGCAACCGCGAACCAAGTTCAAGTTTGACATGAGCAAACACGGATGGTGGGCCGGAGTGATTTTGGCGCTTGTGGTGGTAATTGGCTTTGCGCTGTGGTTTATCAACGTAGTGTCCGATAAAGTCACGAGCTTGCCACCTGGCGGCGGGCTGCCAGTGATCGACGAGACGCTGATGCCGGCGATCTCGACAATGTTTTGTGCTCCCGGGGCTGCCAGCCAGCTGCCCCGGGAGCTGGCTGGCGCCGTCAATACTACCCAGGCGCAGGCTAAGGTCGCTGCTAGTCCGGCTTCGCAGATTCTGCTGGAGCGCCATATCGGGGGCGATAACCTGAAGGCAGTAGCCTTCATCGCCTTCGATCCGAAGTATTGTGGCTACTGGGGTAATATTAATTTTTACCCAGTCACCGGCCGTCAACTGCCGGCTTACGATTTTTCCCGGGAGTATGACAAGGATACGGTAGCGCTCGTTCGTGATGGCAAACCGTTCAGCCCGGGCAATAACATTTGCATCAGTAACATTCCCCCAACCGCCCAGGTGGTTGACGGGGGCATCAAGATGGTGTTTTCCTGCGACCGGGATTATCCAGTCAACACGTGGACGCAGCAGCAGCCCAGGCTGACTCCGTAACCATTTTCACGCCCCTTTTGAGGGTAAGCCGCATGAGTGACAAACTCATGCGGCTTTTAATGTGATGATGCCGGTTGTGGCATCAACTTCAACAATGTCACCGTCATGCAGAACTTTTGTGGCGGTGCGGGTGCCGATAATGCAGGGTTTTTGTAACTCACGAGCCACAATAGCTGCATGGCAGGTAATGCCGCCGACATCGGTGACAAAGGCGGCAGCTTGGCGCATGGCCGGCATAAGGTTAGGGTTGGTAACGGAACTGACGAGAATATCGCCCGGCTGCATCTTGGGCAGGTCTGCCGGCTGGTTGATGATGCGGACAAATCCCGTGGCACGGCCGACGAAGGCGATCTGGCCCGTCAGTGTGACGCCGCCGGCTGATGCTGTGACGTCAGCGGCCGGCGGTTTGACTTCCTGCCTCAGGAAGGTGGCGGCCGATGGGCCGGTCATGACTTGCTCAATGCCATCGCGATATGCGTACACCGCTGCTTCAAGCCGGTCGGAGAGATTATCTGGAACACGGCCCTGGCGAATAAGAGCTTGAGTCTCGGTATTGGTTAGAAAATTAATGAGCTCCTTGGGCAGCTGATACCGGCGCGAAAGTTCGGCAGCCAGGTGGCCCATGGCGGCGTAAGTTAAGAAAAATGCCTCTTTGCGCAGGGCTTTGAGTAACACCCAATCGCGGGCAATACTAAACGAACGCTGTAGTCGGACTGGCAGCCGGGCATTTAGGACTTTGATTGTTGCAGCTGTGGCGCCGGGCGTCCCCGCGAGTTGGGCATGACGGCGGGCAGCGGCGGCGGGATTGGCGCGGTAGTCTCTGAGCCGGCGCTCGATGTCGGCTAGTTTATAAACTGGGCCCGCGTAGCCATAGGTTAGCCAAAAATAGCATTGCTGGTGGGTGGTAAGCACCGGCGAGCCGGTTTGCACGTCCTGGTCTGTGGCCAGCCGTAAAAGGGCCAGCTCTTCCTGGGCAATTTCTGACAGCTCGGTTGGGGTTGTGAGCGTAACGAAGTCGGCAGCCGGATTGGCGGAATGAGTCGTGAGCCTGGCGGTTAACTCGGTGGTGAGGTACGGTGTGCCGAGGTCACTGTAGGTCGGGATGATGCCGCGCTCGTAAACCCGTTCGTAGAGGCGCATAACGGACCTGTGACGGGCGGCAAATTGGGCGGATGTTAGGCGGCTTAGATCAGCGGAATACAGGTCGCGGCTGACCGTTTTGAGCTGGTCTATATCCCGGCGTAAGGCCCGATTGAAGGCAATGAAGCTAGCTGGGCGAGTCAGCAAACGGGCTATGATCTCCTGGGCTGCTACATCCCATTTGGGGATTTCGGCGTACCAATAGACGTTGCTGTCATGGAAATCGAACAGGCATTCCGGTGGTGAGGTGACATAGCGGCCGGCACGAACCGCCATAATATAAGCTAGCCGGGAAACAACAAACGGAATCACTTGATAATCGGTGATGAGGAGTTCGAATTGCGGCGTGGTTATGGGCCCGGTGTCTTTGATAGTGGCTGATGGGAGCGTGGTAATGGGCCGGGACTGGATGATCCAAAGCTTTTCGTCATGAATAGCCCATTCGATGTCTTGTGGCCGGCCAAAGTGAGTTTCCAGCTGTTGACTAGTGGTGACTAATTGTTGGATTTGAGATTTGGTGAGGGTAGATTTGGAAGTTTCTTGCGGCGTTAAGGGCGTGGACTGATTGCGGCCGTCGCGGTAGGCTAGCTGATGACTCTGGCCGAGCGGTTGATGACTGATGAGCTGTCCGTTTGCAGCCTTGACTATGAAGCTTTCCGGGGTAACGGCGCCTTGGACGAGGAGCTCACCTAACCCGTAAATGGCTTCAATGATGATCTCATCACGCCGGCCGGATACCGGGTTGGCCGTGAACATAACGCCGGAGACGCCGCTCGGGACCATGGTCTGGACGATGACGGCCACATCCTGGCTGTCGGGTTTGGTTTGGTGTTCGGCTGCGTAGGCCCTAGCCCGCGCGGAGTTGATAGAGGCGCGGCAGGCTTTGACAGCGTCTGTCAGGCCGGCTTCCGGGACATTGAGGTAGCTCTCGAGCTGGCCGGCCCATGAGGCAATTTCTGAGTCTTCGGCAACAGCAGACGAGCGTACCGCGACGAGATTTACGCCAAGGTCTGTGAAGGCACGCCGGATGGAGCGTTGGAGTGCGGACGGATCGCTGCGGAAGGCTGCCGTGGTAATGACAAAACCAGACGGCACCGGCACACCAATCTGCATGAGCTCCCCGAGGGCGGCGGCCTTTCCGCCAACTTGGGTGATATCGGACAACGATACGTCATGTAATGGCTTTATCAAGCTCATGATTTTATTATAGCTGATGCATGATTCGTTATTAACGTCAGATTTGACTGACATTATCGGGCGGGCGTATACTGGAGTTGTTATGAACTATTATAGTGTTTTAGGTTTGCTGATTCTGAGCTCGGAGTAGCTCGGTTGAAGGTGGCAACATTGCAGCTATCAATCGGGCTTTAGGGCTCGTTTTTAATTAATACCTCGCCTATGACTAGCAAAGAACTTATCGAACAAACTAAACGGCTGATTGCTATACCGTCGACGGCCGATAACCCGACGGCTTTGCGGCAAGCGGTGGACTTTGTGGCCGGGATGATCACAAAGCGGTGTCCGGACGTCACGTTTGAGTGGTTTGAGACCCACGGCAAGCACAGTTTTTTGGCGTACCGCGGCAAGCTCCGACCGGCCGAGTTTGATATTTTGCTGAACGTGCACGTGGATGTGGTGCCGGGTAAGCCGGAGCAATTTAAAGCGGTGGAGAAGAACGGCCGGCTGTACGGGCGTGGCGCTTTGGACATGAAGGGTACTACCCTGGCCCTAGCCGATGCTTTTTGTGAGTTGGTTGACGATGCGCCTTACAGTTTGGGTTTGCAAGTTGTGTCGGATGAAGAAATCGGCGGCGAATACGGCACACGGGTCCAGATAGAAAGTGGCGTGCGGGCAAAGTTCGTCATTATGGGTGAATACGCTAACGAAAAGCATGTGATTTATAATGCCGCTCGCGGCTTGTGCTGGGCTGAGATTGTTTTTAAAGGCAGGTCAGCCCACGGCGGCCATCTCTGGAAAGGCACTAATGCCGTGGTTAAGGCCGGAGATTTTGCCGGCGCTGTGCTCAAGCACTACCCTACCCCGGACAAGGAAACCTGGACGACGACGGCCAGCATCGCTAGCCTCCAGACACCTAACCAGACATTTAACCGGGTGCCGGACACGGCGGTGCTGAAAATTGATTTTAGGTTTACCAAGGCTGACCCGGTGTTTCGGGATCTTGACTCGCTGCGGGCGTTTATTGCCAGTATTGATCCTGACGCGGAGTTAGTAGCCGCTGATGTGTTTGGGCCGGCGGTTCATGTGGATGAGCTTAATCCGTACGTCCAGGGCCTCAGTGCGGCTATGCGACAGGCGACTGGCTCCAAGCCGCAGTATTTGGGGCGGCCGGCCGCCAGTGATGGACGGCACTTTGCGGTAATTGATAACGATATCATTGAATTTGGCTTGTACGGCAAAGATTCCCACGCTGATAACGAGTCGGTAGAGCTAAAGTCTTTTGCTGAGTACCAAGCGATAATGCACGGTTTTTTGGCCCAGCCGATTCCGGCTAAGCTGAAGCCGACGATTGTCCGGACCGAGCCGTTGGGTTATACGGTGTTACGCGAACTAGTAGCACGGCCGACGGTGACTAGTGACCGGATTGCTAATGAGGCCGCACTGGGATATATCGGGAAGTTTCTGAGCGACCGGGGTATGCACGTTGAGCAGTTTGAGTATGAAGGTTTTGACTCGATAGTGGCCACCACAAAGGTGCGGAACAAGCGGCCGGCGGTGATGTTATACGCCCATATTGATGTGGTGCCGGGTAAGCCAGAGCAATTCAAGCTGAGTGTTAAGGGTGACGAATTGCATGGCCGGGGCGTTTTGGATATGAAGGCGGCCATTGCCAGTTACTTGGCGGTGGTGGATGAACTGCGGCTGGAGCTGGGCGCGTATGATTTTGGCATTATGATCACCAGCGACGAAGAGGTGGGCGGCAAGCATGGCGCCGAGAAATTGGTGCAGGAGGCCGGCTACCGGCCTGGCGTAGTGATTGTGCCGGATGGCGGCGAGGGCTGGCAGATCGAGCGGTTTGCCAAGGGTGTGCAATGGATCAAACTGGTGGCCTCCGGGAAAGCCGGGCACGCCTCCCGTCCTTGGGAGGGTGACGACGCCATCCACCGACTGCTTGGAGCTTTGCATGATATTAAGGCCTTGGTGCCGGCCAACCCGTCACGCGAAGATACGATATTGAGTGTGGGGACGATTGAGGGCGGCACCACAGCTAACCAGATTCCGTCTGCCGCTTCGGCCATGCTGGATGTGCGCTACGGCAGCCTGGCGGATTACGAACAATTGTATCCGCGTATTCAGGACGTGAGCCGGGAACATGGCGTTGAAGCCATCTTGGTAGTTAGCTCGCCACCATGCGTGACTGATTTGGACGACCCGCTCATTAAACCGTTTCGTCGGGCCATTGCTGAGGCGTGCGGCCAGGCGGCAGGTTCGTCGATGAGTTATGCTGCTACGGATGGGCGGTACTTTAGTGCCGTCGGTATCCCTTGCATTGTGACGACCCCGCCTGGGGCTGGGCGCCACAAGGACGACGAATGGTTGTCCAAGACCGGGTTTGATCAATTTGGCGTCATTCTCAAGCAGTACCTCACCGAAGTGGCGGCTGAGCCGGCGCTGGCCGTGGTTCCGGTTAAGGGCCAGGAGTATGTTTGGTACGCCTCGTATGGCTCAGGACTTTGCAAGGAATTATTTATGTCGGTGATTGAAGGTGGCCGACCTGCGGGTGCGGCCCGTGATTTTCGTGGCTGTACCGACAAAACGCCGCCGTTGCGGGATTATTTTATGGCCTTGCCGCATGCGCTGTACTTTGGCGGTGAATCTGAGACCTGGACCGGCGGGTTCCCGACTTTGGGGCTGGCCAAAGGCCCTAAGGCTCATACGATTGCGCGGGCGTACCTTATCACGCTTGCGCAGTACAAGGAGATCCTGGCACAAGAGAATTCTCGGGACCGCATTGCGGAGTTGCCGATTGAAGCAGCCATAAAGCACGGCCACGCCACTATTGGCGACGGCACCGGCAACTACGAAGAGCTAATGTACTGCGGCACCAAAGACGGTTACCCGATCTTTGCGGTCACTGCAACTACGCCCCGCCAGCCCTATGCGCCGCCATCGCCGGCTTATACCCGGATGCTGTGCATTGGCTTGTCACAGGATAAGGGTTTTGAGACGGAAGCGGCTGTGGATTACTTGATGCAGGCGCAAGGTATAAACGGCACATATAAGCCGGCTGAGCTGTCAGCCTTGATGGATGAGACTACCGCTAGTCATACCGGTCGTCCTTTATAAGCTCCACCCACATGCCGTCGGGGTCTTGGATGAAGAAAAAGCTGACGTTTGAGCCGAACATGATTGTTGTGCTTTCGTCGGCCAAGCTTTTGCTCTGCAGATCAGCTAGTGCCGCCTCGATATTATCAGTTTGTAACGCTATGTGCTTCACGCCAATTTCCGGCAGATTATTGCCGTATTGGTAATTGGCTCTTGGTTTACTGAGGCTCTCCTTGTAAGCAAAAATTTCTAAGAACGACCCGCCGAGTTTAAGGTGCACAATACTCATGGAGCCGTCGGATTCGTCGTACCTGTGAACCGATTCATATCCTAGGCTTTCATAGAATCTCACTGATGCGGCCAGATTGCGGACAGATATGGCCGTGTGATGTGGACGGTAGCTCACTTTTGGCCGTTGTTTCCGGTTTCATTCAGCCACGCTCCTAATTTCCCAAAATTTGACCGCTCTTGCCATTTGGCCCAAATCTTATCACGCTCGAGCCCCTTTAGTTCGCTTAGTGGCTTACTGGCTCCGTTGGGTATAAAAATACGCCACAGATCAGACCAGCTCTCTTGAATGTTTGTGGGCGCTATGCGCTGGGCTAGCATTCCGGCATCACCTTGTTCGCTGAATACTTTTATCTTGCCGGCGGCATTAACGTATGCCAGTGCGCTGATAAAGCGGCACCGGCGAGAGCTTAAACCGGAAGTTAATCTAAGTAGACCATCTATACCGACCGTTTGGAGCACGTATTTGATGTAAGGCCCGGGGAAACCGTTTAGTTCGTCGATGCCGAATGAACTGTCTTCGACAACCAGGGGTGATTTTAAAATCTCGAAGGCCTGCTGAGCTTTTGAAATGACTATCTCTTCTACGCTGTCTGCCTGTGGCTCGATTAAGGCAAGCTTGATCTGTTTAACGACAATAGTCATACCTTCGAGGTGCTTCTGCATGGAGTTAACTTTCCCAGTGTTGCCAGTAACGAAGTGTATAGTCATCCTAAGCCAAATGCTGAGTTATATCCATAAGATTGCCGACGGTGATTTGATGCGCGTCGTCGACCTGGGTTTGGTGGCGGTTGTTTTCTCTGAGTACAACCAGGCCGAAATGCAGTTTTTCTTTGGGGGTCTGGAGGTCGCCGGCAAAGGAGTCGCCGAGCATGATGGCTTTGGCATAGTCGATGGGACGGCCCTGTTCGGCTTCGGCCTGCCGGATGCCTTCGGAGGCCGGGATGGAGGCGGACACGGTATCAATGAGCGTGTCGTCGATGTCGGCGAACCAGATGGACTCGGTCCAGGAAATTTTTGTAACTGCTGGCGGTTGATTCATGACGGTATCATACCAGATTGGAGTCTTGTGCATTTAACCATAAGAATTATCTTGCGTTTTTGTGGCAAGCAAGACATAATTAGATTAATCAGTCTATAAAAAGGCCTGGCAATGAATGAATCTCCGTTCAATACAATAAAGCAAGGTGGCCTGAAAAGGGTTGCTCTCATCCTCGTGGCAGTATTAGTGGTCGGGCTGGGAGTCTGGTGGATTGCCACGACGGTGAAGGCGCAACAGGATGCCAAACAAAAAGCAGCCGATATCGAGGTGCAGGTGAAGCCGAAGACCGCCTATGTATCGCTGGATGTTTTGGGTCTGCGGTATAAATCGTCAGATTCGGCCGGCCAGGTATCCTACGATGTTACTACGATTGGTGACGTAAAGACGGTGCCACTCATTTCCAGCCGCCTGAAGCTGGCTGAATATAGTTGTGCGGGTGAGAATACGGGCGAATTTGGCTATTTACTGGAAGTAACGCCCGCAGCCTTTGGTATCGAGCCGACTTACAAGAAGGTGGTCGGCGGCAAGACGTACGGCCTGGTCAGCACAACCCGGAAAGAATGCTTCAACGAAGAGTTGGTTAAACAATTTGGTGAGACCGTTCCGAAGGCGATTGTCGAGAGTTTGGAGCCGATCTCTCAGTAGAGTTTGGCGAGTAGCGTTTTGGCGCTGAGCGGGATTATGATTGCGCGGGACTAAATGCTTTCCCCTGCTATACCTACTGAACTGAGGGCAGTAAGTATAGCAGGGGTTTTTAATTGTGCCTTTGTTAAGGCATGATTTGGCTGCTGCATTTTGCCGACTGCCCTCAGTTCAGTAGGTACCCTATGTGAAGTGGCGCAAGATTGCTATGAGTAGGGTTGGGTCGTATGGAGCTGTTGGGGTGTGCCGTAGCCCGGGCTCCCTTCGGTCCAAGTACCATTCTGCGTAAAAGCTAAAAGCGGCCGAGGTGAGACCGCCTTTAGAGTGAGCGCCTTAGCCGACCGGGCCTACGGGGAGTAAACCGGTGTGGTTATCCGCTGGGTAGCACTGCCGTTGCAGTCGAAGATGACCATGCGGGTGTTATTGGCAGTGGCGCCATTTTGGGGCTGCAGACACCGGCCCGAGAAGGTGTTTTTTAGAGACCCGTTGGTCTGCGGCGTCCATTCCTGCTGTGCTTGCCCATTGCAATCCCATATCTGAACCGGCGTATTGTTGGCTTTGGCGAGGTTGGCCACTTCCATGCATTTACTCAGGACGCGGTAGGAACCGCTGCTTGAGCCGGCTTTCTTGAGGAAGTGGAATTGCTGAGCCGCGTTGCCGACGCAGCCAAACAGGTTCAGTGCATTGCCGTTGGCGGTGCCGAAGTTGTAGTCATCGACACACTTGCTGCTGGAACTGTGGACCAGCTGGCCGGTCGCTACAACGCCGCTCCACTTCTGATGAGCCAGGCCGTTGCAGTCCCAGATTTGCAGCCTGGCGCCGGTCTTGGTCGGGCTCTGTGGGGTGTCTGCGTCCAGGCATTTGTTGGAGTTTGGATTTAACCAGCTGCCGTCGGTGCGTTTTTGCCACTTCTGGGCGACGCCCCCATTACAGTTCCAGATGTGGACTTTAGTGCCACTTACCGTGCCGGAGCCGTTGACATCCAGGCACCGCCGCTCGCCATTAAGGTGCAATTCGCCGAGCGTGGTGCTGGCTTTGTCGTAGTGGAAGACCCATTCCTGGTTGCGGTGGGAGTTGCATGGCCCTACTTGGACAGGGTTACCGTCGGCAACGGTATAGTTAGCATTTTCTATACAATAGTTGTTCACGCCATGTATGGCACCCACGCTACTGCTGTCCCGGCCAGTCATTTCCTTCCAAAGTTGCGGTGCGGATTTACCGGTTTTGGCTTGAAAA
Organism: Candidatus Saccharimonadia bacterium; assembly: GCA_041743505.1. Lineage (GTDB taxonomy): Bacteria > Patescibacteriota > Saccharimonadia > UBA4664 > UBA4664 > JBGTMQ01. The sequence goes on from JBGTMQ010000012.1 coordinate 46,837, forward strand.
AATGAGTTGTCGTCGTAGGTGTTGGCGTACATAGAGGTGTTGAGATCACGCAGTAAGGTTGGCAGCTTGTAGGTGTTTTCCATCCACTTCATGAAGTAGGCCGCGACACTGTACGCATCGGTGTAAAGCTGGTGCGGGAGTGGGGCTGCCAGGTCGTGGGTTCGGTTGAAGTAGACCTCACCCTGTGAACGTGCCACACCCTCAGCGATCCACTTAGGAGCCCGGTCGGTGTAGTAATACTTGTTGTCTTGAACAATGTGGACTGATTCATGAATGGCTGGGCCAATATCCCCCTTGTTATTGCGGAAGTGGTCAATACCCATTGTCATGGTCTGGTTATTGCTACCTGTGCCACCGACGAAGGCGATTACGTTGGCGTTGCCCGCAAAGTTAGGGTCAAATTTGATAGTCATAGAACTGAATGGCGTATAACTGCCACGTGCCAGGGAGTCGGCAAGCTTGGGGTACCAGACCTCAAGCTCAGGGACGGCTACGGTCCGTGCCCACTCCCCCAGGTCTTCATAGCCACTGGGTGCGTTGATAGTAATGGACGGGATGCCGGTGGTGTTAGCTGCGGTCGGCTGGGTCACGGTTACGGCCGTGGTCAGGGGCGAGGTTTGACCAGCACTATTGACGACCTGGACCTGGTAGCGGTAGGTGGTACCGGCAGTTACGGTCTTGTCGGTGAAGTAGGCGCCCCGCCGCTTGGAGTCAATGGCAGCCGTATCGGGCTTGGTGGTCCCGATCTTGACGTCATTGCGGTAGACGTTGTACTCCTTGACGGTGATGCCGGTGCTAGGATTCCAGTTCAGCGCGATGCTCGGACCGCCGGTGTAGACCTTGAGACCGGTGGGTGCCGTAAGGCTAGGTGACGGCGAAGCTGATGGCGATGAAGATGGGCTGGGGATCGGGGTGGCCGTAGGTGCGGGGGTCGAAGAAGAGGTTGGAGTCGGTGTAGCTGTGGCTGTGGCCGCCGGGGTAGGTGCGGGGGTGGGCGGAGTGCCGGCGGGTGTACTGAGCGCTGTGAACCAATTCTGGGCAGCACCGCCGTTACAGGTGCGGATCTCTAACTTGGCTGCGCCCGCGCTGCTGCTGCCTACTGTCTGTAGACATTTGCCGGAGTTCGGGTTTTTGAGGCCGCCGTTGGTTTGCGGGACCCATTCCTGGGCGACGTTACCGACGCACTCCCAAAGGACGACCGCTGTGCCATCTGCTGTGCCAACGCCCGAGACGTCCATGCACTTGCCCAACGCACGCATGGCGTAGGTGTTAGCCTTGCCCTGAACGGGCATCGGGGCCCAGTCTTGGGCTTTATTGCCAACGCAATCCCAGAGTATCAACCTCGTGCCGTTGGTGGTGTTAAAGCTGTCGACGTCTACGCATTTATTCCCGATGCCGATAGCACTGCCGGTGAAGAGCGGGGCTTGCCACTTCTGCCAGACGCCATTATTGCAGTCCCAGATGACAGTCTTGGTATTGTTGTCGCTGCGGCCGCCCTCGGTCTCGAGGCACTTATTGGCGTTGGGATTGCGCAAGCTTCCGTCCTGCTGAGCGACCCATCGCTGAGCTACCCCACCGGTACAAGCCGCCGCTTGGACCTTGGTACCGTTGGTTTTGCCGCCGCCGGCAACATCGAGGCATAGACCGCCCCAGTCAGACTTGAGGACGCCGGTATTGGTGCTGCCTTTGTCGTACGTGAATACCCATTTTTGCTGCCACTGGCCGTTGCAGTCGAGGAGCTGGAGTTGCGTACCGGCATTTTCGCTGGTATCAAGGCACCGGTTGGCGATGCCCCGGATCTCCGTGTAGTCGTCCGATATAAGGTTGCCCCGCATCTCTTTCCAGAGCTGGCTGATACTGCGGCCGGTGGTTTTGCGGGTGAAGTCGGCTGAATAGAAGTCGCCACGGTAGGTGTTTTTGTGCTTGGCGATCATGACCTTGCGGATAAACTGGTTGTCGTACTTTTCCTGGATCCAGTTTAGAAAATATGACCCGTCGGAGTAACCCGGGTATGGGGTGATGTTTTCTGCCGGGGCCCGTGGAGCTCGTTCGCGCATGAAGTACTCGCGGGTCCAATCGGCGACACTTTCGGTGTACCACTTGGCGTTTTGAGATGTATCCCCGCTGTTAATGTGGTGCGTTAACTCGTGCATGAACATACCAAGGCTGTCTTTTTGGTGGTTGGGGTCCTTTATCCACTCTTGTTTGACGTTGACCTGGTTTTTGTCGTAGTTGGCGACATCTCCCGTGCCGTTAAGGCTGGTGTCGATGAAGATCTTGAAAGAAGTGCCGGGGGTGTAGTCGGGGTAGGCAACGGCGTCCGACAGCTTGGGGAACCAGGCTTCGATCTCAGGCTGGATATTATTGACTAAAAAGTCGCGGACTTCTGGGGCTGCTGTGGTGTCGAAGGCAATGGTTGGCACAGGCGTGGTGCTGCGCGGATGCGTGGCGGAGACAGCGGCCGAAAGCTCTGAGGCACCATCGTTCGCGCCGACGGCCCTGACCTGGTACTTGTAGGTTGTGCCGGCAACGACGGTTTTATCCATGAAGGTGCGGGCGGTTTTATCCTCAGTGGTTTCGCCCACACCCGGCGTGAGGGTGGCGACTTTGACGCCGTCGCGGAAGACCTCGTAATTCTTAACTGACGGGCCGGTACTAGCGTTCCAGATGAGGCCGATACTGTTACCACCGGTACGGGCAGCTACTTGCCCAGGAATAGCGGGTGTATCCGCTGCTGCCAAGGTTAAGGCCAATAAATACCCGGAGATACCAATGGCGACGGTAACTGCCAAGGTAAGCACCAGGTTGCGCCTTGATAATTTTATTGGTTGTTTAATTGTCTGTGCGTTGGCCTTTTTGTCGCTGTCCATTGAAGATATAGTCCCACCACTTATAGCTAACTTTGTCTTTATTTAACCATAAGCACAATAGTGGGCGCAAGGTTTTATATAGCATATGGGCTGATGTAAGCCAAAATATATTAAGCCCTCAGCCGGAAATGTAGCGGCTGGGGGCTGGAAGCGGTTTCCCGCTGACATGGGGGTGACTAGGCTGGCTGCCAGTGTGTCACCGAAATTTGTGACCGGCTGATGCCCAGCCTGGCAAAGATGCCGCGGTGGTCGGTGTCGCTGAAGGCGTTTTTACGCGCCTGGAAGAAGGCCTGGTCGACCCAGTCGATCTGGAAACTGAGATTGCCTCCGCCGTCTGGATGCCGCTCGCAGTAGACACCTCCCCAATGGTAGAGGATGCCGGAGCGGGCCGTCAGTTTGGCTCCGAAGGCCCGCATCTCTTCGATGCAAACCCCGAGCGTGGCGTCGTTCGGGAGGGTGATGTGGCAGACCGACATGGCGCAAACCGATTCAGGCGAGTAGCTATTCAGGGGCGAAGCCGGTGGTACAACTAGTTCCAGGGTGCTGGCCGACGATGCCAGTACGGCTGTGTCCATTTCCGAAGCCTCCACTATATCGACTCAATGCGCGGTGCATTAAGTTATCCGTCATTATAACTGATTTGACGCTTTGGCAGCGATACAGCCGACAGCCCCTCAAGACTATCGGGTTACTTCTATTTTGTAGGGAGCGACATGCCTCCAGATAGTTGTAAGGGCGACCCGCAGCAGCATTATACCTCCGAGGAAAATCGCGATTGTCGCTACGATGCCCACCGTGCGGAGGAGTAGATAGAGGCCTCCGAATGTCAGCGGTGTTCCGACCATTGCAGTCCCGATCATGATTGTCAGACCGAACAGGATATTCCAACCCAGGGTGCGCATTAGAGGTCCTTTCAGCGTTCCTAAGGGATGTAGTATTGAACGGTAGTATATTATACCATGTTTTGTTAACTTTTCCCTACCGAACCAACTTGCATTTCTTGCCCGTCTCCTGCATGGGCCTGAACGTGTATCTGGTTACCGGCCTGAAGGCCATCTATCGTGGCGTGACTCACTGGCGGTTTATCTGGGGATTTAACGAAGACCGCCCCAATGATGGTTGCTTGAGGGTCGCCATACCTGGGGTGGACCCTGGTTAGTCCCATGAGATAGGTATTACCATCCGGACCTTGAGTTACCGCCGGATTGAAGATCAGCACCTCGCCTTGTGGCCGGATATCAATGGAGGTCGGGTCAATTTCGGGCGCATTTTCATCAGGGGCCGTGAGGAGCTGATCTGCTTCCGGGACTCGTATGGTTCCGCTATAAAACTCCACGGTATTGCCAGGTGTTATGAGGTTCTGAACAGTCTCGGGAACTTGCTCGGAGGCTTTTTGGATATTCGGATGTTCGCTAATTACCTCAATCAGGTTGTCTGTTTCCCATGCTACTCTTGCCGCGGCGAGACCCACAAGAAAAAGTGCCGCAACGCCTTTCTTGTCGAGGCGAAGCGGAATTAAACGGCGTTTTTCGGGGGCTTTTTCGGCGCCAAGTTCGCTATTGGTTACTGATCCACCTGGGTTGAAGCCATCTTCTGGGTTTGACATGTGAGATCCTATTCTTTAATCGTTGGGCTGCTCAATTTGCCGGCATGATTCTGCGGCCTTTTGGGCTAGCTCCTGGTTGTTGTTACGCAACGCAACGGGTATCATCCCGGCTCTCTGTGATGGAGCGCTAACTAATATTTGTAAATCGATCCCCTCTATGAGCTACCCCTGTTCTACTGTGGCGACTGATATTTGATCACCTTCTGGTGCTTGGGCCTGCACGCGCAGCTCGTTGTGGCCGCTCATCTGAAGGCCTTGTGTGGTGGCCTGGCTGACTGGCGGCTTTTCTGGCACCGCAATGAATACGCCTGTCACTGCTGCTGCCTGAGGATGCTCGGGTTGCGAGTTTCCCCCGGCCAGACCCATCAAGTACGTTCCATCCGGGCCTTGAATGACCGTCGGGTTGAGAATTACAACCTCTCCATGCGGCCGGATGTCGATTGAGGCTGGATCCACGGGCTGCGCATGCGCAGCAGGCGCGTTGAGCAATTGACCCTCTGAAACCCTGACAGTCCCATGGTAAAACTCTACTTTGCTACCCGGAGTGACGAGATCCTGAACGAGGCCCGGTACTTCCGCCGCGGCTGCTTTGGCATCTTGCTGGCCTTCGATGTAATTTGCGCCAGCTTCTATTGTCATGGCCGCAAGACCGATAGCGCTGCCGGTCACAATCATAACCTTGGGGACAGTGCGCCAGTCGCGCTTGTCGCAGGTATCTTCGGCCGATTGTCTACTACGCGGTCTTAGCCGCTCGTCGGGTATGTTTTCATCTTCTGGGCCCGGCATCGAGTGTTCCCTTTTATGATTGTTATGGTAAGCATAGCACTCCTAAGCTACCTCAATAACTACGTTGCCGGTTTTCTGCCCCGTTTCGACGTACCTAGAGGCTTCAATAATCTGATCTAGTGGATATGTCCGGTCTATCACCGGTTTGTAGGCGCCGGACTCTATGAGCTGTTTGATATATTCCATGGTTTCTTTGTTAATTTTGGGTATGGGGAATATGACCCGCCGGCTGCCGGTAATGGCAAACCAGATGGCCAGGAGTGGGTTTTGTCCACCAGGGCCAAGTTCCGTGGAGCAATACTTCCCTGTTGGTTTCAGCACGTTCTTGCAGGCGCCGTATGTGCTTTTGCCTACGGCATCAAATGCAAAGTCAAACCTGTCATCTACTTTGGTAAAGTCCTCGGTTTCATAATCTATAACGTTATCCGCGCCCAGAGATTTCACGAGTTCGACGTTCTTGGTGCCGCAAACTGCGACCACTTCCGCTCCCAAGTGTTTGACGATTTGGACGGCGGCTGAGCCAATGGCGCCTGAAGCACCATAGACCAGTACCTTTTGACCTTTTTTGACCTCTCCAGCTTTGATGATGCTGAGCGCATACGTCGCGCCTTCGCCGGCCGGGGCTAACTCCTGGTAGCCGAATCCCTTGGGCATTTTTGCGATGGACCCGCCGGCTGCTACAGCCATGTACTCCGCGTGCGCACCGGACCGCACATCCTCAAACCCAAAGACGTTGTCGCCGATGCTAAATTCCGTGACATCCGCGCCTACTTCCACCACCTTGCCGGCAAATTCGCTGCCCGCGATGAGTTTCCGGGGTTTTGTGAGCCCGGTAACTACCCGCGATACAAAATACTTGGCGCTCCTAAAACCGGTATCGGTACGGTTTACGGTAGCGGCGTGTATTTGGATCAGGACCTCGTTGTTCTTGGGTACGGGTTTTTCTACGACCTTGATCTGAAGCACTTCGGGAGACCCGTATTCTGTGTAAACTACTGCTTTCATGGCTTAATTATAACAAAAGTGACTTTGGCTATTTGTAATAAGACTCCTAAATAAAAAAGCCCAATGGGACTTATAAATCGGTTATTGGGTTACTAAATTGATACTCCCTTGCCTGTTTTAGAATCTCTATACGCAAAGCCGTCGGAAGCTTAGTCTCAAGGGGACGCCAAAACTCAAGAGTGGGTGGTCCTTCAATTTCCATTCGTGTTCCGTCTCGCCAAGCAGCATCAAATCCAAGTCGCCACGAATGAAGGCAAGTTTGCCAACCTGCCCCCAGCTCTGTTTTGCCAAACAGCGGGTCTCCAAAAATTGGATGGCCAATCCAGGCAAAATGAATGCGTATTTGCTGCTTCCTCCCGGTGAACGGCTCAGCCAAAATTAGAGAGAAATCAGAGTCGCTCCAAAGAGTAGCGAACCTGGTAACCGATGGATACACCTTCTTGTCAGGGAGGTAGTCATGTAGCGGTACCCACCAATGACTTTTTTGATCGTCGTACTGGATGTTTCCTCTAGGGCCAGCGACGCGAACTAGCCCTTTCCTACCAGAAGTTAGCGGAAGGTCTATGACTCCTTCGGATGGCAGCCCAACTGTTTTCGTGATGAGTAGGTAACGTTTATCAACAGTTCTTTTGTTAAATTGCCGGGTAAGCTTGCCATGAACCTGGAGATTCTTAGCGAAGAGCACTACCCCGGTTGTCACCTTGTCTATCCGGTGCACGGGAAATAGTTGCTCTTTGGCCTCGCTGGCTAACCCTGCCATATCAGTCTCGTGACTATCCCCTACTACCGAAATGTTGGCGGGTTTGTTCAGCGCAAGTATAGCAGAGTCCTCTAGTATGACTGAGTGACTTCGAAGCTCGGCCCAATTCAATTCAGGCATTGCCTGGGGCCCCTAAGTTGAAAACGATTGTACGAATCTTTTTCATTATCTTTCTCTTTATTGAACGACTACGTCTTTAAGTGTTGCTTTGGCGCCTTTGAGCAGTGCGTAGGTCAGCTTGTCCATTGTCGCACCGTCAAAGATGGCGTGTTTCACGGCTGTATGATGGAATGATACATTGCGCAGTACAGCACCCCGGAATGATGCTTTCTTAAGTGACGAACTGTTAAAAGTAACCCCCTCCAAGACTAAACCATCGAACGAAATGCCAGACAAATCAGACTTACTAAACTCGGTATTGAGTAGTTTTGTGCCGACGAACGTGGCGCCTTTTAGTGCTGAGGCATTGAGCTTAGCATCGGTCAGGTCGGCTTTGTTAAAATTCACATTCTGAAGATCACTACTACTAAAAACTGCGTTTTTCAAGTTAGCCTCGACAAAGCTTGCTGCGTTTAGCGCTGCTGCTTTGAACTTCGCATCGTGTAAGTCCGCCCTATCGAAAGATGCTCCCGCGAGGGCGCTCATGCTGAAGTCCTTGCCTGCAAGATCAGTGCCGGTCAGATCCGCCTGCGTCAAAACTGAGGCTTTTGCCGTCGACTTGCTTCCTGAAACTTCTTTTATGCCATCGACAATTGTCTTATATAAACTGGATTCAGCCTTGTCTTCACCTGTAGGGTTTGTTCCACCCTTTGCTATGTTATGGGGGACTTGTTCCATAATTTCAGAAACATCGCCGAATGAATCGACCGTCACTTGGTATGCTTCATCGTCGCTCTTACCCTGCTTTTTTAGGTCATTAAATTTCTCGAGTAGGTTAGCGAGCAGTTCCTGAGTGACATCTGCTCGTGCAGGAAAGTCACCGTATGGTGCAAATGCTTCATCTAAAAATTGTGATAGTTTCTTTTCCATTTCATTTCCTCCTTACAATAATCCATCTAGGATCTGCTTTGCGTAGTCCCAGTTTTGTTTGTTAACTTCGTATAGCTCACGACCACTTTCAGTGATCTGATAATATTTCCTTCGACCGCCCCGGGTTTCACTACCCCAATACGAAGTTATGTGCCTATCGTTCTCTAGGCGTTTGAGACTCGAGTACATTGTCGCCTCTTTTAACTCGTAAAGCTGCTGAGAATGCTCATGTACGAGTCTTGTAATTTCGTAGCCATACTTATCGCCACCCGTCAAAAGCTTGAGGATGATAGTGTCGGTGTGTCCGCGAAGTAAATCTGATGATAGTTTTTTATCAATCATGTTTACAGTGTATGTCATATTACTATGACTGTCAATGTAATTTATTTAGACAGCTGCGCATGTGAGACTCTAGCTATTAATTCAGGGGGTATACAAAAAATAAAAAAGCGCACCTTTCAGTGCGCTATATCTGTTATTTCAATTTGGCGCGGGTAAGGCTACGATAGTAAACCTTACTTCTTAGACTCTTGCGGGATACTCCTTTGAAATGCTTTATACTGTACACTGAACAGAGCATGAATTACTCGTTGCCATCAAAGTGAAACAAGCAAGGAGGCGTTGTGGCAAAAGTAATTTTCGGCATGACAATGTCGTTAGACGGTTTCATTAATGACGCAAATGGCAGCGGAGCCTTGTTATCCTCTGATTTTGAGGAACTAATGCAATCAGACATGATGCAGGATTCAATTCGTACTACGGGCGCAGTGGTGATGGGACGAAGAACCTTTGAAATGGCCGAAGATCCTGACTCCTATGCAGATGTCTATGAGTATCAAGTGCCGATTTTTGTTATCACTCATAATGCGCCAGCTAAAAAACCAAAGGGAAATGACCGCCTACACTTTACGTTTCTAGATAATGTTGAAGCTGCAATTGAGCAAGCCAAACAAACTGCAGGAGACAAGGACGTCACAGTTGTTGGAGGACCGAATATCGGACAGCAGCTATTAATGAAGGGGTTGGTCGACGAATTGCAGATTGACATTATGCCCGTACTGCTTGGGGCCGGTCAACGACTTTTTGATAACCTTGAGGGTCTAGAGCTAAAGCTTAACAAAACCCACCTTATTGAAACGGAACAGCGTACGAGCATGTGGTTCACTGTTCAGAAGTAATCATTTCACTCGGTGATGATATTCAGCTTATCCGGGGAATTATTAACAGGTTAGCCGCCTTAAGCTCCAACAGTACCTGTCTTGACTTTTCCAGCTCGCTTGTAGTTGACAATAATCACTCCACTTGGCGTAACAGAACTCTCTAGTAATGTAAATGCTGCCGGAATCGTGCCATTGTCAAACAACTTTTGTCCTTGACCAAGGGTTAATGGGTGAATTTTGAGCCAAAGCTCGTCCACTAAATCATTCTTAAGTAGTAGCTGAACAAGCTCACCACTGCCGTGAACTTGAATGTCAGAACCTTTAGAATTTTTGAGCTTTTCGATATTTGCCATGCTTTTAAGGAAAACTGAGTTTTTCCAATCTGCCTTTTTCATGGTGTTGGATATGACGTATTTTGTGACATCATTGATACCTGGCCATCCATTTTCATGCTTTGGCCAATAATCAGCAAAAATCTCAAATGTTTTTCTGCCCAAAAGAAGGTCTGCAGGTTTCATCTGTTTTTCCATGACCTTACCATAAACTTCGTCAAAATAAGGTGCAACCCAACCGCCATATTTGAAACCGCCTGATGTATCTTCCTCAGGTCCACCAGGCGCTTGCATTACTCCATCTAATGTAATCATTGATAAGACGATTATTTTTCTCATGTAATTACAGCCTCCTAAGTTTAGTGTCGAAAAACATTTTATCATTAATTGTGTTTTTGTCTGTGAAGAACTTAGCCCAACAATTTAACCTCTCACAACATTTAGGATAGGCTAGCAATGTACTAATCGACAGTTGTCGGTTTGGTAGACGACTTAGTTGAGAGGGCGAATGATTGCTCGAGCATTTTGCGCAATATATCGAGTTTAATATCAGCAAGCTTATTTATATACAGACATGACACGCTCTGCTTGTGTTTGCCAAGTACTGTCAGCTCATGAGTGTATCTATCAAACCCTTCGAAATAAACAGTAATACTAGCTTTTCGCGGACTGAAAGCGAGCCGCGGCATATCGCCCTCATGTCCTGTTTCATACCTATAATGCTGCGAGCCAAACCCAATGATACTGGGCCCCCACATGTACGGTTTTTCTCCGGAGATTTCTCGCATCATAACAATCAATGTGCGAGCTTCTTCGCGTCTTTTTTCGCTCGCGTTCTCAAGAAACGACTCTATACTGACTCCTGTCCGCCGTGTTTTCATACTGATAATTATATCAAAAGAAAATGGACCACAAAAAAGGTTTATTTAGGGTGCTTAAGTTTGGTGCTCCGTGTGAGCGAGAGTTTCCACGAGATCAGGGATGAAATAGCCCGATGGAGGGACATTTTGACTGCACAATACCAAGCATACTTGATCCTACATAAGACCTGAGACTTACATTAGACTAGGGGCAACTCTTGACATTATCCTTCTACAGCTACCGCAAAGCCACCGTACGCCATTTTCTTCATATCGTTCGGCATTTCAAAGTCAGTCTGATCGCTATATGATTCATCCATCTCAGCAATAACTTTCTTGTTTACTTCATCGCGATGTTCTTTTGATTCAAAAACAATAAAAGAGAACCAGACATTCTCGTCATCACCCGCACCAGCCATTTCTTTATAAGCACGTGATTTTAAGTCACCCATTTCTTGTTGCTTGAGGTCATCCCCTCTGCACTCGAAGTATTGAAGCGCACCATGCTTCATCCAAGAATCACGACCCATTTCTGCCATTTTTTGGTACTCAGCTTCTTTGCCTTTTGGTACCACAAGTACAAAACCATCAATATATTTTGCCATTTTATACACTCCCTTTCATTTAAGTTAGTTCCCATCTGATTTTAACATTCGATAATGACCTAGGTAATACTTACGATTTACAATACTCGCACTTCTGGTTTTTATCATCCCGCGTGTACCCACTCTCTCCGTTAAGAGTAATGTGATCCAGGCCTTTAATCACTATGGTCTGGGACTGAGCATGTTCTAATAAGGATGTTTTAGTAAATTGATCCTTGTTAGTCTCCAAGGGCAGCATCACCGGGCAAACTATGGCTGGCAGTAGAGGTGCGAGGATACTTGAATAGAAAGGAAACTCTTCCGTTGGAGTTAGTCCTGCAGTCCGGTGCAAGAGTGCAGATCAACAGCTTCGATGATCTACTGGCCGAGCTTGGCAAGTTTGGCGTATAGCATACGATAAGACCATTGCATAATTTATTGTAAAATGTTATAAGTAACTCATGAAAAACTTTAGTATCGGCTACAGCATCTCTGGCCTATATTTTGAGATTGACGAAACTACGCTATCAGCACAAAGCATCACAACTGGTGATACCTTCTACGTTGGATACACAGGTAACAAAGGTAAGTTTGCGATCTACATTACGCTCAACGACATTATCGAAGGCGAGAATGGACAGGCCGACACAGCCGTAGTGAATGTCCTGATTAACGACTATGCTACATCAGACAAGTTCAAAGAGTACACACTCAAGCTCAAGACCGAGTGGCACAACTTCGACGAACTCAACTAGACATTCATTTTCTGGTGCATCAATGACGTACTAGAATGATTGCATGAAGACGAAACCCAAGCGACAGCGGAATCTAATCGGCCAGAGGGCGCATCACATTGTTGCCCGAGCCGTTAGGACTGGGCAACGAGTTTGAGCCACTCAGCCCAAAAACCAATGAAAAAGCCCTAGACTGAGCTGAGGCATTTTCATTGGTGCGGGTATGTCTTGCGCTTCAGAACTATTCGGCATCGTACATTAGGTTTGTCTATGCAGCCATTCGAACTGCTTGAAACATTCGTTAGCAACCTCGTTGCTCCACCCGCCACCACTCTTTTGAGTTGCATCCCACACCAGCATTTCGATAAGATTGTTGCTTTCGGCCTCTCGTTTAGCGTAGTCAGGATCACCGGCCTTGGGCATTGTCAGCTCACGCAATTTTTCGATGAAATCCTCTTTGCTCGTAATCACTGGTGGTTTGTAAATTGAGATTTTTGAGTTGTCCATGCTAGGTGGAACATAGCCATAGCCAATGGCTGCCTGTAACAACTTTTGTATAAAGCTACCGGTAGGCCCATCTGCAAGTGGTTGGGCGGGGTGAATGCTGCCTATAAAAAGGTACTGTCCCGAGGCTGAGACGTCATCGCCCTGGTAGTGTGATGAATAGTTCGTAACAAACAAAGCAGTGTGCTTATCGGGGTTCTCCGGTGTAGGCTCTGGCCGACTCTCAAACGAGCGCCTCACGTCCGCATACCACTGCGCTTTGTCTATGGTTGCGTCAGTTTCAGTTGGCGAATTGACGTCGATAAAGACTATCAGCGGTAGCTCGTCCGTCTTCTTTTCGAGCGCCCTTTTGTATAGCAGGTTTATGTCGCCCCTAACGGCTTTTCTGAAGTTGGCCGTGCCGGGTCGGTGCAGCACGCCGTCACGTTGGCGACTCTTTGCTTCAACCGCGACTCGATTACCCGTTTCGGGGTGAACCGCGATAAACTCTGCGCGCTTAGGGCGCTTACCGTTCTCGTCTTTTTCGCCTGGATCATAAAACTCTAGCTCGCAACCCATCCTGACAAAAAGCGATGCGACACCAATTTCGTAGCGGACTCCCTGGAACTCTTCGTGATCGCGAAGCCGCTCCAGCCACTTGTCCGACTTATAGCCTTTGTGAGTTAACAGGTATGCGTCGAATGCGAGGCTTAGCAGGGCTTGCGTGTCGCCTGTAGTCAGCATCGTTCTTGTGTGTTCGTCGACCACTTTTACATCGAGATCTTCTCTTGTATCAGAACCTTTTAGCCCCTCAAAGCACCGCTTGATATAGTGCCTTTCGTCAGCTGGTTTGGCAGTTTCGGCATCCCACCACTCCTGGCCGAGGGTCAGCTGGAGATTCCGCAGGATAAGCTGGTGGAATGTAGCATGCGGGTTGTCGTCGTACATGACTTTGTTGCCCGCTGCGAGGAATGTCTTACCCTTAAAAGTTATTGTATTGGGCATGTTGATGTAGATGCCCTTGCTATTCAGAAAATCAGTTCGCGCCCTGGAGTCTTCATGGACGTCAAGAACTTCTTGCGGAACTTCAGTCGGTAGCTTCGGTGGTTTCAGCCCCTTTGGTAGGCAGCATTTTTTATATTTATTTCCACTTCCACAAAAGCAAAGATCGTTCCGTCCGATTTTGCTCTGTTTGTCTTTTTGTGCTTTAGCCATGGTCTAATTGTATAGGCCGGTATGATTAACGTATATTTTTCTGCTGATAGAGCCATGTTCGCACGCGACTACCTTAAACAAAAAACAAGCCCCTTTCGGTCTTGTTTCCATAATGGAACCTGTTTTTTTGAGAATCAGGGTTCTGATGATAATACATTGGTGCGCATATGTCTTCAACTTCAGAACTGGTTCTGTCCTGATTGACGCCTTGGCTTATGTTTGCTATAAACAAGCCATCTTAGGAGCAACCGGCTCCTAGCTCTTTGAGGGGGACGCATGGTTTGTGTGCGGTGGATATCGGGAGTCATGCTGGCAATGCTACTTCTCGTAGCAGGTGGCGGAGTCGGCGCGGCAAATGCAACAAGCAACGCAAGTCCAACCACTGTTGTAGCAGCCAGCCAAGCGGTACAGCCAACCGTCACGACGGCGGTTAGGGTGGCTTACGATACCGTGCCGATGCACGCCTGCCAGGAGCAAGGTCACGCAGGTGCTAGTGTCTGGAATCCCTACGCAAATGGCTGGTGGTGCTACGGTGTTGATTTCGCACCTCCATTTGTTACCAACGCTGGCATGGTGGACTTCCCGGCATATTGCAGTCGCCATTACCCCGACTCTCAGGCCACCAACCGCAACAACAGCGTATTTGGCTGGAAGTGCGAGCGGATCGAGCAGCGAGACATTTAGTACAGTTCTACGAAATATCCCCTAGACCTTTGGTCCGGGGGATATTCATGCAAGCGGCGGGGTGTTATTACTTGCGTTTATCTGGGAGTGAGTCGATCTTCTTCGACGTGGAGAGCAGCAGGCGGATAATCCATACAATGAACGCTATTGTTGCAATGATAAGCACGTACGGCACAAGAGCAGAAATGATGCTGAGAATATCCATATATACCGGCCAGTCCCTTTAGTGATTAGCCCTATGTATAGCACGGGCGAGAGGTTGTATCAAGCATCTAGTGACCCAATGACCACAAAAACAGACCTCGAAAGGCCTGTTTTTGAAGAGAATGGAGCTTTTTTGAAGACCAGAGTTCTGATGATAATACATTGGTGCGGGTACAGGGACTCAAACCCTGGGCCTCTTCCTTGGCAAGGAAGCGCTCTATCAACTGAGCTACACCCGCAAATCTAAATGGTGGCGAGACTCGGACTCGAACCGAGGACACGAGGCTCTTCAGGCCACTGCTCTACCAACTGAGCTATCTCGCCACGGCCGGGACGGTTGTCATTGCCATAAAAGGTACCCGCATATAGTACACGAGCAAGCGGTTGTTTTCAACCTATCGCTAAGCCATATACCATAGAGCAACTCTAGTGCTGACGCTTGGGGCAATTTAACAGTGTTTTCTCGGCATCGAACCGCTTGTCTTATAAAAACGTCTAGTGATATATGACACCTTTAAGCTAATAATAAGCAAGTCAAATTGGCCAATTTGCGAACGGTCTGAGTATAACAAGTAGATAAGGGATCAATATATGAGACTGAAAAAATTAGTAACTGGTGTTGCAATAGCCGGAGCACTGGTGATGCCCGCGTCCGCTCTAGCCTATGGGGGTGGTGGCGGACACCACCAATCCCGGAGTGGTGGCAGCCTGATCAATGTAAGTAATCTTGTGAATGTGGGTAACGTTCAGACCTGCGGGATTTTGACGATCCTCAGTAAAACCACCTGCGTCCAATACAATTAGTTAAGATTTAGCGTAATTTAGATTAGTCAAAAAGCCGGCCCAGATAATCCCGCCGGCTTTTTGCTTGTTTTATGGGTAAGCTTTTACTTCACCACTTCCATCGCCTTGAATAGTTGGCGCCATTGATCGCTTGATAGGTTGGAATCTGGCTTGGCGAATAGGAGTGTACCTTTGGTGTTCAGCACTGCCGCCTGCTTACCATTAAGCTCCTTTGGGCGTGTCAGATGGACCGTTCCGACCTCGGTATCGAATTTCTCGTACTCATTCATACCAGCTACGACCTTGTCGTATACTTGGGGGATATCGATGAAGGACTCGGGGGTAGGCTGTTCGCTGATAACCAGTTTGGCGCCGTTTATGGTGACATTGAAGGACAGGAGCTTCTCTTTGGAGGCGTATTTAACGGAGTCGCTATCGGTCACGATATCTTTCGAGCCTGGCACAAGAATAGTGGAGGTAACCTGTGTCTTGATGGGACCAGGGATGGGTGGCTTGGGAGCTACTAGCAAGCCGGTTATGACTATCGTACCAATGCCGATGACTACGGCAATGTTTATCCAGAACCATTTATTCATATTTTAAAGCTAGCGCAGATTTATATTAACGTACAGTGAGCGGCCGCAGTTAACCGGAGATCCGGCCACACCGGCGGTACAGGCGGTAGCTGGGAAAACGACCCTGGAATAGCCAAGATACGTGTAAGGCGCTGGAACTTTACAAGTTGGCCCTATTCCACAACCATTTTGTGCTGCAGGCACGGCTACAGTAACCGCATATCCAGCCGTACCACCGCTAGCAATCAGGTTGGCGGCCGTGCCGGCTGTGGCTTTGACTGAGCCTGAGCCGCCGCTAGCAATGATGCCTGACGGAGCGTTGCTGACACTGGCAGCGCCACTTGAAGCGACTACCACGCCGCGTAATGACTGATTGGCGGCGCTTGAAGCGGCAACACCGTTGCCGCTAGCGATAACTGTTTGACCGATACTGAGTGCTGCAGCGCTAGTGGTGTACTCCTTTTGGCTAGTTGTAAACGTACGGGTATCGTAGACGGCGGTGATCACATTGGTAGTTGCAGTGCCTCTAACATCCGCAATACACAGAACGGGGTTACTGGCGCTCCAAGTTGGGAAACCAGCCGTTTCGGTGCTGGCGGCCTGGAGGGCGATGGCACCACTGGAATTAAAGCAGACATGCTGCCAGATATTGCCTCCGCTCATTCCGCTGAGCGTTAAGGTGGTGGCCGAAGCAACGATAACTTTGCGGCCGCTGCTATAGGCAACGCAAGGTTGCACGACCACCTGTGTCGTAGAGCTTGTGGAGGCTGACACCTTGCAGGGCCCGGTCACCGCGGCAGTCTGGACCGAGGGTAAGTCTCCGGGGTTTGACCCTGAGTCTGGTACCACTCCATACAGTAGAAAACCAAGCCCGGCGGTGGTAGCGACATCCTCCCAGGCGCCGTTAATACACCCGCGAATTCCTTCGCTTGAGGCGTTGTAGTACAAGGCGCCCTGGTTAGTATCACCACTACAGGTGGCTGTGTCGGCGAAGGTGCTGAAAGAATCGAGGTTGAGTAGAATTTGATTGGCGTCACCGGTGCTGCCAGAGCCGACCGATACAATATTTGCGGAGGTATCAACGGTAAATTCGGCGAGCGAGCTAGCATTCTGCACCTGGAATGCCGTGGTGGTGTTCACCGGCGTGGTCACCTGCAGGTTGGCCGTGGGAGCACTGGTGCCCACGCCAACCTTGCCACCACTGGTAACCTGCAGGCCCAGGTGGTGGACCCGGAAAGACTGGGCTGGGCTAACGGTTTGGCTGTTAGAGACCGTCGCGGTAGTACTAGAAGCCCCACCACCGTAGGCGGTAATAACTCCTTTAGCGCCGCCATTACCCCAGACCAGCTCGCTACCCACCATGGCGGCGGTAAAGACACTGGCGCTAGCCGTGACGGTGGTGCCCGACTGGGTGGCGGTCGTACCGGTACCGGAGTTGTACTGGTAAGGCGACACACTCAAGGTGT
>JBGTMQ010000013.1:0-28482 GCA_041743505.1 Candidatus Saccharimonadia bacterium
GCTCCACCCGCTGGTCGCGGGTAAGATGTGTGTAGGGCACCGTGTATCTCCTGTTTACTGGAAGTTTTTCCAATTACCAGTCTACAGACACGGTGTCCGCATTTATTTCAGGGGGCGTTGCACTTCGGGGTGGAATGCAAGAACGATCAATTGCTATTAAATTAATTTTGTGCTATAATAATAATAACTGCCTCACGAGTCAGCCCCATTGACAACTTGCCTTGTCCCGCCCGAAAGGACTTCGTTATGAGTGGTGGAGTTATCGTCTTCTTCGTCCTCGCTCTGGCCTTCAGCCTCGGGGTGCTGATCATGATCATTTGCTCTTACCCGAAGCACAAGCAGCAAACTGCCGAGATTGAAGCCACCATCGCATATTTGGACGCCATGACCGCCAGTCGAAAAAAGCCTCCTACCAAAAGGACGGGGCCATGAAACGTACTGCCTATATCCTAGCCACCATCGGATCAGTCGCCGCCTCCACCTACAGCTTTTTCTACTTCGCCATCAACCCAACGTATGACGACCAGCATCCATGGCTTGCCATTGGGCTCTTGGTTGGTTTTGTCCTGCTCGCATCGTGGTTCTTCTACCTCGCCTGCAGCGATAATATCCACAACATCAAACAAGGGCACGTGATTGGACACGGGTTTACGCCGGCACACATGTCGGCGGCAATTCACACTCCCGGCAGCACTGTCAATGGCATCCACATACCCGGCGTATACATCCCCAGTCGTCCGGTACCCGACGACTGGGCTTTGCACATCAAGGACAAACAAGGCCGCCAAGGCTGGATACATTTCGACGGTGACATCCGCAAGAGGTACCCCATCGGGTCGTATTACAAGGGCAAGTAGCCCCACGGCCGTGCTCGGTTCCAAGCCAGCCTTAGCTGGGAACTTCAATCTGACCTAAAAATGGAGACCAATATGGGCAAGTACTACAATCCCCCTGAGGATGTGGTAGCAGGCAGAGTCGGCCGAATTCTGGATAATCTTGGCGACGACTACGAGAGCTATGCTGCTCAACTGGCATCAGATGAATACCTCTATCTGAGTACCTACAACGAAGCTTTTTGGGTAGTAGTCTTCATCGATTCCCCAGCCGAGTTCGATCGCACATATGGGTGCCCCGAAGGCAAAACCGGTCTGGCGTTCTACGCCCTACCCGAAGCAGCACATCAACAAGCTGGCTAACATCCAGTCGCACCATCAACCGCTTCGCTCCTACTCGGCCCTCAGCTTTAGCTGAGGGCCTCTTTTGTTATGTCTTGCTTTGTGTACGGCTTTAATGCTACCTTACAAGCCGGCGGTTCACTACTCAATCCCTAAGGGGGACGCCATGCAGTTAGGAATGATTGGCCTTGGCCGTATGGGCAGCGGTATGCGCCAACGGTTACAAGAAGCAGGTCATGAAATCCTTGGCTACGATAAGGATTCGCAACTCAGCGACACCCAGTCTCTGAGAGAATTGGTCCTCCAGCTTACCCCGCCCCGCAACATCTGGATCATGGTCCCGGCAGGCGAGGCCACCACCACCGTCATCACCCACCTCAGCCGCAGTCTGACAAAAGACGATCTGGTCATCGACGGTGGCAACACCCACTACAAGCAGGACCGCTGGAACAGCGAGCTGCTAGCCGCCAAAGGTATCGGCTTTGTCGACGCCGGCGTGTCGGGCGGCGTTTGGGGGCCGCAGAATGGCTACGGCCTCATGGTCGGCGGCCCACCCCCACACATCGAACGCCTCATGCCAGTCTTTGACGCCCTCCGCCCGGATGGGCCCCGTGAAGAAAGCTTCGTCCATGCCGGCGACGTTGGCGCAGGACATTTTGCCAAAATGGTCCACAACGGCATCGAGTACGGCCTAATGCAAGCCTACGCTGAGGGTTTTGAGCTACTCCAAGCCGCAGACGTAGTCAACAATGTACCAGCAGTGGTAAAGGCCTGGCAGCGCGGCACCGTTATTCGCTCATGGCTGCTCGAATTACTGGTGGCAGCCCTGGATAAAGACCCGGAATTGGCCAAACTCCGCGGCGTCGTCCAAGACTCGGGTGAAGGCCGCTGGACCGTGGAAGCCGCAATCAAGCACGCCGTGCCCCTACCAGTCATCTCCGCCGCCCTATTCGCCCGCTTTGCTTCCCGGCAAGACAACTCACCGGCTATGCGCGCTGTAGCCGCATTACGCCAACAATTCGGTGGCCACGCCATCCAAGCTACCGAACAACCTGCCTCCGAATAGCCAAGCCTACAAATCTCAAGCGGGACACCTCACAAGCCTTCAGTAACCAACTGGAGGCTTGCTTATTGAACACCAATTATACTCAATAGTTTTATGCTTGCTACAACGCATAAATATTGAATCACATACACCCTTATAAAGGTTTAGACGCTGCCAACGGCTTCGTCTGGGCCGCAATTCCAATAGCCAGCGCCACAATAACCATATTTTTAATAATGTACTGCCCCTCCAGTGTCGGCGCCATAAACCCATGCCAGGTCAGCTCGGGTACCAGCGCCAGCGGTCCGCTAACCACAATCATGTGAACAAATAGCAATGGTATGACAATCCGTGTAGCCTTAGGGATCAGAAACAACACCCCAATCAAACACTCCAAGAGCGACAAACTGTGATACAACACCCCAAAGTACTCTAAACCAACCGTGCGAGCAGTTAAGGCCTCTGCCAGTGGACCGGCCGGACTCAGTTCAAAAAGTTTGAGCACACCAAACCAAAAGAAAACCACAAATAACGCCAGCCGGGCCACTGGCAAAAAACTACGCCTAAACAACGCGACCATCCGGACATCAATATTAGTTATGGCTAGTTTCATAAGAAGATCATATCAGACTTACCATTGCATTAATCGAGCCTGCTACATATAATCTGGCAGACACCGGCTCAATGCCTTCGCGCCGCTCCTTCCCCCAATTGAAACGAGAACCGATGCCAAATCCGCACGACCCCATCCCCCCTGCCCCCAGACGGTCACCGGAAGAATCACCGGTCCCCGTTACCCAACCCGGCGAATGCGACTGCAACTGTGTCGGTTGTGATGAACTTGGCCGCCACTGCTACAACATCAACCGCCGCTGCCTGTTCGAACCAAGCAGTCTAGTCTCTCGCCGCCATTAAACCACTGCCCCCGACGAAAGCCCCTGACTTTTCGTCGGGGGCTTTCTTCTCCAGAGCCTTGTATAGAGAGGTATCAAGTTGACAAAAACGTATCCTATCATTATTATAATCAATCTACCATTCCTCTCCTAGATTAGGAATCGCACGTTGACAACGAAGCTCGACCAACTCCACGCGCAAAAACGCGAACTCGTGGAGGAAACCAACCTATTGCAGGCCGAGTACGATGAATACCTCGCGTACTATCAGCCGCAAATCGACGAAATGGCTCATGAAGCCGATAAGTTAGCAGAGGAGTTTAAACGGCTAATCCACGAAGCTGCCGACGCCTACGCTTCAGATGACGGCGCCCTCGCTAAAGAGCTGTCCAATGAGCGCAAAGCCAAGCAGGCCAGATGCGAAGAACTCAACGCGTCGGTGAATGAATTGCGCCAAACATTAGCCAGCATGCACACGGCGCTGCGCACTGCTCAAGCTCATCTTAACTGGGTGTTGAAAGAAATTGACCAAATAACAAAGAACAGCCCAACGCGGCACCTCAAGTTGACCGGTTTTCGTCAGGCCCATGGGGTGACGCCGGGAATCGTCCAGGAAGAGCTTGGCGTGCTACCTGGAGGCATACTCGAAAAGATCGAAGCCGTCAACTACATCCACGAAGTTGCCCGCGACGGCGCTGTCGGCCGTACCGCTAACAAGGGTCAGAACCCGGATAAGACCAAGATTTACCTCTACGTCAATTTCTCAAGTTTCGATGAGGCTAAACTCGAAAAGGACTATCGCGACACCATCGTCCACGAAGCCGGTCACGTCCTCTTCGATTGGGTCATGAGCTCAGTGCAGCGCTGGGAGTGGGGTAAGCTCTATAACCAGACATTGCGGGATGGAAGCGACTTCATCACCGAGTACGCAGCGCAGAGCATGCGCGAAGATTTCGGCGAGTGTTTCATGAAGTACATACGTGATCCAGCCAAGCTGCGCAAACATGACATGGTGCGCTATACTTTTATCGACAAGGTCTACAAGGAGATCAACTCATGAAGGTGATCCAGCTCTTCGGTGCACCAGTTGACGCAACAAACTGGTCGCGTGAAAGCCGGCAACTCGCCCGGATATACGAAACCGCCGGACATCGGCCGCATGTCGAGCCGCTCAACCCAGAGCTACAGGCATTTGCTGACGAGGTACAGCAACAGATCGATGAGCGACTGAATCGTCCAGGCGGTGCCTTCGTCTACCATGTTGGCACCAAGCGACAACCGCATGCCCGCAAAGCTAGCAAACCAGGTGACCCTGACTTACTAGAAGCGCTTAAGGGCGATGTAGTCTTATGGGACATCGGTAGCGGTAATGGAGACTTTGCGGGATATCATGCCCTTCCCTCCTACTCCAAAATCGTCGAGGAGTAGCCAACTGGCAGAAAAACCCAAGCGCACACCTTGTAAACTGTGCCGCCTAGCCCACGTTAGGGCTTTTACTGTGCCTTTATTTTTGCTTTCGACAGCACCCCGCGCATGTACCCGTAATCTCCAATTGGTGCCAACTAATTTCTGCCCCCAATTCCCCACCAATACGCTGCAATTCATACTCCAGAGCCGAGCTGTCAAAATCATCAATCTTGCCGCACATCAAGCAGGTAAAGTGATGATGATGGGCTTGATAGTTATCACTCAACTCCATAAGCCGGTTACGCCCCATGCCTACCTCTTGCACCAACCCTAGCTTACGGAACAAATCAACCGTTCGGTACGTCGTCACCGGATCTACGCCATCAGCCCGGGCCTTAACAATCAGCTTAGACATTGGCATCGGCGAATGTCTAAGCAACGCCCGAAAAACACTCAAACGCGGTGCCGTAACCCGCTCCCCAGCCGTCCGCAAATGATCCTTAAATTGTTGTTCACGATTCATGCTTTCATTATTGCATACTATACTGCATATGCAAATTATTTGCGTTTAATTATTGGCTGGCCTATAAATAACCCATGAAGATTGCATTCGTCGGTAAAGGCGGTTCCGGCAAAACCACGCTGTCGTCCTTGTTTAGCCGCTATGTGGCCGAGCAAGGATTACCAGTGCTGGCCATAGACGCGGATATCAACCAACACATGGCCACAGCCCTTGGGGCCACTCCCGACTGGGCCCAGGCGGTACCGCCGCTCGGACTGGAAATGGATAGGATCAAACAATACCTGCGCGGAACCAATCCCCGTATCAGTTCCAATGCTGCCATGGTCAAGACTACCCCTCCCGGCTACGGCTCAAATCTTCTATCAATTACTGAACCTAACCCCATCTACGACCATTTCGTCCGCGACATCAGCGGGGTGCGCTTCCTGGCCACCGGCCCGTTTAGCGAAGATAATCTCGGCGTTAAATGCTACCACTCCAAAGTTGGTTCGGTTGAGCTTATGCTCAGCCACCTCATCGACCACGAGAAAGAGTACGTCGTCGTCGATATGACAGCCGGAGCCGACTCATTTGCCTCGGGTATGTTCACCAAGTTTGACCTGACATTCTTGGTAGCCGAACCCACCCTCAAAGGCCTCAGTGTGTACCACCAGTACAAGCACTACGCCAAGGACTACGACATCCAGCTGCGGGTCATTGGCAACAAGATCGAAGGCCAAGACGACATCGATTTCCTCCGCAAACAAGTCGGCGATGATCTATGGACCACCTTTGGCCGGTCGCAGTACGTCCGGGGCATGGAAAAAGGCCGCCATCTACCGCTGTCTGACCTTGAGGCCGGCAACCGGGCGGTACTGCAGCTCGTACTCGAAGCTGTCGACGCTACGACCCAAGACTGGGCCAAGTTTTACCGGCACACAGTCGAGTTCCACACCAAAAATGCCCTATCCTGGGCCAACGAAGCCACTGGGCAGGACCTTCAGCAACAAATTGATCCCGCATTTGACTTAGCCCGGGAAATACACACCCGGACTCGATAACTCGTTATTACCAGCTGCCAAGTTCACTTACGGTTGCGAATTTTCAGCTGGCCATAACGTCCAGCACCCGTCCCAGAGGAGAGGTTATGTCATACCCTTCCGTCACAGCAACGCTTGAGCGTCAAGGCACCACCGTGGACGCAGCCACCAATGAGCAATTGGAGACTGCCCTATTGCAGGCTTTCGCAACCGATCTGCCGCTTGGCATGGGGTTCCTGAGCACCCTTGCGCAGGATGTACGGAGCCAGAACACCCGCCAGCTGCACATCGAAGACCCTAGCTCACCGCTTGGTAAGCAGCTAATCCGCCTGGTCGGCTCCGATGTGGCACGCAACCTACTGCAACGCTACCTGAATGTCGGCCTCGGTCTCTATAATTGCTGCTGCGTCGTAGCCGCCCCAAGTCCTAACCAACTCGACATGACAGCAGCCGAACAAATCAAGCTGCAGAATGGTGATCTCGCCTACGCAGATTGCTAGCCGGGCTCACCACCTCTCAAACCAAAAGGCCGGGGAACATCTGTTCCCCGGCCTCACTATTGATTAACCAGATTTTGCGCTTAATTAAACCTTAACGTAAGTGTTAACCTTAGCCTTACCCAGCTTGTCGTTCAGATAGTTGGTGAAGTTCACCGTGTTAGTCACAATGTGCTGGGCGCGCACGCCGCCGTCAGCTGTCTTCTCGATTACCTTGATGACCTCATAACCATAACTGGTCTTGACTACATCAGATACCTGGCCGGGCTCCAATTTATCAACCGCTTTCTGCATATCAGCCGGAAGCTGGCCTTTGGTAACAGTACCAAGATCGCCGCCAGTGGAAGCGTCTGAAGCCTGGGAGTGCTTCTTAGCCAGCTCGGCAAAGTCACCGCCGTCCTTAACCTTCTTCAACACATCCTGCGCCTTGGACTTAGCCTGAGCCTGAAGCGCCGGGTCTGAAGTCACCTTTTCCTGTAGCTTTTGAGCTAGCAACTGTTTGCGCACCACCTTCTTGAGGTCATTGATCTCCCAGCCATAAATCTGGTTCAAAGTCTTCAGCAACGTATCCTTGCCACCGTAGCGCTTGTACAAGTCACCCAACAGCTTGTCTACATCCTTGTCGGTAACAGTCACCTTCTTCTCTTTTGCCAGCTGTGCCACCACTGCGTCACTCTTAAGCTTATCGAGCGCATGGGTCTTAATCTGTTTCACCAGCTTCTTGCCTTCAGCCGTATTGTAATCCACTGCCGGCTGGTTATTGAGCTTGGCATTGTTCTGGTAAGCCCGCTTATTGGCATCAACTTCAAACAAATAGTCATGATACGACACAAAGTGACCGTTTACCCGCTGAACTGGGTATGGCACCACTGAACTGGCAAACTTAACTGCCGGATTCTCGCTCTTGTAAGCATAAATCAACACACCAAATACAATGATGGCGATCGCCAGCACCGCTACAAGCACAGCAACGATCTTGATCACCAGGCTCTTCATTTGCTCAGGTGTCATTTTGGGCTTTGACGGAGATGATTTAGTCGACGATGTAGTTGCCCCTACCGGGCTGGCAGCTGAACCCGCCTTAGCTTGGCTAGCCAGATCAGCCACTGTTACGTCTTCGGCGTCGGAATTACTATCGCTCTCGGCCGGCTTAGCAGCCGGTTTCTTAGCTGCGGCCGGTTTCTTGGGTGCCGGCTCCACTGCATCGGACTCACGCGCAGAATCATTCTTCGGCTGGATTGGCTCCAGCTCATCTTTTTTACTAGGCAAAACAAACTCCTTTAAACACAGTAACCCTTTGGCATCATGCTACAGGAGCGTCGCTTAATTGTCGAACGTATTGCGCTTAGGCCCGCCAACACCTTGCACCGCTTCCATAATATGCCGGTGGATCTCGACCGGCTTATGGATCTTCGTCATCACATATTCACCCATGTAAGTAACAGCCGTTATATCGCCGTAACCAAACAATGCTGCCTGAAATCCATCCACGTGATAATTAACGTTATAAATCGAATCAAGCTGCCACTCCTGCACGGCGCGGTTAAAGAAGCCTTTTTGAGTAATAATAACCAGCCGGCGGTCAGTCACAATAAAAACCGAGTAATACCACCCGATCCAGCGATAGAACCAAACCGCCAGCACAACCAGCGGCGTGAATATAGCAATTTTTATCAAGATGTCCGCCACGTCAGGGTAGCTCCATATCTGCGGAAAAGCCAATGGCAACACCGGAAACATGATCACCAGCAACCCGTAAATCAAAGCCTTACGCATCACCAGCGGATGCTGACGAAATACCAGTTTGACTATCTCGCCATCAATCTGGCCTGGAAACTGATGTCCGGCCGCCGCCAGATCAACATTAGCTTTAGCATTAGTACTCATGGTTAAATTGTACTATACCGGTATAATCACTAGACACCTGCCCCGGTAGCTCAGCGGATAGAGCGTCTCCGTCCTAAGGAGAGCGTCGGGGGTTCGATTCCCTCCCGGGGCACCATTAAGAGCCCATCACTCCACCGTGGTGGGCTCTTAATGGTGATACTTGGCAAAATCAAACAGGCCGTTACCGAATTATTACTTTGATTTCGCCTTTCATGCGGTAATAATTGCACCAAAAAATAGGATCATTTTTGCTATCAAAAACCCACAGAACCTACGTCCTGTGGGTTTAACAATGTCGAATAACCGTCTCAGCGACGACGGCGCAGGAGCGCGTCCGTGAACTCGCCGGGGTCGCGCGTAGGCGTTGAGCTGCGCGGTGTCGATGGGGTGCTGCTGGAACGGACCGGAATATCAATCGTTTGGTTGCCATAGCCGGGGCTTTGAGGAACTCCATGTACCTGAGGGTCGGATTGACCCTTGTTGTATGTGATATCCTTCTCGCCGTCATGCCACCGCTGACCATCCACATGATTGGGGCCGTTATCCTCGCTGTCATGCGCAGGCGAGAACGACAAGTTAGTGCCGCCATTATCCTTCGAGTATCGGCTCACTCCGACTCCTCACGATATCCTTGTCACCAGACGATCCAATGACAGCACAGCAAAACTATGATACACTCATAATCTAATAAAAGCAAGTAAAAAGAAAAGCAATGAGTATACCTGCCCACCTTAAGAGCACCTGGATTAAAAATGCTGATGAACATGGTCTAACGGAAGAGTACGATATATTCTATTCGGAGATCGAAGGACTTGAGACCGAACAATTGCGCCAGATATTACCACTAATTGGTATCAGTTTCGGGCACCATAACGCCGACGTAATCCGGGATGATATGCTCTCCGTCATGCATGAAGCTAAATGGAATAATTTTTTTGCAGCATACCGCAAAATAACCGGTCGAACATCTCGTTTAGAGGAAGATGTTAGTTAGATAGAGCACCTGACCTTGCGGGAGACCACAGCAAGTTTCTTACAGATCAGTTCCTCGCCAAAAACTTTATGGAACACACAGAACAAGCTAGATTCAGCTAGCTCGGACTAGCGTCGACAACATTACCTCCCGGGGCGTCATTAAGGAAAACTGGCTCCGGACAGCAAACTTCTGCCATCCGAAGCCATAGTTAGAGCTAAGCCCTGACGAACATCGAGGTAATTGTGGAATCGGCCTCTTTCAGAAGCGTATCAAAATCACCGTCACGCACGCCCCCGTAAAACGCCACCATCTCCTCCGAACTGAACGTCAGATGGCTACCCCCACGTGAGTCGCACATCAGGTAATCTTCGCCGCTCCGCGAGACCTGAATCAAACCGTCGAAATCCGTTACACGCCCCTTCCCAATCTGCGCGAAGAATGTACGCACAGCCTCCATCGAGAATGTCAGCGCCGGTACGGCCAGATCTTTGGAGTCCCGAAAACAAATACCGTTATCGTCGGGGCAAAGCTCCACGCAAGTGCCCGCACCCTGCCCAGTACAACGACCGGACCTCTTCCAGCTACCCTTGGCAGTAGACATAGCACGTCCTCTCATCCTGCTGCCCATATAGTCCGCGGCATCCAGCCGCAGCAGCCTCAAAGACTGGGACTACCTCAAGTATACGAATACTGTTAACTCAATCCAACGTGACAAATAAGCACCCGGCCAAAAAAACCGGCTCCGGGCAGCGTCATGCCACCCGGAGCCAAATACAAGCTGCTACTCCACAGCCGTAACCATCTCAGGGGTCTCGGATTCAACCCCATCCGGATTGAGCATCCAATCAAAGTGGCCAAGGTAGGCACTGGCAAAGTACTTGCCTATCTCCTGCGCCGTAAAGGATAGATATACCTCGCCACCACGTGCGTCATACATCACGTAGCACAGGCTGTTCTCACCCTTGTGCAGCCGAACCCTGACCGGACCTTCGAAATCCACCCGGCGGCCCTTCTCAATCTCATCAAAGTGCCGCCTCACAGCATCCAGCGGAAAGGCCAGCACAGGACCCCCGTCACGAGGTCGGTGCTTCGAGTCGCTAAACTCGATGGCGTCCCCATCACGGCGCAGCAGCACACAACATGGCTGCTGCCCCGAGAACCTGGACTTCACCCAACTACTAGTGGTAACAATCATGTTCCACCTCGCATCCGCTACCCATGTATTCTGCAGCATCAGCCGCAGCAGCCCAGAGAGACCGAAGGCAGCATCCTGGTGTTCAGCGAACCTCAAAACGCTACCTTCCGTAACACAACCAGGCCCTCCCCCAGTATACGAACGCAGCAGTTAGGGTCAATAATACTTCCCCCACAAAAAAGGCCTGCTGCGCCAAACATATTAGCACAGCAGGCCGTAAACATCGAGACGGTCAGGCAGAGACTAGTTCTTTAGTATTGATCACGGCAATCGCGCGAATCGTATAGCTGAGGTTATTCGGCCCAACCCCAGTTAACCGGTCGCCGACCCTGCGCCCCAGTAGCTTCCGGCCCAACGGCGAGCTGCATGACACCCGGTCGGTATCAGCCTCTTCGGCCGCCAGATAATGGCTAGCCAACTCAATGCCAAAATCGCCCTGCGGACCAGTCAAAATGACCAAGGTGCCAATAGCCACAACATCATCCGTTGTCGGTGGCTCCACGATAACGGCTTGTGTCTGGATGCTCCTGAGCCGAAGCAGCTCAGCGTCCAGAACACCAACCTGCTCGCGGGCGAGATCGGAATCCGGCGTATCATGATCGCCCGAAAATCGAACCCGGGCTGAGCCGCTAACTTCAAGCAAAGCTGCTAGACGACGACCGTCAACCTGACTAATCTCGTCCAGCAAAGCTTGGTGGTCTGCTGCCAAAAATGCAAAGATCATTGCACTGCCTTCCTGTGGGGGAGAACAACCGCAGTACTATACCATATATACTTTATTAATGGAATACTAGATCTAGAACATTATGTCTTCGTCTGTCCGCCGGTAGTCGCAGATCTCAGCCTTGGTAAACCACAAGCCCATCTCGTTAACTGCCTCTTCCGGATCACCCGAGGCATGGATCAGATTGCGCACCGCCCGCTTCTGGTCATTGGCCAGGTTCGGCGAGTCCACCGAAAAGTCACCGCGAATTGTGCCCGGATCAGCAAACGAAGGAAACGTCTTGCCTACAATCTTGCGCACCATATCAATCGCGTGCACACCTTCCACCACCATAGCCACAACCGGTCCGGACGTCAGGTAATCGATATTCCACTCGTTGATGATCTTGCCAATCTCCACCTTGTCGGTCGTGCCCAGCGATTCCATGGGATCTTTGCCGTACTTCTCGTACGACTCCAGCGTCTTCACGCCCACCAAACGACACCATTCCTCCGGCGCCGGATAATGACGGCGGGCATGCTCCTCGCTCGGTGTTGTCATCTTAATGGCAATCACCTTGAGACCCCGTCGCTCAATCCGGTTGATAATCTCACCAATTAATCCGCGCTTCACACCATCCGGCTTTACCAGCATAAAGGTGCGTTCTTGCTTCAAACTCATACTTTCTCCTTGTTTGTGACTAATGTTCTAAAATGTTCGGCCGCTTCATCAGGATCCGGAGCAATAATAGCAAACCGTAGCTTCTCTGGCTCAAGCATTTCGAGTGCCACCCGCTGCACATCGGCCACCGTCACTGCTTCGATCTCAGCTATCGTCTCTTCAATCGGCTTGACCCGCCCACGCAACAGTAACTGCGTCCCAATACGGTCGGCCACGGCGCTATTAGATTCCAGGCTCATCTCCAAACCAGCTCGCAGCTGCTGCTTGGCTTTGTGTACTTCAGCCTCAGTAACCGGCTCCCGCCGCGTCAGCTCCAGCTCGTGCAGCACTGCACTGACTGCTTGGGGAATCTTGTCCAAATTCACTCCGGCATAGGCATGGAAAAAACCGGTGTCGACATAGTTACTAACCTCGGCGTAAATAGTATAAGCCAAGCCCTGACGCTCTCGCACATTTGTAAACAACCGCGAGCTCATACCCCGGCCCAAAATAGCCGTCAACACCTTAGCCGCCCGGTCGTCTGGATGGTCGTACGGATATGCCCGGGTACCCACCATAAAATGTGCCTGCGCTGTCGGCTTTGCCTCGGTCACCGCCAAGTCCCCAGCCAGCTTGGGGCCAACGGGCTCTGGCGCCTCGTGCTCATGCGGCTCCAGACCACCCAGCACTAACTCCATCTGCCGCACCACCTCCTCATGATCCACCTGTCCCGCTACCGCCACCACAATGTTTCCTGGCCGGTAATGGTATTGCTGATACTCACGAATCTCGGCCGGCGCGATCCGCTCGATCACCTCCTCAGTACCAATGATATCTCGCCCCAGAGGGTTATCCGGGAAAATCAGCTGGGGCATCATGGTAGCAATAAACCGGGCCGGATCATCACGCCAGACGTTCATTTCTTCAATGATTACCCCACGCTCCCGCTCGACCTCTCCGGCTTGAATGAGAGGACTCTTGATCATATCGGCCAGAATGTCCAAGGCCAGCTCGCTATGCTGACCCGGCACCTTAATATAGTACGAGGTTACATCCTCAGACGTGTAGGCGTTATTGTAGCCGCCCACCGCATCCACAGCCTCAGCAATCGCCTGAGCCGACGGATATTTATCCGTACCCTTAAATAATATGTGCTCCAAAAAATGCGACACGCCGCCGTTAATCTCAAAGTCCTCATACCGGCTACCCGTACCCACCACAATATTAGCCGTTACGCTCCGGGCATCAGCCAATTTGGCCGTTACAATCCGGAGGCCGTTCGCAAGCGTGGTTTGCTGTATCTTCAATTCATATTCTCCCTACTTTGCGTGATGCTTACTATACCAGATGCCAGCCGCCACCAGGACAA
Organism: Candidatus Saccharimonadia bacterium; assembly: GCA_041743505.1. Lineage (GTDB taxonomy): Bacteria > Patescibacteriota > Saccharimonadia > UBA4664 > UBA4664 > JBGTMQ01. The sequence goes on from JBGTMQ010000013.1 coordinate 13,350, forward strand.
TCAATATAATGGTAAGCAAGCCGAAGCCATTCATTGCCTGGGTAATAATATCCAGATGATCGGACAACATCATCCCGATCCCCAGCAACGCCCCTGTCCAGACAATAGTACTCGTCAATACCAGCAATACAAATACCCCAAAGTTCAGCTTGCCCAACCCAGCCACGTAACCCATATAGCCATGTACCCCAGGCATATAAAGCCCGGCAAATACCAGTCGCAAACCATGGCGTTTGAATAAGTTGTTCAGCTTGTTTAGTCCCCGGCGGCTCAAAAACACATACTTACCATAACGCTCCAGCAGCGTTATGCCGCCTCGCCGGGCAATAAAGTACGAGATAAACAACCCCAGACACTGGGCCACAAACGCCACCAAAAATACCGCCACCGGATTCAGGTTACCACTCCGGATAAAGGCCCCCGTCAGCGGCAACAGCACTTCCCCGGATATCGGAATACCCATACAGTTGACCAATAACCCCAAACCCAAGCCAACATAGCCATATTCATGCAACAGCTGGGTACTGAGGTCACCGCCGGTCACCTACTCATCACCACTTTGCGGTTTCCGCTGCCACAGGTGGCGGAAATGCCAAGCCACAAAGGCCAAAATTACCAGCACAATCAGCACCGAGAATTTCGTTCCGACCTCGTCAATCAACTCCAAGTGATCCTGAAGTATCGCGCCCAACACCATCAAAAAGGCCGTCCAGACGGCCGAACCTATAGTGGTGTAAAGCAAAAATTTATCGAGTCGCATCTCTGCGATGCCGGCCGGGTAAGCAATGAGCCCGCGAATTACCGGCACACACCGCCCGACTAGAGTCATCCAAGCGCCGTATTTCTCAAACGTCCGGCGCGTCCGCTCCAGATCACGCTTACTAATAAGCACGTATTTGCCGTAACGCTCCAAGATCGGCTCACCGCCATAGCGGCCAATGTAGTAACCCACCAGACCACCGGCCACCTGAGCACCTGTACCAAGCGCAAACACCGCCCACATATTAAAGCGGCCCTCAATGGCCAGCACCGTCGCAAGCGGAATCAACACCTCACTGGGGATTGGCACCCCGAAGCTATCAATAAATAACCCCAGACCCAAGCCACCATAACCCAGCTTAGAAATCATGTCGGTCGCGATCTGAGTAAAACTAATTATCATTTATTTCATCCCTATCATCAAAATTATGACACCTACCGCAACCCGATAACCCGCAAAAACTGCTAGCCCATGCCGGCTCAAATAATGGAGCAAGAACTTAATAGCCGCATAACCGCTAATAAATGCCGCTAATATTCCAGCAATATAGAGCCCCGGCACGACCATCATCTGATGTAAGTTCTCAGTATCCAATAGCATTTTAAGCGTAGCCCCGGTAATTATAGGCGCGCTCAGCAAAAACGAGAACCGCGTAGCCGTTACCCGCGTCAAGCCCAACGCCCGGCCCACCGTTATAGTTATACCTGACCGCGATACACCCGGCACCAGCGCCAGTGCCTGCGCCACGCCAATACTCAGCGCCCGCGGCAGCGTCACCTCAGACAATGTCAGTTCGCGGCGACTATAGCGGTCCACTAGCCACATTACAATACCAACCCAAATAAGGTTAATAGCCACTAGCTGTGGCGACCGGAAAACCGTTTCAGCCAAGTCCTGAATCAAAACCCCAATCACAAGTGCAGGAATAGTAGCAATCGCAATAAAAATAGCCAATTGCCGCTTGGGACCGCCTTTTATCAAATCATGTCCTAGTTCAATAAAGTCCCGCGCAAAGAACGCATACAAGGCCAAAAGTGTTCCAACATCAAGCACCGTATCAAACGCCAATCCGGAATATTTGAAGCCCAGATAATGACCTACCAAAATAAGATGCCCGGACGAAGAAACCGGGATAAATTCCGTCAGCCCCTGCGTCAGACCCAAGATTATTGCATACAGAAGCTGCGTCAAGTCCATATATCGCTCATTATACCGGCTGTACTTGTGTTGAGCCACTAGCGGCATCAAGCCGGCGAAGTGAGTATATTATCAAGTTATCGGCTTCGTTGTAAATCTACCTGATATTTCAGCGCCCGGCCACGCAAGCTTTTGGGATAAATGGTTAGCGCCCGGCCAACCGACCGGCCTGCCCCTGTTATATCACCCCGGGTAAGGTAAATATTACCTGCCAATGCCCACAGGTTCGCCAAAGCCGGACGCAACATCTGATCGTTACTCCGGTTCGCAATCACCTCGTCTGGGTATTGTGCCAACATTGCGTTAGCTGTAGCCAATGCTTCATCCAGCCGACCCTGATTAGCCTGCAAATTCGCGAGGTCCAGCGCATATTCCGGATGATTATACGGGTCCCTCCGCATAGCTTCTTTAAAGGACTGCTCAGCCCCGGCCATGTCACCCTGCAATTGTTGCACCCGGCCCTCCAGCTGCTTATGCTGTGCATCAGCTGGATCCTCGGATTGGGCACGGCGCGCCCGCTCCAGGGCTAAGTCAGCCAAACCCTTGCGCTCCCCACCTCCAGCACCTAGAGCTTGGCTATACAAATTAATACCCTCTGCATTAAGTACATCTGGGTTGTACAAAATAGCACTATGCGCCTGTCCATATTGATCCGCCGCCAACGCATAGTCATTATCGCTCTGGCTAACTGATGCCAGATGCGCCCAGGTCGCACTTTGATACAACCCAATAACCGGTATCAGCAGTAACGTCGCCAAGGCCGGCAAGCTCCACGAGGCCCGGGCTCTGACTTCGCGACCCTGAGCATACAAAACACCTGCCAAAACAGCAGCCAACAACACTATCGCCGGGTAGCGGGCATCTATGTCCAAACCACTGTGCAATAGTATGGCCAACAGGCCCAGGGCTATAGGGATTCCGCCGCGCGGCCGCCGAATAAGGCCACGCAAGCTACCCAACAGCAATGCCAGCAGCATCCAAGCCAATAACATAACCCCAACAATTCCCAGCTCGGCCAAGGTCTGAACATAAAAGTTATGCGCACTTGTAGCCGCACTCACCACCCCGCCCTGGTACCGTGGATGCACATCGCCATAGGTTCCGGCACCTACGCCACCAGCGGGGTGCTCAAACCACATACTCCCAGCGCTCACTAGGTATTGCAACCGGTCTGAGCCACTCTTAGACTCTCCGCTGGCTGCCTCCGCGAAGCGGGATCCTGGAGCTGTAGTTTGAGCTCCAGGATTGATAATCTGCCGGAGTTGCACGCTAGCATTACTCAAAATAATTACGCTCAAAACACCGAACAATAAAGTTATCCAATCGCGTTTCTTAAGCTTTTGCACCAGCAGATATAACACTGTAACCAGCAGCAGGACCAACGTGGCCGCCCGTGAATCCGCCAGTACAAATGCCGCTCCAAAGAAAGCCGTCAGTGCCAGCCAATACCACCGGGCCCGGCCCGGTGACCGCAAGCCATCCAGGCTCACCAGAATAGCCGGAATCAAGTACGCCGCTGCCGGGTTAGCCCAATAAAACGTGCTGGTAAACCGGTCATAGTCACTCGTGAAATATAACCACACCCCATATAAAGCAAACACCGCGGCGCTCGCCAGATATGCCTGCACCAGCCGTTGCCGGCCATGCTCCTCCCCTACCGCTATATATGCCAACCGGAAAATCACGCCCGCCAGCACAAACATAATCAGCCATACCATGGTGCTATACCTGTTGGCCGACCACCACAGCGATAGGCCACCCCAAGCCACAAAAGCCCCATACGCCCACATCAGCGGCCCGGGAGCCAGCCGCCGCACCACCGGCTGCCGCCATGCTATCAAACCACCCAATAAAACCGCACCCGTACTCAACAGCAGAGCCAATGGTTCTTGCCCACCGCTCAGCCATGGCGCCATCGCCACCGCTATGCACACCACCAACGTCCACCCGATAATCGGGCGCAGAGGCATAAGTTCCGGCCCCGCCACAGCTTTCATAACGCTATTGTATCAGGAGCACCAATCTTGACTAACTTTCAATGTCTTACCCAAATCACTCGCCTTGACTTTAGTCATTAACACTTGTATAGTACAATATTCCCAGAAGTTCACCGACAACGCAGCTAAAATCCCCGACCACTCGAGAAAGCGTGATGAAATGTTACTTGAGCATGATAAAGCACTCCTCGGCTCAGCCGTATATGCACTCAACGCTGCCAGCCGGCAAATGCCGATGTACCGGGAGAAACCGGCAAACAATCGTGACGTCGAAGGCAGCATCGCAGAGGTGACGAGACTTGTCGCCGTCCTACGCAGCCAAGCCTCTAACTCGCTAATCACGCTGCTAGAAGCAGCCTTCATCCTTCTCGGCGAGGACAAGCCGGCGGCCCAAGCACTCACCCTTCTGCTCCCAGATGAGCTCGAAGCTATAATCCGGAGACCCAAACCCGGCGCCGCCAAAAAGTTTGGCCGTGTCCTTCAGGTCGCCCACGGATTAGCGGTTGAAGACGAGCATCTAGACCTTGCCGGCGATTGCTGGAAGAAACTGCAAGGAAAATCCGCAGCCGAGTCCTACCCGTTTGACTACCAGCCCGCAAGTTCTCTCTCGTGCCGGTAAACTGGCATCTGTCAGCACCGGCCCTAGCCATTCCCGCCCACAACGCGGGAGTGGTTTTTTTTCTAAGAAACGGCCCATAATAGCGCATTAATAATTGTACGACCCTGCCCTGCCTCAACCATAAGTGCTAAAATATACGCATGAACCTGTCCGAGCTCGTCACAGACTTCCTGGAACATCTTGAGATAGAACAAAACCGGAGTCAGAAGACCATCGCCAACTACGACCACTACCTTCGCCGGCTAGTGGAATTTAGCGATGATTGCGACATAGCCAAACTCGACAACGAAATGATCCGGCAATGGCGTCTCTGGCTCAATCGCTACAAAGACGAGCGCGGCGAGAATTTAAGCAAGACCACCCAAAATTATCACCTTATAGCACTACGCAGCCTTCTCAAATACCTGGCCAAGCGCGATATCAAAGCCCTGGATTCGGCCAAGATTGAGCTGGCCAAGGTCGCCCGGCCCAAAGTTATCTTTCTGGACGCCGAGGAAGTCGAGCGCATGCTCAATGCCATCGACACAGCCACTGTGGCCGGCCTGCGCGACCGCGCTGTCATCGAGCTGTTGTTTAGTGGCGGCCTGCGCGTCAGCGAATTGGCCGGCCTCGATGTCGACCACATCAACCTGGACCGGCGCGAATTCATGGTTCGCGGCAAGGGCCAGAAGGACCGGCCTGTTTTCATCAGTGACCAGGCCGCCGACTGGATCAGCCGGTATCTCGACTCGCGTAAAGATAACTACAAGCCGCTATTTATCCACTACTCGGGCTCGCAAAACGGCCTGGACGACGGCATGTACACCCGCCTGACCGTCCGCAGCGTCCAGCGTCTAGTCAAACGCTACGCCAAAGCCGCCGGCATCACCAAGGACGTCACGCCGCATACGCTACGCCATAGTTTCGCTACCGACCTGCTCACCAACGGCGCCGATTTGCGCAGTGTACAGGGATTACTGGGTCACGCCAACATCTCCACCACCCAAATTTATACCCACATTACCGACCCCCAACTCAAAAGCGTGCACGAGAGATTCCACCGCAAAGCCGAATAAATCCTCAGAATATGCGTCCACACAAAGTTCTACTAAATATCTGCACCACAGGGCTATAAAGAACTCTTTATAGCATTGAATTTATGCCATCATTTTTGGCTTGCATAAAGGTAATTAGTCGCATACACTCATAAACCTATAAAAGGTTCTTTATATGCCCTCCGCCAAAGAAACATGGTTTCCCGCTGACTCCGGATTACCCCCCCAGCTGAACCCGAACAATTACTCCACATACTCGGCCACAAAACCCGCCTCGAGCTCGTCAAAATCTTAGCAACCGAAGGCGAACTCTCCGCCGGTGTCCTCGAACACGAGCTCGAGACCTCCCAGCCCAACCTGGCCTATCATCTGCGCCTGCTCCGCCAAGCGGGCCTCATCAGCGCGCGGCACACCGGACTCAGGGCCTACCATCAGATCACCGACCCACGAATACCCGGCATTCTCGCCGCCTTGAACCAATCTAATATGGACAACCAACCGTCCGGCTATAGTCAATCAAACCATTAATCGTACTAAAGTCCTTGCAAATATCACGGTCACTGTAAATCACATAATCAAGGCCGCTGGCCGCCCCATTCTTATACGGCACCCGGTAAACCACCCGCCGGAAAACATCACCAGCCTTAGCAGTAATATCAATGGTCGCGGCGCCATCCGGCACCGGTATAATCGACCCGCCGCCATTGGCCGCCGTATGGAACTCAACCCGGTAGTCAGTACCGGTATAGCGGCTACGCAACCGCAAGATCATGTTGCGGCCACGCGGCGGGTTATTAATAATCACCTGACAACGGTATGCTCTCGACACATTGCAAATTCCGTTCATCGGATTTATACCGGCGCCCGCGCCGGGCTTAATAGCAGCATAATCATAGGTGCCACCTCCGGAAGGCCGCGGCACCATCAACGCATTGCGCAACAAAATCTGACCAGGCGTGCTGGCGCTAAAACTGCCGGCCGGATAATCAATCATGGCCGCTTCCAGTACGGCCGCATAAGGCCAGCTACCAGCCGCCGGGAAATTGCCCACCGGTGCATTGTAGAAGTTAGCCCCCGGCGCCGGGGTAGTATCCCAGGATATCACCATGCTGTTAGCATTGGCCGGCAATGTGCCAACATCGATCTGGGTAGATTTATCCGGCTGGGGCAAACTACCTGTTGGTGAGCCCGAGTACGTAATCTGCTGGCACGTCCAACCGACAACGCCGGGGTTAGCCGGGTCAAGGTCGGTGTTACGTGAAGCAGCAGTGCCACAAAGCTGCTGGGCCTGGCCCGGCAGCGCCGCGATGACGCTACGAATACCATCTTCCACCCCAGATTGGGCCGCATAATACGCCCGCACCGACTGCTCAGCATCATTGGCCTGGCGCAGCTCTGTCACCATAAGCGAGATTAACCCGGTAGTAATAATAGTCAGCAAAATACTAATGATAATGGCTGTAATAAGCGCCACTGCACCCCGCTCGTCCGAATGTCTCATAATCCGTCTCCTCCTCTCAACGTCGCACCGCTCGACAATGTAGTAACGGCACAAAACTGCGAGCCAGCCCCTGGCAGACACCGTGTTCGCGGCGGATTACTGGCCGGGTCAAGCGCATTCAGATTATTTCGCGAAGCCAGTGTCAGCGTTACCATTGCGGTACCAAGACCTGGCTGGGCCGGCAGTGTAGTGACCGCCCTAAACTGCTCCACCCTGACTATGTCATCATTCAACGTCCGCCAGCCGGTAAAATTAGCCGGAGCGGGGCAAGTACCAGCCGCCGGCGGCGTTATGGTATTTACTTTGAGGTCGCCAGTTGTCGTATCAACCGCGTACTGAAGCGTCTGGCTGCCCTTGGCCAGGCAAAGCCTGTCATATTGACTCGTCACCGTAGCCGAACTTGCCAAAGCCGACACCCGAATATCCTTAGCTAGCGCATCGAGCACCAACCGGGCATTCTGCTGCGTCGACCTCGACGCAATACCGGCCTGATGGATCCTCACCACCTGAATAAACCCAGACGATACAAGCAAGAGCAAGAAACTGAACACAGCCATAGCCATAACCAATTCAATCAACGTGAAGCCCGCCTTCATCTTCATTGCCGCAACCGATCCAAATTAGTCAACCGCAACCGGATAGACGAAGCCAAATCCGTACCACCACCCGCTCGGGGTACGCCGTAACTAATCACAAAATCATAGGCCGCCGGAACTCCCGCTAACGGTGCGTTGTTCAGCACAGTAATACGCATATACCCTTGCCCACCAAGTTGGCCGCTATCCGTTCCTGGGCCGGCCTGGGGAACCCACTGGTTGAGTCCGTTGATTGTTTGACGCACCATATGGAAACAAGGCTGGATGCAGCCTCCTGTCGCAGCCCTAATATCTATACCCGGCAGACCAGTGCTGTTACCATGCTCGAACTCATTCCAAGTGTGACTGTCACGAAAGCTCTGCAGCGCCTCGGCCTGCTGCTGGGCATTACCAACCAGCTGGCTGCGCTCCTTGGCATCTTGACCCAACCGAAAAGCCTTATTAGCCGCCACAAACGAACCCGTCAGTATCATCGCCAAAATCGCCAAGGCAATCGTCACTTCCACCAGCGTATCGCCCCGCTCATTCAACCTACGCTTCACATCGTGACCGATCATTGGTAGGTCCTCGTTACGCTGTTGTTAACCGGATTAACAGTCAAATAAGCCCGGCGCCCAGTCGGGTCCAGCACATTGATCTGAACCGACCCCCCGCCCGGAGCAAAGTCGCCATATTGATAACTGCCTGTTGGCCGTCCCGCCCAACCATTGTCAGGGCTTACTGCCGTCTGGAGCGTACCGTCCACCGCTGACCTCACGAAGGCCACTTGTATGATGCGGTTACCCCGGCTCGAACCCGTATATGTCACCCCCCACGGCAACGTATACGTAGACGTCTCAGACGCGGCCGCCAGCGTCACAGCCTGGGCCGCCGGCGGCGCCGGATTCCCCAAAGTCACTAATGATTCCGTGGTCACCACACCGGAACCGGGCGTGAACGTTAGAATCCGGCCGAAGCTAATGTTGCACTGGTCACTTGGCACCACACAGGTAAGGCCACCACCCGACAGCATAACCGTAGCCAGTGCCTCCTGTCGTTTTGCCAGCACAGTTTGCGTCGTCTGCTCCACCGAGTTACTAAACTGCGCCTGGGATCGCAGGGCCGTAAACCCCATCAAGGCCATGGCTGCCAACATGGATGAAATAGCCATGGCAATGGTAATTTCGATGAGCGTATAACCGGACTGCGAGTGCTTAGACATAAGTACTTTCAATATAGCATATGGAGCCTACGTCAGGCCGTTCTGCTGCAAGTACCAATCGACAATCGGGCGGCCGTACAAAAAAGCCACAATCGTTGCTGCTACCAAAAACGGCCCGAACGGAATTTGATCACGCCGCCGCTTGCGATGAGTCGCAATCAATGCCAGACCAACGAGGGCCGCCGAATTAAACGCCAACAGAAGCGCCAGCGCCAAGCCTTTTAAGCCCAACAAGAATCCCATCAAAAACACCAGCTTGATATCACCACCACCCATCGCCCGTCCCTTGGTTGCAATAGCCAGCCCATAAAATATCGAGCCGCCAATCAACGCCGCCGCTAGCGGCCCACGGCCGGCCTCCAGGCTCTGGGTTTGCACCATTTGCAGCACCACATACATCAGCCCCAAGCCAATAGCGGGCACCATAATCTTGTCCGGCAATAACATCCACCGGGTATCATAAACCGCCAAAATAATAAGCAGAGTCAAGATCACCAGCCAAAGCCCAAACAATACCCAGGACCACACCCCTATCGGCGCCAGTACTGCCGCACTCAATCCAAACACCAAAGCCGTCACCAGCTCCACGATCGGATGGTCTTTGATCGGCGCCCTGCAGTACCGGCACTTACCACCCAGCGCCAACCATGACACCACCGGTACTAAGTCTTTGGCAGCCAGCACATGGTGACATTCCGGACATTCACTGCGGCCCTTAACCCAGCTCCGACCGATATACAATCGCCAAACGATAGCGTTGATAGCTGACCCCACCAGCAAACCTAGCAGCGTGAAGTAAGCCGTAATAAACATAAGTGGATTATACACAAAATGAGACCCGAAGGCCTCATGTTTGTGCAACCCAAAACCAGTAGCTACTGGTTCGTCAAATCCTGCTGGCCTTGTTCCAGGCACATCCGGGTCGTAACAGTCCGGCCGTTAACGTTGACCGTAACGTTAGCTGGGCCGCCGCCCCAAGCACCACAAGCAGCCAAAGCACCCACCGTGACATTGTAGCTCGTGCCGGTCGATGGGTCGTTGAAGTTGTTCGGCGCATAGGTGCCACCAGCCTGCAGCATCGCAGCGGTCATACCGGCGTAGGTACCATTATTGTTACTGGCATATGACTCAATCTGGCCCAGCAAGCGTGCGTTATCATTCTTACGCTGCGAATCACGACGGCTCTTCTGGGCACCCGACACAGCCAAAAACACAATGACCAACAAGAGGCCGGCAATCGCCAGCACCAAAACAATTTCAATCAGTGTGAAGCCTTTTTCTTTTTTGAGGAGATTACTCACCTTTTATCTCACCTTTCATTAACGTGTAATTGATTAATAATTACTTGGCTTTCATTATTGCGCTTATGTTAGCCTAAGTCAAACCGGTCCATCTTATTTCAGGTCATTCACCCCACCTGAACCAACCAAAGAGTAGACCGGTAGCAAAATAGCCGCAATAACACCACCGACCACCACACCAAGCACTACCATCAAAAGCGGTTCAATCGTCGTTGACAGGTTCTTGACCTCCTCATCGACCTCGCCCTCAAAATAAGTCGCTACCCGGTCGAGCATGGAATCAATAGCACCGGATTGCTCCCCGATCTTAATCATCTGTGGCACCAGGCTCAAGAATGTTTCTTGATCTTCCAACGTCACCGACAATGCCTTACCACCCTTCACCCCTGCCATAGACCGGTCAATAGCCGCCGCCACATGGACGTTCCCTATAGCATCCTTAACGATCCGCAACGCCTCAAGCATCGGAATACCGCTATTCAACATAGTGCCAAGCGTGCGGCTAAAACGAGCCATATAAACCTTCCGGAAAATCTTACCGAACAATGGCATATTCAGCTTAAAGCTATCCATCGCGGCCCGGCCTGCCTCTGTTTTAATCCAGGCCCGGACACCAAACACCGCTGCCACTAGCATTAGCAATGTCAGCCACCAGAAATTTATAATAAAATTCGACATGGCAATAAGAACACTGGTGATCGTGGGCAGTTCCTTGTTCAGGTCCTTATAGAGTCCCCCAACCTGCGGCAGCACCGTCGTAAGCATGAATATCAGCACGAGCATAATGACACCCAGCACAATCACCGGGTAAACCAACGCGCCTCGGATCTTAGACAAGATAGCAGCATCCTTCTCCTGCTGATAGGCAATGCGCTCCAAGGCCTTATCGAGCGAGCCCGAAGCTTCGCCGGCCGCCACTAAAGAGACGTAAATATTGCTGAAAATTTGCGGATGCGCCGCGAAAGCCTGGCTTAGACTCTGACCACCCTCTACACTCGAAACCACCTCAGCCACCACGTTCTTGAGCACCTTATTGGTAACCTGCTCATGTACCGTTCGCAAACTCTGCGTCAACGGCAGCCCCGCATTAATCAGCGTGGACAGTTGGCGCGTGAAAATAATCCGGTCCTTGGCGCCAACCCGGCCGCCAATGCCACTCTTGGCCAGCAATCCAACCTTAGCGTTATCATCTATCGAGATCGGGAACAAACCCTGGCTCATCAAAAGCTTAGCCGCCGCCTGCTCGTTCTCGGCCTGAACCTCGGCTTTAACCAGCTCACCGGTCTCGTTCTTATGTGCAGTATAAGTAAAAGTTAACATGATGGATCGCTCACAATAGTGGTTATGGCTATCATAGCGTATATCCGCCACAATATCATTAACTTTCCGGAGCCAGCAGGCGCCTGCTATCATTTATCCAAGGAGAAAATACTATGCCCAACCATTTAGATAGTCCCGATCACAGCTCTGCCGAACACCAGGCAGACTCAAGAACCAATGAGTCAAAGCCACTAGATCTAGGAGCTGAACAGGCTGCCGCAAAGGCTGAACACCAAGCCACACTTACGCCACGGGTAGAGCTAGCCCAGCAGGCTATCTTAGCAGTCGCAGAAGGCTACCCAAGGATGAGCAGAGCTGAACAGGCCGCTTCAGCAGCTCAAGTAGACATGAGTGGACACTATGCCAACGAACACGCCGCCCGCGACATGCGAGAATTCGCCGACAACCTCAGCATTCTGGTCGATCAATCCATGAAAACCGGTCAAGTAGCCATCGCCGAATCACCGATTAGTCGGCTGGAAGTAGAGTCCACTTCGGCAGGTTTCCCTGAAAACGGCGCCTGGGGACGGCTCAATAGCGAACTTGGTACAGAATATGCCAACCCCAAGGACTTCGCCGCTCTGCTAAGCAGCGAGATTACGTCTGTCCCAGATGCACCTGCTACGAACACGGCAGCCGATTACTACGGCGGCCAACCATACCGTCAAAACGAAGTTATCTACTTGCCCACCAAGGATCCTGGTGTCCTGTTAGCTGTCACCACGGAAAACTTTACCGAACTAGCAGAATGGATGGGGAAAAATGATACCCGCATTACCAGCCCGGAACTCACTGTCGGTGTTATCATCAGCCCCGACGCCCAAGGTTTCACACCCCTACCCAAGGAGCTTGTTGACAAACAGCAGCGCACCGAGTCTGCCCGCCAGCAACTCAAGGAGCACTCATAAAGAAACCTAATATGAAGCTAAAACACGGGAAACACTCCCGCGTTTTTCTATTTTAGCCTCGCATCAAACGGTCAAGTTCTTGCAGGTCAATCGCGAAGTTCTTAGCCTCGTCATAGCTTATCCGGCCGGCCTGGACCAATTGGATAAGCTGGCGGTCCATGCTCTGCATGCCAAACTCAGCTCCGGTCTGGATCACCGCGTCCAGCTGGTGGGTCTTGCCCTCACGAATAATGTTGCGCACGGCACCAGTCGCTACCAGAATCTCAGCTGCCACCGCCCGGCCGCCACCAATAGCAGGTACCAGCCGCTGACTCACCACGCCCTGCAACATACCGGACAGCTGCACCCGTATCTGTTGCTGTTGGTGCGGTGGAAACACGTCGATCATACGGTCAATACTTTGGGCCGCACTGTTCGTGTGCAGCGTCGCCAGCACCAGATGGCCGGTCTCGGCTATGGTCACGGCCGCCGCAATCGTTTCCAAGTCACGCATCTCACCGATCAATACTACATCCGGGTCCTGGCGCAAGCTCGACCGCAGGGCCGCCGCAAAGCTGTAGGTGTCGTAGTGGATCTCCCGCTGCACCACGATCGATTTCTTAGATTGGTGCGCGTACTCAATCGGGTCTTCAATTGTCAAAATGTGGCAAGCCCGCTCAGTATTAATCCGGTCCACCATCGCCGCCAGCGTCGTACTCTTGCCCGAACCGGTCGGGCCGGTCACCAACACCAAACCGCGCGGAAATTTGGTGAAATCTTGCAAGACCTTGGGCATCTGCAAGTCATCCAGCGTCCGGATCTTGGCCGGAATCAGCCGCAACGCCGCCGCCAAATTACCGCGCTCATGGAAGGCGTTAACCCGGAACCGGCCATAGTTACCAAACGCAAAGGAGAAATCCACCTCCTTATCCTTGAGCAGAATCTCTTTCTGATCCTCATCCAAGATCGAAAATACCAGATGCTCCACATCCGCCGGCTCCAAAGCGGGTGTGTCCTCCACCCCTTTCAGCGAGCCATCCACGCGCAACATCGGCGGCAAACCCACTTGTAAATGCAGGTCGGAAGCGTCGAGCCGGATCACCTGCTCCAACAATAATTCAATTTTCAGGCTGGCTTTGTCCACATTCACCTCTTGCAGTTATCCCTATTAAAGCACAAGGGGTATGAAATTGTACACATGCTCATGCAATGCTCTAATTTTGATCATGGGTATAAAGAACTCTTTATACCCACCAAAAGGAAAACATATTACCACACAGAAGTTTCATGAAACCGCAAAATAATCCAAGCCGCCCCACTATCGTATAATGGAGCCACTCTCGCACCTTGTTATGACCCGGCGAAAGGACCCCTATGAGCACGGTTAGTGAACAACCGGAGCCTCACCGCCGACTAGCCACCCTGGCTGCCTGGATCGGTCATTACGGCTTGCCTGCCGTAGCAGCAATATTTCTTGGCCTCATGGTCTGCCGCTTCCTGCCCGAGAGTTGGGCTTGGGCCACGGTTCCAGCAACACTATTTCTTTTAGTTTGCCTGGTAGCTGCGTTAATCCTTGAGATCACCTACCACAACGGATCCCTCTGCGACCGCTGTATCGCCGACATGCCGGTTAATATGGCTGAGCAAGTCGAACAGCACCGGCGTAAGCTACTGTTTACGCATCACATGCGGCGCGCAACACCCTGGGTCATCCTGTTTGGCGTCGGCATTGCCCAAGCTTTCCTGCCCGACTTATTCAGTGTTGTTCTTTTCAGTCTATACAACATCTGCCTGGCTTATTTCTACTACGCCTCCTGGATACACCGGCGCCTCCAATTGATGTGTCCCTGGTGTCGTGGTGGGGGCGACGACGATGACCCAGAAGTCGAGCCAACTCCCCCACCGGTCCAAGAACGTAAACGCAATCTAGCCTAGCTACAATCCGTTCACTTCTACACTTCCCCTAACTGAGATTATGTCTTGGTTAGGGGATTCTTAATTAAAATCCAATAGTGAACTACCGCAGGCTTCCGCCTACTGTTTTGCGGGAGAAGTATAGAACAGGAATGCGGACGATGAGAGCTGGAGTTAATCCTTTGGGCTTACATTCACGCGTTACCGGCGCCAATTGCGCTTTAACTCAAAGATATAAACACCCGCGACAAGAGCAGCGACAAGATATATCGCGATTATTGTAAAATTGGGTATGTTATTGCCATGGTAAACATACGCGCTAAGCACCTTTGGAGTAATTTAGAGCAACAATCAAAGGAAAGGCAACTACGGAAACAATGAGTGCGCGCTGGCTTTTCATATAAATTCCTTTAATGATAACGAAAAGAAAAACACAAATACTCAAAGCTAATAGTAAAAGCGTAAAAGGAAGACCCGTTTCAAAATTACCAGAAAACCCATACGCCACTATAGGTAAAAATATAAAAGTTACAACTATTGCAACCGCCCAGATAATGATTGGGGCAGACAATAAGCAAGCCAGAATAAAAGCTGAGGTTAGTCCTTTAGCCTTAAATTTCATACACAAACTATACCACCAGAAGCATGCCTCGGTAAGCTCAAAACCAACGCTGAAGCGTTAGATCAGGACCGCCGCGTTGTACAACACTATGTCCTGCGCCTCGTCCGTGAAAACGGTACCTGGCTCATTCTCTACACAGAGGAGACGAAGTGAACGCCAAGTTGCTACGATGGATCGGTGCGAT
>JBGTMQ010000014.1:0-24640 GCA_041743505.1 Candidatus Saccharimonadia bacterium
GGCCGCAATTTGCGGCCGCCGACTACTGCTAAACTGCGCCCGAAATTGGCGCGGTCAAACCTGGTTGAATCGGTGTTAGCATTGGGCGGCCATAAACCCCAACCTCCCTGAGCGAATCCAGCAGAATCTGTGCGGCGGACCCAAATGTCCGTTCCACGTCACTCGTGTCCGCACTTGTTGCATACTGGGCAGGTTGCTGGCTAACCTCGGTCAGCCGGTCAGCCCTAGTTGCCGTCCGGGTAGACATATATGGGACCTGCTCCCATCTCGGCCGGTGCTTCGAGGACAGGACCCGGTGCTCGTTCATGCCCAGCTGCTGACAAACGCTCGACCAAATATTTTCCAGTGTGCCGGCAATCAGTTCGATCTTTTCTCGGTCGCCAATCTGACTCAGTTGACCGGGCAATTCAGCCATCAGGGCGAAGAACTCGGCAGCACTACCCAGTGACCGATCCCTGAGGTCTGTGGCATCAGTGTGCGTCATTGTCTACATTGCCTTTCATCAGAGTTTCCGGATAGGTTGCGGCAACATTTTGTTCCCACAATAATAATATCGGTATCCAGGGGTAAAAACCTTAGGGCAATAGCCAAGTTCAAGCGCCCGGCCAAGTCTTATTTTGTATTATGACAGGTCCAATGACGACGAGCCGAAACCATCAACCCCCGCCGGTCGCAAACCAATTATCTTTGAACAGGACTATAACTAAGAGTACTCTTAATCATATGGGAAAATTAAATACAACCTCAGTGCGGGTATCCAACAATCTTCAGGACATCATTGAGATTAACCAGCGTTCTGCCAGTGGCCACGATTATCGCATTATGGAGCTTGGCTCTCTAAGCGACCTCATTCCGCAAACTACAGCCGAATCAATCCGGCGGCAATTACTGAAAAACAAGGTTAAAGTTAAGCAGTTAACCAATCATCGCGTTTTCGAGCCCTGGACTGATGTTAAAGGGTTTGTTGAAATCTGTATGAATGTTCGCTACATACCATCCGATGTGCTGCCCATTAACGCCGAAGTCTTGATTTTTGATAATACCGTTGCCATATATCAGACCGACCCGGAAGTTTCGGTTACTGTTATCGAGAATGCGGCCTTCGCCGCTCAGCAGAAAGCCTTATTCGATAATTTTTGGAACATAGCCGAACGGGTCACACTAGGAGATGACGGCGGCACTACCATTAGCGTGACCATTAAGCGCAGTCCAAAGGAAGTCTATGACTACATTTCAAATCTGGCCAATTGGCCCCAATTTAGCGATTTTGCTGCAAACTTTGAGCGGGTAACAGATAATGAATATATCGCCCACACCTCGCAGGGTGACATTAGGGTCAAAGCGCTATTCGACCGCGAACGCCTCCTGCTCGACAATCAAGTTATTCTGCCAGACGGCAATACTGACATAATCCCATATCGTGTGGTGCCGAATAAAGACGGCGCCGAACTAATGATGACGAATTTCAAGCCGGCCGTTTCCACAAAAGCCGAGTATGAGGAGCAGCTCGAATGGATGGATGTAGAATTAAAACGTGCTAAAGAAATTTTAGAATCAAGCAGCCATAATGAAGTAATCAATAAGGAGTAAGTCATGTTCAAAGATTCAAAAGCGTTCAGTGGTTTTTCGGTCAACGATCTAGTAGCGGCCAAAAAATTCTACGGCCAAACATTGGGAATCGAGGTTGAAGACGGCCCTATGGACCTCATCCTAAAGCTAGCCGGCGGAACTAATGTCTTCATTTACCCCAAGGATGATCATACCCCGGCCACATTTACTGTCCTCAATTTCCCGGTCGGTGACATTGACCAGGCAGTTGCCGAATTAGCGGCCAAAGGCATCACTTTCGAACATTACCCTAATATGACTGATGAAAAGGGCATCTTCAGGGGCATTGCCGCTAAAATGGGCCCGGATATCGCCTGGTTCAAGGACCCGGCCGGAAATATCTTGTCGGTCCTGGTGGATGGCTAATAAGGCAGACTCCAAAGTATGACATCAAGCCAGCCTGCCAAGCTCCACCGCAATGTCGGCACGCTCATGCTCACGTTGTACGGGGCGGGCAACATCGTCGGCGCCGGCGTCTACGTTCTAATCGGAAAGATTGCTGAACCAGCCGGCTATTTGTCGGTGTTAGCATTCTTGGTTGCTGCCCTGGTGGCATTTTGCGCCGCCTTAAGCTATGCCGAGCTGGCTGCTCGTTTCCCCGTTAGCGCCGGCATTTCGGTGTACCTGCATGAGGCCTTTAAAGCCGTCAATCTCTCCAGGCTTATCGGCCTGTTGCTGATCGTAGCCGGCGTGGTATCTACGGCCACCTTACTGAAAGGATTTACCAACTACTTCCATGCCTTAGTGCCCTGGCCGCCTGTACTTATTATGACCATGGTCATAATAATACTGTTGGCGATCATGCTAAAGGGGATCAAGGAGTCAGTCGGAGCCGCGGCTTTGCTCACCCTCGTCGAAATTGGAGGCCTCTTGTTCCTCGTGGGCAGCATATTGTTCGCCAAGCCTGACGCGGTATCTACGTTTGGAACCAACTTTCTCAGCTCTTTTCACGCCATTGACGGTGCCGCCATGGCCGGTATTATCTCAGCGTCCTTTATTGCCTTCTACGCCTTCATCGGTTTTGAGGACATGGTAAATATCGCCGAAGAAGTTAAGGAGCCACAAAAGGCCTTCCCCAAAGCTATTCTAGCCGCAATGCTCATTGTCACGGTGTTATATCTGGCTGTAGCTGTTGTCGCGCTTGGGGTGCTGACGCCAAACCTGTTAGGCCAAAGCAAAGCTCCGCTGGCGACCGTCTATAGCACCGCTACTGGCCAAGCTGCCGGCATCATTATCGTCATTAGCCTCATGGCTACCCTCAATGGAATCATCGTGAATATAGTCATGGGTTCCAGGTTCCTGTATGGCCTGGCAAACAAGGGCTGGATTACGTCGTGGTTTGCCAAAGTCTCAAAAAGTCATGTACCTGCTAGGGGATTGCTGCTTGTGGCCGCAGTGGCGCTCATTTGCGCCCTCACGCTTCCGATAGAGCAGCTCGCCCAAACCACCAGCCTGCTTCTCCTATTTGTATTTCTTGCCGTCAACATTTCACTCATCGTCATCCGACGGCGCGACACCGCCGAAAGCCGCCGACTGCGCATCTCGCCCTGGATTATGCCCTGGCTTGGCGCCGTAGCCAGCGGAGCACTTTTGGTTGGACAAGCCGGCGTGGCTATTATGTCGGTGTAATTTGCCTACGCCTGTAGATACTCGCCGGTCAGCGAACCTTTCGCATTCAATAGCTCCTTCGGCGTACCCTCAAACACGATCCGGCCGCCCTTGTTACCGCCCTCCGGCCCCATATCGATAATCCAGTCCGCGTTACGGATGACGTCCAGGTTGTGCTCTATCACAACCACTGTGTTGCCGGCATCCACCAGACGGTTCATGATCTCAAGGAGGTGTCTGATGTCGGACATATGCAGGCCAGTGGTCGGCTCGTCCATGACGTAAACCGTACCTTTTTTGTGCAATTCACTAGCGAGCTTTATCCGCTGGCATTCACCGCCCGACAATGTGCTCAGTGGCTGGCCCAGCGCGATGTAGCCCAGATTCACGTCATTCATGGCTTGCAACTTGCGGCTCACTTCCTTGATCTCAAAAAACTTCAGCGCCTGCTCCACGGTCATCTCGAGCACATCACTAATCGATTTACCGTTTAGTTTGTAGGCCAGCACTTCATCTTTGAACCGCTTACCGTTACATACTTCGCAGGGAAGTTTGACGCTTTCCAAAAATGCCAAATCCGTGTAGACCACGCCAAGGCCTTGGCAGTTTTCGCAGGCGCCCTTGGAGTTAAAGCTAAACAATCCGGCATTCACCTTATTAGTGCTCGCAAAGGCCTTACGCACATCATCCATAATCCCTGTGTAGGTAGCCGGATTAGACCGGGTCGATACACCCACCGCCGACTGGTCAATCACAATCGCGCCCGGATGTGTACCCAGAAACACCTGGTTAATCAGCGAACTCTTGCCAGACCCGGCTACACCCGTAACCACCGTTAACACACCGGTCGGAATATCGACGCTGACGTTCTGTAGGTTATTAATGTCAGCGTCCTTAATCGGCAACCCGCCTTTACCTTCCCGAAACTGGTTTTTGATCGGCAACGTCTGCTTCAAATGGGTACCCGTCAGAGTATCGGCCTTAAGCAAGCCCTCATAGCTACCTTCATAAACGATCTGACCGCCGGCACTTCCGGCCCGCGGACCAACATCCACAACGTGGTCCGCCACCTTGATCACGTCCGGGTCGTGCTCTACCACGAGCACGGTATTACCTTTGTCGCGCAGCTTTTGCAGTAGTTCATTCAAACGGTGAACATCACGCGGGTGCAGACCCACGCTGGGCTCATCAAAAATATAAGTCACGTCCACTAGGCTGCCGCTGAGGTGCTTCACCATCTTTACCCGCTGCGACTCACCACCCGACAACGTGTCAGTCTCACGGTCTAGGCTAAGATATTCGAGGCCGATATCCACCAAATGGCCCAACCGCTCAGTCAGAGTCTTCACCATCGCCGCCGCCACCGGGTCCTTAATCGCCCGAACAACCTTAATCAGCTCGCCAACCTCCATGGCTGCCAACTCAGCAATATTCCGGCCGTCAATCTTGCAGCCCAAAGCCGCCTGGCTCAGCCTCGCCCCATGGCAAAGCGTGCACGGGCCCATGGTGATATACGGCGACACCATTTTTTGCGTCCGCTCCGACAAGGTTTTAATGTCCCGCCTGATGTAGGCGCGGGTAAACTTCTCGATCACCCCTTCGTACGTCGCATTCATCGAGCCGGTGCCGATCTGCAACTTAAATTTGCGGTCTTTGCCGTGAAGCAGCAGCTCCATTTCCTCCGGTGTGAAGTCAGACAACTTCTTGTCGTTATCAAAGAACCCGGAGGACTTGTAAGCGGTGTTCTCCCAGTTTGAATAAATCGGCACCTGGACCGCGCCTTCGTTGAGAGACTTGGACATGTCCAAAAACCTATCAGAAGTCACGGTCATCTTGCGCCCGATGCCCTCACAATCCGGGCACATCCCGGCTGGGTCATTAAATGAAAACATGTTGGAAGCGCCAATCTGCGGCTGGCCAACCCGCGAAAACAACAACCTGAGCACCGGCGAGATATCGGTGATCGTCCCCATGGTCGAGTGCGACCCGCCGCCCAGGCGCTTCTGGTCCACCACTACCGCCATGCTCAAGTTCTCCAGCGCATCAGCATCCGGCTGAGGGTAGCGGGGCATAAAATTCCGCAGGAACATGCTGAAATTCTCGCTCAACAGCCGCTGCGACTCGTTGGCAATCGTATCAAACACAATCGACGACTTGCCCGAACCTGACACGCCGGTAAAAATGGTAATTTTGCGCTTAGGGATACGCAAATTCACATCCTTTAGATTGTTTTCGCGCGCACCACGGATTTCGATAAATTCTTGAAATGGCTGATTTGGCATAGTACTTCTAGATTAACATGGTTTAGGCAGGGGAAAGCCCTCGTCCTAATAGCTAATTCGAGCACAAAAAATAAACGCTGAGAGGCGAGTGCCTCCCAGCGTCCAACAGCCAGGTCAGGCTGCATTTGGCGGGCAAATAGGCTGATACTCGGAACATCGGTACTGCACCGCAGCTGGTCCCCGAACACCCAAGAACCGCAAGAACAGGTGCCGTAGCATAAATCTCACCTCCTCGGTCATGTCGAAGGGCTCGCCAAGCAGTATACAGAATGATAATAATGATATCCACGCCAAAATTAACCATGGCAGCGGTTGCTATATTATTAGCAAGACTTGCAAAATAATAGATAATATGTCATATTATAATAAGATAGCATCTAGCGTAGTGCGCCACGACATCTAGGAGCAGTCATGCGAAGCGGGCTCGGGAATTACTGGTGGCTGAGCCACCAGTACCTCGCTCACCCTGACGGCCATGAGACAATCGTCCGGGCCGGCGCCAGTCTCTACATCAGAGATAACTCTGGCGCCGGGGGATGTTTCATTTTCAAGGGTACAAGACACTAAGTTATCAATGTCTGTCGCAGGTTAATGAACTCGCCAAGATCAGCACGGACATCAGAAACACTGCATCGGCGATTATGCCATCGATTTCAAAGCACAAGCCTTATATAATCCATTGCATCTGAGACTATAAATATAACCAAGAATGGAAACCATGAGCGTCGAAAAACCAAACCCTGACTCAAATCAGCAAAAAATCAGCTTCTCGCTCGATCTCCGGATCATCACCGCTCTACTACTAGCAATAATCGCCATAATGCTCTTGTTGTGGCAGCCATGGTCCCGCGCCGGCCAGGGTGACCGCACCGTAAATGTCACCGGGCAGGCCACATTGAAGGCCGAACCGGATGAATATGTCTTCTCGCCTAGCTACAAAGCCAAAAACGAGGACAAGACCGCCGCTCTGGCAGAATTAACGCAAAAGAGTGAAACTGTTATTGCCCAGCTGAAAAAACTTGGTGTCGCGGACAATAAAATTAAGACCAGTTCAAACGGCTACAGTAATGATAACGGCCGGTCGGTTGAACCTAGTCCCATCGCAGAAGGCACCACTTACACGCTAAATCTCACCGTTACGGTCAATAACCGCCAACAGGCCCAAAAAATCCAGGACTACATGGTTACCACCGCACCGGAAGGCGCCGTCTCGCCTCAGGCCAACTTCAGTGATGCCAAGCGCAAGCAACTCGAGAATCAAGCCCGGGACGAAGCCACCAAGGATGCCCGTGCCAAAGCCGAACAGTCAGCCCGCAACCTCGGCTTTAAAGTTGGCCACGTTAAACAAGTCGCTGATGCGGCTGGCTTCGGCGTCATTCCCATGGATGTCACGACCTCATCTGACGCCGCCAAAACCATGCAGCAGTTATCCGTCCAGCCTGGCCAAAACGATTTGACCTACTCCGTTAACGTAATCTTTTACGTCAAATAACATAAATGAGCCAAAAAAATCTCCCCAGGCCAGGATACCAGGCATAGGGAGAATTAACAGCGAAAGTTATTTCGCACTCCGGGCACTTTTCGCCAGTGCGCGTTCGACCGCTAGCTCACGAAGAGCCCAATCAAGCTCCTCGAAGTCACCAGCCCGCTCCTGGATGGAGCCTTGATTGACGGATTGGTAGCCGCACTGCACCCATTTGTGTTCGTTACCCGCTGGTTTATATCCACTCCAGACATTTCCGACTACCATAGTCGGAAAGCCGGCGGTTTCCCAGCAAGAAGACAACTGGCCGTCAGCGTTCACGACCATACCGCCATCGCCAAACGACTGACTGCAGAAACCACATTCGCGACCGGCCGAGGGAGGAGCAATCTTAAAACCATTGTCCTGAGCTAGGCGGGACAGCCCGATAAGGGTGTCGGCCAAGCGTCGTCCAGGCGTCAGCCCGCCAGCCCATCCAGCGCCAATATCGTCAACCACGGCAAAATAGAGCAGCCATCGGCTCGGCTCTAGCTTGTCAGCAAGATCGCGAACCAAAGCCTCAAGGTTTCCGATGTTCTTCTGCGTCACATTCACGCGCAGCTGCCGAGAAGGCAATACTGGCAAGGCGTCTATTTGCACCAAATTATCCAGGATCGTATCGTATGTTCCATCCCGGTTAGCGGCCAACACCCGGACTTGGTCGTGGTCTTCTCGCGCCCCATCAAAGGTAATCTGTATACTGCTCACACCTCGCTCAGTCAAACCTTGTGCTATCTCGGGTGTAAGCCGAATCCCATTGGAGATAATGGATGCGCCCACGCGATGCTCGACCATCTCGAGCAGTTTGTAGCAGCGCTCCGGATTGAGCAGCGGCTCCCCTCCAAAAAGACCGACATGGACGCCATCTAGACCCTTGCGCAGTCGCTCTTTCTCGATGAAAACGACGGTCGCCTCCATGACCTTATCGGTCATCCATGTAGCATCCACGCGCTCAACACTGGTTTCAGTAACGCTGACGTTCTGGAAACAGTATCCGCAGGCCGCATTACAACCCATCTGGGGAATGACCGTGGCCCACAACGTCGTGTTCGGTGGTGGCTCCAAATAATTACGAAGACCCCAAGATAGCAGGCCCGGCCATTTGGTCAGATATGTCGGTAGCCTTATAGGCTCGCTGCCGATGAATAACCAAGCCTTACGCCCAGTCATGATGACCGGAAACGACTGGTCATTTAGCTGCAACGCCGACCGTCTGAAGCGTGCCGTTGAATTCATTCCAGCTCCTAAGTTTGAGGGAAAGTTAGGGATGCTGGGGGTCATCCCCAGCATCCCATGCCGGTAACGGCTAAACGTTCCGCGTGCCGCAGTAGCCGACACAGTCCGTACAACTCGAGGGTGACCTCACACCTGCGGCAGGCACCTGGACTCCCAGGAACCTCATAACATATTGTCGTAGCATTCTTCACCTCCTCGAAGACCTTGAAGGTACATCAAACAATCTGATCCCCCGAGATCCCAATCATTTGATGCAAGCATCATACACAATGGTGTCAAAGTTGTCATCCGCATATAACATGCCAAGCTGGCGTTTAGATGGCCCCGCTCTGGGTAATGTGCAAATGATGCGGGTGGCTTTCGGTCAAAGACGCCTGGGTAATCTGAATAAGCTGGGCTGTCTGCCACAGCTCGCCGATCGTGCGGGCGCCAACGTAGTACATGCCAGAAGTCACGCCACCGATTAGCTGCGCTACCGTTTGAGCTACATCGCCGGTGCAGGGGATCATGCCCTCGACCCCCTCAGCAATCAGCACGTCACCGGTGTAACTCTTGCCATGGAACTCATCCTCAGAACTAATCTCCATGCCCCGCTTCATTGCGCCCAAGGATCCCATGGCACGGTATTCCTTAAAGTCATAGGCCGCCGCGCCGTTTAGCAGGCCGCTAAATTGCGCCGGCACCTCCTCGGTCTTAACCCTGACTAGGCGGCCCGGCGCTTCAAGCGTAGCCGCAAGTATTTTGCCCAGCATCACACCCGATGCCCCGGCAGCCAGAGCCTTAGTGATGTCACCGGAGTAGCTAATGCCGCCGTCAGCAACCACGGGTATGCCGTGGTTTCGTGCTATGCCGGCCGTCTCCAGGATGGCGGTTAGCTGCGGCACTCCCATGCCGGACACAACCCGGGTGGTACAAATAGCAGCCGGCCCCATACCCACGCGCAATGCGTCGGCCCCCGCCGCGATCAGCGCCGCCGCGCCTTCGGCTGTGGCCACATTACCCGCCATGACGTCCACGCTATGCTTGTCTTTAATATAGGTTACGGCGTTAATGACCTTCTTCGCATAGCCATGGGCGCAGTCCACCAGTATCACATCGGCTCCGGCCTTAATCAATTGCTCCACCCGGTCCTCATATCCTGGACTAGACCCCACAGCCGCTCCCACGGGCAACCCCAGCTCCTTCACTGCCACCACTTCCGCAGCCTGGTCTTTAATAGTCAGGTTGCGATGAATAAATCCCAAACCGCCCGCCTTTGCTAAAGCGATGGCCAGTTTGCGCTCAGTCACCGTATCCATGGGCGAAGACACAATCGGCGCAGCTAACCGGATATTCTTGGTCAGTTGCGTGGACAGGTCAATTTCAGCCCGGTCAAATCCAGAGTAACCGGGCTTTAGTAAGACGTCATCAAATGTTAAGGCTGTTTGCATCAAGGCTCCTCATTAATATGTTTCCACCCGGTAGGTTTTTTCCAAAAAGCTCATGGTGTCGCTGGCCGCGAGGCCAATCAACTCCAGGCAGCCATGGACAAGTTGGTCAGACTTAGCCAAGTCGTCATAGGCCATCCACATATTGGCCCCACTGGGCCCTTGAGCCAGCAGTGTTCCCTGCGGCTCCGATACAGCACAGACAAAGAAATATTTATCCTGGACAATGTCGTGCTGGTACACGTCCTTGAGGTGATGCAGCCCACATAATGCGATGGTGCCGCTCAAACCAGTCTGAGCTTCCAGGGCCCGGGCAGCGGCGACCTGCACATCTTCACCAAACAACACCCGGTCTCCGGGCGTGGCGTATTTTCCTTTGTAGGGTACGGCCGAGCGTTGCTGCATCAGAATGTAGCGCCGGCTAGCCTCAACTTTCGTAACTACCAGCCTGACTCCGAGAAACCCTTGCTGGACAAACGTGCTTTTATCCGGGTAGAGCATAATCGCCCGCGTCCGCCCCAAAACCGTCAACTGGTAGGCGTTATACCGGTTTTTCTCGATCACGCCGTACTTAACCAGCTGCCGCAGATGATAGGAAAACTGATCGCTGGGCACACCATCCACGTTGAGCTCGGCAAAGCGCAAGCTATCATTAAAGTAAAGTTGCCTGACAATCCCGGCCTGAACGTAAT
The DNA here is from genome assembly GCA_041743505.1 of Candidatus Saccharimonadia bacterium. Taxonomy (GTDB): domain Bacteria; phylum Patescibacteriota; class Saccharimonadia; order UBA4664; family UBA4664; genus JBGTMQ01. The sequence continues at coordinate 10,376 of JBGTMQ010000014.1, forward strand.
TAACGCTGTTCTCTGGTTGCATGGAGGAATAGTACCGCTAAACACATACCGGTTCTAGTGAAGGGGCCTCCAGTCGCTAGGAGTCAGAACGTTTGGTTATTGTTCCATTACGAATGCGCATAAATGTTATAGACTGTAAACGCGTCTGACATTTTACTTACAATTAACTATTCAGATATTCAGGAATGAGCATTATTAATACCCAGTTCGACGACATCTATTCAGTTGCTTACAAAGTAATCGACAGCGCAGCAGCTAGTAGGAATCTCGTTAAGCTCTACAAAGGTAGTCATATATCGGAGCAGCCACACGAGGCTGTTTTTAAATTTTTGGCTCATTTTGCCGTATCTCAGGAAGGCCTATTATCGTTCATCGACAAACATAGCGGGCAGCTTTCGTTATCGGTAAATCCCGATAAGATATTGCAGCGTCTATATCAGGCAGAAGCCAAGAACAATGAGTGCTATGAAGACTTTAGATCCTGCATTCTTACCCGTAAACATAAATTGGGCCATTATCGCGGGGGCAGTTCCGGATATGCCAGCGAGTCAAAAGCTGCCATATGTGAGTACTTTGACCAGTTTGAATTAAAGTTCGACATCGATAACATCAATATTTACTCCGGCGGGATCAAAGGTGCATTCATGTGCTTCTGCGCCGCATTATTCAGCAGCCGATCTTATGACGACATCCACATTCTAGGTGGAAGCTTTTTAATGCCGATCGGCTATTACCAAAGCCTCAGGAACATACCTTCTCTATTCAAATGCCAAATAAACACCTTGGATATTTATAATGAAAACTCAATTAAACAATGGATCAAAGCAACCAGAAACATCAAAAGACGAGCGATTTACATACCTACCGTCAACAATGCCGACGGCCTGGTCTTGCCCGCAAAGTCAATGCGCTCCATCATTAAGCATGTCATCGAAGAAAACCTCCAGGGAAGGCAGTTATTAATATTCTGGGACGATGTCTACCGCGGTAGTTATATTGGCAAAGATTGCTATGGCGTAAACCCGGAATTCAAAGTACGCATACGAGGAAAAGACTACTCCGCCAGCGACTATTCAGTGATAGCCACGAGTCCTTCCAAGACATATGCCCTGCCCACATCAAGGGTGTGTTTCATCGCTACCACGAACACTGAACTCTATAGTGCCATGGAACACTATCAAATTTTAATGAGCTTTGGCCGGGTCTCACAGATCGATGAGCTGTGCGCCCTTGTCGCTATGCTATGCACACCAAGTGAGTGGGTGACTCGAAACAATAAAATCTATGAATCAAACTTGAAATACTTGCAAAATGCTGTAGCTGACATAAATACCCAATACGGCCACGGGAAAAGCCTTATCACCTTGATAAGGCCCGAAGGCGGCTGGTATTTCATCATGAAAATATCAAAGCAATGCACCGATTGGGAGGTAGGACATAGCATTGAATTTCTGAATGTACTGCTAACGTACTCTGGTAAGGCCAGAAGCGGGATAGCTTGCTTACCGGGTGAATTGTTCGGTTATACAGCGGCCGACGAATATATTTACCGATGTACGCTAGCAGTATCTAAGCCAACGATGGATGAGTTTATAGCGAGACTCACTGAAATCATGAAACTTCTCAGTTCTTCCAAGCGTCAGAAGATACTCGATAACTGCTCCCGGGGCTTAAACGAAATCGTGAATGTAGAAAAGTTGATGGAAAATACCCGCTATTAAGATTATCTTGCAGCCATAAAAAATAGGGTGCCGCCATAAGCGACACCCCGGCAACTATGCCTGGGTCTTGGGTTTCCACCCTTCGGACCTAAGGCGCTCGAGCGCCTTCATTTTGGTCCGTAAAACGACTAGGCCGTACATGAGGCTTAAAAATACCAGCAGGCCAACCAAGCCGTACATGAACAGGACTGACTCCCATTCCTGGTCAGCACTAAAGTGGCTCCTGTCGACCTCCTTGAGGAAGAGGTTAGTGCTTATCGCCGTGAAAATCCCTGCCGACAACGCCAAACCACCGCACAAGTATGTGTAGAGCCGGAGTTGTTTGCAACGCTGGTCAAAGCTCTTATCGTACAGTTTTATCTGCTCGCCGCTGAGCTGCTCCCCTACATTCCATCCCTCGGATAGCTCAACATACGCCGGCCAGGCTACGCCAACCAAAATGGACACAATCATGATGATCAGGATTATGACATCCAGGCCCATGCTCACTCCCTTACTTGACGATAAGCGCTAGCGCCGCTACCATACCATACAAACCCAATTTAAGCCATAGCCGGTTACTTTGCTTATCAATCCAGTCAGACCAAGCCGGCCACTACCTCAACCCACGACGTGCCGGCGCAGACACCAGCCCCCGCAGCTCGCCCACCCCGGCCGGCTCAGACTTCAAAGCTGTAGCCAAACAGATAGTCTCGACCATCAAAAAACAATAAAGCCCCAGCAACAAAAACCCCTATGTCCGAAACATCAGACATAGGGGCCGCCCCATGGTTTACCGCCTCTGTGGTCAGGGCTTGTACGTGCTACAGCCGTAATCATGACACTCGGGGTCCCCATGACTCGGGCAGTCAGCCTGTAGTGCCCAAACTGGTGGACGGATGCCCAGTATTCGTCGTAGCATTGATTTCACCTCCTTGCCGGGGAAGACGCCTCTGGCGACAAAAACATCAAACCCCGCCGCCATGACCGTATGTGCCGCGTTGACCGCCACTGGAGATAAAACACCAGCAGACCGCCAAGACAGATCGCCACAATATCCCACCAGTCAAACGTGTCGGTGTCCTGCACACCCAGCCAGCTTGCAATCAGAGCGCCAGGGTCAAAGTCGTCCGGGTTATTCCGGTCGGCGCCCGTGTAGTCCTGGTATTCAATATTCAGCCCCTGCGCCGTGCCCAGCAGTACCACAACCAAGTGGGCCCATACAAACCGCCCGGCGTACTTCAGGCGCATACGAATCGGGGTGACGAGGTTAATAAGGCTCGATAATACTACTGTGACTACCGCCGGGAAGCCAAAATCAGCCAGATGGTGTCGTAGTATCCGGGGAGCCGGGTAGTACTTCGTCAGTATCGCCCGGGCAAATACCGCTAGAATCGCCAGCACCACGATACACAAAAACGGCCAGTTGATGCGTTTCATCGCCCACCTTTCAGCCTCTGTTGTGAGGTACAGCCGCTACACCCTTATTGTATGCTAAAGAGCCGAAAAACACGTTGATTATCCAAAATACCCAAGCTTTACTCAAGCCGAAACATGAGATAATCAATTGCACCGAATAAGGAGACAATGCAATGCAAAAGATCACCCCATGTTTATGGTTCGATGGCAATGCGGAAGAGGCAATGAATTTCTATACCTCCATCTTCAGAGACTCCAAGGTATTAAATGTCAGCCGGTATGGAGAAGACGGACCTGGGCCGGCCGGACAGGTTCTAGTAGCAACGTTTCAGCTTGAAGGCCAGGAATTTATGGTGCTTAACGGCGGCCCAGCCTTCAAATTCACCGAAGCCATATCATTCAGCGTCGATTGCAAAAACCAGGAAGAAGTTGACGAGCTTTGGGAGAAACTCACCGCCAACGGCGGCGAAGAAGGGCAGTGCGGTTGGCTCAAAGATAAATACGGCTTGTCCTGGCAGATTGTTCCAAGCGTTTTGGGCGAACTGCTAAGTGACCCGGATCCAGCCAAGTCAGGCCGGGTCATGCAGTCGATGCTGAAGATGAAGAAAATCATCATCAATGACCTAGAGCAGGCCCACGGGGAGTAGTAATCAGCCTCTATCCCAATTAATTAAGGCCCCCACACCTAGTCCGCACATAGACAATAGGCGTAGGGGCAATCCAGCATATAGCGCCGAGGAGCTATCTGACAGACGCGGGCTGTTTCTGCTGGAGTTCGCGTCTAACTAGGAGCTCGCGCAGAGTCCAGTTGAGTTCCGCGAGGTTATCGCCGCAGCCTGTCCTAGTAGCTTGATTCTGCGATTTGTAACCGCATTGGACCCACTTGTGCTCATTGCCCTCCAGCAATACATAGCCGCCCCGCACATCGCCGACGGCCATCTCCGGATACCCGGCAGTTTCCCAGCATGAGTAGAGGCGACCGTCAGCATTGACGACCATGCCACCCTTTCCGAAAGACTTGCTACAGTAGCCGCACTCGGTTTCTTCCGAAACCGGAGCGGGAACGATGAACCCGGCTTCAGCGGCTTGACACGTCAGATCAACCAGCATGTTGCTTACTGAAGCAGAGCCGCCGGGTAGAACGTCATCCCAGCCGATATCGTTGTCGCTGACCAGCGCGAAGTATAGCATCCATCGGGCTGGATCCAAATGTGCGGCCAGATCCTTAACCAACAAGCCAAGTCCAGGCGCGTTGGTCTGAGTGACATTCACACGCAGAGACCGGCCGGGAAGTACCGGCAACGTATCGAAACTCACTAGGTTTTCAAGAATGGTCTCATACGTCGGGCCGCCATCAGCAGCTCTTACTCGAACCTGGTCGTGTTGCTCCTGGGCGCCGTCGAAGGTAATCTGCACCCTCCGGACTTTCCGTGCGGTAAGTTCCTGCGCTACATCCGGAGTCAGACGGACCCCGTTTGTAACAATGCTCGCGCCACCAAGAGCTTTCACTTGATCTAGAAGCTTGTAGCACCGGGCAGGATCTAACAAAGGCTCTCCGCCAAAAAGCATCAAAAAAACATACTTCCGCCCTTGAAGTTGGCGCTGTGCTTCGATGAAGTCAACTGTCCACCCTTATGACCGATGTCGGGGTGAGCTCCTTGTTCTGAAAACAGTACCGGCAAGCTGCGTTGCAGTTCATCTGCGGAATGACTGTCACGCCGAGCGCATCATTCGGTGGTGGTTGCAAGTGCTTTTGAAGCAGCCAAGATAACGGCCGCGGCGCCATCGTCAATAGCCATGGTACTCGTACGGGCATTTCCCTGATAAAGACCCAGCTCTGGTAGCCAGCGGTAAGCACAGGCAATGTCTTCCCCTGCAGCTGCACACTGGTGCGGTGAAATTGCATGTTCGTCCTCTCACATCGGTTGGCAGAAAGGCGGGTGGTAGGGGACTACAAGTGACCCCCTACCACCCTAGTCAAACGTCACCAGAAGTTACCAGTGGGGCACTTGTAGTCCCCAATGCAGTCCAGGGCGGAACAGCTCTGGAACTGGTCGGCAGGCTGCTTGATGCCTAAAATCCTCAGCAAAAGTCCTCGCAACATATTTCACCTCCTTGGCATGTCGAAGGGCCGCCAAACGACACCGGGCTCTCGCGTTAGAAAGCACTAAAAGCCGTCTGGACCAAAATATTATACAGAATGATAATTCCGTTTGTTATCGCTAAAACACACAAAAAAACGTTGTGAAGCAAATGCCGCTCAGCGTTACCTTGACCAATATCATAAACAGTGTTATAATAAAAAAATAGGCGTATCCCGACTCCTAGGAGCATAAATGTCTAGCACACTCACTAGCAACGGCAGCGCCAACAGCACCCCACGGAGCTCAGCGCTTGGGCTATTCGCGTTCTTGGTGGTTGTTACCATCGGAGCAATCATAGTTTGGCTGGTAGCATCACTCCAGCCCCAGCTCACCGTAGCCGGGAAACAGGCTACCCAAGAGCAGGTGCAGGTCACGGTGCTCAGCGCCGTTCAGCGCCCTGGTGTCACCGGGACCACGGTGAGCTACAACGTGGCTGTTCCCAGCGGCGCATCTTCCCAGCGCGTCCTGTCAACTCCGTTCGACCTGCATGAAGGAGACAGGATCACCGTTTGGCAACGCCAAGACACCGGCGAGACTTCGCTCGAGGGGTTTCCAATCAATGATGAGTTGATTCTTGAGCCTACAGACTCAGCCAAGGTAGCGAGCGCCAGCATGTACGTGTTCTGCGCCGCGCTCATCGCGCTACTCGCTGTTACTACACAATCACATCCAGCCGGCAGGGGGCACAGGTTAACGCCTGACTCCACCGGCAACATAGGCCGGGGCATTCGCCCCGGCCTTACTCTGTCTATTGCCGCTAAGTTCCAGCCACTCAGCATGTTATCGCTCACGGATCACAGACGGCGAACCCGCCGATTGATCCATGGCGGCGTTCACTGCCACTGCAATGGCCGACAATCCTACAAGCGAATACACGATCCTGCTAAGCGCTGAGCCATCCCCCATCAAAGCCCCGACTAGGTTAAAGTCGAGCAATCCCACCAGGCCCCAATTCAGCCCACCTACGATCAGCAAAACCAAAGCTACTAACTGTATGCTTTTCACAATTATTTCTCCATTAATTAAGGGTATAGTAAAGTATGGCCAGGGTCCTATGATTCAGGCGATCCGATAGAAATGACCTCAACACAAAGGCTAATTAACATAGCCAAAACAAAAAAACCATACGAAACGACATGTTGTTCCAGAGTTTACCGGCAATATCGACTAATTTTTATAACAATGCACAAAAGCATGCTTGCTAACATCCTGCTCAAGGCAATCTACTCCAGCGCCGACAGCGTGGTGGTGACTGATGCCCGCCAACCTGACAATCCAATCATCTTCGCTAACCCTGCCTTCGAGCGGTTAACCGGCTACTCCAACGCCGAGATCGAAGGACTCAATTGCCGCTTCTTGCAAGCCGGTGACCACGACCAGCCGGCCAGGGCCGTCATTCGCGGTGCGGTGCTCATAGGTACCGAGTGCCGTACGGCCATTACTAATTACCGTAAAGACGGTACGTCATTTCAGAATGAACTATCCATTACCCCGGTGTTCGACCGGCAAGGCCGGCCTCAATATTTCATCGGCGTACAGCATGAGGTGCGCTCATGAGTCTCGAAAATATTTTACTAGTGGTAGCCGGTACGCTCACCACACTTCTTGCTGGCCTGTTCTATGGCTATACAGTATCGGTGAATAGGGGACTGCATCGCCTCAAGGATGTCGAATATATCAGAGCCATGCAGTCAATTAACATTGTCATCCAGAATCCGCTGTTTTTCTTAACGTTTCTGGGGCCTGTTGTACTCTTGCCGGTTGTGACGTTCCTCCATCGAAGCGATGCAGATCCTGCGCGGTTCATGTTGTTGCTCGCCGCATCGGTAGCATATATTGCTGGTTCATTCGTGGTCACTATAGTTGGCAACGTTCCTCTTAATGAACGGCTTGCCAAGTTTAGCGCCGCCGGTGCCTCTGACATTGAGATGGCCAAGACCAGGTCAGAATTCGAAAAGCCCTGGAATCGCTTACACAATATTCGTACGTTAGCGTCGGTGGCGGCATCCATTCTTATTTTTATCGCCTGCCTAGCCTAGAGATAATATAATTAACTCATGAATGAACTCGAACCCTGGTTTCATAAGCTCAGCAATCTACCCGATATGCCCAATGTCCATAACCTTTTCTCGGTGCGAACAACCCAAGGAACCGTCCGGCTCAATTTTCGCTTACGTCTGGTACAATACGAGCCATGAATGAAGCAGAACCCGGACGGCCCAGCAGCTCTGCCGCCCAATGGCTCGGTATCGTTGCTGGCACCGTCGGCACCGTCGCCATCATCCTGTTTATTTTGAATGGCGCTATTACAGCAGCCGGCCTATTCGCCGCCGGCCAGGCCATCTTTTTTGGCTGCTGGTTCTGGCAAACCCGCCGCAAGTGGTCCATGACGCTTTTCATTCTCGGCGGCCTCATACTAGTAAGCCTTCTCGCGCACGTGGTTATTCAAAACGCCGCCACCACCGGCCCCACCACCGACCAGACCGCTGTGCAACCAACTGACTCGCCCAATACCGCACCCGGAGCGCCGCGCTATGAGACCGAAGTTACACTACCCAAAGGCAGCGCCATTGATGTTGATCAACGGGCCGATGTCCAGAGCGGGCAAACAGGAGCAACCGGCCAGTTTGATATGTACTTCGACCCCAATGGCAATTTCTATGCCAGCAGCGATATCCATATGTATCCCGCCGGTCTTAGCCCAGGCATTGCTTATGATAAATGCGCCGAATTCAAGGACACCCATGCGGCCACCGTTCCGCATGTGCCGGCCATCACGAAAGGAGTAGCCTGGTGCTTCAATACCTCGGAAGGCCGCTCCAGTTGGGCGCAGGTTTCTAACAAGACTAGCACCTCAGTCACGATAAAAATCCGTGTTTGGGAGAAGTAACTAAAGCACTCACCAGGGCAGCTGGCCGTTGTCGTCAAAATAGCCGCCAGTTGGGCCGTCGTCAGTCAGAGTCGCCAGGTGTACCACCACCGCCGCTCCTTGCTCAACCGTCCGGGGTCCGGCATAGTTATTCAAGTCAGTAGCCGTGTAGCCGGGGTCAGCCGCATTTACTTTGATACCTTCGGGCTTCAATATCTGTGCATACTCCACAGTCAAGGCGTTAACCGCCGTTTTCGATCCGTTGTAGGCCGCAAGCATTGGCATATCGGTAGCCTCCGAGGTAATGGTTAGCGAACCGAGTGTGCTCGAAAGGTTTACCACCCTGGCCGCACTGGACTCTCTAAGCAGCGGCAACATAGCGCTAGTCACCCGCACCATGCCAAATAAATTGGTATCAAAGGTTCGGGTGAAAGCCCTGGCATCAAAGGCTAGCTCGGGATCATACCCCAAGCTAATTCCGGCATTGTTAACCAAAATATCCAGCTTACCGTATTTGTGCTCGATCGTTTCAGCCGCAGCCTGCACTGATGACTCGTCAGTCACATCCAGCCCGACAACATCAACCAGCAGCCCTTCGGTCTCCAGGTCTCGTGCCGCTGCCCTGCCGCGTTCTATATCACGTACGCCCATCACTACCCGGACGTCTCGCCGGGCCAACTCCCGGGCAGTCCCTTTGCCAATACCTTTATTTGCCCCCGTTACCAAGGCAACAAGGACCTTGCGGTTAGTCGTTGACATATAGTTAGCCTCCTAAGTAATCTACATCGACATTGTTAGGCAACTAACTATTATTGTCAAGCAAAACATAAAAAAACACGCAAATTTGCGTTATTATACAAAAAATGCTATACTTATAACATTTAGGACTCTAAGTATGCAGCAAAGAGATATTGGTGTTCTGCTGAAGCAGATAAATACCGAATATGCCAAGCTAATGGACAACAAATTCGCCCGCTTTGGTATTTCCGCTGCCCAGGGCGGAGCTTTGTATTACATCTCTCTGCAGGAAGGACTCAGCCAAAGTGAGCTAAGGGTGCATCTTGGTGTGACGGCCGCTTCACTCAGCGCCCTTATCGACTGCCTGACGGACATGCAATTAGTCGAACGGCGGGCCGATCAGATCGATCCCCGCCGTCACAACTTGTACCTTACCGACAAGGCAAAGACGTTCATTGATGAGCTAGTGGCCATTAAACACCGGGTTGGCACGGAGCTTAAAAGTGATATGAGCACGGCTCAGCTGGCATTACTGGGCGAATGGCTCGAACAATTACTGCAAAACCTGAAGAAACAGCACTAAACCCTGACGCTACCTACAATTCTTTATTGCCCCTAAAATCCCATAGACCCACGACTGGCGTATCAAGTGATCCGTCAGCTTTCTGGGGCGAGTATGAGTACTCAATCTTGGCAAAATTCAAACTAAATTCATCCGTCACGACACCGGAATTATCGCCGGCCGTGCGGTAAGAGCTAATCACCACATCGCTCATCTTAATAATCAAGTACTCTTGTTGGCCTTTGCCCGCCTTGCGCACGGTCAACACCGCCTCTTTGATATGCTTGCCGCTGGCCACAGCCTGCATAAGCTGAGGCGATGCTTTACTGACATCTTGCTTAAAGTGAATATCGTGAACCTGCACCTTACCAGCGCCTCCACCGCCTGAAGTGGCCGTCTGAACCAGCCCTGGCTCACCTTTGCTCCAGGAATACGAGTTCAGCTCTATTTCATTTTTATGCTTGGCATCAGCCGATTCACCACTAATCCCGTCTATTTTTAGAAAGTATCCGGCGCCTCCGCCCGGTGCGGCTTCAACCTTGCTGGCCGGCTGCATACCAAGCCCGGCCAATACACTCAATACCAATGCACCGGCCGCCAGCACCGCCCCCGGATTCTTAAGAGCTGATAATATTCTTTTCATGACATTCCTTATATTAAGAATCCCTAGTATAAGCCGGAATTGTGAAATATTCTATGGCTATTATGCTAATGCTTAGTTTGAATAAATCCGAATGACTTTATGAAGCAAAAAGCCCTGCTTATTCCAAGAATATCTGAAAATATTGAAGCGATTTTCAGATATAGCCCACCTCGTATGCTAACATCAGGCCGTAAGAATTTTGAGGGGGTAACTCGATGATTGAAGGTATATTTACCAGCTTCCTGTTAGCGCTGATGTCGCTAACAGGACAGGGACAAGCAGCCGAGCCGCTGACACGCCAATTTGACCACCACTATCGGCACAGCAGGACGACACCGGCACCAACGCCGTCACCGTCGCCGGCCGTTACAAATGCGCCTACCACGGCATCAACCGAGATTGCGTCAGAGCAGACGTGCCCCGGGCAGGCCGACCTGGCCAAAACCGCCTCGGCGTTAACATGCCTGGCCAGCAACGCCCGGGTGTTTCACGACCTGACTCCGATTAAGGCTAACAGTACACTTATGGCGTCAGCCGCGGCCAAAAACCAGGACATGCTAACCTGCGGCTACGGCCACACCGCCTGCGGCCGGGCCGGCAACTACTGGATCAAAAACAAAGGCTACACCGGTAAGTGCAGCGGCGAAAACATCGCCATGGGGCAGCGCTCGCCCCGCGAAGTCTTTACGGCCTGGATGAACTCGCCCGGCCACCGCGCCAACATCCTTGAGCCAAAGTTCCGTGACATCGGCGTGTCCCAAATCAGCGGCCCGCGCGGCCCGCTTTGGGTGATGCAGCTGGGCGGCTGCTAACCTCGACAAAATCTGCTAATTTCTGCGGGATTAAGTTAGGCCAAACCTGTAAAAAGCGCTAGCGTAAGCCAGCGCTTTTTATGATGTAATAAACTCGGAAGTTAATGAAAGGTCCATAACATGTTTAAAGACGCAGCCGCATTTAGTAGTTTTTCAGTCGATGATTTGGCCAAAGCCAAACAATTCTATGGCGAAACCCTGGGTCTAAATGTCACGGAAGACCCTGACATGGGACTATTGGATATAAAACTCGCCACCGGCGGCGATGTCATGATCTACCCCAAGGACAACCACACTCCAGCCACCTTTACGGTCCTCAATTTCCCGGTAAACAATATCGATAAAGCTGTTGACGAGCTCAAGAGCCACGGCGTAACCTTCGAGAGCTACGACAATGATATGATAAAGACTGATGAAAAAGGGATTGCTCGCGACGAAGTCGGCCCTGTAGTTGCCTGGTTCAAAGATCCAGCAGGGAATATACTAGCAGTAATGGAACTAAAGTAAGAACACGTAAGCGGACATATTTTGTCAATATTGTCCAATAGCATTGACATCGCAAATTATCAGGCTTAGTATTGCTAATGACGCGTAATTGTCACACCGTGTCCACGTAAGTGTTACCGACAAAAGGGACTATTACCGAACTATGATTCGAGAAGACCTGGGTGGGCGACGCCCAGTCAAAAATACTAAGTTTATCTTGCCAGGTGTCTACGAGCTACCCGAGTACGAGAGATCGACCGTAATGGACACCCTTTCTCCCGTCGCCCGGCATATCTACTATAAAATGAGCCCTCAAGCGGTTGGCCGCTATGTATCGCCGGATCAGCCTGAAATTATCGCCCTTCGTTTGCTGGACTTCCTGAGCAGTAAGCAGGGCTACATTAGACGCAAAGGACGGACGTTTCGCAACGAAACGGTCTACCGGCAAACCCTGCCGCTGCTTATAGAGCCCATTACACGGTCGGAGCCGGTCGTGCTGAGCTCCCTCTGCCTCTGCACCACGTTAGCAAATACCAAATACGGCGGCGAATCGCCTTATCCGCACATGGCCAGCTACATCGCCCTTGAAAATATGCAAAAAATCGCCAAAGCCGCCCGCCAAATCTACCCGCCTGGCGTTCGTTTTGTGCTGGGCTTTGAAGGCACGCTGTTCCGCTCTCTCTATTTCCATAGCGAAACGGTCGTTCGGAATGCGTTCAGCATACTTCAGGAACTAAATAGTTTAGTCCATCAGAACTTTTCGGATGCCGCGCAGCCAAATCCGGTCGAAGTAGTCGACGCCGTTTGGATGATCGAGCAATCCTTTGGCAGTTATTCGGCATTTTTAAAGCAGGTGGAGGAGCAAAAACAGCATATCGACCCCGAGCTGCTGCTTGATTGGCAGGCCTGGTACCGGGAAACTGCTTCAGCCATGTACTTTCCCTCGCGAAAGGCCCAAAATAACTTCATCGAAGAAAAGGCCAAGTGGCGAGAAGCTGTCCACCAGCTCAAGTACGTTGGTGGTCAGGGCGGCAAAGGCTTCATGCGTTTTGCCGAAGGTGTTATACCGTTCACATCGAGTGGCCGCCAGACTAATATGCTGGCATTGCAACTGGTCCCCAAAAGCTCCTACCTACCGCACCAGCGGGTCATCACATATGATCCGGGCACTGAAAACTGGCATATGATGGCCTATTGCGACCTCAAAGATGGCGACTCCACCTACGCACCCCGCTTTGTGCGCGATTATTTATATCCATTTTATTTCGAGAAACAAACGGCTGACACTAGCTTTTAACAAAAATAACTACCTTAAGCTTTGTCTGGACTTTTCCACATGGCTTATTCAATGTATTATTGGGGATGTAATAAGCCAGGCTAATAGGAGGGTCTATGAGTCATATTAGTATTATAAGTAAGGATATCGGGAGTTATTCCAAAAAGTTCGCCCGCGCCGTCATCGTCGGCGTTTTTGCGTTAACGGTGTCGGTATCCAGTAGCTACGCGCTACTGAAGCCTGCTGTAGCTGAGGCCGCGCCAGCCGCCCCAACCAACGTCCAGGCCATCACCGGCGGTAATAGCATTGCAGTAGTCTGGGATTTAAGTGCGGGCAGCATCGCCAGCTACAAAGTTTACCGCAACAGTACGCTGGTTGCGACGGTGACGCCGGGCGGGGTATTAAGCTGTACCAAGAAGGGCAACTGCTACATTGACACCAATGTAACCGCCGGCACAGCCTACCAATACCAGGTCCAGGCTGTTGGAACCGATACGACTACCTCGCCGTTGTCGCCTGTAGCTTCTGCTACTCACCCCACGGCTGCGAACACCACGCCGGTTCCGACTGTTACTGTAGACGCAACAGAAGCATCGGACTTGGCAAGTTATATGCAAACCCAGAGCGTACCAGAGCTCCAGACATGGTATCCAAAGCTAGCTGATGCCTATGCATATCCTAGCTATACACCCATAACTTCATTTACCATTAAGGCTACTACTACGCCACTGGCCCCCGGGGCAGTGGCCGATGCTTGGCCTCCAACAGCGCTCATCAGAGTTAGTGCGCCTTGGTTGCGGAGCAATATTTCTGATCCCGGCATAGGCGGTATGTTTAACCACGAAGCCACCCATATTATACAGGCATACACGCACACTACTGGCGGCTGGGTAGATCCCACCGGCTGGGTCACCGAAAGTATAGCGGACTATACGCGCGATAACTTCACTCGCGAGCGTACTCCGCGTTCTCCTATGCCCAACGACAAAATCACCGACAGCTACAGTACTGGGGCCTTTTTCCTGAACTGGATCAAGAACAACAAGGACTCAGCCATCATTCAGAAAGTGAACGTTGCTCTACGCAACAACACCTACAACAGTAGTTTCTTCACAACTCACACCGGCAAGACTGATGTTGCGCTGTGGGAAGAAATGCGCGATACGTACTTTAGCTCCTCTGCACCAATCGTGGGCATCAACACCAAATGTATTACAACTCTTAACGGAACACCCGGTTCCGGTACGAGTGTTCAGATAAATCCTTGTACCGGCAATGTTTCTCAGCAATGGGGCGTTAAGTTCAACGACCTTGCTGGTCACAGTACGACAGCCGGATTCTCGGTCATAAACTCTTCGCTCGACACAACCGGCAACTACTGCCTCGATGTAGCAGGTAGCGGCACGGCCGACGGCACCCAGGTATGGCAATATGGCTGCACGACCAATAACGTCGCTCAACAATGGAAAGCCGGCGCCAACGGTAGCCTCATCAACCCCAACTCGGGTAAATGCTTGCAGCCGGCCGGCGGCGCTAGTACTGACGGCACGGCGCTGGAGATTTGGACTTGCAACGGCTCCGCCGCTCAAAACTGGACCGTCTGGTACACCAACTCT
>JBGTMQ010000015.1:0-77914 GCA_041743505.1 Candidatus Saccharimonadia bacterium
GGCGCCCCGGCTTCCGCCGCTATCGCCTGGTCAGTATTAGTCCCTGCATGATTAGCCCGACGGCTCGTCTGGCCAATCCTGTGCCGCACCACGGCCGCCGGTTCATACCGGACCTTCCAGCCGGCTAGCTGCGCCCGAAAGCTAATATCTACGTCCTCAAAATAGGCAAAAAACCGCTCATCAAACAACCCAATCTCGCGCAGCACATCTGTCCGGTACAAACTCGCCCCGCCAGAACCCGCAAAAATCTCCCGCTTATCCGGGCCATCATACTGCCCCCGGTCCTCCTCGTCTCGTCCGCGCGGGAAAGCAAAGCCCCAAACCGAGTAAAAGTCACCAGTTGAGTCCAGCCGGTTATCCTCGTAGTGGCGGATCTTGCTCGTAATAATCCCGGCCTCAGTATACGCCTCAGCCGCCGCCACCAGCCGCTCCAGCCAATCCGGCGCTGCCACCGCATCATTATTCAACAGCACCACATACTCAAAGCCCTGCTCCAATGCAGGTCGGATCCCCCGGTTCACCCCGCCGGCAAATCCGGCGTTATCCTCAAACGCATGCAGCTGCACCTCAGGATACTTGTCGCGAATCAGCTCCATCGAGCCATCTTTTGAACCGTTATCAACCACTATCACGGTGTGGGCCAAAGTCTGCTGCCGCAGCGCTTGCAAGCAATCCTCGATAAAGTCGAGGCCGTTCCAATTCGGGATAATAACGGCAATGCGTACGTTTTTCATTACATCTGACAATAGCTTATAATGCTAAGGATGGATATCCCGCTTATACACGCGATGAGCCGCCGCAATCGCATTTTGCTGCGCGAGCTCATTATTACTGACTTTAAACTGCGCTATCAGGGGTCAGTGCTGGGATATCTGTGGTCATTACTTAAGCCACTCATGCTCTTCAGTATCCTCTACGTCGTTTTCGGTCATTTCTTGCGCATCGGCGCCGACGTCGAGCACTTTCCGATCTACCTATTACTTGGGGTCGTGCTATGGGGTTTCTTTGCCGAAGCTACTACCAATGGCCTCATCTCCATCGTCGCTCGCGGTGACTTAATCCGTAAAATCAGCTTCCCCAAGTACATCATTGTCATCTCCGGCACCATCTCGGCCCTCATCAATCTCTGCTTCAACCTCGTCATCGTCTTTATCTTTATGGCCTTTGCCGGCGTCAAACTTCATGCCTCCGCTCTGCTCTTCCCGCTAGCCGTCATCGAGATTTACATCCTGGCCCTGGCTCTAGCCTTCTTCTTATCGGCCACCTATGTCAAATACCGCGACATCGGTCACATCTGGGAGGTAGTGCTCCAGGGCGCCTTCTACGCCACACCCATCCTCTATCCCGTGAGCCTGGTGGCCGCTCAAAGCGAAACCGCCGCCAAGATCCTGTTACTAAGCCCTGTAGCCCAAGCCATCCAGGATGCCCGCTACACCCTTATCACCCACCAAGCTGACACACTCTATTCAATGGTCCAAAATCCCTTATTCATCGCCATACCGTTCATTTCCGTCGTCTTAATTAGCTTGATGGCCTACCTCTACTTCCGGAAGAACGCCAATTATTTTGCGGAGAATATCTAATGGCTACCAAACCGGCTATTACCGTCGAGCACGTTAAGAAGTCGTTCCGACTCCCGCACGAGCGCGCCAGCGGCCTCAAGCAGACTATCGTGAATTTTCATAAACGCCAGCGTGGCTACGAGCAGCAGCAGGTCCTCAAAAACATTAGCTTTGAGATCAAACAAGGTGAATTCTTCGGCATTGTCGGCCGTAACGGCAGCGGCAAGAGCACCCTGCTCAAGCTCCTAGCCGGTGTCTACATACCAGATAGCGGCCGCGTCATCATCAACGGCTCGCTCACGCCGTTTATTGAGCTCGGCGTCGGTTTTAACCCCGAGCTCACCGGCCGCGAAAACGTCTTCCTCAATGGCGCTCTGCTCGGCTTTAACCGCCAGGAAATGACCGGCATGTACCAAGACATCGTCGAGTTTGCCGAGCTTGAACAGTTCATGGACCAAAAGCTCAAAAACTACTCCTCTGGCATGCAAGTCCGCCTAGCCTTTTCCATCGCCATCCGGGCCAACAGCGATATCCTGCTCCTCGACGAAGTCCTGGCCGTGGGCGACGCTATCTTCCAGAAAAAATGCTACGACTACTTCCGCCAGCTCAAGAAAGAAGGCCGGACGGTCGTCTTCGTCAGCCACGACATCTCCGCCCTGCAGGAGTACTGCGACAAAGGCATCCTGATTGAAAAAGGCAAAATCGTAACCAGTGGCGACATCGACCACGTCACCAACACCTACATCGAGCTCTTAAACGAAACCGAAGAAGCTGCCCACCAAGAAAAAGAAGGTGACCAGAAACGCTGGGGGAGTGGCGACATCGAGATCACCAGCACCCGCACGACCAGCCAGAATGTCAAAAAAGCCATCTTCTCCGACGCCGATAAATTCATCGATGTCACAGTCAAATACCAGGTCAAAAAACCGGTCGAGAAGCCCATATACGGCATCACGATCTTTGACGCCGTCGGCCAGCGCGTATTTGTCTCCAACACCCTGTGGCTCGAAAAACACACTGACGACGTTATCCCGGGAGACCATGGTTCAATCACCTGGAGTATTCCGAATATCTTTAACACCGGCACATTTACTGTCTCACCGGCCATAGCTGACCGCAGCGGCTCGAACACCTTCGACTGGGTCGAGGAGATGGCCGAATTCAAAGTGCGGAAAAAAACCCGCAGCAATGCTATTATTAACGTTGATCATGAAATTGTAGTCACTAAAGAGGACCAATCCTCGTGAAACAACGGGACGCCAAAACTTCTTCCCAGAACACTCCCACCTTACCCAATGATTTCGAACGGATGGTGCCGGAGTATCATCGCCAAACTATAACCTATGGCGAGCACATTTCCCGCTATATGGCCGCACTCCCCCTTGTCAAAGATAAGGTTGTGCTAGATATTGCCTGCGGCTCAGGTTACGGCACCAAACTCCTGACCGAAACCGCCCAAAAAGTCATCGGCGTAGATGTTGCCGAGGAAGCGGTTACCTACGCCAAGGCCCACTACTCCGGACCCAAAACCGAGTACCGCGTTGGCAACGGTACCGAAATACCGCTTGATACCGCGTCGGTCGATGTCGTCATAACCCTCGAAACCATTGAGCACATCGAAGATTACCGCCAGTTCATGTCCGAGGTTAAGCGTGTTCTCCGGCCCGGCGGCATCATGATACTCTCCACTCCCAACGATCTCGAATTCGCCGAAGGCAACCACTTCCACGTTCACGAATTCAAGTTCGATGAGCTCAAAAAGCTGGTCAAAGATTATTTCCTCCACGCCGAGGACTACTATCAGGGCACCTGGATCTATGCCGGGCTTTTCTCTGATACCGACATCAAAAACGAGTGGGACAACCACATCAGAACCGTCAACACCGTGCCACTGGACCGCGATAAAACCCTTTATTTCTTCCTAGTCTGCTCCGACGAAGCCATCACCCAGACAATCCCGCCTATTGGTGTCATCTCCGAGCACTGGAGCGCCCGCGACATCCAGGAAAAAGACAAGTTAACCAACGATCACATCACCAACCTGCAGTGGATGATCGACACCGGCAAGAACGAGATCGGGCGGATCAAGGGCGAGCGGGATGTCGCCCAAAAAGAGCTCAACCAGATCAAAACCAGCCGTACCTATCAGCTAGCCCAGAGGCTTCAGCACACCTACCGCAAACTAAGAGGACGCTAGTTACCGGCGGTAACTTTTGCCGCGCCACCTTCAGGTTTAGCCACTTCTAGTGGCACGGTTTCATCCAGCTTCGCCAGCACTACCTCAAACTGCTTATCCCAGTTGTCGGCGATATGGTTATCTTTGAGTCGCGACATGCGCTCCTCATACGACAGGTTAGCCGCCTCTACAATGGCTGCTTTCAACGACTGCGGGTTGAGATCGCTCATGATAATATTCTTTGAATAGCGCTCAAGTGATTGCTTGGTTTCATACTTGGTCGTGACCACTGCTGCACCCATCGATGCAAACTCAAGTGTCGGATAATTTGGATGCGGCGCCATCATAGGCGATACAGCCACATCAATCGTCTTTAATAGCTCAGTGTACTCATCCATACTCATCTTGCCCAGGTTCTCGATCACTCCACCGCTGGTGAGCTTAATGTCCGGGATATTATCCTGGCCCGCCATAAGCAGTTCCCATTTTTTGGGGTCTAATCCGTCTTCGCCGAATGCTTCGTTCAAAGCCTGTAGGCTCAGATGGAACAAATTACGGGCCACCCCTGGCCGCCCGTACAAGAAGATCCGTTTTTTACCCTTGTTCTCCTGTGATGTACCAGTCGCTTTCCGCGATACCGCCGGCTCAAACCACAATCCATTCTTCTTAATGTATTCGTAACCCTTGCTCGACATAAACTCATACATCAGTTGTGTGTTACAGACCGGGATAAAATCGTTTCGGTGGTACGTATTCTCCGCCAAGATCATATCATCACCATTGGGGTAGAAAATCGGCTCATAATCCTGGATCAAGTAAATATATTTCTGCAGCAATGGCATCCGGCTGATGAGGTGGGCATCCCACCAGGCCGACGCAATGAGCAGGTCCTGCGGGTGCAGGTCCAGGTAGCCGTAGTAGTTAAACCGGCGGCCGGACACGTCCAATACCTCTACCTGGTCTTGAGTTAGTTTGAGGCCGTTAGCTTTAAAAAAGGCCATCAGCCCCTTACCATCACCAGGTTCTAGGGTCTGCACAATCCGCATTGGCATACCACGGCGCTCAGCCAGTTTGGCCGCAAAAATCAATGCCGTCGCCACGCCACCATAAAAACCCCGTCCTACGAGGCTTGGTAATAGCAGTGTTACCTTAGCTGGCCGCTGAACCGCGGGCAGGGAAGGGTTAAGCGGCGTAATAGTCTTAAGCGTTGTATAAAGCCGTTCCTCGACCGTCATATCGTTACGGACCTTTACGCTATAATCTGTGCCGAGCATCAGGCGCAACGCTTTATCTTCGGCCCGGGACGCATAAATCGATGCGCGCGAAAAGATCAAATAAGCAATATGTGATAATTTGCGGAAAACGCGCAGCAGAAAGTAAGTCATCGGTACTCTTTCTTATCAGTAATAAACGGCAGGAACTTGTCGCCGGTGTCGTAATCAAAGCCCTTCATATATGACAAATACGACCAGTAAAAGTCGTTGTAAGGAATGGGTTTAAACGCTCGTGACTGGCTCTCTTTATGAATAATGTAGCCGCCCGCCACAAACCAGGTCTGATAACCGGCATTGTTGAGGCGGATACACAAGTCCACGTCACCACCGCAGATTATAAACCGCTCATCAAAACCGCCAATTTCCCAAAACTTCTTTGCTTCAACTACTTGGGCTGCCCCTGTCACCGCCGTCATTGGCATATCTTTGGTGACGTCGTAGGGGTAAATCGACTTGTCACGGTCACTGGCCGTAGCCTGGCTCAACCGCCGGCCGGCGTACATATGGTCGGCCTGACCCTTTGGCAGCAAAAACACACCCGCGTGCTGAATGGTCGCCCCATCACCGTACAGCAACAGGCAGCCGGTCATGCCCACGTCCGGCTTCTGCGCCATTTCATACATCCGCTCCAGCAGGCCGGCCGATTGGGGCTTAAATTCAGTGTCGTTGTTCAAAAAGAACAACACCGCGCCGGCTGCATGCTTGGCGGCCCAGTTATTGATCTTTTGATAATTGAACGGGTGGTCGTATACCAGCACCGTGGCATTGTCCATGTCCGCGGCACCGCGCTTGACGGCCTCCAGCTCGTCCTGGGTCGAGTTATTGCTGATTAATAAGATTTCTTTAACCCTGGGGCCATGCTCCCGCAGCGAAACTGCAGCCTCCAAGGTCATCTTGGCCTTGTCCTTGAACGGGACGATAACACTAATATCCAGTACAGAGTTTTTATCCATCCCAACCATCATACCAGAAGCGGCTAGAGAGGGGAGCCCACATTGAACGCTGAGACGGCTTTAACGGACATGTGGATCGTATTGGCTCCATTACCACCCAGCGAGAAGTACGTCGAAAGCGCGCCAATAGGCCGTATCGAGGACGACTCAACCTTGAAGATCGTACCGTTATCAAGCCGGATAAAGCCAACCGGCCGGGTATCATTCGCCACCTTACTTGTGATAACGTCAGTCACCGGCATGGCTATATTGTCCTTATTTGCTGACAACAAGGTGCCGGCTAGTTGCCGCACCGCACCGTTCGGTTGCACAGCGTAATAATTGCCATTCATCTTCATCATGCTAGCGAAAATCTTGATGCCTTGGTGTTCAATCACATTAAAGGGCGCATTAATGACACTGTTAGTCCAAGCCAAGGACGATGACAGCTCACCTAAGTTACCGAGCGCCCACAGATAGTTATCGGATCCGTAAAGATACATCGAACCGCCGGCCTCATTCGGCTTGACCACCCGGCCGGATGTCACAAACAACTTGCCAACGGGATACGCCTCCAGGAAGGCCATGGGCACCGGTATGACGCTGTCAGCCGCAAACAAGAGTCGCAAGTCCGCCAGGGTCGGAATAGGCCGGAAAGTGTTGCCACGCACCGTTACGATTGCACCATTCGGGAATGCCAGCGCCTTAGTATCGTTCACCGTTACCACAGGCTTGCTTTGGATAAGGTTAGTTAGCTGCGGGTAAGTAGTGGTATTTATACTTGGCGCAGTCGTTGATCCGGGAAGCACCAGACGGTTCTTGCTGCCGACCATTGAGGTCTCAGAGCCGGTCGTGGCAAAACCTGGCAAGATGGTAGCGGCCGGCGGCGACGAATTAAAGGTTGAGTATTTATCACTCATTACGACTGACCCATCCCACCAGTTTTTGAAGTTCTCAAACCCACTAAACGTAAAGTACGAGCCGCCGGAATGGTAATAGATGCTGCCGGTACCCATAACTTTCAGGAATTTCCGGTCATAGATCAGCGCTTGCCCGCCTGACTGGGCCGCATTCACCGGTGAAATGATCGTAATAATTCCTTGGCCCGCCCATGGCGACAGCGGTTGCTCGTTGCGGTCGATAAACGGCCGCTTGGCACCGCTCTCCAGCGCAAACAGAGTATTATCAAACATCATCAAGTTACCCAGCGGCGGCCCGACTGTCATGGGATCTGTCACCGCGTAGGGCAGGTCTGCGATCAAGCTGGGAATACTGCATGTCCGGCCCCACTTTGTACACTGCGCCCCGCTTGGTATGCCATAGCCGGTGCCTGAATCGGCCAAAAAGACCGTCTGATCCAGCGGCCGTTTGTACAAGGTCGTTAGCATAGATGAAGTATTAAGGGTACTCAAGTAGCTATCACTCACACCCGTAACCGGAATGCCGCCCAGCCGGTAATTCCGCATAATCTCACCCGATGGAATACCATATGCCACGCTCGAATTACTGCCACGCACAAATACCGTTGGCCCAGAACCCTTAATCAGCACCGTGCCAAAGGTCGTGCCAAACCAATCGTTGAAGTACCGCCAGAAGTTACGGTTGCCATACGAGCTGCAGCCGTCACCCGTACTATAGAGGTTGTTAAGTGCCGCGTCGTTCGGGCGGTACGGGGTGTAGTTGTACAGCCCAGCCGTGGCCTTGTTGTCGATGAAAACATTGCTGGTCCCGCAAGCTCCATTCGGGTGCCAGGGGATATTATTATTGAACCCGGCCCGGTAATTGTAATTATTAGGGTTCATCGCATAGCGCTTATATTGTTTTGCAGCCGAGTAAACCTGGTTAAAGAAGCCATAAAACTCCGCGTCACACGGCGACCCGTCCGGGCAGCCATAGCCAGTAGCACTCCGGTATTGAGTCGGCCACGGCCAGGTATCCGTCACCAGGCCCTGTTCCTTTTGCAGCAGCACAATTAAAACTTGCGGATTAACACCACAGCTTTGGGCTACCTCAAAGATAATTTGCGCCGCCGACTTATTGCCGGCCCCAAAGCCGTTGCACAGCCCCGGAGAAACGTCCCTGGCCGGTGTGTCCTGGCGGAAGTCCTTCAAGCAAATAAACGGTGCCGAGAAACCTCCGCCAGGAGCATGGTTTGTGTCACACACGGGAACCTTGGCATTCAAGAACGCTTGAATAGTCGCCGTATTCATCGCTCCCGAGTTAAAAAAAATGGCGTCATCAATTATCCTGCCCGGCTGGAACTGCGAACCAGATAGCGCTTGAGTCGTACCAGAAAAAGGCATCGCAACCAAAGTAGCCGCGACCACCGCCAATACCGCCAGCCGTAATCTCAATCTGACCCTCATCTTACTTCCATCTGCTGCTTGGCGGAGGTGCCCTTGGCCGTGGCAGAGCCGTAGCCTACTGTTGCCTCCCAGGTTCCGGTCGTCAGCTCACCATACGGCACGATAAAGCGCGCGCAGCTTGTCCGGTTAACGTCTTTATGACCGGCTGTGGTCTTCGTGATGACCGCACCAGCCTTGACTAGAGTTAGCGTACACGTACCTCCGTCTTCATACGAACCAGGAATGAACGCCGCTACCTCCAGATCTTTTTGATCTGGTGCCTGCCCCCATGAAGAAATAATCGGGATCACAGACTTGACCCCCAGCTGCGGACCGGCCTGCTCTTGCTTAGCCTTCTGCTCTAGCTCTTTCTTGTGTTGCTCGGAGTCAGCTTTCTCTTGCTCGGTGGCTGGGTTGTAGTTCACGGTCGGCGAAGGCAAGGCCTTCTTGTCTTGATCCGTGTTAGCAGCCGGCTTCATCAGCATGGACCAAGCTAAAACCGCCGCCACGAGAAGAAGTGCAATAAGGATTATCGCACCCCATAATCTTCTTTTGCTAGGCGTAGCCTTCTTCTTCATCCAAACAGCCATTACTACTATAAATCTTATCATTTTCGCTCTATCTGGTAAAACGGTTACCAGCTATTACTTCCAGCGGTAGGGAGCTCGTGTTTCGCCAAAATAGGGGTAGTACAGATAGACGTCCCCGGTATCAAACCGCCCCCACCTGAGCTGGTCACTGTCCGAAGAAATGGTAAATTCATATTCGTCTCGCATCGGCACACTAGCGACATTCACCGGGATAAAGTTAAGCTCCTCGCGCCCTCGGGCCGGCACGTAGCCGGTAAATTCCTTGCCGCTCACCACTTCAGTCAGCTTAAATGCCGCCGGCGTCTTAGGATCCAGATTCTTTACCACTACATAAACCGTTTTCAGCGGCCGGTCCTCGTCAAAGCTGGCGTCATTCAGGATAGTAAAACTGATCTTGTCCCGTAGCGAAATGTTCATAGAGTCATAGTCCGGTGACCGGTCAAAATTACGGTTATGGCATTCCGTATTGAACGCGTACTGCCAGTTAGCATTCGGGAAATACTTAGGAGTTGGTGGAATAGGCACGCAAACGCTCTGGCCGGTATTAAGGCTCTGCCGGAACGGCGAAATACTAGCTGCCACCCCCGCTGACTCCACATCAATCGGTGTATGCAGCAGGCCTAGCCAGAGCCCTGCCGTCACACCCGCCACCACCAAACCAACCCGGCCCGGTAGCCGCTTCCGTATCAACGGCCAAGCCACCATGGCCGCCAAAAACATTGAAATCACCAGAAAAATATTCACCAAAAACTCGCGCTGGTACTTAAAATTGTAGGCGTAAATCTGCTCGTAGTTTGTCAGGCGCGAGAAAATAGCTGCGTCTGGGGCCAGCACATAGGCGTAAACCGCGAAGGCATACCCAAATACCAACAGCCCTGCTCGCACCAACCCCCAGCGCCGGTAAATAATCACCAATATACCGAGCAGAAGGGCATTTGCCAGCACAACATACACAAAATGAGTCGGGATGACATGCAGCATCTTCAATAGTTCCACCCCTCCGCCGGTAAAAACTGCCTTAACAATAGTCACTATTTCGCGGGTGGCAGCAGCGCCGGCATTACGCGGGTCAAAAAAAATCATAGTGACGGTCTGCAGCACTACTCCGGCCGCCACCACGCCGCCGCTAAAATATTCCTTGGTCCGAACCATGCGGTAAAGCACAAAAGGCAATAATAAGATCGATGGCTTCGTCAGTACCAACAGCAACCCGCCCACCGCAAAGAACAGTTGCTGCTTCTCGGTCAATTTACTCGTGCTCAAGCACAGCAAGATGAGCGGCACAAAGCCGAGGTACCAAATATTAATAAACGAAAAAATACTAATATCTTTGAGCAGCAACAACATCGACAATGCCAGCGCCAGCCGCAGCCATACGTTCTCAACCAGGCCTTTCATAGTATTGCTGGCACAAGCCGCCATACAGCCCAGAGCAAACACAACAATGGCCAGCTTATAAAACACATCAATGTACCCGATCGGCAGGCCCAGGCTGACATACAATTCGGCTAGCAGCGATGGGAGCAAGCTTAAGTACCCCGCCCACCCCGGCGTAAAAATCATCTCGGGCCCATGTTTCAAGGCCTCGTCCAGGTATTCCATGTGCGTCTCAGCCCACACATCACCTGTCAAGACAAACTGCCGCTGGAACACAACCAAATACAGTGCACCAAGAATAACCGCCGCGTGCATCGGTTGGCGCCGGACAAAAGCGTCCAGAGCCAACCCTGCTTTCTTAATCTCTAACCAGGACGACTCAAGCATTAGTTATGGCCGGTCCTTATCAGGGTCAAATAACAGACTAAACACTACATCGGTCTCACGTGGTTCCTCGCGCTCACGATATACGCCTCCAGAGTATACCCCGGGCTTGCTGTGCTGAACTGCAATCGGGTCAAACGCCCCCGCCGGCGGCTGCAACGTAAAGCAATATGTTCGCTCACCCGACTCCTCAACTGGGGTAAATCTCGCATTATAGAACGAATTGTCCATGAGGTTAGTAGGTATATCAGCCGCCCTGATGATCCTCTTGCAGCCCTCATCCAGCAGCTGGAGCTTATAAACGCCTTTCCGCTGGTTCACTCCAAAAGTCGAAATAAACAGCTTCACGCCTTCCAGGCCGCCCTGCTCCGCCACAAACGTTTGCGTAAACTGCTTATTCTTTAACACGGGGGAGTGGTTATTGTTATTCAGCGTCAATCCCAAATTGTCATGGCTCGTTTGATACTCAGACAATTCAGCCGTACACACCTCAT
This sequence comes from Candidatus Saccharimonadia bacterium, assembly GCA_041743505.1. Classification (GTDB taxonomy): domain Bacteria; phylum Patescibacteriota; class Saccharimonadia; order UBA4664; family UBA4664; genus JBGTMQ01. The sequence goes on from JBGTMQ010000015.1 coordinate 11,135, forward strand.
CCTGTGGTGCATTCAAAGTGAACCGGCCGTCCTTGTATGGATACACCGTTACCCGCACCCGCTCACCCCGCGCCGCGTCGCACGCCGCGATTGCCCGGTCAATGAATGTGCCGGCATCGTTCTCGTATACGCTGGCGCTACGCCATTGCTCGCCCCAATTCATGCTGCTGGCTACACCCGTCGCCATCACGACGGCCGCAAATACCACCACCACGCTCGCCCGTACCAAGCGCTGCCGAATCGGCACTACCGCAGCCAGTACCAGCAGCACAATCGGCAGATACATCACCAAAGTCTGGGCATAAAAGAATTGGTCCGGGCCACTGCCGCTGGGCTGGTATCCCAAAAAGTGGTCAGTCACACCCGGCCGGTTCAGCACAAACAGCAGGGAAGCCATCCCGGCGCTGTAAATACCCGCCCAAAAAACCAGGCTTTGACTGCCTTTTAGCTTCTTCCAGGCCAAATACAACATGAGCCCAAACAGCATCACCACTGCCAAATCATTCAACCGGTAGTTAATACCATGAGTTAATCCGAACAGGTAAGTCCGGTTAACAAACAGCTCGATGGCCCGCGATGGATCAAACGGCGTATCCAGGTAGCCAGCCAGCTTCGGAATGCCATTAATTACTACATAAGCAACCTGAGGCACCAATAAGGCACATAACACAACCAGCTGCCGGAATTCCTTTTCCGGCCACACCCGGCGCAAATAAACCAGCGGCCGCATCCTTTTCTGCTGTTCCCATAATTCCTTCAAGTAAGGCCAAAACAACACCGGCATCAGCAAATACACGGTGCTGTTGGTGTAAGCCGAAATCAACAGCGCGGCATCTACCGCCAACAAAGCCGGCCGGCTCAACTTCCGGTGGTAAATTACCCGGTACAGCACCAATAGGAATGCCAGGTACAAGAAAATCCATTTCTGATTGCCGATCGTCCCAATCACCACGTGCGGCGACATCGGCAGCGGCAACACCGCCCCGAATGCTATCACCAGCAACATTGCCAGGCGGCCAAACACCTGCCTAAACAGCACAAAAGGCAGGCAAATAACCGCCGCCATAAATACCATAGCGGACCACGTAAAGCCCGCCGGCAAAGTCAAAAACGATCCGCCCAGAAATACCGCGTTGATTACCCAGCCAAACCCGCACAATAAATATAAACCAACAATCGAGTAACCATTAAAAGGCATCAGAGAGCCTTTAAGCCAACCATGGTCGAGCACGTTTTGCAGATAAACACTGCCGTCCTCCCCGTAGAAGTTCGGTACCGTCACATTATTTGGAAACCGCCAAAACAACACCGCCGTCACCACTGCCACCAGCAAAAGGTAGGCCAGAATAGTCCAGCCTATGCGCAGACGGGGATCGGCCAAACGGCGAGCGTAGGTTCTCGCGCGAACCTGCAATGTACTCCAGCTCATGATGACTCAACGATAGCATAATTGCAGCCCCATAGCTTAACGGGTTAAGATTGGTGCAATATTGCGAGGACAGACCACGGATGCAAACCATAAAAGGCCTCTTTTTTGATCTTGACGGCACCCTATGCGATAGTCTGTTAGCCGACTTCAGCGCCTACCAAAGGGCCTTCGCCGATGAAGGCCACAAACTTGCCGAAGAGGATTTCCGCCCCATCTGGGGTATGCGCGCCGATAAATTCATCCCCTTGTTCATTCCGGGCATTTCCGAACAGGACGTCAAACGTATCCGCGAGCACAAAGCCCGCCACTACGCCGACACGGTCCAAATGGTCGAACCCAACCTGCCCCTGGTCGCCCTGCTCCATCAAATGAAAGCCCAAAATACCATCGTCATCGTCACCACCGCCCGCCAGATCAACGCCAGCAAAATGCTCAAAGTTGCCGGCCTCAGCGATGTCTATGACCACATCGTCTTCGGCGATGACGTCGTACATCCCAAGCCACACCCCGAGGCCTACCTCAAGGCCCTGGAGCTTAGCGGACTGCGTCCCGAAGAAGTCATCGCCTTCGAAGATTCGGGCTCCGGAGTCAAAGCCGCTGCCGCCGCCGGCGTCAAAGTCATCAAGGTCGCACCGGCTCATGAAGTTTAAGCGCTTCCTGATCGGCCTCATGGCGGTCTCGCTCGTCATCTATCTCGTCTACGTTGCCCGTATTTACGAACGGGTTAGTGGCATCTTTGTCGTTTTCAGCACCCCGGAGTTTTGGCTCTACAGCACAGTTGCCTTCGGCCTCATCTTGGCGGGCCACTGGGTACGCGCCTGGAAAGCCAAGCTCCTCCTGCGCCCGGTCAAAGATTCAGGTATCAGAACGCAATTTCAAGCTTTGCTTATCGGCTACTTATTTAATATGCTGCTGCCGCTGCGCTTAGGCGAGATCGTCCGGGCCATTGTGCTTGGCCGCTCCCTCAAAATTAGCTCCAGTTTCATGTTCGCCCTCATCGTATTAGAGCGCGCCTTCGACGGCATCATCCTCGGCGTCATAGGTCTAGCCCTCCTCCTGTATCCCGGCCTATTACCAGACGAGATCCGCGATGCCGTCGCGCTCTTCTCCGGCCTGCTACTACTAGTCGCCGCCCTGCTGATCACGCTGCTGGTACTCCTTTACCGCCAAGACGCCAAACTGCTCCGGTTCTGGCACCGCTTTACCAGCATCTTCAATAACCAACTCAAAAACAGCCTGCGCTTCAAGCTCTGGTCGGTCATCTACGGCCTTCACAAAGTCATCAACCGCCGTGCCATCGCCCTCTATGCCATCCGTTCGGCTGCCATGTGGGCAGCCTATCTGGCAGCGTTGATGATCCTAGCCAGCTACTTCTTCCCGTATCAACTGGGCAATAATTTCTTGCAGGCCTTTATTTCCTTCCTTGGCGTGTCAATTCCATCTGGCCCGGCCTACCTCGGCTCTTACCAGGCCGTGGCCGACCCGCTGTTCCAAATCCTCGCCCCCGGTGAAGGCGCCACCCATTGGCTCGTAGCTTCCTGGATGCTGCTCGCTATCCCATCCTCCATCCTCGGCGCCGCCCTATTGCTCCGCCACCGCACCGACTACGGCAAACTCCTAGCTTCCAAAGGCAAGGATAGCCTCCATGACAAACTGGCTCGCATTGAAGATACCAGCCAGGAATTCACCGCGTTCCTGGACGCCTACTTCAGCCGAAACACCCTGTCGCATGTTCTCCACCGCCTGGAAATAAACGAGGACATTCGACTCATCCGCTATTTCAAGGGCGGCTCAGACGCGGTCACGCTACTGGCCCACCAAAACCAGGATTATCTGGTCAAAAAAATTGTCCCTATCCAGTACGCCCACAGGCTTAAGGCCCAATACGAATGGCTCAAGAAACATGCTCACTTGGAGAAGATAGTCAGCGTCACGGACGAGCGGGAAGGCAAAGATTTCTACTATATCGACATCGAATACCATGCCGACCTCATCCCGTTCTTTGACTACATTCATGCCAACAGTCTTGACCGGAGCAAGGAGGTACTGTCGGGCATATTCCGGTATTTATTCAACTATGTCTACGAGCTCGAACCTAAAAAACGACACATCGAAGACGTTGAAACCTACATAAGAAACAAAGTCATCCAAAAACTCGACGACGCCAGTCACCGCAATCTGGAACTGGCCCGGCTACGGGATTATGACAAACTCATAATCAATGGGGTAGAGTACGACAATATCCATGTGGTACTCAACAAAATCCACCACACCCCGCATATCTGGAAAGACATCACCACTTACCGTCAGAGCCCAATTCACGGTGACACCCAGGTCGATAACATGCTGGTATCAACCACCGACCACTCGTTCAAAATCATCGACCCCGTCGATCAAAACGAGGTCTCCAGCCCGGTTGTCGATTTTGGCCGCATGTTCCAATCGCTCAACTATGGTTATGAGTTCCTCTGCCGGGAAGACGCACCGGTCATCCCTGACGGTAATGTCATCAGCTTCGAAGACAGCACCTCCGCCGCCTACCGCGAGCTGTACGACCACTGCCGCCTGGTAGCCCAAGACCTGCTCGAACCCGAAGAATTCCGGTCCGTACTCTTCCACACCGCCGTCCACTACAGCCGCATGTCTACCCACCGGGTCCAGATCAACCCCCGTAATGTCGCCAAATTCTACGGCACCTCAGTCCGCGCCTTCAATGATTTTCTGGCCCAGTACAAGGATTAGGCATTTTTTTTAGGGTCAAAGAAAACATATTTTTTTCGGAACCAGAAGTTCCAGAAAAACGTCACACAAATCGCTATCAACTTGCCAATCAATGGTGCGCCTTTAACCACTTCCACCACGAAGGCAGTCACGGCCACCTGCAGGGCCAGCCCGATAACGCTCGCCACCACTACCAGCAAGAATTCCTTGTGCGCTGAGTGCGGACGGTGCTTAAACACAAACACCCGGCTCAGGTACCAGTTCAAAATAATCGCTATCACCATACTGACGGGCGTTGCGATCAGATATGAAATGCCACCCCAGATCATTGCCTGGAAAATAACAATCTCTGAGCCTACCAATAAAATAGCAATACTAAGATAGCGCCAAAGCTCAGGCGTGAGACGGGCGGTGAATAAGGAGAAAAATTTCTTAAGCATATAAGCGAGTATAAAGCTACAATTCTAAAAGTACCTAACAGCTGGCGTCATTGACATCTTGTCAGCCAATAATTACGCTCAAACGGAGCCAAGCTAATAAAAGGCTCCAGATACAAATTACTACCACTCTCCAGGAGGACACTCGCATGCCACTGGTAACCGTTAACTATGATACGGCCAAAGTATCCGAAACCGTTATGGATCAGGTGGTAAAAATCCTGGTCGAAGGTTTAGCCAAAGCCCTTACCTCCTCCAATGACCAAGATGGCAAAGTTGTGCCAAAAGGCGTCAGAGTCTTCGTCAATGAACGAAGCCTTCTTGATTATTCAGCCTGGGACATCGACATCACAGTCATGACCAATGACCTTCCAGGGCGGCACAACCTCCAAGAACGGCTGTCACCCGTAAGTCAGTCGCTCCAGAGTCTCCTTGAGGAACAAGCTCCCGGAGTCACGCACTGCCTTTGGGCCAATCTGCATGGCCCCTTTGCCTTCTTCGATCCCACCGAAAGATTGTCATAGGCTCGCGGTGCACCGGTGGTCGTAACGGTCACCGCCTAGTGAACATTGACATAAAGTGAGATTTTTGTTATAATCTCACAGTTTAGTACCTTCCCGCTCTACAGAGAGGATGCGTTGTGGACGCGTCAGATTTGGAGCTTTACCGCTGTATGTTCCGATATGTCTCATCGGACGTGGCACAGCCGCAGGATCAGTTCAAGACCACCAATGCGGCTTTCGTCTTCGGACGCCAAGACCGGCTGGTCGCTGAAGCAGCCGCACCACTGTGGCACAACGGCCGGGTCGAGCGAGTCTTGATCACCGGCGGCATCGGCAAAGACTCCGGCAACTTGTCCGCCGAGGCTGGCGACAGCGAAGCCGGTTGGCTCGCCGATCAGATGGTGTTGCTCGGGGTAAGCCGCGAGCACATCATCGTTGAGCCCAGGGCTTCCAACGGCGGCGAGAACTGCCGCTTCGGTCTCGATACCCTCGCAGCCGCCATTGGGCAGTTCGGATCTCTCATCGTGGTCGCCCACGCCACCTCGCTGCGCCGCCTGGGCGCCATGCTGTACGATGAGCTGAACCACCGCAACCTGAGTGTCACACTCCAGCTCGTTCCCAGCGCCTACCGGTTTGACCCCGAGAATGCCACCGACCGCGACGAGGTGGTAGCCGAAATCAAGCGGCTCCACGAATGGCCACACAAGATCGGCGGCGATGGCCGGCCGTTCCTGTCCCCCCAGCCACCCGTTCCGGCTCAGTTCCTGCGCTTTCTGTAAGCAGTCCCAACCGTTAACCCAACAGGCCCGGCGAGTCGTTCGACTCCGCCGGGCCCTATTTCGTCTCATGCTACTTAAAGAGCTTAACTCGGCTCAACAGTGTGCCCGACGTACTCCTCCAGCTCCTCAGGAGTGCCAAACGAGTGGAATTCATCAACCGGCGCGGTCAACACTTTACCACCATCTCTCAGGATGATGTTGTACACAAATGAAATATAGTACTCCTTCATCACATCCGACAGCGGCTGCTTCAGGAGCTCCTCGGTGCCCTTAGCAAACGTCTCGGCCTTAGCAAAAAAATAAGCTCCCCAGATAGCATTATTAGAAATAACCTGCTTCTCAGCTGTCCGGATCACGTATCCGTCCTCATCAGTCTCGGCGTAACTGTAGCGGGGGTTGTCGGAGTTAAACGTCAACAGACCGGCCGCAATATCGCTCTGTCCGGATAAGACATCCGTAGCCATTTTATTGTAACCCTCGCTCGAAAACCAAAAATCACAGTCCATAATAACCACCGGATCTCCCGGTGTTAGCTGCGAATAGGCCATCAGGGCGGTTTCGGCTGCCCCACGGGTCAACTCGGGAATAATCACCACGTTAGCCACCGGCAGCGCATCCGTTATCAGCTTATCGAGCTCATAAGCGTCCACGTGCTCCTGACGAATCACAAATGTAAACGTCTTGTCGGCCTCAATGTGGTCAAAGCTACTAATAGCCTTCAAAAACATCGCCTGACCGTCAATCGGAATTAATGGCTTAGGAGTAGTGAATCCGGCTTTAGTAAATCGTGAACCAAGTCCGCCCATGGGCATAAGGATTTGAAGTTTCTTTGACATAGTTTAAGTCGCCTTTGTTGAAGTATATTGTTCTGGTGTGCGCGTGGGATAGCTTAACAGGCCAAACCGCCATTTGAGTAGCTGTAACCCGGCCGTCTTCCCGATTTTAAAGTTACGGGCGTTGCTGACTTGGTCTTCCTCGCTCCAGGTAATAGGCAGGTAAACCAGCTTTGCGTGCTTAGTGTAGAACCCAAGCAGAAGGTCAAAGTTAAAGGTCAAAGCGTCCGCGTATCCCAGATAGGCGTGGTCAGACAAGGCACTGAGTTTAAACAGGTTCAAGCCAGAGCCAAGGTCACGTACCCGTTGGCCAATGAGCACGGTGTAGAAAATATTCAGCGCCTGATTGCCCAAAATCCGCTTCTGGTCATACCCAACCAGCTTGGAGCCTTCCATAAACCGCGTACCCAAAAACGCATCAACCGTTGGGTCCTTCTCGGCCGCATCAAGCAAATTATTCAACTCACTGGTCTCAGCCTGGTCATCACCATGTAAAATGGCCACATAATCCATACCCAGCCGTTCTCCGGACAAAAAAGCCACTTTATGAGTCCCGCCGAGGTTATAATTGGCATCATTACGCCAAACCTCAACCTTAGGACTATTCAACTGCTTAGCAGCAGCCTGAGCAGCCTCAACTGTACCGTCTTTGCTGCCGTTATCTATAACGACAACTTTCTCCACCCGGTCCAATAATGCCTTATCAAAACCGGCGAGCACCCGGCCAATCTGCTTTGCGCAATTATACGCGGGAATAGCAACCAGCACTTTCATATCCATCTCCTTTGCTCACATCTTAATATAACCCCTTGCAAAGCAAAAGCCCGCTCCCTTCTCAGGGAGCGGGCATTCGGCAAACTGGCGCCGGTTATCTCAGACAAAACTGTTCATGATCATCCTATGGAGCCAGTCAAGCGACTCTGGGCTATTCGCCGTCAGGAGCATGTCATAGCTATGCGTGTCCAGAGGATCACACCGGCGAAGCGTCCGGTCCGGGTTGACGTGTAGTCCAACAGCCGCACCGCCTGCCCGGATCACGTGCAGCGCCGCCGCACAGTCAAACGAACCACCCATGGCCGCCGTCAGCGAGCCTACGATCCCCTTGGGGCTGTTGCGCTGCTGCATACCATCGGCCACCAGCGACTGGTGCAGGCCATTCGAAGCCAGGCTGTTGATGCCGATCCGGCCCTGTAGGGCTTCGAACAGCCGGTTCAGTCCCTCGCGCGACCAAACATCCTTGGTGCCGCCATGAGCGCTAAACGGCCGTAGCAGGTCAATCAGGAAAACGCCCTTCGAAGGGTCGATTTTGCCATTCCAAACCTGGCATGGCCGGGTCAGTAGCGGCGAATCGCCGAGCCTAGGCCCGAAAGCCAGGAGCTCGCAACCGACGTCGTCTGCCACCCGGATCTTGCCGGTCAGCGGATCACCCGTTACCGCACAAACCACCCGGTTCACCTTGCGGTCGTACAGGACCAGAATTACCACCGAACCCGGCGCGCCGATACCAAGTAGCAACGTGCCGTCGACTGGGTCAAGCTCAGCCATGAACCGCGCATTCGGATCAATTCGCGTCCAACCACCCTCCTCGCGGAGGATTGGCAGGTCGCCGAGATGTCGGCGCAGCACACCTGTAGCCGCTGCTTCACTCTCCCGGTCAACGACCGTCACCAATGTCTGGTCGGCCTCCTTGATCTCCGAATTATCGATCGTCCGCAGCCCACATTGGTATGGCTGCATCACCCTCATCGAGGCCAGGGCCGCTTCAATTGCGGCCGACCTAAACTCCCGGATCATCAGAGCTCCAATTGCCAGGTACATCAGAATAAGACCAATAAAATATACACGAAGATATCAAAAATGCCAAGGCGTTAAAGAAGCCCACCTCTCTCAGAGGCGGGCCCAATCAGCCGATAGGTCAAAGCTAAACAGCGTATGCTAGCGCCGTAGTTAGCTCCTCAAGTGCCGCCCTACTTTTGGCCACAATCATCAGATCGTGCTTAAGCACGTCGAGCGGGTCGTGCTCGGTCAGGCGGCCGTCTTTGTCCATCGCAAAGCCACAGGCGGCGCCACCGGCTTCGAGAACAAGCAATACCCCGCCACAATCCCAGGCACCACCTACGGCGGTCGTTACCGCCCCTGCCACATCGGGGCTTCCGTTGGCGACCAGTGCGTGGTGTAAGCCATTAGAGCCATAGCTCTTTATACTCGCCTGGGTATGCAACTGGCAAAAGAGCCTGGCATAGTTATCATCGGTCAGGATAGTGCGCCCATTGCGAGTGAAAGCACTGAAACGGTCAATCATCAGAGTGCTAGACGGCCGCATATCGCCGTCCCAGACCCGGCATGACTGCTCAGTTTGTCCAATAGTCAATGTGCAGCCATGTCCGCGAACCGCACTCCAGATACGGCCGGTAGCGGGTGCGGCTATAACTACCGCCACCACCTGGCAGAATTCCCGGTCATAGAGGGAGGCAATAATGGTACTAGTGGCAGCTCCAGCTACCAGTGACCTTGTGCCGTCCACCGGGTCAATCAATATAACGTAGCGGCCATCATGACCGGCCAGTAAACCGGCCTCTTCCCGCAAAATCGGGACGTCCGGAAATTCCTCCCGCAGATGCTCAGTGATGATCCTCTCCGACTCACTGTCAACAGGGGTTAGCAACGAGCCGTCATCTTTTATTACAACCCGGCCTCTCCAGACATCGTGTTGATGAGCTACCACCATTCTGGAGGCCAGCTTAAGAGCACCTCCAGCTATCGCCACAAACCTTTGCTCCACAGTGCGCTCCCTTGCGTCGGAGTTTGAGGTGTCAAATCGCTACCTGCGTATTTGAGCATAAAAAACGAATAAAAGCGAATAGTCGTGCCTGGAGTTAATTCCAGCCTCGATGCGGTTCGGCCCGTATCTGCTCGGTTTCGTTACCCCGGGCATAATCGTCTGCCAAACGCCAAGTAGTACCTGACTCAGGTGTGGATGATTCAAAAATATCGCAGTCAGTTATACCAATCAGCCGGTGCCTCTGCCCAAGCCTGGTAGTATAGCCGGTACCTGGTTGCAGCTCGACCTGAACCAGCTCACCATCCTTATTCTCAATCAACAGAGCACCCCGCCCGCGCAATATGGTGTATGTCTCGGTCTTGCCGTCGTGGATCTGCATGCTCTGGCGGCAGCCCGCGTTTATGTGCATGATCTTGGACATATAGAACCAGCCTTCAGGCACAAGCAGAAGCTCATAGCCCCAGGGCTTGTTCACCCGGGTCTGGTGGCCGTCAATGCTAAACTTTGAGCTATCAATGCCAGCCAAAAATTTTTTGAGATCTGAATCTGATGTTTTAGTGTCTGACATTATGGGAACCTCCACTGAAGCTGTCTTCTGGTAACCTAGCTTACTATCTGGTTTGGGTCAAGCATAAACTCTAGTAAACCGGATTGTACCCGCCACCGTATGCCCGGCTGTTGCCACGGTAGAAGTCGCTTACCTTCTGTGGTTGCCCGCCATCAACCGACACCACGTACAAGGCATTCTCGCCCGACTTAGTAGAGCTAAATACTATGTACTTATTGCTATACCACTGCACAAACTGGTTCACCGAGCCAAGGTTGGTCAACCGGCGCTCGTTATCGCCATCGTGATCCGTCACGTAGAGCTCGGAGCGCCCGTCACGCTCGTCCACAAACACCGCTAGCTTCTCGTTCAATGATTCATTGTACGCCCGGTTTGAGATCGTGCTGGGGCCGCTATCTAGCTTGCTAACCACCAGGTTGCCCAGGTTAAGATTCTGCCACACCTGTGGCTTAGGCAGGTTGTGATTATAATAAACCAGCTGAATCGTTTCCTTGGCTTTCCGCGACACCTGCGAAGCCGGCGTCTCACTCATCCGTCGCTTACCGGCCCCGTCAGCCTTAATCGCGTACAGGCCGTCGCTATCAGAGTTCGTGCCACTCACCGAGTACAACACCACGTCATCGTAAACCGTATTGATAGTGGGGCAGACTGCTCCCGAGCCCGCAGCCACCGTCGATCCCCGCGCCCCGGCCACATAGTAAGCCTTGATACTATTGCAGCTCTGCGCATTCGGCTTCTGATAAACCAAATAATCCTTGACCCAAGTTCGGTAATTCCCAAACTCAAACCCGTCCTCAACTTTGGTCAGCTTCTTGGTATCACCATTGAATATAAACAAGTCCTGAATCGGGTTGCCGTACTTATCCCGCCGGCCCTCCCGGCTCGATACAATGGCCACTAAGTCGGGCTGCTCAATACTGGGCAAAATACCGGTCTGCTCATCTTCCTTGCCGGTGCCGGCCAAAACTACCTGTGACTCCGTCCCATCCAGTCGGCTGGAATACATATCAATCCGGCCGCTGCGGTTAGACAAAAAGTAAACATTACCGCTCGGCACCAACGCGACCTTATATGGCTTGGCGGTATCCTTAACCTCGATATCCACCGTCGCGTCGTGGTAGCCTTCTTTTGCCAACTTAGCCTTGACCCTCAAATCACCCCCCGGCAATAGAGCCAGCCGCAACTGACCGCCCTTACTCACCGCCTGACTGTCACCCGCCTCAACCGTCGCATCATCCAGCTTCTTGCCGCTGATCTTGTCCGTCACTTCAAAGCTAATATTAATCCCAGCGCTCACCAAACTAACCGGCTCAAACTTCGGCCGCCCAATCGGCACCAGCACCTGTTGAGTACTCGTCTTGTAAGCCTTCTTCGAAATAGTCAGGGTGCTTTTGCCCAGCTTTAGCCCGTTAAACTCGGCCGTACCGTGGTTATCCGTCGTCGTGCTTTGACCGGCCAGGGATACCGCAGCATTCGACAGCGGCTGCTTCGTCACCGAATCAATCACCTTTATATCGGCGCTGTTTTTATACACCAAGCCCACCACCGGATACCGCAAACCAGTAGCCGCGATCACGCCGGTTACCAGCACCAATAGCCCAACTCCAATAGCAATCGTCTTGCCCTTGGTCGTACCCAACCAGGACTTAAACCGTTCCCATCGCCCGCTTTTCACCTCACCATCAGACTCATCGGCCTCTTCCGCCTTCGCATCAGCCACTGTTTCCGGCTCAACTTCAGCTACCTTCTCAGGCTCCGCCGCTACCGCATCTTGATCATCAGACGTCTGGGACTCTTCTTGGTTCTTCATAGTCCTAAGAGTAACAAACCCGGACCACAGCCAACAAGCTTATGCTTAGTCCTCTTCCAGTAGTCCCAACAAATATTGCCCGTAGCCGCTTTTCTTCAGCGGGTGAGCGAGTGCTTCGAGCTGTTCGTCTGTAATAAATCCTTCATGCCAAGCAATCTCCTCAATGCAACCAATCTTCAACCCCTGTCGCTCTTCGATGACCTGGATGAAGTGGGCCGCCTGCAGCACATCATTGAAGTTGCCCGGATCCATCCATGCCGTACCACGGTCCATCACGTGCACCTTTAGTCTGCCTCGTTTGAGGTAGCCGTTATGAATCTCGGTAATCTCCAGTTCACCACGAGCGCTTGGCTTGGCTTCCTTGGCGATCTCAACCACCTCGTTATCGTAAAAATAAAGCCCAGGTATACCATAGTTGGATTTAGGCTTCGGCGGCTTTTCCTCGATAGAAATAGCTTTCATATTCTTGTCGAACTCCACCACGCCTAAACGCTCCGGTGTAGCAGTGTGATAGGCAAAGATGATGCCCCCATCCGGGTCGGTGTTCTTCTTTAAGCTATCGCCAAAGCCTGTCCCGTAAAAGATGTTGTCACCCAGGACCATACAAACCTTGTCATCGCCAATAAAATCCGCGCCTACAATAAACGCATCAGCCAAACCGCGAGGGTAGTCCTGAATAGCATATTCAAACTGGCAGCCAATCCGCGAACCATCACCCAGAAGATTCTTAAATCGTGGCTGGTCTTCAGGAGTGGTAATAAAAAGAATCTCGCGTATACCAGCCAGTAGCAGCGTGGAAAGGGGATAGTAAACCAGCGGTTTATCGTAAATCGGCATTAACTGCTTACAAATGCCGTGAGTGATGGGGTAGAGACGGGTGCCGGAACCGCCTGCCAGGATAATACCTTTCATAACAAGAAACCTGCCTATCTATTATGCGCTTATGATAACAGATAGGCAGGTTAGTGGGGTAGAAGTGGTCTAGATGCCGTGAACGTGTAGCAGATACAAGGTGGCAAGCGTCTTTGTATCCGGCAACTCCCCGGCCACCGCCATGGCATTCAGTTCCCTCAAGCTCAACCATCGTTGCTTTAGAATACCATCGGCCAGGTCACGCCGGTGTTCAGCTTCACTCATATGGTCAGCTAGTAATACGATGCCGCGTTGGTTACTATTACTGACCGCCTCATAGATATCACCCAAAACGCGCCATGTGCCGGCCTTTAGGCCAGTTTCTTCACCGAGCTCGCGCTGGGCAGCGTCTTCAAGCGATTCACCGGCATCGATCAATCCGGCTGGAAACTCCCAAAATTGTCGCGCAGTCGGATAGCGAAATTGCCGGATGAGGAGAAGCGCGCCGTCGGCATTGCGGGCCACAATGACGACGAAACCATCCGTTGTTACATAGGTGTATTTACCAGGCTTGCCAGTCGGCGTGGTAACCTCATCCTCAGTCAGTGTAAACCAGGGCGTCTGGTGAACCAGCCGTGATGATACCTGCTTCCAGGGGCTTTCTTCCGTCATATCTACTCCTTAGTTGATCTGAGTTTGAGGTACTCTTTCAAATCATCTCGCCAGTCCCGCACCCTCAAGCCAGTAGCCTTGATCTTAGACAGGTCCATCGTGCTTTGCAACGGACGGGGAGCCGCCTCAGGCTTCTTCTTAAAGTACTCCTCGGTAGTAGTCCCCGTCACTGTCAGGTCATCCCGGCCGATATTGGTAAGAATCGTTTGGGTAACCTCGGCCCATGACGCCGGCTCTCCATCGTTCGTCAGGTTGTAGAGACCGTACGGCGCCCCGATTTTCAAGAGGTGCTCGATCCCATCCACCAATTGTCCGGTAAACGTCAGCCGCCCGATCTGGTCGTCCACTACTGATGGCGAAATATTCTTAGCGGCCACGCCCACCATGGTCCGCACAAAATTCGGCCCATCACCAATCAGCCACGTGCCGCGCAAGTTGTAATGCTTGGGCACAATACTAGCAGCAAAGTCACCAGCCGCTTTACTTTGCCCATACACGCCCAGCGGCGTCACCGGCTCATCTTCTGTGTGGAGCGCCTGCCGGCCGTCAAAAACGTAATCGGTGGATCCTTGCACCAGCGTGAGATCATGCTTGATTGCGATCCTGGTCAGCCAGGAGACTGCTTGAGCGTTGATCTTCCATGCTTGTTCCCGGCCTTCAGCGGTCTGAGCGCCATCTACATTCGTATAGGCGGAGGCATTCAGAATCGTGTCGATCTGACCCCAGTCAAAGGCCTCTAACACCACCAAATCTGTGACATCAAGCTGCTCACGGGTATAAGCCAACGAATCAGGAAACCGCTTCCGCAACGCCCTTCCAAGCTGCCCATTGGCGCCCAATATCAAAGCCTTCATCGCGTTACCTCCATCGGCTTGAGATGCTTATTAAGCGCGAGTGGTCTCCGAGTAGAGTGACTCGTATACCTTATTCAGGACAGTCCGTTGACGCGAGGCCTCGGCTGTCTTCTCAAGCTCCCGGCGCAAGGTATCCTTGTCCGTGGCCTTGATATTCTCACCCAACTCTTTCACGATCTCGCGCAACCGCTCTTCGTAGGGCTTTACCTTAATCCCGAGCGCCTCAAACTTTGTCACATCCAGCACCGTATCCACGCGAGTGTTCGGTGTCATCTTATCAAGCTCAGCCTTAGCGATCTTCTCTGGCTCCAGATCTGGCAGGATGAATTCTTTGATCATCAGGCCAATCTGGTAAGGAGTAGTGTAACCGGCGTTAGAGACATGGTAAATACCGGTCGCGTCCCTAGCGATCAGCTCATCCGTCCAACCCATCAAATCCTCAATAACTGTACCCGAGTTAGCCGTATCAACAAACTTCGAGAACGTTAACATCTTCACCAGCATATTCTTGCTGTTAACCCGGGCTGATACAGGCTGACGCGGCCGCAAAATCAAATACTTAAAGTCGGCCGAGCGCTCAAATGTAACCATTTCCTCGCTCCAGACCTTGGTCCACCCATAATAAGACGATGGGTTCGGAATGGATTCCTCGGTCTTAGCGTCCTTGCCGTCAACACTCGAGAAGATACAGCCGCTGGAGTAATGAACAAAGTAAACCTTACGCTGGTCACAGACCTTGGCTATAACACCAGCCCCGAGCACGTTGGCATTAAATGCCTCAAGCCGATTGTTACCACACCATTCAAGGTTTGTCTTAGCAGCCGTGTTTATCACTACGTCTGGCGCAAATTCCTCCACCGCTTCATCAACCTGCTCAAAATCAGTAATGTCAGAACCAGCGGCTATTTTAGCTTCGACATCAGTGTTTTTATAGTGGTCAAGGTAAAAATTGGCGATCTGACCGTTACCGAAAATTAAGATCTTCATACTCACTCCTAAATTAATTTCATCATAACGCACTATCTGGCGGGTATACTACATACCCTTCTTCGCATACTTAGCCTCAGTCGCTTCCTTGAGCGGCCGCCACCATGCCTCATTGGCCTTGTACCAGTTTATGGTATCGCGCAGACCATCACTCAGGTCGGTGTACTTAGGGGCCCAACTAAGCTCCGTCCGGATCTTGGTTGAATTATTAGAGTAGCGCAGATCATGCCCGGCCCGGTCTGTTACATAGTCAAACCAATCCTTGGGTTTGCCCATAAGCTCTAGTAACATCTCGAAGATCTCTCTGTTGCCCCGCTCATCACCTGATCCAATCAAGTAGGTTTCGCCTATGCGGCCTTTCTCGAGCACCAAATGAACGGCTTCGTTGTGGTCGTCCACGTGCGTCCACTCACGCACATTCAAGCCCTGGCCATACAGTCGGGGCTTCACGCCTAGCAAAATATTCGTAATTTGGCGGGGGATAACCTTTTCCACGTGCTGGTAAGGGCCATAATTGTTGGCGCAGTTTGTTATGGTCGCCTGCACGCCAAACGACCGGGCCCATGCCCGCACCAAATGGTCAGAGCTGGCCTTGGAAGCCGAGTATGGGCTCGATGGGTTGTAAGCCGTCTGCTCATCAAACTTGTTGGGGTCATCCAGGGCCAAATCGCCAAAAACCTCATCAGTGCTGATGTGGTGATACCGCTTGCTATGTTTACGCGCAGCCTCAAGTAGGGTATAGGTGCCAATGAAATTAGTCTGCATAAACGGCCAGGGGTCATCAAGCGAGTTATCATTGTGCGAGTCGGCGGCAAAGTGCACTACTACATCAGTGTCCGAAGTAAGCTCATTCACCAATTTAGCATCGCAAATATTACCATGCACAAACTTAAACTTGTCACCCGCCGCCGCCAGGTTGGCTTTATTGCCGGCATAGGTTAGTGCATCGAGCACCGTAATCTGATACTCGGGACGGGTCTTGAGTGTATAGTGAACGAAGTTGGCCCCAATGAACCCCGCCCCACCGGTAACAAGTAGTTTCATGCTTCCATGGTAGCAGATGGAGCTGTCTCAAGGGTAATGAATCTAAATGATATCTAGCTCGCGCAAGCGCCTTAAGGACGTAACAGCTGATTCAAACTGAAATTTATCAAAATCCATGTCTTCGTACCGCATAAATATTGCCTCAGCCACATCATCAGCCGCCTTAACCACGGCATCAGGTTTAATACGGGCCCAATACATGAGCGAAAGAACCGGAATCGTCTCGCCTTTATAATCGTATTGGTCAACGTAGGTCAAAATGTACTGAGGCGGGTCATAATTCTGTGGCGAAAGTCCAAGCTCCTCCAGCATTTCACGCTCGCAAGCAGACTCGGCGGTTTCCATATGATCAGTAAAGCCGCCTGGTATATCAAAATTTCCTTTACCAGGCTCCATTCCCCGAACGGCAAGAAGCGCCTCTTTTTTATCATTAACGAAAATTACGCTAGAGGCTGGTGAGGCATTGGCAAAAATTACGTGCCCATCCTTACAAATGTATACATGGTCCCGGTCGTTAGTGAGTGGCTGGCCGCAACGGCGGCAAAAATTCATTTCCATACATAACAGGATAACAGATGAATGGGCGTTTTTATGGGCATCTCGCGGGGGACAATACTCTATTCCCGAGTTCCTACTCTCCTCAGGAGAGTAACAGCTGTAAGGTTACATCATTATTACTTCCTTAAGCCATAAATCCATACCCTCATAAACCCGACTCTCCCCAGGAGAGTGCTCACCGCAACAAACAACAAAGTACCCGCCAACAAATCCAGCGCCAAACCCGCACACCCTTTGCATCTATGGTATCAACGCCGCCGGAACCGCCGGAGCCAATGCCAATCTCGGCTGCAAAACGGTCACGGTCGGGTGGTCAGCTTAATACCACGGGTTCCATCAAACGCCCGCCGAGAGCGATATCTCGGCATCTAACTTGAGCGCTCAAGCAAGCCTTGAGCTTTCAAATATAGACTTAACTCTAGACAAAACCATATTTTGGTTGTACAGTGCCACAGTATTAAGCATTATAAAACGGGAACTCAGAGTATGTGTGGCATAGTTGGATATATTGGCCAGAAAGACGCGTCAGCGGTATTAATGAACGGTTTGCGCCGGATGGAATACCGCGGCTACGATTCCGCCGGCATCGCCCTCATGAACGGCAAGCCCACTGTGCTGAAGCGCCAGGGCAAGATCAGTGTATTGGCTGAGGCCGTCGACAAGGCCAAGCTAAAGGGCCACACCGGTATCGGCCACACCCGCTGGGCCACTCACGGCGCCCCCAGCGAGCTCAACGCCCACCCGCACCAGGCCGGCCCGGTCACCATCGTACATAACGGCATCATCGAAAACTACGCTGAGCTCAAGACCGAGCTAGCGGCCAAAGGCGCCAAATTCCAGAGCGAAACCGACACCGAAGTCCTGGCCCATCTCATCGCCCAGGAGCGCGAAACCGCCGAATCACTAGAGGCCGCCGTGCTGGCCGCGCTCCTCCAGGTCAAAGGTACCTTTGGCTTGTTAGTGTTATGCGAACGCGAACCTGGCAAGATCGTCGCCGCCCGCCGCGGTAGCCCCTTGCTGCTGGGTATCGGCCAAAACGAACTGTATCTGGCCAGCGACGCCACCGCCATTGTCGGCTACACCGACCGCGTGATCTACCTGGAAGACGATGAAATCGCCGTCTGCACCGCCGACGGCTACCGCATCATCGACTTTGAGGCCAAAGACCGCCAGCACGAGGAACACGAAATCAAACTCAAGCTCGAGGCCATCGAAAAAAACGGCCACGATCATTTCTTGCTCAAAGAAATCATGGAGCAGCCCCGCACCATTACCGATATCCTGCGTGGCCGGCTTGACCAGAAAGACGGCACCAGCCATTTGGGTGGCCTTAATTTCGACCCTGAATTTATGCAGAACCTGAACGGCTTTTTAACAATTGCTTGCGGAACTTCTTATTATGCCGGTTTACATGGCCGGTACTTGCTGGAGCGTATGACCGGTCTGCCGGTAAATGTCGAATTTGCCGACGAATTCCGCTACCGTGACCCAATTGTGTCGCCCGATAACCTGGGTATTATCATTACCCAGTCCGGCGAAACAGCCGATACACTGGCCGGCCTGAGGGAGCTCAAGCGCCGCAATATCCGCACTCTGGGTCTCGTGAACGTTGTGGGTTCAAGCGTCGCTCGCGAGGTGGACGGCGGCGTATATCTGCATGCCGGTCCAGAAATATCAGTGGCCTCAACAAAGGCCTTCAGTGCCCAGGTTATTGCTCAACTCCTGGTGGGGCTGTCGGTTGCCCGCTCTAGGTCTATGGGCGTAACCCAAGGCCAGGAAATCGTAAAAGCGCTAGAAATATTACCACAACAGGTCCAGTCCCTACTGGACCGTCGCGAAGAGATCAAGCAGTTAGCCAAAAAGCTAGCCCATTTCAACAACGTCATATTCCTCGGCCGTGATTCGTTGTATCCGGTAGGGCTCGAAGGCTCACATAAGCTCAAGGAAGTATCATATATCCATGCCGAGGCCTACGCGGCCGGCCAAATGAAGCACGGTGCCGGCGCTCTCATCGATGAAAACATGTTGCTAGTGTTCTTAAACCCGCGCAATGAATTGTATGACAAATCGCGTTCCAATCTAGAAGAAGTCCGGGCTCGCCATGGCCGGTTGTTAGTGCTCGGCACCGAAGGCGACCATAGTTTACGTGAATTCAGCGAGGATATCCTTACAATCCCAGAATGCTCTCCCTGGACACAAGGGTTATTGGCCAACATTCCGCTGCAATTATTCGCCTACTACATGGCGGTGGAGCGCGGCACAGACGTCGACCAACCCCGGAATCTAGCCAAAAGCGTCACAGTAGAGTAAAACCTATTCTCCTAAATAGCCACTGTCACAAAATCACCACAATTTCTGGTACCAGTTGTGTCATAATGACATAGATGGCTCAATCCGAAGAGCAGTTTGATGACACCCAAGAAACGTCTCCGGTAGACCTGCTCCGGTGGCCTTGGTATTGGCGTTGGTCAGGTGGCCTGGTACTGTTGGCCCTACTACTTTATGGCAGTTTCCAGTTTGCCTACGCTGGCAAAGTCTTCCCCGGCGTCAGCGCTGCCGGCGCCGATCTGGGCGGCTCTACCAAGGCTCAAGCCACCGAGAAGCTAGCCTCACATGTCAGGGATTTCTCCATTCACACGCTTTCTATCAAATACAACGACACATCTCTCAACATGCCCATCCGAAACCTGGAGACCGAATACGACACCGGTAAAGCCGTCGACCTCGCCTATAATTATGGCCGTCAAGGTGGTTTGTTGCGGCGGCTGCACGAGCAATTACGGGCCTTAGTCGGCCGGCCCACCAACTTTGCCGCCTACTCCTACAGCGATGAGCAACTAGCCTCATATCTGGGACAGATCGAAGACGACGTTGTAACGCCGGTCCGCGATGCCAGCCTGACTTTCAACGACAACCACGCCCAAGTATCACCGGCCAAAGCCGGCAACCGGCTGGACCGGGCCCGGCTGGTCGCACTCATCGAAGATCATCTGGCCCGCGCCGACACCGAGTCCATAACCGCGCCGGTCTACCAATTGAAGCCGGTAGTAGATACCGCCGTGCTCGATCGCGCGGCCGGTCAAGCCGATCAGTACATCTCGGCGCCGGTCACGCTAGCCAATGACAACGAGCCCATCAAGGCCATCGACCAGCCCACTATCATTAGCTGGCTCAAAACCAAGCACCAAACCGGCGGCGAGTTCCTGGACACCCTCGACCTTAAGGACATCTATCCAGGCGCCACCGTGGCCAGCTTCTCGCTCGACAAATCGGCCGTGACAGCCTACGTGGCCAGCCTGGCCCGCCAAACCGACCAGAAGCCCAAAAATGCCGCACTTTCAATGAAAGATAACCAGCTTGCCGTCACTGCACCCAGCCGCGACGGCGTCACCCTCGACCAGCCCAGCGCGGTTGACAGCATCCTGAGGGCACTATCCAAACCCGCCGACGACCGCAGCGTCCCGCTGGATATCCAGACCGTCAAGGCCGACGTCAACGAAACCAACCTCGACAGCCTCGGTATCAAGGAGCAGATCTCTCAAGGCCAAACATTCTTCCCGGGCTCACCCTCCACCCGCATGACCAATGTCCGGACGGGCGCCGCCAGGTTCAACGGTATATTACTCAAGCCCGACGAGGTCTTCTCGTTTGGCGGCTTGCTGGGTGAAGTAAATGCTTCCACAGGGTATGTGCCCGAGCTGGTAATCCTGGCTGATCACGAAGAAAAACAGTACGGCGGAGGCTTGTGCCAGGTTTCATCCACCGCCTTCCGGGCGGCCCTCTTGGCCGGCTTGCCCATCTTGCAGCGCAGCAATCATGCCTTTGCCATTAACTATTACACTGCGCCGTTTGGCGTTCCCGGTGTGGATGCCACCATTTACTACCCACAAGTCGATTTTAAGTTCAAAAACGATACCGGCCACTACATCTTGATGCAAACTACCATGCAGGGCACTACACTCAAATTCGACTTTTTCGGCACCAAAACCAAGACCGGCACCATTCGCGGACCTGAGTTTGTTACCGGCAATAGTGATCATACCAAGCCGTCCCACACTGTCTTTTACCGGGACATCCTGGACCCAGAAGGCAAGGTTCACAAGACCGACACCTTCCACACTCGCTACAAGTCTAGCCTCGATTATCCCATCGAAACCACCGGCTACAACTAAAATCCGGGCAGACAAGCCACCGGCAAATTGACACGCCGACTGCTTTCCGGATAAACTCCTAGAGCTTCTGTGTACCTTGAATATAGAGGAGTGTCTATGATGCCCTACAGACAGTCCCTGGTCGGCAGCGAGTCCGAATTTGGCTTGTCGGTCCGTAAGGGCGACTACGATGACACACTGCGCCTATTAGCGAATCTTCTGACCACGACCGTGCCTATATTGCCCGACAGTATAGTCGCCGGGAAGCGGCGCTGGTACCGTGCCGGTAGTGGTATGTATGTTGATCTCGGCGGCCATTTTGAATTCACGAGCGCCGAATGTGCCAATCCGGCTCAGCTAGCCGCTCACGAGTGGTCTGGACCTTTTCTGATGCGCTGCCTGTACAATGCGGCCATTCAGCAACATACACTCCCGGCCGACATTTGGCTGTTCAAAAACAACACCGACAAAACCGACGTCATTACGTATGGCAACCATCTGAACCTTTTGATGCCCCAGATGTGGAATCCCGAAGACGATATTTGCAGCTTTGCTTCCGTCGCTATGGCAATGGTGGTAACGTTACCACTCCTCACCGGAGCCGGGACAGTGTTTAACCTCGATGAGCAGCAGCCGGCTTTTCTGGGGGGTAAAGATTACGCTTACCGGATCAGCGCCCGCAGTGAGTTTATGTGTAAAGAAATTGGCAATGACTCAACTCGCCAGCGGGCTATATTTCTCAACCGGAACGACCATCATGTTGGCAACAACCCGTACTGGCGGCTCCAGATCCTTTCACTCGACGCCAATATCTTGCCCATACCCATCGGCATCAAAGCCGGCCTGCTGGCAAACCTAGTGATGATGTGGGCGTCCGGCGAGATCGAGCCATTAACGCTGCTTGACCCGGTCGCGGCACTGCGCCAAGTCAGTCTTGACTGGCGAGTCCCGCTGGAGGTCAAAAGCCACCGCTCCATGACCGCCGTACAAATACAGCAGTACTACTTGTCTCAAATCGAGCAATTTGTCATCCGGCATCATTTGTGGTCCTTCATGGTCACAATCAACGAAGCCAAGCGGCAATTAGCGGCTTTTGCAGCCACCGGGGGCGTACCTGAACAACTCTTTGGGTCTAACGATTGGGTGACTAAATGGATGTACCTGCAACGCCAAGCTGCCAAAGGCAAGAAAGGCTACTGGCGGGCCGCCGAAGTCAATCTCAAGTACCACGGCTTGCCGCTTGACAGCCGCTTTCACACCAGCATACCTATGATGCTATTACGGCGGTTTGGCGGTCCCTGCTTCCTCCAGCAGGCCCAGCTCGCTACCTGGGTGCCGCCTACCGGCTCAAGAGCTATCGTACGGGGCGCTTTCATCGATACGCTACTGGCCCACCCACCTAAAATACCCAGGCCCGTCGCTATCGACTGGGCCACCGCCCGGTACAACGGCTACCACCTTAATCTGAGCGATCCGTTCTCCACCAACACTCGGTGGCTGAACAAGCTTGCTCAACTGCTAGCATCCGATAAACACAGAGCCTAGCAGCCCGAGGCCTCCGGTATGACCGGGGGCCTCATTAACATCTTGACACTTCGGGTTTTGTTCGGTAACATGAAAACAACATAACCTTAGGAGGGTTGCAACCATGGCCGAACCATTAACCAAACGTCAGAAAGAGGTGTTAGACTACGTCACGCAGTTCATTGAGCTGCATGGGTACGCACCGAGCTACCGCGAGATCGCTTCGCACTTTCATTACGGTTCAGTAGCAACGGTTGCCGAGCACATTGAGTCTCTCGTAGCTAAAGGTATGCTCCAAAAAGGCGACAACGAAGCCCGGTCCATTCAGCTCGTCCGCGCCGACAACATTGATGTCACCCCTAGCATCGGCCTGCCCATCCTGGGCCTCGTAGCTGCCGGCCAGCCGATCGAGACACTTGGCACCCACGCCGAGACCCTCGAGGTACCGCCCTTCATGGTTGGGCGCCGCAACTCCTACGTCCTGCAGGTCAAAGGCCAGTCCATGATCGATGAGGGCATCAACGATGGCGACTATGTCGTGGTGCAAGAAAAAGACGTGCCATCAAACGGTGAGATGGTCATCGCCCTCATCAACGGCGGTGAAGCAACGCTCAAGCGCTACTTCAAGGAAAAAGGCCACATCCGCCTCCAACCCTCCAACGCCGCCATGGAGCCTATCATCATCAAGCCGGGTACGCCTATCGAAATTCAAGGCACTGTAATCGGCCTCATCCGGAAGTACTAGTCATGAACGAACCCATAATGTTCGACTGCCGGTTATATGTCTCAACGCTAGGACCAATCCGCCCGGTCCTTACACAAGAAACTGGCCCATATAAATCCATTGAGTTTGCTCCCATTGAGTACAACAAACTAGTAGATCCGAGTTTCCGCCAGTTAATCGAAGCCTTCGAAACATTGCCGCAACCCCTCCAAATTGTGCAGGTCTAAGAGGGGTGGAGCGAAGGTTTTCGTCCTGCGAAGAGAAAGTGCGGTCACCCGTTCGCTTTCGAGTGAGCAGGACAAAGCCGAAGCAATAACTGAAGTCTGAACACTAGTCCCGCCGACGCAGCGTAGCGGCACCAGCAGCCAGTGCTACGAGCGCAAAAGCACCGATGATAAGCAAATCGAAGACGAGATCACTCGTCCAGCCGGAATGCTCGGTGATATTTTTCATCGCATCGACACTGTAGGTAAGTGGCAATACACTTGATATCCACTGTAAAACTTCTGCCATCTTTTCACGGTCGATAAACAGCCCGCATATCAAAATCTGGGGTAGCGCAAAAGCCGGCAGGAACTGAACCGCCTGGAATTCATTACGGGCAAAGGCGCTCACGAATAATCCGAGCGCCATCCCCAATAACCCGGTAATCACCGCCGTCACAAACACCGGCAAGGCTCCAGCCTCTACGGTTACCTCAAGTAGGCCGAGCGTAACCCAGCTGGCTAGCATGCTTTGAATTAGCGCCAAAAAAGTAAAAGCCAGTGCATACCCGAGCAGCAAATCAAGACGCGACATCGGCAAAGTCATCAGCCGCTCAAGCGTGCCGGCCGTCCGCTCCCGAAGCGTAGCCACCGACGACACTACGAACATGACCACGAAGGGGAATATGCCAAGCAGCATCGGCGCCAAGTTATTAAATGCGGCCGGCGCATCATTAAAAACGTACTTAAACAGCGTAATAAGAACGCAGGGCACTACCAGCACCAACGCCAAAGTCCGCGGATCATGGCGCAATTGCAACAGCACCCGGGCAGCAGTAGCAAAAATCCTTCTCAGACTCATTTGGCTGCTCCCACAAGTTTAATAAACGCAGCCTCAATTGAGGCGGTTTGTGTTCTAACCTGTAGCTCCTTCGGCGTACCCAGGGCCAACAGCCGCCCATCACGCAGCAGCATCAGTTGGTCGCAATGGTCAGCTTCATCCATCGCATGGCTCGAAACCAGGATAGTGATGCCGGCCTTCGTCAGCGCCCGGAACTGACCCCAGAGCTGGGCCCGCAAGATAGGGTCCACCCCAACGGTCGGCTCATCCAGCACCAATAGCTTGGGGTGACCGAGCAAGGCTACAGCCAGCGACGCCCGCGACCGCTGGCCGCCGGATAGTTTACTAGCCAGCTGGCCCGCCTGCGCTGTCAGCCCCACATCAGCTAGCACGGCCTCAACCCGCGAGCCAGGCACCCCGGACATGGCAGCGAAGTAACGCAGGTTTTCCGCCACCGTTAAGTCACCATACACCGAAGGGGCTTGGGTAACGTAGCCGATTTCCCGGCGAAGCGCAGACGACCCGGCCGGCTGGCCCAACACCGTCACACTGCCGGGCTTAATGCGCTGCAGCCCCACAATCGCCCGCATCAGCGTGGTTTTGCCCGCGCCGGACGGCCCTAGCAGTCCGATAACCTGCCCGGTCGGCAGTTCGGCCGTAATATTCTCCAAAATCGGCTGCTTGTCGCGGGCTACTGACAGCGAATTAAGCTTAATGGCCGCATTCATGCTATTATCATATCACGCTTATGCTTGACTTACCCGAGACAGTTCTCGCAACATTGCCTCCGCTCGCCGGTGCAAAGCTTCCCGCCCGGCATCGTTGCTAATGGTCACGTCCGCCATCGCCAGCACCTCTGCCATATTCGTTGCGTTAGGATTAGTGCTAGTGTCTTCAGCACTCACCTGAAGCTTAAACTCCTCAAATGTCACATGGTCTTTATCCCCGCTCCGCTCCTGTGCTCGCTTGTAGCGCAGCTCAAGGGGCAGATCCAGGGCTACAATCGTCCCGCCGTCCCGCTTAACTACCTCAACCTCGTGAGGGTTACGCATGCCGCTAATAACCAAGTGCTTGGCGTCACTGCGCACAGCCAGCTCGGCCAAATAGCCAGGGCCATGCTCGGTGCGCAAGAAGTTACCAACCTGCTGCAGCAACGGGCGGGTCGCCTCACCCAAATTATTTTCCAAAATATAAAACCGCAAAAAATCGCCTGTCGATACATGTACAAATCCATACTGCTCTACGAGGTATGCGGCCAAGGTGTCTTTGCCGGTCAATGGTTTACCGACCAGGCCGATCTTCATCGGGGGTAGTTTTGTCATGGCCCCATTCTAACCTGGTAATTGTGGCTATGTCCAAGGTTATTACGGGTGGGTACGCTATAATCGCTAGTGAAACAGGAGACGCCTATGCCTGCCTCAGCAGAAAAAACGCTCAGCCCAACCACCGGCAACATCCAGCGTGAAAATCACAGATCCCACCGGTCGGCCTGGCTGCGGGCGGCGGTTCTTGGCGCCGACGACGGTATCGTATCTACGGCCAGTCTAATGCTGGGTGTGGCCGGCGCCCTCGCGGACAAACCGGCCATCCTAACCGCCGGCCTGGCCGGCCTTATCGCCGGCGCCCTGTCCATGGCCGTAGGCGAGTACGTGTCGGTGGGCTCCCAGCGCGACTCCGAGAACGCCGACCTGGTCATCGAGGCGCGGGAGCTCAAAGCCTTCGCCGGCGAGGAACTAGAGGAGCTCAAACAAATCTACGTCGATCGCGGCCTCACTCCCGAGCTGGCTCACCAGGTCGCCACCCAGCTCCACGAGCGGGACGCTCTGACCGCCCACGCCCGCGACGAGCTTGGCATTGACCATGAAGACCTGTCCAACCCAACTCAGGCCGCCGTCAGCTCGGCCCTGTCCTTCGCGGGTGGCGCCGCCCTGCCCCTCATTGCCGCCATGCTGTTCACGGGTGCAGCCAGCTCCTGGGCTATCGTCATCACCGCCTTAATTGCGCTCGGTATCCTTGGCGCACTCGGCGCGGTGGTCGGCGGCGGCAACAAGGTCCGGGCCGCCCTGCGCGTTTTGGTGGGCGGCAGCGTCGCCATGGCCGTCACCTATCTGGTTGGGAGCCTGGTGGGTACCCACCTCTAAAAAGAGCCGGGCCGGCTTATGACGCGGCGAAGGCTGCCGCCCGCTCCATCCCATCCCATGGGCGTATGGTAGTCTTCTGCTTGGCATTGGGCAAAAGCTTGAGTTGACTAAATAGTCACTATATCGTACACTCATTATCGCATTCAGGTCTCTGCCATGTTCGTCCGGACACTACACCCTGGAGGCTTTCACATGGACTTCCTCAGCGGCGTTATGAAGCCGCTTGGCGAATTACCGCTCGATGAACGCCAGAAGCTGGCCCGGCTTTTGCAACTGCGCAACGAATATCTCGACGCCACCAGCAAACTCAACCAGCTCAAGATCAATCAGCTGCTCAATCCCACGCCCAGCGGTGACCAGGACATCGTCGACTTCACCAGGATCACGGTCGCACCCGTCCGCCATAGCATGAACGAGGCGCAGGCAGAGGTGTTCAAGACTAGCGTGAACCTCGACGAACTTATGGGATTTCTGCCAGTCGTCCTACTGGGGCTGCTCCAGCACGTAAATGTGAGCCTGATGCTTGCGACCATTGGCATCGATTCCGACCAAATCGCCGATGTAGTCGGAAAGATCAAAGAGTACGTCACCGAACGGTTGGGCGACTCGTAACCCGCCCAAAGTTAAATGCCCCCACGGAAGTTCCGTGGGGGCATCTTTAGCTTCTGATTCTATGTCAGCTCACCAGCATGGGGATCTGGTAAGGCTCGGCCGAGTCGAGGCTCGACCCCTTGGCCCGCAGCATGGTGGCCTTACGGGGGCCGTCAAACAGCCGCCGGAAATCGACGAAGAAGTCGCCATTGGCCATCAGCACGCTAGCCAGCTCAACGCCGACCACCCGGTTTGGCAGCACTGCCGCCAGATCCGGGTGAATCAAGTCGAGCTCACTGTAGTGCACCCGTCCCCCAACATCGAACTCGTCGGTCCCGACAATCAGCCGGTGATTGACGTCGACGGGGTGGCGGAACTGCGGAATCTCGCCGTGAGCATCGATTGCAGGCATCCGCAAGACCTCATAATCCCGCGGATCGTAGCAAATCGCTACCGGCTCGGCTTTCTGGCCGCCGGTCTGGCCAGGGAAACAACCAATGGCCAGTGCGTCGTCCGGGTGCTCCCGGAGGTAGTAGTCCAGCAACGCCGCCCCAATGTTCGGCCGCAGCTCCGGCTTGACCAGCTGGAAGGCGATGCTGATCTCCTGTGCAGTGGCCTGGTTGGCCACCACCCAGGTGTAGATACCCGACTGAAACACGCTGACGCCCTTGGTTATGGCGCCAAATGAGCGGGTGCCACGACTCAGCGTCGGCGGGTTATATGCCGGCACCGCCGCCCACATGTCGTCCAGCAGGTGCCCAAGCGAGTTGGTGCGCAGGAAGTTTTCCTGGGTCAAAGGACGGTCCTCAGCCACGGGAATGTGCAGAATGATGGCATTGGCTTCTGCGCGCCCGCCGGTGTAACGACTCTGGCGCCTCGGCTCGTTGCCATAGAGCACCAGGTGCTGCGGCCTACCATTTCGGGTGACACGGGCGCCGGCAATCGTTGTGGTACCAAAGCTGGTATCAGGCAATAATGCTACACACATCGGAGACTCCTAAAAGGTCTCGACAGTTGGACTGTAATATTATAACACGTTTAAAATATTTAATCAATAGAAAAGGCCGGATAGATTTTAGCGGAGTAAACGACGCTTCTCAGCCGCGTACTCAGCCTCGGTCAAGTGACCACGCTCCTTCAGCATTGCCAGTCGCTCCAATTCCTCCAGGTAACTCTCGGTTTGCTCACTCTCTGGGCTCGCAGCCTTAGTATGACCCGCCAGATGGCTTTGAATAATGCGATGTAGTTCCTGGACGCCCTCGAATGATCCAAGCAGCATTTTACTCGAGTCATTACCGGTTGATATCACCAGCGAGCCGTGAGTAGCGCGGGCTCCTTTTGTCACCGAGACGTTATTAATCTTCGTGTACGGTATCTCAGTCACCGACTTAATAAGCCAGCCCTTGTGCAGAATAATCGAAGTATCGGTCGCCACAACCTTTGTATTGAAGTAATACAGCAAACTGGCCAGGATGATGATCAGTCCCAAACCAAATACGGGTGTGAGCAAAACGCCAATAAAAATTCCCAAATAAAGATTGCTCTTCGCCGGCTTAAATACTTGTCCCTGTGTGGCTGGGTCCATTGGTGGCTCCTCATTGTGGTTAATTGTAGCCTAGCCACACCACTTTCGTCCATTTAGCTAAGGCCCGGGATAGGAGTAATCTCCTTCCCGGGCCTTGTTCATCCCCTATGGGTTCTCCCATGAATTCTCGGACTCACGCTGGTCCCGCAGACTCCGCACATACCGCTCTTGCCGCTTGATGCCGAACCCCAGAAGAGTCCCAATAACTACCGCCGAGCCCACCGCAAGAAATGCCGCGAGCAAACCGTAGTCACCAATCCGGTAGGGCTCGCGGGGACCGTAGCGGTCGTAGCGGATATCGCCGGTCACGTAGCTGTCACCGGTACGGGTGTTACGCCAGACATTTGCGGTATGCCGCTCGCTGTCCGTCTGGTACATCAAAACCTTGATAGTTGCGCCATATGAGTCGACCACCGTCACTTGCTGCACGGGTTCCGTGAAATTTCTGGGGACCAGACCACCCCGGTCTGTAATGAGGCTCACATGCGGCGTGCCCCATTCGGCCTTTGACGCTCGCAGTTCGTTGGCCTCCGTGGACAGGATCCAGTTGAAGCCCACCGCGGACATGATAGCTGCGATCACCAGCCCGGTCAGACCACCCCAGAGCATGCCATAACGGCTGCCTGGGAGCTTCGCTGAACGCGGGAGCGTGGAGGGTTGAGTCAATGCGCTCACCTGCTTCTCATTTGGGGTACGCCCGGCATGTATAGACGGGTATTACATAATAATATCATAAAATGCCGATTAATGCAATAAATATCGCGGCGGTGGGGTTTCCCTACCGCCGCTTCGTTCGTCTACTCTGATGCCTCAGCCCCCTCAGGCCGTACTATGCTCAGCCCAACCGGCGTAATCTGGTACATCCGCCTTGGCATAGGGAGACATGGGCCCCTCCCTTGAGAAGTAGCAAATCGCATCAAAGTGTACTATTCACCCGTGCCAAATCAGGATGCCGACGAGCCAGTTCCTGCCAGAGTGTCTGGTGAACGATATTAGCGAGAACATCGTCCCATGTAGTAGCCTCATTCGAATCAAACTCAAATCGCTCAGGCGGACGAATATATTGGCGCTTTAGTTCCTCCAGGAGTGCAGCCCGATGGGCAACTAATGGCGCCCAAGCAGCGTATGCTTTGTGAAGCGCCTCCGTGAAATCTATAATCTGAGAGTCAAAATTCTTCCGCCACTCCTTGGCGCTATCCCGGCACCGTTCGGCCGCTTCCTGCAAAATACCGTCAATAACTTTAGCACCGCTTGTCATGGAATCCGCTCCAAACCTGGGGAATGAACTACAACAAGCGAAATTATACTTCCTTATAGCCACTTTTTAAACAGTAAAAGCATCATATTTTGACAAAAAGTGAATAATAAAGTATAATAGTATAGTCCTACACCAACCTGTGGCCATACAGGGCTGACTGGAAGCGAGTTTACCATGCCCCTCCTCGTCTCGTTCACCGCTGGAAACTATCTCCACTCACATATCTTCGAGCAGCTGGAAGCACCTGGTACAAAGCAGGCGGTTCTCGACCTTCAAGCAAGAGCTGCTGAGGAGTACAGTTTCTCGAATGTCATCATCGGCGGATGGGATGTACTGCCCGGTCATATGTCATTCCCGGCGAGACTCGGAGGTCGCTATGACTACTTCGTGACCTACCGCCTTGGCAAGCCGAATGACACGGGTCATGGCACCTCGCACCTATCGAGCGATATGCTGATCACTTCCACCTTGGCCCTCCGGTCAGTTGAAGAGGGTCTTCGCTCAGAAGGCCGCTACAGCTGGCTGCGCTTGGTCAGCTGCAAGGCCTTGTTCGGATCGACCCCTGTGCCTTGGACACCCTACAAGAAGCACGAGGCTGCCGTCTAACCGTTAACAACAGCAAGCCGTCGGGATTTATCAGTTACCCGTAATCAAAACTGTTCGGTTGAGGCTCTGCCTCCATCCCGCCACCGTAAGGGCGGGTTTTTTTGTAAAAACGACAGCCGCTGGTTAGCGTTTCCGGCTGTCGTCCCGAATTTCACCCACCAACTCCTCCAGTACATCCTCCAGCGCCACCACGCCGATCACCTGGTTGCCCCGCCCGGTAACCTGGGCCAGATGGGTATTCAGACGCTGCATGTTCGTCAAAGTCGCCCGAAGCGACGCCCGTTGCTTCACTTCAATCAATGGACGAATAACTTCCTTTGGAATCCGCGCCTCATGCTTGCTCTCGGGTATGCTCAAAATATCCTTTAGGTGAACATAGCCGAGCAGCCCGTCCCGGTCATTGCGCATCGGAAAACGGGAATAGCCGGTGGCCGCGGCCAGCTCCTCTACCTCAGCCGGGGTAGTCTCGGGTGATATGGTCACCAGCCCGTCGTGAGGCAGCAGCACTGAGCTAACGGTTCGTTCATCAAACCGCAGCGCACCGGCTAGTAAGTTACCTTCATCCTCGCTCAATAAACCTTCGCGCTGCGACTCCTTTACAAAGCCGGCTACTTCATCCCGGGTGAATGTGCTGGTTATTTCGGGCTTAGGCTTGATGCCTAGTAGCCGCAAGCCGCCGTTCGCCAGGGCGTTCATTACCAGCACTACCGGCTTGATAACCCGCACAATAAACGCCAAAGCCGGCGTCAGCATCAGCGCTGTCCGGTCCGGATTGGCCAATGCCAGGTTCTTAGGCACCATTTCACCAATAACCACGTGCAGATAAACCATTACCACCAATGCCACTACCAGTGAAGTTGGGTGCAGCAGCGCCTCAGGCACATTGAGGGCATGGAACGGCCCCTCCAACAAATGAGCAAACACCGGTTCGCCCACCGCGCCTAAGATCAGCGAGCACAGGGTTACGCCTAGCTGCGCCCCCGCTAGCATCAGCGAAACATGCTCCATTGCATCCAACGTAATCTTGGCCGCCCGGGATCCACTCAAAGCCATCAGCTCAATGCTACTGCGCCGGGCCGACACCAGGCCAAACTCAGCTCCCACGAAGAAGGCGTTTCCCAGCAACATCAAAACGGCTATCAGAAGGGATAATTCAAAACTCATCGCTGATACCCGCCTAGTTGGGCCTGGTCACGCACCGAGGACTTCATGAGCAGGCGGTCCACCCGTCGCCCGTCCATCCGCTCAACTTGGAGATGAATCTGAACCTTCTTGCCCTCACGATCCACCGCCACAATTTCCGCCACGTCACCTACCGAAGGTATCCGTTCCAGCCGGTCGCTTACTAAGCCGGCAATCGTCTCAAACTCTTCTTCGTCCGGCAGGAATATGCCCAGCTCTTCACCAATCTCATCCGGCCGCAACAGCCCGGACACCATCCAGCCGCCGCCTTCCCGCACACGAATGGCCGACCCAAGCCGGTCATGTTCATCCTGGACTTCGCCCACCAGCTCCTCAATCAAATCCTCAATCGTCACCACGCCGTCCGTGCCCCCGAATTCATCAATCACAATAGCCATCTGGAGGCCACCTTGGCGCAATCTCTCCAGCAGCGGGTCAAGCTGGATGCTGGAAGGCACAGCAATTGGGGTACGCATAATCCGTTCCACCGTAACCTGCGAGCGCTGGTCTTTGGGTATGCCCACCGCGTGCTTGATATGCACGATGCCCACAACATCGTCGAGATTCTTACGGATAACCGGAAAACGCGACAAGCCACTGTCGCGGGCCAGCGATAATACTTTCGCCACCGGGTCATCGGCTTGAAGGACGCGCATGCGTACCCTGGGCGTCATAATATCAAGCGCCGTCAGCTCGCCAAACGCCAATGACCGCTCGAGCATCAGCGCCGTCTCCTTGGGTAGCGTGCCTTTCTCGGCCGAACGGCGTACCAGCGAAGACAGCTCATCAGCTGAGCGGGCTGAGGCTAGCTCTTCAAGTGGCTCCACGCCGAAGCGCCGGAGCAAAAAATTAGCACTCTCATTCAAAAACCAGATAGGGTACCGCATAATCCGGCTAAAGGTCCGCTGGAAACCTTGGACCCGCCGGGCGGTTCCCATTGGCTTGGCAATAGCCAGGTTCTTCGGTATGAGTTCACCAAACAACATGGTCGCGATCGTGGCCACGGCCACCCCAAGCATTATGGCCAGCGGCGTCACAGCCGATTCGGCCACACCCGCCAGCCGCAGCGGCGGCTCAATCAGCGACGCCACCGCCGGCTCAGCCAATAAACCAATCGCCAGGTTGGTAATCGTAATCCCGACCTGCGCTCCTGATAGCTGCGTTGACAGCGTTCTCAGCGCTGCCACCACTCCCTGTGCCTTAACATCTCCTTGAGTCGCCAGGCGGTCTATAGCCGACCGGTTTACCGTAATAAAAGAAAATTCTGCCGCCACGAACACTCCGCAGGCGGCCATAAGCAATAACGCGATCAGCAGCAAAAATAGTTCTAGCATCGGTTATATCTTAAGCGGGGAAGTGAATCATATATACCAATCATACCACTGGGTAATCCGTCATCTTCAACCCGCAGCTTATCTGCCACCCGAAGCACTCGAGATCATCTTGCGAGCGCTGTTGCCTGGCTTCCTGACAGTCTTTGCACTTGGCATAGTGCTGCTACTCGCCGCCGCTATCGGCAAAACCATCATCAGGCGTCGAACTGGTCAAAGCGCACAATTAAAGCCGGAGAACTAGGAGTTTACCCCTGGCTCTCCGGCCGGTATCACAACTTTTCGGTTCATCCAACTGGATGGTTGCCCTTGCAGAACCTGTCTTCTTGCTCGCTCAGGCTGTTCGCGGCCGTTGGAACATTTTGTCCATGGACCCAGCCCACATACTGGCCGTTCTCGACGCGGCCGGGGACGTTCCCCTGGGTAGTGTTGTAGCGCTCGTTGAGACCGTTCCACCGGCCCAATAGTGGGTCGTTGCCACTAATACTTCCGCTCGTGCGCAATTGCTGGACCTGCTGAGCATCAACCAGGCAGGCCTGTTGCGCCAGGATATCCAAACGCGCAGCATCATCAGGCGCTGCCGTCAACTTGGCCTCTATTTCCGGCGAAATCGGCAGGAAGTAAGCCTGTCCCGTAGCCGGATCACTTGGAGGCTCGGCGGCGCTTGGAGCAAAAATGCGGCCACCCGTCACTACAACGAAAACCACAGCACCCAAAACGATCAGCACCAGAAATGCAGTAAACACTCGGCGACGCTTCACTTCAATCTCACCTCAATCTTGATGGGGGGTTGCAAATCCATGCTCCACTGCCCATTCGCGGCCGGCTGGAGGGCATTCTTCGACTTTGCAGCCACACCCGGTACAGCCGAGAACCTCGGCATGATGGTCCCCACTACCCGCACCGGGCTTGTAACGATGCCCGCAAGGACACCAGATATCTGGCCGGATCTCTGCATGCGTTCGCCCACTCGACTTGCCTGACATCTCATCCTCGTTCTCTTGGGACGGCCAAAGCATTGAACTAAGCGCAGCTTAGTAATAACACATTAGTTGTATATAATCAACTCGACAAGAGGCTCTACCGCGGCCACAGCTCTCGCAAACTCAATTTGCGGTTATACTCCAGGGTGCCATAACTAAACGCCCGTGTCGCAATTGCCAGCGCCACAACACTGCTTACCACCAGCACACCAACCCCCACGAGCATCTCAGTGCCGCTCAAGTTACCAACCGCATTACGCAGCATTAATGTGATCGGCGCTGTCAGCGGAAAAAAGCTAAAGAATTTCACAATCAATTGGTCAGGATCGTCAATAATAGGGAAGAGGGCATAGAGCGGCACGAGCATCCCAAACAGCGCCGTACCAAAGAAGTTATTCGCCTCCTTAGCTGTCGGTACAGCCGCCCCGATAGCTACCAGCAGTCCGGTAAACAGCAAGAACGAACACACAAACAAAATAGCTGCCACAAGCATCTGCAACGGATCTACTTGCAACGCCGACAAATTAATCACCGGCAGCTTGAGTTGCTTGCCAAAGAAGGCAAAGACCACCAAAAATGGCAGCACTATTATAGCTATCTGCAATGCCCCGAGCAGCACCAAAGTAATGATCTTGCCGATTATCAGCGTCCGTGCCTTTACAGCGGTCAAAATCATCTCGATCACCCGGTTCTCTTTTTCCTCCGTAGTACTAGCGAGCATTTGGTTCCCGAGCAAAACGATAATCAGGAAAAACAGGACCAGCAATGCTCCGGGCGCGATCATCCGCTTGGCCCGGTCAGTCTCCTGGCCGCCGATATATGTCGTGACCTTCGAGCTGACCGGCCCTTGAATAATAGCCACGGCTTGCTCCGAGCCCACGCCGCTCACCACGCTTGATTTCAGCAGTTGCTCCGCCACCGCCGAATACTTGCCGTTCTTGGTCAGTCCGACGTCTTTCGCATAAATCTCTATCGGCTGCTTGGCGGGATTAGTTGGATAATAAATAAACGCCTCCACCCGGCCCTCCCGAGCTTGCCGTATGCCGGCTGCCTTGTCTCTGGCCACCCCGGCCTTCATCTCGGCCAGCGCAGCCGGCAAAACCAATTTGGAATCGTCCAGTACCGCCATACTAAAACGTTCCTGACCAGCCTTCTCTTCCGCCTGTTCCGCCGACTGGCCGGAAAAATACGACAATCCAAATACGAATGCCATAAGTACCGGAACCGCCAACACACTCAACCAAAATGTTTTCTTCTTTACCGTCCGCATAAACTCAAACGCAATGACTGTTCCCAGGTTATGCACGGCCACCCTCCTCGCCTTCGCCATAAATCTGCACAAAAATATCGTCCAATGAGGCTTGCTTTTCCTCGAACCGGCTAATCTTTAATGACGGCTGCTTGACCAGATCAGCCAGCACCTCCTGCGCGCTCACGCCATCTTTCGGCGCCAGCATTGCCATCCCCGACGAGCTCGTTAGTATCGTAAACAACCTGTTATGCGGCTTTAGCACTCCATCATGCCTCAACTCAATCTGGTTTGACCCATATTGCTGCTTGATCTCGTCCACCGCCCCGTACAGCCGCCTTCGTCCGTCCTTGAGCAAGACGATCCGGTCACATAGCCGCTCCACCTCTTCCATCTGGTGAGTCACCAAAATGATCGTCGCACCCTCACGCTGGCGCTCCTCGATAATCTCCATCATCAAGCGCCGGTTCACCGGGTCAAAACCTTTGGTCGGCTCGTCCAAGATCAGTAGCTCCGGCTGGTTCATAATCGTTACCCCCAGCTGCACCTTCTGCTGCTGCCCACCCGATAACTTGTCCAGCCGCTCTCCCGCCTTATCAGCCAGCTCGACCCTCTTCAAAAATTCCAGCGACCACTCCCGCGCCTGCGCTGCCGGCATGTTCTTGAGCCGCCCGAAGTACACCATGGTATCCAGCACCCGCTCTTTTTTGTACAACCCCCGTTCTTCCGGCAGGTAGCCCAAAAAGCTACTCATTTCCGGCGAATACGGCCGCCCGTTTATCAAAAGCTCACCACTCGTAGCCGAATAAATCCCCAATAATACTCGCAACGTCGTCGTCTTGCCAGATCCGTTCGAGCCCAAAAACCCGAACACCTCGCCGCGCTTAACCTCAAACGATAAATCCTCAATGACCGTCCGGTCCCCAAATCGCATTTGAAAATTCCGCACGGTAACAAGGTTGGCCTCGCTCATGGTCACTGCGGCGCCTGCCAGGCCACGCCTTCAAGCACCCAACCGCCCCGGCCATTTATCGAGTTAATCTCCGCCTGGCTGGTCGTATACAGCCGCTCACGGCTTAGAGAGTTTGCCATTCTATACACCGGCAACGCCCCGCCGCCAGAGCCCACCCCGTAAAAAGCCACACCATCCACGACCCAGCCGTTATGACCATTCAGCGCATCCCGCTCCGCAGCACTGGCGGTAAATAATCGCTCTTTTGAAATAAAGTTAGCCAACCGGTAAACTGGCACGGCCCCGGTCGCACTACTCTTAGCCGCCATAAATCCGAACCCTTCCCAGACCCAACCACCCCGGCCATGAATCAGGTCACGCTCATTCACGCTCTGAGTAAACAGCCGCTCCTTCGTGGCATAATTCACCAGCCGGTACACCCGGAACGTGTCAGGGTTAGTGTTCTCCTGTACCCGGTAAACCGTGCCGTTCGACACATCGGCGGCAAACATCTCGCCGTCCACGCTCTCGCCAAACGTCGACACGTTGCGCCCGGTCAACGTGGTCTGCAGCTGCTGTTCCCAGATACCATTTGGCTGTGACGTCAGCGTGTACAGGTGCCCGCTGCAATAATCGGCAAATAAATAATGACCGTTCATCAACGGATAACTATTACCGCGGTAAGCATAGCCACCCGTCACCGAGCAGCGTCCGCTCGCATGGTTATAGGCGCCAATCGGCCCGTCATACGCGCCCGCTGCCGCACAGCCGGCGGTGTTATAGCCCGCCGTGCCCTCAAAGCATCGCCAGCCATAATTCTTGCCACCCAAGCTTTCCGCCGGTTCCAGGTTAACCTCCTCCTGAGCACCTTGCCCCACATCCCCAATAAACTGGTTATGAGTCACCCGGTCAAACCCAAACCGCCACGGGTTCCTCAGCCCCAGCGACCAAATCTCGTCCTCGCCGGCCTTACCTACAAACGGGTTATCACCCGGAATCACATAATTTCGCGCCCCGTCACCCGGAAACGCGTCACCGTTCAGGCTCAGCCGCAGTATCTTACCTAAAAACGAATTCTTGTTCTGGGCGTTATTAGCCGTATCACCGCCACCGCCGCCATCACCCGTGGCGATGTACAAATGCCCGTCCCGCGGCCCGAAGTTCATGTCGCCGCCGTTATGGTTGCCGTTCACCGGATGACCGATCATAATCGTTGGCTGCTCACTCCCCGGGTCAGCCAAATTTTGGTTTCCCGGGTCCCGCCTAAACCGCGACACCACAATATCACCGGCATTATTGTTGTAATACACATAAAACATGCCGTTAGAGGCATAATTGGGGTGAAATACCAGCCCCAGCAGTCCTTCTTCGCCGCCACCGTCCTTCACCCGCCCGTTAATGTCCAAAAACGGCGTCCCCAAGACCGTGCCGTTCGATTGCACGATCTTAATTACCCCGGCCCGCTCCACCACAAACAACCTTCCGTCACCGGGAGTGCCGCTATTGGCAATATCCACCGGCGCACTCAAGCCAGTCGCAAAGCTCACCAGGCTAATATCAAGCGTCAATGCTTGCGCCGGCCGGGAGGGAATTGCCACCCCCGCCATCACTATCGCCACCAAGACCAAAACCATGCGTTTCATAACATCATTGTAGCAATAATCCGGGACCCGCAAATTAAAAACCCAGGCAATAGCCCGGGTTCGCAGTCATGGTTATGGCCCCAGAAAACTCCGGGGCCATAACGCACCTCTGTGCAGCTCTTACTCAATCTTCCCAGTCATCCAGCCCAAATTGAAGCGCCAGTACTCCGTCGGGCGTAATTTGGTATAACCGGCGCCGGGTAACAAAGTCCTCGCGCTCCCGCCACTCCGACTGAACAAGTCCCCGATTTTCCAACCTTATAATCGAGGGGTAGATACGGCCAAGAGGGACCTCAGCCGCCCGGGCCATCTCGAGGCCTCCCCACCATAGCTCCGGCTCTCGTGCCAGTACCCTAAGCAGCTTCTCCCGGAGGTCGGCCGGACCAAACAGCTTCTTGAAAAGCCACCTGAACATAGGACCAGTGCCCCTACCTAATCGCCTGGATCCGGAACTGTTCCCGGCACACGCCCCGAATCGACGAGACCAACGCGTTGCCGATCAAAACGCGGGTCTCATCGGCCCGGTCTTCACAGTCATAGAACTCGCGGTACGCCACGCCAGTCTGTGAGTAAGCCGTATACATCACGCCTGCGCCCTCGAAAGCATTGATGTCCATGGTCATTTTACGTATTGCCTCATGCACCATCAGTATTGGCAAATAGTATACCGTTTCATCAGTCAGGGGGACTAAAAGCCGCGGGTAAAACTGTTCGATGACCCAGTCGCGCCACCCCGGCCGGCCGGCCCTTAAAGCCTCCATATCCATCAGCACAACTCGGGTAACCTGCACGCCTGCCCGAATACGCGCGGCCGCCAAGTCGGCGTAGTCCCGCCGGATGCGGCTATAATTTGGCTCGCGAAACAGCATCTCGGTACTTTCATCAAGCCGGCCGTCACACCATGCCTGGCACGACTCCGAGTCGGCGAATAGCCCAGGGTAGTCATTGGCTGCCAATACCTTGGTCACCTTATGACCCCGCTGCTGCCTGCGCCACCACGCTTCCATTTCCGCCTGGGCCTCTAGGCCCGTCAACGTTTTCATTGTGCTCCTGTCTCGAGGCTTGGGATAGGTACGTACGATGCGTAATAACCTACTATAGAACATAAGCTAAAGAATGCAAATAACACCAGTCATGCCCACACAAAACTAAGAACCCGGACAAACGTCCGGGTTCTTAAAGTGTTTGGCAAAAAACCTAGCCTAGCAGGCCGCCTAGTCCAACAGAAATGGCCACGGCTACTACAGCTGCAATCTCCAGCATAGTTACTCCTCACATTATTTGATGTAGCTTCCGCATCGTACAACGCTACTGGAGTCCTCCAGAAGAACAATGACACCAATAACACACCCAAGCATAGCCGCTATATTGTACGTTTTAGCCAAGGACAATCAAAGACCGTTAAGGGCAAGCGGAATAAAGCCAATGCATACCTGATTATCATTCTTGTTAATAAAGAAAGACCCACCAGCTAGCGTGCTGGTAGGTCATAAAAAACTCATTGGGCTAGAGACCAAGCAATTTGCGGGCCACCTCAGGGCCGCCAAGCCACTCGTTCACAAACCGTTGTCGGATAGTGGCCATTTGCCGGTCCACCAGCGCCAGCGATCTCTTCGGCACTCCTGGTGGTAGATCCACGATCAGCAGCTTGGTTTTCAGGTACACCTGCTGCTCCCAGCGGACACAAGCTATCGACGCATATCCGCCATCCACCGTCGGATCATATAGCCAGAGAGGGGAATTATCCGCTACCCCCTCAAAACTCCAACCCGTGTTGTCGAAGTGAATCTGATGACTCAAACTTCGCCGTCTGACGTTCTCTGCTAAAAACGGCAGATTGAGCCGGCTGCGTGCAATCAAGGAGGTCATCTGGGTAAGCACCAGAATCTCGGCATGACCCTCTTGATAAGCTTGAATAAGCCGCTCATCTAACGGCACATAGAGCTGGTACGGATGGCTCGGGTGGTCACCAGGCCACTGACAAATCGCTGACTCGATAAAAGGGTACCGTTCGTTTTTCCTGGTTGGCCTGGGATGAGCAAACCCGACTCGCGTACGCGTACGGACGTTTGTCTCGTGCCTCAGCTGCCCCACCGTAGTGGCGGCAAAACCGGCGGCCTCCGTCGGTGACATGAGTGCTCCGTTCTTAGGGTGGGGAAGTAATACAATAACATGTAAATCAAAAATAGTAAAGCACCATCAGCATCATTTCGAAAGTCGCTTTATAATGTAAACAATGAAGAAACCAATCCTCGTCACCCTAGCCGCCATCGGCCTGATCGCCGCCGCCATTGGCTTTATTCAATTCCAGCCGTCCTCATCTCCACAAGCTTCGCCTCAATCCCGGTCCCAGGATGAAGGTTCTGCCCCCTTCCACCCCCTAATGGTCGAAGCCATACAAAAACGGCCGTACACGGCCGGCCCCATCACCACCGAGCGGGAAGTCAGCGCATTCACTGGCTACCGTAGCCAGGTAGTATCCTATCGCTCCGACGGCTTCAAAGTTTACGCCCTCATGAACACACCCACCGACCCCGCACCCACCTCTGGTTGGCCCGTATTAATACTCAGCCATGGCTATATCCAGCCACAGGCCTACCAGACCCTCGGCGGTGACTACCAGTATTGGATCGAAGGGCTCACCCGCGCCGGCTTTGTAGTCATCAAGCCCGATTATCGGGGCCATGGCCAGTCCGAAGGCACCGCCGAGGGTGGCCACTGGTCGCCAGTCTATACGTATGACGTACTCAACCTCACTGAGTCCCTCAAGCGCCACCCTGGCGTAGACGCCAGAAACATTGGCCTCATCGGTCACAGCATGGGTGGCAATGTCGTCCTCCGGGCAGTCGTAGCCTCCAAAGACATCAAGGCCTCAGCCATCCTGGCCGGTGTCGTAGCCTC
The DNA here is from genome assembly GCA_041743505.1 of Candidatus Saccharimonadia bacterium. Lineage (GTDB taxonomy): Bacteria > Patescibacteriota > Saccharimonadia > UBA4664 > UBA4664 > JBGTMQ01. The sequence goes on from JBGTMQ010000015.1 coordinate 51,829, forward strand.
AGCCCCCGATCTGTACAACACCTGGCGCGGCCGCAACTGGTCTCCGCCACCCGGCGCCCCAACAACCCGCCAGAAAATCGTCGATGCCCTGGGCGAACCCAAGGCAAATCCCGACTTCTGGCATAAAATCTCCGCCATCAACTACGTCAAAGCCGCCACCGGCCCGGTCCAGATCCATCACGGCACCAACGATGATACCGTTCCCAAAGCCTACAGCGACAGCCTGCAAACCGCCCTCCAACAAGCCGGCCGCCGGTCCGAATACTTCGTCTACGACGGCGGTGACCACCAGTTCAGCTCCACCAGCGACTTGGCCCTCCAGCGCATGATCGCCCTCTTCAATGCCGAGCTAAAATCCGGCAGTTAGCCGCCTGCGAGTAACGAGGATGGTATAATTTTAAGCATGAAATTTAGAAATCTGCTGCTATACATCGGACTAGCCATACTTGGATTTTGGTTGCTAGGATTTGCCCTTAACCTTGCCAAGTGGGCTATTGATATAGCTTTAATCGTCGGCTTGGTTCTGGTCATTCTCTCGCTCATAAACCAGTACACGGAAAACAAAAAGAAGCCGTAGCGGATATTAGAACTATTCTTGCAGAACATTCTTAGCTAAATAAAGTATGATTAGTGCATGGCAAATCCAGACACCGGTATACCGGAAGAAGTTCTTCGCTCGGAACAAAAACCGGCCTCTCCTTCCCAAAATGATAAACCAAGCATATTAGGCCTACCCGGGTTGCCACCCGCAATATTAGACTTGGCCGTACAATACGGCCCCGTTCTGGTGTTGGCAGCCGCCGTACTCAGCGGGTTTAGTGCTGTGAGTATACTCACAGGGAGTGCAGCTGACCCCTCAGCCACTGGACTCCTGCCGCTAAGCGCCTTTTTTAGCCTGGCCGCTTCCGCCGCCATGGTTTTAGCCTATGTCTGGCTAACCCAAAAGCGCCGCATCGGCTGGAACACATTAGCGCTTGCATTAATAATCCAGTTTCTTGGCCAAATCTTAGTCACAGGTGTTAGCTCGGTACTGTATACCGGCATCGCAATACTGATCACGACGTATGTGATGCTACAATTACGCGACTTATATCCTAACGATTAAAGCGGCCCCAGGTAGCAAAGCAAGCTAGAACTTCAGTAGCTTGTCATCAACCTCAACATTAAACAGGCCTAGCATGCCCTTTACCGGAAACGGCTCTTTCAGAACCCTCCGGTTACGTAGCTCCCAAGCCTGCGCCTTAGGATAGAGCTCAACGCAAGCCGCTGCCTCATCAAGTTCCGTCATGGGCCGCACGTCTACCACTTCAACAACACACAGGGCAACACCTATCGGCTCCCCGTTTCCGGTAGTTGAAGCGCAAATAAGAATATCACCTCGATAGCTTGTGGACCACTTCCTGGTTTCAAGAGTTTTTCTCCCGCTTGCGACCCAGTTAGCATAGGGCTGCTTCAGCGACAGTGCTTTCATTCCGTCTTCAACCCCTTGGCCAACCGCTCAAAAAACCGCCAAGCGTATTCGTAATCATCCTTCACCAAATCCCGGGCTTCGTGAGTGGTAATTGCCTCCCACTTGCGCTTCAAATGCCCGCCAGTATAAAAGTCGGCGATAATATCGTCGAGCGTGTCGCCCTTGAGCGTCCGCACCATAATAATGCGCGCTACACCGACGGGCCCGAACACATCCAGCTTGTCGGCATCGCGCAATAGCGTGATCTCAATCGGCTCCTCAGCCTTCTTGTATTTAGGGTCTGAGCCATGATTGGCAATTGCTTCCAGGACGGCCTGGAGCTTCTCGGCCGGGAAGTCGCTCTCGCGCAAGACTTCCTCGGCAATCTTGTGGTCAAAATCGTGATAATCTTCGCCCGTTCGCTCTGGGTAATAGGCGGCCATATCGTGCAGAAGCGCTGCACCAGCCAGAACTTCTGCATCGTAGGTAACGCCAAGTTTGTCGGCCAGCTTAACGGCATACTGGTAAACCCGCCAATGATGATCGGGTCCGTGGCTTTTCAGTGGATTTACGGCTTCATTGTAGCGCCGCTCATTTGCTTCAAGCAGGGATCGCTCAAGGTCATTCATATGGATAAATGTCGGTCGCCAAACTATTCGGTATATTTCTTGAAATTATCAAGAATAGTTTGCCAACCTGACCGCTGAACCTCTTCCGAATTTTCATTTTCAGGGTCGAAAGTCTGTGTAATTCTTACGCCCTCCGGAAGCTCTTCAAACTCGATTTTCACATGCCGGCCGTCGTCCATGTCGTACTCAATCAACTCGTGGTTTATTACAACCGTATAAACTCCGGCAAAATCAAAGCTGGTACTTTTGTCCTTTGCCGCCATGACAGTTTTAAATCTTCCACCAACGCGCACGTCGTTTTCAGCCTCAGGCGCCTCCCAATCATCCGAAGCGAAAGCCCAGTTCACAATGTGCTCCGGCTTGGTCCAAGAGGCCCAGACCTTCTCGATTGGGGCCTTGACAATGCTTTCTACGATGATAGATTCTTTCTGTTCCATAGCTCTATTTTATCAAGATTTTGTCACAACTAAAGCTTTAGTAAAATAAAATCTAGTTTCGAGTGGTATCAGATAGCAAATCTTGCTTAACGATCTCCTTGCGCAGCCACGTGCGGTCGGCCTTTGCCACATCACCCTCAAACTCCACGCCCAGCAAATTAGCTACCCAGGATTGAACGGTTGGGTCATTGCATACAAAGTAGCTGCTACCTTCGTTGACACTCACCAAATTCATGAACCACTCAGGCTTCACCGCCGCTAGCTCCTGCTCAATAGTAGCCTGATGCTGGCGCACGACTTCGGCTGCATCCCATACCGCGAGCGGCCGACACTGAGCGGACGCGGAAAAGTTTTGAAAGCCAGAAGCTTGGAGTCGTTACGAATAGACATTTCGGCATCTGCCAAAATCGCTTCCTGGCACTCGGTGAAATATTGCTCAGTCCATCCATCGGGAATCTTGGCATGTGCGACCAGTGCCTCATAAGCAACCTTATCGCGCTCTGTTGTTACTCGCGCCTTAAAGTTAAGCGTGTTATCCAAAATGCCCGACACCAACAACTTTGCGCTCGTCTCGCTCATCTTATCTGCAACCCCCGCTGCCACCCAACGCTCGTAAACCAACGTACAGGCAGCCCCGATAAACTCGATATGAGCTCGCTCGCCAATCCGCTCCTGCCAATAGTCCTCAAAGCCGAGATGATGGTCGATAACCTCATCAACCTTTTCAAGATCCACGGCTTTATCAAAATGCTCGGGATCAGATACATCGATGAGCGTAAATGTATCTTTGCCGTTAGGCTCGTAATCGGTTTTTAACGGGGCCTGCCACGACCGCACCGTTTTACTAATACTTTCGTTCCACACGGCCGTACTAAGCGCCTGGGACTGCATGCCTTGGGTCCGCAGCAGTTCAGCATAGGCGACTACTCCCGCATAAGCGTCGATATCAACATATCTGGAGCCGGATGTAATTATCTTCATAAGAATCAATTATACAAAATTGGGACCGGAACAGCACTTAGCTACTCCGGTCCCATAAATCACTAAACATTGCTTAGAAAGCGGGGTAGCGACGAAGGGATTCTATAACTCTTGAAGCGCCAACCTGGCCTCAATCATGAATGCCAAGTCACGACGTCTCATAAATTTAGCGCCGTAGCTTTCGGCGGTGTCCGCCTCCATAGCCCCAATTGCAGCGTCGATATTATCAAACCAGACGACCTGAAAGCCATCGTTGAGTTCCTCTTCGGTAAACGCAGGCTCATGCTGCTCGCCCATTTTAAGCGCGAGGTAGCAATAGGATGTTTGGATTTGCTCCCATTGGTCACGATACTCGGTAATCTCTCCGACTTCGCCAAGTATTTTGACTTTACAGCCTATTTCTTCGAGTAGCTCTCGGGTTAAGGCCTGAGTTTTGTCTTCACCGGGTTCTAGCCCGCCACCCGGAAGCTTGTGATAACCCTTTTTCGTAACGGCGAGCATCGCTATTGCCCCTGTATCATCCACTACAATGGCGCGTGCGGCCTCGCGATGGCTGAAGCCCGCCCGGTTTACCTCGGGTGCGCCCGGTACAATGTCCTGTTCGTGGATAGCTGGCAACTTCTTCACTGGGTGAGTATACCAAAAAAGAGGCCTGTTAAGGCTCGGTTTGATCAAATAATTCCCGGCTAATCGGCGTAGAACATTTCATGCCAGAAAGCTGCACTCGGCACGTACTTATTTGGCTGCTTCTCGTAGTCTCTAATCAATTCGTCCTTATCAACCCAAGCGAGTGCGTGGACCTCGCCGTCTTCGAGCGTAAACTCGTCTGCGTCCATGTCACACTGGGCTTTAAAATACTGATATATCGGACCGATTCGTCCGTCCTCCGTAACGTAAAGTCGCTTGCCAACTGGCTCTGGTGTAAAACCTTTGAAGCCAATCTCTTCGGCGGCCTCTCTCACGATTGCGTTTTCGTAGGTCTCTCCGGCTCTGACTCCGCCGGAAACCGCTGATCCCCAAGCGCCCGGGTTAACCGGTTTAGACAATGAACGCTGTTGAGTTAGCACTTGTCCTCGCTGGTTTTCGACCCATAGTATAGCAGCCCTTGTAATGTCCTCTCTCGTCAGCTCGTCTCGAGGTTTAACCACGAGCACATTATCTTGCTCGTCTACAACATCCACCATTTCTTTATTCATATGCTTCTATGCTTCAGTTAGGGTACATTGGGTACGGTTAAAACAACATGGCCTTCGCTTGCCGGCCTTGAGCATGTCGCATGCATTTGCTATCCGTCGCTTACGCGTTTCTAGTTGCTTGGTGGAACCTATCCAGCGGATCCAGTCCCAGCGGGCCATTGGCGTGATATCCATCCACAGAGTGTGTGCCCCTGGGTCGGCCGCGAGAGCGTCCTTCAAATCCGCTGGCGCCTTGGGCTCCGGCCATTCGCGAGAAGGCTCAATCGCCAACGTTACCGTGTCGCCTGCGTCTACCCCGGCGGCTTCGCGCATGGTTTCATTGACCCTAAACCAGTGGCTTCCCTTGCCGTCCGGTTCCAGCACAGCACGAAATTGGAAACCATTGATGGTCCCCTCGGCCATTGTCATGCCCCGCGATGGAAGTTGCGCACTTGCACTCTTGGGTAACGTGAGAAGAATCCCCGAGCCGATTTTCTCGGTCGCATCAGCCCTAAATAATGTAGCTTTAAAACGGATTATTGACATACTTTCCTTTGAATTTATCTTGGAAATTAGGTTAATTATATAATAGCTGTCTCCCCATCCATGATGAGGCCATTCCACTCGCCAGCTTTTGAGGTAAGCTAAAAATATGCCAAAGCAAACAGCTTCAAAAATCTATGCCTGGTTCTTAGTCATCGGCGGCACCATTGGACTGGCCGCTTCATTCGTTATCACTCTCGAAAAACTCAACTTGCTCATAAACCCAAGCTACGTCCCATCGTGCAGCATCAACCCCATCCTCAGTTGCGGGTCTGTTATGAAAACGGCCCAGGCTTCAGTCTTCGGTTTTCCCAATTCCTGGCTTGGTCTTATAGGGTTTGCTGCTGTGATCGTCGTGGGCGTCAGCCTACTGGCGGGAGCAAATTTCAAAGCCTGGTATTGGCGGCTCTTCAACATCGGCACCCTCTTTGGGGTCGTTTTTATTCACTGGCTAGCGTTCCAGTCTATCTTTGTCATCCATGCCCTTTGCCCTTGGTGCATGGTGGTTTGGTCGGTCACGATTCCCATATTCTGGTATACGACACTGCGCAATTTCCAGGCAGGTGTCTGGCCGGCCCCCAGACCGCTCGCCCGCGCCCTAAACTTCCTGCAAGACTACAAGAACCTTGTTCTGGTTTTGTGGTATTTGGCCATTCTCGGCATCATAATCCACCAATTCTGGTATTACTGGCGCACGCTGCTCTAGGCAGAGCGTTTACGGCGCAGGCCGACGAAGAGTATTATCTGACCGTATCCTATCTAATGGAAATTGCCGCACGCGGCAGCGAGCTAATTAAGGTCGCCGAACCAAACGAAAAGCGAGAGTTGATCGGTTTGCGATGCTCTCGCTTCGTGTCTTGATGATAATTCCTGGCTCCGGAGGTCGGGCTCGAACCGACGACCAATTCGTTAACAGCGAACTGCTCTACCACTGAGCTACTCCGGATCATTTTTGTACCAGGCGATTATAGCCAGAGATGGCCGCCCGGTCAATGGATAATGGAGCTCAAACGGCCCAAACTGGTCAAAAAGGCAGGCTTATGATATAGTCGTAGCATGTTACGCCGAAATAACGTGTTTTATGCCTGGTTCTTTACGACCCTCTCACGGAGGCAGGCTTAACACGTTCGACCAACAAGTCCCTAGCAGAAGCCTCCTCTAAAGGAGGCATTTTTCGTTTCTGGAGGCCAATAGTGAGTACTCTTGATGATCTGAAGGCCAGAATCAACCATAACGGCCGGGCTACAACTGCACCGACAACCCAGGCGCCGCCCATGAAGTACTGCCGCCCACTGTCCGGACGCAGCGATGTCTGGCTCATGCCCTGTCACGAGCAGCCGGCCTGCTCCCCCGACGAGGTCAGCCGGGCTATCACAACCAAGCGCGGCGCCTCGGTGCTCGTGGTCTGTGCAGCCGGCAGTCATTGGGCCGCAGGACTTAACCGGGCGGCCAAGGATTCCCCGGGCCTTGCGCTGCACACCGTTCACGCCGCCGGTCAGCCGGCAAACGACGGCGCCATCACCGTCACCGAGGACCAGATTCGCCGAGCCACCCAGGTCAGCCAGACCTCCGGTATCTCGCCAGGACGCACCAATGCAATGCTCGTTGCGGCCCTCCTGGGACCTCTGGAGACCCTCACCTGGCAGCGCACGTCCATCGTGCTCATCCTCGGGTAAGGATCACGCCTTGGCAGCATAAATCACACCGGCCGGCTAATAGGAGACGCCTCTTGTTAGCCGGCCGTTTTACGTTTCGGGCGTTTCGGGAGCCTTTTTCTTACCAAACCGGTCTTTAATAGGCTGGATCAGCCGCTTTGCCCAATGGTACTCCCGGCCCAGTACTGCCAGTCCGGCTAAGATCAGTAATATTCCGGGGCCCGGCAACACCAATAGCAAAATGCCGGCAATAATCAGCAAGAAACCCAGAATAGTGGTCAGAATCTTCTTCATGTAGTAACTTTACACCCTTTGCTATACCGGCTACGATTCAGATATGCTAAAGAAACTTCTCATTGCCGCCACCTTACTGCTGACGGCCAGCGGCTTTGTCTTGGCTCATCGTAGCAACCAGGAGGCGGGGAAGCAAGCAAAAGCTATTTTGGCTGCCGATGTGTCCTCTCAGAACGTTACGCCCCTACTGAATACCTTGCAGGGCTTTGTCGCCGCCCATATGGGCTCCGGCGCCACTATCACACTCACGGGCTCGCACGACCGGGCGATGGCGGCGGCAAAGGCTGCCGCTCAGGCCCAAAGCGCCAATTCACAGATTTACGCTCAGGCACAAGCCGCCTGCGGCGGCAAAAACGATTCTGTCTCAGCCGCCAAGTGCAACCAGGACTTCCTAGCCAAGCACTTGGTCAATGTACCGGTACCCGCTCCGGTGGTTGAGCCCAAGCTAGCCGATTATCAGCACCAATTCCGGGCGCCCCCATGGACCCCCGACCTGGCTGGAGCATTGTTCTTGGGAGCGGCCGGAGCGCTGGCTATCTTATTGTTGAGCTTGATTAAGCGGAGGTCATGATGGAAGCGGCAGCCGGCATTTGGCGGGGATTTGTAAAGGAACTGATTCCCACGCCCCTACAATCCCTAGCCTCTGTATTTGTGGCCGCCTGCATGCTTACCGCCATGCAAAGCCAACAAATCTTGTCTGGCCTCGGCATCAGCCAGTCGGCAGTCGATTCTACCAAAGGCGAGCTTGCCAGCCGGTTTGATGTAGTTTTGCAATCAAACATCACGTCAAATATAGCCTTGGTGACATTTTGGGCCGCCGTTGGACTCGTAGCCTATCTAGTGTGCTGGGGCCTCTACAATGCACTCATTGCTGCCCGTAACGAGGTCACCATCGAGACGCAGTATACTAACCGGGGCCACTGGCGCGGTGTCTGGGAAACGCTGGCGCTCAAATCTACCGCTGCTCTGGGCCTTATCTTTTGTATCGCCATGTTTAAATATGGTTTTTCCCTGTGGGTAGCCTTAACATTGCCTCTATTGGCCGAACCGGGCATCAAGGGCTTCATCTTCGCTATCGGCGCCGTATTAGGCTTGGCGGTGCAACTATATGTGCTGCTACTTTTTGTCCAACTGACCATTTCTCCCTGGTATAAACCAAGGGCATTTACAGAGTAACGAATTTATGCTACACTTACGCCCGTAAGTATTAATCGTCCCGAAGACGTAAAAAATCGCTTCAAGCCACAAGCTTGGCGATTGATAAGCGGAGCCCAGTTAAGTGGCCAAGAAACTATTCGTCGGCAACCTGCCGTATACAACAACTAATGAAACCCTCGGTGAATTCTTCGCCCAGTATGGCGAAGTTGAGAGCGCCGCAGTCATTATGGACCGCGGCACCGGTCGTTCGAAAGGTTTCGGCTTTGTCGAAATGATCAACGACGCCGAGGCTGACACGGCAATTGCCCAGGGCGATGGCGCTGAGCTCGAAGGCCGCAAGCTGACCGTAAGTGAAGCTCGTCCTAAGGTTGACGCCCGTTAGTTAATACCAGCCTCTAAGGCTAGCAAAAAAGACCCGTCAAAGGGTCTTTTTTGTTTTTGCACCGCCCAACCCCGCTCACCTTGTACCCATCAGCCCGCCAAAGGCACTGTACCGAGGGCAGTCGACAAAAGCTAAGGGTTATATTAGGGCTTTGCCAAGTAATAATATCATTATCATAATCCACGGACTGCCCTCAGTTCAGTACCCCGTAGCATAAAGCGCCACATATTCTGCTCCAAGAGTTCAGGACCAGCCGGCGCGGACATACCGGCCTCACCCGCAATCAAAAAGAGACCCGCGACGGGTCTCTTTTTCGGAAGCCTCAGCCTATTACTTGCTGCCTTGAGTCTTGTAGTCCTTAATAGCTTTAGTTACCTTGCCGTCGTCCTTCAGGTTCTCCCAGAACAGGACCTGTGAGCGCGACACGTACATCACGTCTTCCGGACCGTGCAGCTCACCACCGAGCTTGGCCAGCGATACTTGCTGGTTGCTTTGCTGGGCAGCCTTGGGGTCAGCACCCGGCTGAACTGGCTGCTGCACCTGGAGATAGTAGATGTCCATCAACTTAACGTAGCTGTTGTCTACCTTTGAAATCTTGCCGAAGTAGACTTGGCCGTTAGTCAGGAACAAAGCTTGGTATTGCTTTGATTTAATAGGGGCATCAGCCGCAACAGGTGCCAGCGCCCGGCCAGCAAAGTAGATTGTGACGGTCAGTGCGGCCAAAATAAGAACGACCGCAAGAATTTTACCAAGCCAACCGCCTGGGGTGGTGGCTACGGCTGTACCAGCCCCGGCTCCACTGTCACTCGGCTGGGGTGCAGCTGGCCTGGTTGGCATTCGATCACGTACGTCCATATTACTAAACTCCATCTACTATTCTTAACTAATTTAGCATTAGGGCTATGGTACAGGAGTGGCGTTACCGTGGCAAGTATGGCCAGGCTCTAGCGGTCAGGGCTCGCGGGCGGTATAATCATAACTATTATAGAGGTGTGACATGACAGCTGGCCGGTTGGCCTTGTTCAGGCGCTCATTAGCCATTGCCGCAGTCGCGGTGGTTAGCTTGGTCATGCTCGCCCCGGCAGCTCTGGCCAGCTTATCGCAGGGCTACGCCTCCACCGCGCCGATAGCGGCTGGCACCATGGTCTCCCTGGACGATAAATCCCCCGGCAGCGTCAATGTGGCCGATCTCACCAACTCCGAGCGGTTATTCGGTGTCGCCGTCACGCCGTCCTCGGCCTCAGTCTCCTTAGGCGGCACCGGTTCAAGCGGACAAGTCCAGGTAGTCACAACCGGCAGCGCCACCACCTTTGTATCCACCGCCGGTGGCGACATCCGCGTCGGCGACCCGATCGCCATCTCGCCCATCGCCGGGGTGGGGCAAAAAGCCGACGGCAAGGTGCGTGTCATCGGTACTTCCCAGGCAGACTTCACGTCCGCCAGCACCGGCACCACCAAACGCACCATCGATGACGGCACCGGCAAGAAAGAAGTCACCATCGGTCAAATACCGGTCGTAGTTGCGGTATCGACCTACAACAGCAACACCGGCACCCAGGATTACTCCATTCCGACCTGGATGCAGAACCTGTCCAATAGCATCGCCGGCAAGACCGTATCACCGGTCCGGGTTATCATTGCCGGGCTTATTCTATTGGTGTCGCTTGTCAGCGTAACGGTCCTGCTCTACTCAGCAGTGCGCAACAGCATTATTTCAATTGGCCGCAACCCGCTTTCCCGCGGATCAGTCTTACGTAGCCTGTTCCAGGTTATCCTGGTGGCAGCAGTGATTCTAGCTATCGCGGTTGGCGCAATGTATTTGGTAATTTCGAGGTGACTATGGAGTTAATAATATTAGCCGGGATTACGCTGATACTGGCAACCGTAACGGTTGTCCAGAGCTATCAGCTGCGCACGTTCAAAGCGCGCGAGAAAGAGCTGGCCGAGAAGCCCAAACCAGTCAAAGTCAGCGAGCCAACCGCCGCTGAGCTGGAAGCCAAGCTCAAAACAGCCTACGAGGCTCAAATCGCCGCCTCGGTCCAAGTATTTGGCGAGGACTTAAAAGCCACCTCGGCCCGGCTGGGCGAGCAGGTCTCCCGCCTGACCACCACCGTCATCGAGGAGGAACTCGACCAGTACCAAAAGACCCTGGAACAGATGCGTCACGCCGCCGGCGAGGCCATGGAAAAGATCCGGGCGGCCGTCGAACAGCAGCGGGTCGAGCTAAAAGCCGGCATGGAGGCCGATCTGGCAGCCGAGCGCCAACGGCAGGCCGACAAGTTCGACGCCAAGCTCGGCGACGTTGTCTCCAGCTACATCGCCGAATCACTAGGTGGCGGCGTGGACCTAGGCTCGCAGATGCAATACATCTTGCAATCACTCGAAACACACAAGGAAGACATTAAAAAGGATCTGCTCGGTGGCGTTTAAATTACCAAGCACAGTCCATAGCCCCGAGTTACTCGAAAGCGTGGCCTACGAGCTCGAGACATACTTAGAGTGGTACCGCCAAGCCCGCACCCAGCACCGGGTCGGCGTCAAGCCGCTACCCGAGCCGACCTACTCAGCCGAAACCTCCGAAGTCATCAAGGCCTGGTTCAGCGACAAGAAACCCACCGTCGAAGCCATTGGGGAACTCCTCAAATACCTGCATGAACTCAAAATGCCGGTGGTCCACGTCATGCTGGCGGCTTTACCCAACCATGCTCAGCGGCTGCAACTGGTTGATTGGTTTCGCCAAACTGCCGGCATCCCGGTATTGGTGTCCTTCGTCGCCGACCGCAACCTGGGCGGCGGCGTAGTGGTCCGAACGCCTAACCGCATGTTTGATTACTCATGGCGGCAGCGTCTAGTTGAGGGCCGCGCTAAAGTAGGGGAGATTATAAACCGTGAACGATAATCCCAGATTTGCCAAATTAGTCGCCGCCAGCCGGCCAACTGGCGAGGTCAGAGGCGTTGACCGCTTCCTGGTCACCGTGCAGGGTCTCGGTGAAGTCGCCGTCAACGCCTTGGTTTACTTCGAGAATGGCCATCAGGGCCTGGTCCGCGAGGTCCGCGAGGATTCCGTCATGATTCTGAATATGACCGAAGAAGACATCCCTATCGGAACGCTGGCGGTCGTTGATGCCGATGAACTGGTAATTGGTGTGGGCGAAGGCCTCATCGGGCGGGTGGTAACGGTGCTCGGCCAGCCGCTTGACGGCAAAGGCCCGCTGGCCATCAAGCAGTACGACCAGGTCTTCAAGGTAGCTCCAGGCATCATTGAGCGCCAGCCGCTCAGTGACCCGCTAACCACCGGCGTGGCCATCGCCGACCAGCTCTTCCCGCTGGTAAAAGGCCAGCGTATCGCCGTCTTGGGCGACAACAAGGTCGGTAAAACGGCCTTCACCACCCAGATGACACTGGCCCAAAAGGGGACTGGCCGTATCGTCATCCATGTCCTTATCGCCAAGCGCAAAGCCGACGTCGACCGGCTTGTCAACAAGCTTAACGAAACCGGCGCCATGGAGTACTGCATCGTGGTCGTAGCCTCGGTTTTCGACCCGTTGACCCAGTCGTATCTGGCGCCGTACATTGGCGTCACCATCGCCGAGCATCTGTGGACCAACGGCCGCGACTGCGTCATTGTCTACGACGACTTGTCCAACCACGCCAAGGTCTACCGCGAGTTGTCATTATTGCTCAAGGTCAGTCCCGGCCGCGCCAGCTACCCGGGTGACATGTTCTACGCGCACTCTAGTTTGCTGGAGCGGGCCGGACGCCTGATCTCCAACGGCGCCTCATTATCATCCATTCCGGTGGTACTAACACCCAACAACGACATCACCGCGCCGCTGCCAACCTCCATCATGTCCATCACCGACGGCCAGCTGATCTTTGATTCCGAAGCCTTCCGGCAAGGCATCCGGCCGGCCGTGTCAGTTGGGCTGTCGGTCTCCCGCGTCGGTGGTGTAGGCCAAGACAAGCGCCAGAAAAAACTAACAGCCTCATTGTTCAAAAAGCTGGCCCTGTACCGGCAGGCGGCTGAGTTCTCGCATTTTGGCTCCGAATTAGCCATCGATTCCAAAAACGACCTGGAACTGGGCAAAAAAATCTACGAAGCCCTCAAGCAGCCACCAGACACCATCTATGATGCCAACGAGCAGGATCTCATCTTGGCCACGGTCATGAAAACTGAAGGCAAAATCGCCATCAACATCGATAGCCTCAAGCGCAAAGCCAAAGAAATGGCCCCCACCATGACCGCCGACAGCGATTGGGACGCTGCCGTTGCCAAATTGCTGGCCGAGGTTACCGTCCAGGCGCCGGCGCCTCCGCCTGCCGCCCCCGCCGGCCCACCAGCTGCCTCAGCCGCCGCCGAAGCCGCCCAGCCACCAGCACCAAAGGCCAAGCAATAAATGGCCCGCGAAGCGCTGACAATCCAAAAAGAAGTCGGCCAGGTCGGCACAATCTCGGAGTTGACCTCCATCTTTGAGAGCATTGCCAGTATGCGCATCAGTAAAATTAAAGACAAAGTTACCCGGAGTCAGCGCTTCTTCGACGAGCTCTGGCAAATCTATACCCAGTTGCGGGTAAATCCCACCGAACGTATGGCCACCGGCCACAAGAAGCGCGACAAGCCAAACATCTTCTTGGTCCTCACCAGTGAAGGCGGCTTGTCTGGCGACATCGACCAGCGCATCGTCAGTACCGTCATGGAAAACTACGACCCGGCTACCACAGACCTGATCGTCATCGGCGCCCACGGCGCCACCCAATTCGTCCAACGAAAAGTCAAAATTCAGCGCTACTTCCGTCTGCCCGATGTGGACCAGGCCATCGACGTCTCGCCCATTGTCCAGGAACTCTTGGGCTACCAAATGCCCACGGTCTGGTTCCAGCGCTACGTATCCCTAAGCGTCCAGGAAGTCGGCCGCATCGACCTCATCAGCCGCGTCAAAGCACTGGGTACGGACGCCGAAAAGAGCACTAATATCATCAGCCCCCGCGATTACCTGTTCGAGCCCAACGTCGAGGAAGTTGTGCGCTACCTAGAGAGCGTCATGATGGAAATCGTGCTCTCCCAGGTCATCCTCGAATCCCGCCTGGCTCAGTATGCCTCGCGGTTCACGGCTATGTCCGCCGCCAAGAAACGCTCCCAAGAGATGAAGTTAGAGCTAGTTATGGCCTTCAATCGGGCCAAGCGCGGCGAGGCCGACGAACGCACCAAGGAAATCGTCAACGCCATGAACGCCTTGCACATCGGGTAGCCAAGCTGCCCACGGCGGGCATATCAGAGCCGCTTTTATGCTAGTATAAGGGTAAGCACTATGGCAGCAGGAATACCAGGTCACATAAAGACTATTCGCGGGCTGATCGTGGAGATTGCCTTTACCGGTGAGACCCGGCCGGGTTTGCGCGAGATAATGACCATCGAGGGTCATGGCGAAATCATGCTGGAGATTCAGTCCTTCAACGAGCACCGCGATGCTGTCTGCATCAGCCTAACTACCAGTTCAATGGTTAAGCGCGGGGCCAAGGTAGTCTCCACCGGCTCCACCATCAGCGTGCCGACCGGCGCCAAAACCCGCGGCCGGCTGTTTAATTCGCTCGGCATGCCCGTGGACAGCCTGGAGGACATTCCGGCCGACGTGCCCCGCCGCGGCATCTACGCACCGGCCATCAACAAAGAAGTCTACACTGGCAAGGACGAATTGTTGGAAACGGGCCTCAAAGTCATCGACTTCTTCACGCCCTTCGTCAAGGGCCGCAAAATCGGCATCATCGGCGGCGCCGGCGTCGGCAAGACCGTGCTCATTACCGAGATCATTCACAACGTCGCCAAAGACCCGTCCAAGCTGGCCTTCTTTGCCGGCATCGGTGAGCGCATCCGGGAAGGCAACGAGCTCTACCAAACCATTGTCGAGCGCAAAATGCTCGAGTCCACCATCATGTTCTATGGCCAGATGAACGAGAACCCGGCCATGCGCGCCATCGTCGGTCTGTCGGCCGCCACCCTGGCCGAGTATTTCCGCGACGAAGAGCACGCCGACATCCTGTTCTTCGTCGACACCGTCTACCGCCACATTCAGGCCGGCAACGAACTTTCCACCATGATGGGCCAGATCCCGTCCGAGGGTGGCTACCAGGCCACTATTTTCTCCGACCTCAAGCGCTTCCAGGACCGGCTCATATCCAATGCCAACGGCTCCATCACCGCCATCCAGACCATCTACGTGCCGGCCGACGACCTCACCGACCCGGCCGTGCAAGAGATATCCACTCAGATAGACTCAGTCATCGTGCTCAGCCGTGCCGTGGCCGAAACCGGTATCCGCCCGGCCGTGGATCTCATCCGCACCAACTCCAGCTTGTTGACGCCCGAAATCGTGGGGGACCGCCACTACCTGCTGGCCACCCAGGTGCAGGCCATCATGCAAAAGTACGACTCGCTCAAAAACATCATCGCCATCATCGGCGAAAATGAGCTCAGCCCCCAGGACCGGGCCGACTACCAAAAGGCCAAGAAGCTGATCGAATTTTTCGCCCAGAGCATGTTCGTCACCGAGCACCTCAACGGTATGCCGGGCACCTATTTCTCCCGTGAGCAGACGCTTAGCGGCGTTGAGGAGATCTTAATTTAATGGCCAAAGAAGCCGAGCAAGCCCCCCGTTTCCGCGTCAAAATCTTTAGCCCATACCAGACCTACTACGAAGGCGAAGCCGTCAGCTTAAGCGCCTCCAACCGGACAGGCCCGTTCGACATCCTGCCGGGCCACATCAACTTCTTTTCGCTGCTAACCGGCGGCCAGGTCATCCTCAACACTGGCTTTCAGCAACTCGAGTTCCAGATCGCCCGCGGCGTACTACGGGTTGACCACGACGCCCTGACGTTATTTGCCGATATTTAGAGCCATCGACCCGTTAAAGCATTGTCGGCCTTTACCGTGCTGGCTCGCATCAATGTAATTCGTGTCGGGGGGATACCGGGTTGACGAATGCTGATCGATACTAGCGGTCAGAAAAGTCCCGCACAGCTTGTAGGTCTGAGCAGTGGTTGTTTCGTAGGTAACGCCGCCGTAGTCGCCCGGAATGTCAGACAGCCCGGCCGGCAGCCGGTTATTACGCGAGCTGTAGTCATTGATGGCGGACTGGGCGGTTTGGATGCGCAATACCAACGCCTGGTCGGCCTTAACCGGCCCGGACGCAAGTGACTGCCAGACAATCGTAATCGCACTAATGACAGCAATGACCGCAATGAAGATATAGTACTTTCTCATGATTGGTTCTTCTTGTGCTCATCAATCCAGTAGTAAGCAAAGATTGCCCCGGCAATACTCAAGGTTACGAGCATGTGCAGAAAGTTGCCGATCGGCGAGGCCAAATTACTACCCAAGTACGCATCCGTGCCGGTGTTAAGCAAGCTATAAATGTAGGTCACCAGCCGGAAAATTCCCCACAGAAAAGCAATCACCAGCGTTAACTGAACGGCGTGCCGCCGCGATGCATCATGGCGCAGGGCCGGCTCGTGCAGCTCAGCCTTCTTCAGTCGCAAAAACAACCAGCTAAAGATCGGCAGGCCCACAATCAAAGCCGCTGAAGCGTACGCCGACATGCCATTATCATAGCTGCTGAAGCCAAAGCTACTGTCCACCACATCATGAAGCAGGATACCAAGAGAAATAGCCGTAACCGCCAGCGCCAGGAACATAATAATGTACTCAAGTCCCCGGGTAGTCCGCTGCTGAATCACCGCAATCGGGGCCCCGGACGGCTTCAACGCCCCATCCCCGTGGACTGGTGCACCAGGCGGTGGCGGTGGCATCAATAGCGCATCCTTATCAGTCGCCAGCGCCGCATCAACCTGAGCCGCGTCCCACCCGGCCGACACCAAGTTATCCCGGATATCCTTGTCATCCAGCTTGCGGCTGCGGGCAAACATGATGTATTGAAGCAATTGGTGGTTCATAACCGCCTTATTATTATTAGCTTAAGTATTATGAGATAGCGAGGCAATGTCAATGAAGCCGCCCATTCGATGCTGCAAGCTAGCATCAATACATTTCACCATTGAGTTAATTAACTTTTTGACATAACCATATTTGGGTAAGAAAGCCTCAGTATACTCAATGCTGCGTCTCTCATGGCAACAACAATTTTAGCGCTTTCACTTTAAGCACCAATTCTAGCAACAGGCTGGCATCTTTAGACATCATGTTTCATGGTAGATTACTACCATGAAACATGTGTATATTCTCACCGGCAACACCGATAAAATCAAAGCTGCGAATCACATCTTCCATAAGTTTGAGATAGAGGTTCTGCCGCTTGAGCTCGATATACCCGAAATCCAGGCCAGCACAAGTGCAGAAATCGCCCGCCATGCCGTCGAACAAGCGTACAAGCTCACAGATAAGCCGGTCATCCGTGAGGATCATAGTTTTTACATTACGGAGCTACATTTTCCAGGGCCGTTTATGGCCTATGCAGATAAGTCCATTAGCGCCGAGCAACTTCTAAAAATTGTCGACACGCTCGAAAGCCGGAAGGCTTACTTCGAACTCGCCGCCGCCTACGCTGACAATCAAGGACAAGTACACGAATTCTCCTATCAAGTACCGATCGTTATATCTTCTAAAATTCGGGGTAACGATCAGCTAGGCTGGGAACGACTCATGATGCTTCCGGGAGATACCAGAACCTTCGCCGAACCAGGCGGAGCCGACCGGACGTCGCTTTGGGCCAGGAATTACGAAGCAATCGCACAACTGATCCACGAACAGAAATAACCCCGTGCGTGATCATAGTTGACGTACATTTTATCCGTTGCTAAGCTCTTGAAACGGATAAAAACATCCGTACCCGATCTCTTAGGAGGCATCATGCTTCGCCGGGTCGCGACTCGGGCATTGCTTGTTTTTATAGCAGTCGCTGCACTCGTAGGCTTCACCGCAGGGCCCGCCATGGCCAATCAGTATCCCTGGCCGCACAATGGCTGCACATCCGCACCCGATCGCGCCATCGCTAACTTCACCCACGCCTGCAATCACCACGACGGTTGCTATGCACTTCACTGGGCAGGTCGTGGTGCCTGCGATCAGTGGTTCTGGAATGACATGATTGCAGCCTGCCGTAAGCTCCCATTCGAAATGATTGGTGGCTGCACGGGCACAGCCGGCCTCTCGCTATTCATTAGTAGAGCGTTTTAATGACATCGCAATCCCTACCATTGCCACAATCACTTGAAAAACAGCAAGAATGATAAGAAAGGGCGGACCGAAATTAAAATCTCGGGTAGCAGTTGTTACAAGGACTTGCCTCGCCAATACAAGCTCGAGCAAGGCCAAAATAAGCATACAGAGTGAAACGCCAAAAAGGTGTGAGGAATGGATAGTCATAGATGTATCTTACTCTAGACTATCGACACTTAAATCACAAAGTCTGCATTGGCAAAAAGTACTATTCTAAGCCGAATAACGGTTGACATCACCCGTAGCATAAGCATAATAAGAGTAAATATCATTAAACAGGAATTGTTATGGCTTATTCAGTCACCAATTCGAAGGGCCAGCAGTATTTTCTGCACATGAAGGACGTCACCCTCAAAGGTGGCCGTCTGCAGCGGATTTACTTTTTTGCAAAGCAGTTACGCCCCGAGAAAGGTACGCCGATCGACGCCATGCCGGCCGGCCGCGTCCAAGTAGAAAACCCGCGCACCGGGTTACCCGTCCTCAAAAAAGGGTAAGCCCTCCTGATAGCTCTCTAAGAAACCGCTGCAAAGCGGTTTTTTGGCGCTCTGGGTCATTGTAGATGACAAGCGGCAAATGCTAAGCTTATACCTGCTATGGCAAAACAACCGATCCTTAAGGTCACCGACATCCGCAAGCAATACGACGACGGCTTTGAGGCGGTCAAAGGCATTTCATTCGCTGTGGCCAAAGGCGAGGTCTTCGGCATCCTCGGGCCTAACGGCGCCGGCAAAACCACCACGCTTGAAATGATCGAGGGCCTGCGCAGCATTACCTCCGGCAGCGTTGAGCTAGACGGCCTGAACGTCCAAAAGCGTCCCCGCGAGGTCAAAGAGCGCATCGGCATCCAACTGCAATCATCGGCCTTCTTTCCGACCCTAAACCTCATCGAGCTGCTCGGCTTATTTAACGCCCTATACGCCCAGCACACCGACCCCATGACTCTCTTGCGCGAGGTGGATCTGGAGGACAAGGCTAAATCCACTGCCAAAGAGTTGTCCGGCGGCCAGCGGCAGCGGTTCAGCATCGCCACTACGCTGGTCAATAAACCGGTCGCCATATTCCTGGACGAGCCCACCACTGGACTCGACCCCCAGGCCCGCCGCAACCTCTGGGGCCTCATCCGCCAGATTCAGCACAAGGGCACCACCGTTATTCTCACCACCCATTACATGGAAGAGGCCCAAGTGCTGTGCGACCGGGTAGCCATCATGGACGAGGGCCAGATCATCGCCCTGGACACTCCCGATCATCTTATCCAAGCCTTACTCAACCGTGGCTTTAAGCCGCACACCAAAGTCCAGGCCGCCACGCTCGAGGACGTCTTTATCGATTTAACCGGCAAGGAGCTCAGAGACTAATGGTCCCAACTTCCCGCCAGCGCCAATTGGCCGCCCTCCGCGGGCTCACCGTAGCGTCTCTCAAGATGTACTTCCGCAACCGCTCAGCCATGTTCTTCTCGTTGTTTTTCCCCATCATGTTCATCGTCATCTTCGGGCTGCTTTTCCAAAACACTACCAGCTCATTCAAGATCGACATCACCAACCGCTCCAATACCGAGCTCAGCAAGCAGTTCGAATCTGCCCTCAAGAAAATCCCGGCCTTCAAGGTCAAGTCCGTATCCGAGGAACAAGCCGCCAAGGACCTGAATAAAAACGATACCGACCTGGCCGTAACCATCCCGCCGGAATTTGGCCAAATCCGGGACGGCCGGCCTGCGCCCACGGCCGTTATCGCCCGCTACAACGAAGCCCGGCCCCAAAACGGCCAGGCCGCCGGCCAGATCATCCAGCAGCTCGCCGGCCGCTTCAACGACCAGATCACCGGCGCGCCACAGATCGTCACCGTCGAGGCCAAGGGCGTCAAAACCAAGAATCTCAGCTACATCGACTTCCTGTTACCCGGCATGGTGGCGCTGTCGATCATGCAGCTTGGCATTTTCAGCGTGGCCTTTGGCTTTATCTCGTACAAAACCACCGGCATGCTCCGGCGGTTGCAGGCCACGCCGATCCACCCGGGCAATTTCCTGGCCGCCCAAGGCATGACCCGCCTGGTTATGGCTGTGGTTCAAACCATACTGCTGGCCGGCATCGGCGTCTGGTTCTTTGGCTTCCATCTGAGCCCGGCCAGCTGGCTACCGTTCCTGGTGCTGGCTCTCATTGGTAGTGCCGTCTTTATGGCCATCGGCTTTGCTATCGCCGGCTGGGCCAAGAACGAAGACCAGGCCGCCCCGGTAGCGCAAATCATCCAGTTTCCCATGATGTTCCTCTCGGGCACGTTCTTCCCCCGCGACAGCTTCCCGCCTACACTGCAATACATTACCGATTACCTGCCGCTAACCTACCTGGCCGACGCCCTGCGCCATGTCGCCAATGACGGCGCTTCGCTCTGGGTCATCCGCGACGACCTGCTCGGTCTCATTGTCTGGGGAATCATCTCCAGCTATGCCGCTATCCGCCTGTTCCGCTGGGAGTAAGCGGCCACAATCATGCCAGTATGCGCCCGGTCGCCAATTCTTTCAGCCCACCTAGTGCGTTGAGTGCAGTAAGCCTATCTGGTGACACTGCATTCAACGCACACCCCATTAGTAAAGAAAGCCACATACCGCATAAGTCACCCACCCAATACCTTGATCTCTTCGGATTTGTTACCATTCCGTTTTTAGGATTCGTAGCTTTTGCCGGAATTAATGTATGCTTATATCTATACTGGAAGGAGAACAAACGTGTCACGTGAGGCAAAAATCTTAACTGCAATTTTAGTGGTCGTCGTTGGCGGCCTGATCGGCTTGTTCGTATTAACTAACCAAGGTAGCGATACTAGTCAGACCCAGGTAGTAGATGAGAAAACGCTCATCAATGAAAACACCCATAAAGAAGGCAGTGGGTCAGTCCAGCTGGTGGAGTTCGGCGACTACCAATGCCCGTCTTGTGGCGCCGCCCATCCCTACCTCGAGAAAATCATGGAAGACTACGAAGGCAAGGTTACGTTCCACTTCCGCAATTTCCCGCTAGCCAACATCCACCCCAACGCCCTGGCAGCAGCCAATGCGGCTGAGGAAGCGGCTGCCTTAGGAAAATTCTGGCAGATGCACGATTTGCTCTACGAAAAGCAGCAGGAGTGGGGCACATTGCCGCGTGACCCGGCTATCGCCAAGTTCGCCGACTACGCTACCACTATTGGCGTTGACCCAGTCAAAATCCGTGAGGCCGCCACCAACCAAACCCACAAAGAAGCCATCGACAAAGACCGGGCCGACGGCACCACCCTCGCTGTAGATTCAACCCCAACCTTCTACGTTGACGGCCGCAAAGTCGAAGCCAGTGGCGAGCAAGGCCTGCGCGACGCCATCGACAGTGCTCTCAAAGCCAAGGACAAAAAGTAGCCGGACCACAACGCAGTCCCAGCCGCGTCCTAGTGCCCGTGACCGCCGTGGGCGAGCATGGACACCACAAACATCAGCGCCGCCCCAGCAACGGTCAGCGCCAAAGTCAGGCGTGATGGATGGTCGGCGTGTGCTTCCGGCAAAATATCGCTGGCCCCAATGTACAGCAGGAATCCGGCAAAGAAGCCCAAATAAAGCAGCAGTTGCGCCTCACCCAGCTGAAACAGCAGGGTAGAGGCAGCCCCCAGCATCGGCGCCACCGCCACTAGTGCCAAAAGCTTCAACGCTCTTTTAGGCGTGTTTCGATGGGTAAGCATCAGCGCCACGGTATTAAGGCCGTCCGAGAAGTTGTGAGCAATTACCGCTATGGCCACGGCGATACCGACGCCGGCGTTTATCTGAAACGCCAAGCCGATACCAACACCGTCCAGAAAAGCATGAGCGCCCAATGCCAGCGCCGAAACCAAGCCAATCTCAGGATGTTTGTGGCCGCGTTTGTATTCATCCTCGTGAGCGCTATGTATAACCGTTAGCTTCTCCACAATATGAAACACCAAAAAGCCCGCCACCAACGCAATCATCGGTACGGTAAAGTCGGTTTTAGTTTCTTCGGCCAGGTGGACAACCTCGGGCAGCAAATCAAAGGCAACTACACCCAACAGCACACCGGCTGTAAAGCCCAGTATGCGGTGTAGCTGGTCACGGTTTTTCAGTGCGACTAATCCGCCGGCCATAGTTGATACAAAGGTACTGAGAGCAAAAATTGCAGCAAGCATATATTGGTTTCGTTAAAATTCTGATAATAACCTTACCCTAAGCGGGCCTATTCCTGCAAATTATTTGCATAAGCAGCCTTAAATGCAAAAAAATCAGTATGCTATCATATATAAGTACAAGCTTAACAACTAATTCAAATATCACGAACGCGGCGAGGGACCTAGCCCTGCGACCCGCTAGCAACCCTGGTTTATTTACCAGAAGGTGCTTCGTCTAGCCCGCCTCAACGGGAGAGATATACCACACTGTTAAGCAGTTTGGCCTTTCTCCTCGTGTACTCGTGAGAAAGGTTTTTATGTCACAGACCAAACTCTTTACCTCAGAATCAGTCGCCGCCGGCCACCCCGATAAAATTTGCGACCAAATCAGCGATGCCATCCTGGACGCCATGCTGGCCCAGGACCCCTACTCCCACGGCGCCGTGGAAGCGGTAGTTGGCGGAGATCATGTCTTCCTCGTGGGCGAGGTCAACACCAAGGCCAAGGTCGATTTTGCGGAGGTCGCCCGCCAGGTTATTCGAGGCCTAGGCTACACCGAGCCAAAATGGGGCTTCTCAGACCAGTCAACCATCAAGAGCATCTTGCACCAGCAGTCACCCGAAATCGCCATGGGTGTCGACGCCGAAGGCGCCGGCGACCAGGGCATGATGTTTGGCTACGCCTGCCGCGAAACCCCCGAGCTAATGCCCCTGCCCATCACGCTGGCCCATCAGCTCACCCGGAAGCTCGACCAGGTCCGCGAAAACGGCGAATCGTCCTGGCTCCGGCCCGACGGCAAGTCCCAGGTAACCGTGCGCTACGAAAACGATCAGCCGGTGGCCGTAGAAACCGTCGTTATGGCCGTCGCCCACAGCGAGGATATGTCGGCCGAACAGGTCCGTGACCTCGTCATCGCCAAAGTTATCCGCCCCGTCCTGGAGCGCTACGGCTACGAGGTCAAAGACGGCCAGATCATCATCAACGGCACCGGCCTGTGGCACATCCCTGGTCCGGAGTCAGACGCCGGCCTGACCGGCCGCAAGATCGTTGTGGACGGCTACGGCGGCTATGCCCGGGTCGGCGGCGGCGCCTTCAGTGGCAAGGAGCCCAGCAAAGTTGACCGCTCCGGCGCCTACGCCGCCCGCTACATCGCCAAAAACATCGTCGCCGCCGGCCTGGCCGACCGCTGCGAAATGGGCCTAGCCTACGTCATCGGCCGCCCGCGCCCCGTCATGGAGCAAATCGAAACCTTTGGCACCGCCAAGGCCAGCCAAGACGAGCTCAACAAATTCACCGCCAACCTCATCGACACCTCGGTCACCGGCATCATTAAAGCCCTCGACCTGCGCCGGCCCATCTACCAAGCCACCGCTGCCTACGGCCACTTCGGCCGCGATGAATTCCCCTGGGAGCAAGTCGTAGAGGCCAAAGTCCCCGCCGCCAAAAAATGACCGCCACAAATAACACCAAAAAGAAAAGGGCCCCGTTATCATCGACAGGGCCCCAGCGTGGTCCGAAAAGAACGGGATCCTCGCTATAGATATCCAAGGCGTCCGGTTAGAGCCAAGCCTTACCCGTGTGCTGCCGCCTTAATCCACGCACGCCGGCTTTTAAATGCCTGCTTTAACGCACCAAAAAAACTCGACGCAGTGCCTTCGCAGGCGTGCTGGTGCTCCTCGTGCCAGGCCCATATCCATCGGCCAGCCTCAAGCTCCTTATTCCCGGGAGTAAACCGAAAAGTAACGGGCACATTCCCGAGGCCCATGCGACGTCCCAGCCAGGTCGGCAAGGGGATTGTCAGGTCGTCGGCCGGTTGCTCAGCCATGACAGCATCACATCCTTTTGTATTGTTCAGGTCGCAGGCCGGTCCCGCAAACCGCGGACATAATTATAAGCATCAGACAGTAAAAGTCAAATCCTAAACATAGAAAAGGCCCCACCGACACCGGCAAGGCCTTGAACGACCGAAAAGACATTGACACACTGCTTAAAACGAAATGTTCTCAGCAAAAACCGGAGTAAGGTGATGTCGGTTCCCGTCAATCATCACCAAATAGCGGTTCTGGGACGGACTCGTAGCCCGAAGAATTGCTCCCTCGCGCCAGCCGCAGCCGGTATCATACTTGATAACCTGACCATCGCGGCTCTGGTCATACGGTACAAGCTGGGTGGCGGCCAGCGTCCTCGTACCCTCATGGTAACCTTCAAGAGCCACCTGGTATTCACAGTAGTTGAGCGCGGTCCGTCGAACAATGGTGCCGGTCGCCCAGCCATTGCTGGCAGTTCGATACCAGACTCTTTGACCAGTCTGGAACCGTTGCTCAATGCAGGGAAACGGTGTACCAATTAGCGCAGACATCGTTATCCAATCAGTCGAAGGACCCATAAGGATGAAATGCTTAACCTTATAGATATAAATATTAATACCATGTCAACTTTGATAATTCAACAATAAAACACCCCACCGACCGCAAGGTCAGTGGGGTCAAGCCAAAAAGCCTACCAGTCGTCGAGAATATCGTGCAGACCCCAAAAGGCGAGGCCGATGACAATCGACACGACACCTAAGACGTAGAGGGCGATCTCGGCCGTCGAGTTAACCTGATGGTAGCCGCTATAGAGGCTCCACCCGCCTCCCGCAAGGAAAACCAATCCGGCGAGAAAGCGAAGAAAGAACTCAGAGCGTGTTACATGATGCTTCATGCATACTCCTCAGGGTCGGGAAATTCAGCGGCTTTATACCTTACTGAGCGTGGAGCGCTCAAGTGTCACCCGGATCCGTGAGACGTAATCAACCACTTGGCCGTACCGCCAGGCATGAATATAGCCTGGCCCCTTGGTGTCCGTGATGTCATCAAACAACACAAGCAAATCCTCGTTGCTAGCCGGCCAACCGAGGTGAATAACCCGCTTGCGCCAACCAATCGTGAAAATCCCGTCCGGCGTGCTGACCTCAAACCAAGGGCCACGATAGCAGTCGGAACCGTAACGGTTCGTCACCGGCTTTAAGACGATGCGATGCGGTTCGTAGCCGGCCAGTTGGAATAGAACCCGGAATGTCCGCTCCTGCTCCGCGGCCAGCAAATTGCGATGGCATACCGGGTGGTAGAAGCGCCAGATATTCAAAAATGTCTCGTCGCTCTCCCGAAGCACGTAGTCGTCGGTGACTCTACACCCGCTCACAGCTAGTTCCGGCTGAATCCGGTACAGTGCATCAGTGCGCTGACTCAAGCTCGCCGTGAACTCGCCAAACGTCCGCCCGGCAAATTCAGTCAGCGGAAAGGATTGGGTCGAATAAGCCGAAACGCATTCGTATGCCTCGGCCTGGTCCCAGCTCCGCTCACACAGAGCGCACGGAATGTTCGGCTCCGGAAGACTCGCCACCGCCGCCAGCGACCGGACGATGCTAATATTTTCATTCGAATGAGCATTCGCATAAGTCCAAAACTCGGCAGCGGTAAGAACGTCCGGCATATCGGGGAAAAGCTCTCTCAAGCTCACCCCGCCTCCATCGCCCATGATGCCCAACGAGCCAAACTCATCGAGCCAGTAGCGGCTTAACACAAAGAAGTCGTGCAAGCGCTCACCATGCTGGGCAGCTTCCCGGCGCGCCTCAAGCAAAGCCCGGAAGCTCGCCAATGAGGGCAAGGAATCCCGAATACCTTGAACGCTATCGTATCCCGCCACCTGCATCAGCCTCCTGAAGTGGGTTCTCATAATTTTCTAGGTACGACGGCCACAACTATACGATAATTTTCATCAATTGTAAAACACCCGTAATGGTTCAATAGCTTTGCACCAAGGTTGTGCTTAAACTGTTGCCATGCCATATACCTCAAACCCCAATCTGGAACGAGTCCGCATGCAGGCGGTCACGCTTGTAAGGGGTGGGCAAACCACCCGTGAAGTAGCCCGTCATTTGGGGTATTCTCATTCCTCGGTGGTGCGCTGGGTGCAGCGGGTAGAGAAAGAACGGCTACATGGCAATGGCGGCGTACCGACCCGTTCCTCGAAGC
>JBGTMQ010000016.1:0-1607 GCA_041743505.1 Candidatus Saccharimonadia bacterium
GAGAAATATGTCAGCTAACAAATTATTTGTCGGTTCACTATCATATAACACCACTGACGACAGTTTAGCCGCAGCGTTTGCTGCTGCCGGAACTGTTGAGTCAGCCAAGGTCATCATGGACCGCGACTCGGGCCGCTCAAAGGGCTTCGGTTTCGTTGAGATGTCAACCGACGAAGAAGCCCAAAACGCCATTCAGATGTTCAGCGGCAAGGAACTCGACGGCCGTACCCTGACCGTTAACATTGCCAAGCCGATGACCGAACGCCCTCAGCGCTCACGCTACTAGTCCTTTAAGACTTTAGCCCCAAACATCCCGCCAATCCGGCGGGTTTTTGGTGTCTATAACCAAAAAACGCCCCGTAGCGAGCAAGCTAGTTACCAGAATAACCAAGCTCGCAGCACCACAGAGCGCTAAAAACCCTCGATCCTTGCGCTATGAAACTGGTCACTCAAACACATTATTCACGATAATATCTGTGTACCACTCAGGCAAAGGAGCATCACTCCAGCCTTGTCCCACAAAAAAAGCCTGAGCTCCATCTCAACCCCAAACCAACTCCATTGATTTGAGCAGGATGTATACAACCGGTATTGTCGTAATATCGACGCATGGCATTCCTGTTTCTAGTACCGTATAGGTTCTGATGTCAGCATCAAGCTCGTCTGAGTGCCCTAGATACATATCCAAACACACACCTACTGGCCATTCCTCAGCATAACGATGGAGGAACACCTGAGGTCCAGGGTGCTTATCGGTATGTGGCTTCAAGGGAAGAACAAGTATTGCTCTCACAAAACTCACCAGCCTATCTGGAGGATCGAAACTTGCACACATGCCATCGCTCAAGAAGCGATTCTATTTATTATAACATACTTTGATATCAAATACAAAAAAATGGCTCCGGTCACACCCAAAACACCCACCACTTAAACACGGCTCTGGAGTGCTACAATACAACTATAAACAAGGGGCCTCTATGGATACCCGTAAACGGCTCTACCGCTCCCGCAACGACCAAATGATCGCCGGCGTCTGTGGCGGTCTCGCCGAATACCTTGATATCGACGCTACGCTAATTCGGCTAGCCGTTATCTTGCTCACACTCATGGGCGGAGCCGGCATTCTCGCCTACATCATTGCCTGGATCATCGTGCCTGAAGCACCGGCCGCAACCCAACACCATCACACTAACAAGGAGACAACCATGGCCGGCCACGAAAAACGCGTCGATGGCCAGCCCACTGATACAAAACCTACCCCACACGACGCACCCGCCTCTAAATCGCCGTCCGATCACAAGCACGGAGCCTCCAACCCGCATCAGCCGCGTGCCGCCAACGACCGTGGACGGATGGCCGCCGGGCTGGTATTTATAGCCGTCGGCTTCACCCTGTACCTGCAACTGGCCTTTGATATTAATCTCTGGCGCTACAGCGGCCCCATTGCCCTGATCGTTATCGGCCTACTATTAATCATGCGGCGGCGCTAGCATGCAACGCTCCAACGGCTCAATCCTTATTGGCGCCGTTCTGGTGCTGCTAGGCATCTTCTTTTTGGGCCAGATGAACAATTGGTGGTCCTATGATTGGATCGACTTAGTAGCTTT
>JBGTMQ010000017.1:0-149533 GCA_041743505.1 Candidatus Saccharimonadia bacterium
TTCAACGCTACATGCAATCGACAGTCTGTTTAACGTATATGCCGAGACCTTCGACTACGAGACCACGAACAAATCCTGGGTCGACAATCTTAACAATGGCCCTCGTCTAGCCGAAAGAATTGCTTGCATTGCGGCATCCTCACGCCAAAACGGTGGCCCTGGTAAAGTAGCTTTGGTCGGCCACTCCATGGGCGGCCTGCTCATCCGCTACGCCGCACAGCCCGTGGATGGTCGGAAGATGACAGATGACATTGGTCTGGTAGCCACCATTGGTACGCCAAATACCGGCAGCGGATGGGCCAATGCAGTTGAGTCCGTGCTACAAAAAACATGCCCAACAGATAAGACCGAGGACAATAGCGTATGTGAGAGAGATGCTCTAAACGGCCTACGCATACACTCTCCGCAAATCGACGAACTACCCCAGCTACCCAGCACCATTCCTGTCATGGCCATTGCCGGCGACGTCACAGTCACCTACTCGGTCTTTCGAGTGCCGCTGCGAGATACAGATAGCGATCTTGTCGTCACCAAGCCGTCTGCCCTCAAGGGCGCAACCAGCACCCAATCAGGTGGTGGCGAAGAAGTCGTGGCCTGCGAAACCAACATTGAGTCAATCGACCCAGTCGCTATCGGCACGGGTATTGGCCAAACTGCCGGCAAGCTGGCGTTCAAACAGCCCATACTACCCTCATGCTGGCACAACGGACTGCCAAGCAATCAGGAAGTCAAGCTGGCCGTTACCAGCACCATCGAAAAGTACCAGAGAGCCCTGGCCGCCAACCAGGCATTCGAGCGGTACGTCGGCACCTGGACGGTCCACGGCTCCAAGCTCATCATCAAAGCTGACCGCACTGGCACCCAAACCAGCAACCTCGGGCGCTGCTTCCCACACCCTGACGCTGATTCAAAGGAAATGTGCAATCAGGTCGCACGCCTTAAGTTCGCTGCCACGCCAACCGCCCTCACCGTCACCGTCACTTCAGTGACGTATGAGCAGTGGGGAGGCGGCGCACCACCCGAAGGGTACAAACCCGACAACAACAGTGGCCTACGCGCCGGCGATGCATTCAAACTGGCCTTTCAAGGCGAGCACGTTCTACGGACAACCTGGCTCGGCCGCAATAGCCACCTCAACGAGGCCAGCACCAACCTGTTTTGGTGCAATGCCTACGGAATCGAACACTCCGGCTCGATTCGCGAGTGCGCTTAAGGCCGCAAGGACGGAATCTACGGCAAACCAGCTGTGAGATATCCGTCCTTTTTATTTCAACCGTTATGCTAGAGCCGCTTAAACGTCAGCTGCTACGCGTGCCACTTCCTCCAGCGTCGTCAGGCTATTCAATACCTTCAAGTAGCCGTCTTGCTTCATAGTCAGCATACCGTCCGTTTGAGCCTGGTTTTGGACATCAGTCGTCGTGGCATGAGTCGATAATAGCTTTTCCATGTTCTCGGTCATACTAAAGACCTCATAAATACCAATCCGGCCCTTGTACCCCTTAACACATTTACTGCATCCTTTGGCTCGCCAAACCGAGTAATTCTTGTCTTCAGACATTGGCAACGTATCATAACCGAGATCTTTCTTAGTCCGTTCCAGTTCACTTTTGCCTTTGGGAAGCACTTTCCCAAGCGTAGTGTGCAACGATGTCGTCTCGGCCTCGTTGGTCTTGTAGGGTTCCTTGCAATTGTCACACAGCTTGCGAACCAACCGCTGGCCAATCACTGTATTAATAGTCGAGGCAATCAAAAACGGCTCGATGTTCATATCCAATAACCGCGGCAGCACACCGGCAGCACTATTAGTGTGAAGTGTACTCAGTACCACGTGACCGGTCAAAGCCGCCTGCACCGCCAAATCAGCCGTCTCTTTGTCCCGGATCTCCCCCACCAGCACCACGTTCGGGTCCTGGCGCAACACCGACCGTAGTCCCGAGGCAAACGTCAGCCCCACCTCAGTATTAACCTGAATCTGATTAATCCCGTCCATTTTGTATTCCACCGGGTCTTCCAGCGTCACAATATTAATCGCCACGTCCTTCAGCTCCTGCACGATGGCGTACAGCGTGGTGCTCTTACCAGAGCCCGTAGGACCCGTAGACAGCGTCATGCCATGGGGTTTGTGGATACCCTCGTTAATCAACCGCAGAGCCCGGCCCCGGAAGCCCAGCGACTCCAGCGTCAACACCGTCCCACTCTTATCCAACAGCCGGATCACCACCTGCTCGCCCCACACCACCGGCGAAATCGCAATACGCAGGTCAATCTCGCGCCCGCTGGAGCTAATCTGGAACTGGCCATCTTGGGGTATCCGGTGTTCATCAATCCGCAAATTGGCCAAAATCTTGATCCGCGAAATCAGCGCCGGCTCAATACTCTTGGGTAGCGTCATGGTTTCCTGCAAAATACCATCAATCCGGTAGCGAATCTTCAATTCATGTTCGCGTGGCTCAATATGAATATCCGACGCCTTAGCCTGCGCTGCATAATCCAAAATAGCGTTCAGTGCCCGCGTAATTGGCGCATCCTGAACCAGGTTCTGCAACCCCTTGGGATTCTTGCTCTCAACCTTGGGATGATCATCCACCCGGTCAGCCACATCCATGGCGTCAGCCAAGTCAGCCGCTACGTCACTGCGAAATTGCCCCAACACCCGGTCAATTGAAGCCCGGGATACCAGATACACTGTCAACGTGTGGCCCGTCTTACGGCTCAAAAAGTCCACCGCCTGGATGTTAGTCGGATCAAGCATTCCCACCGCGAGCCGCCCTTGCTGCATGCCAAACGGCACCGCCATGTACGTCTCAGCCGTCTCGCGCGGCAGCATTCGGGCAATGTCCTCAGGCACCTGCAGCTGGGTCAGGTTGGCGTACGGCACACCCATAGCCTGAGCCGATATCCGCGTCAAGTCCTCTTCCCCGACCAGCCCCCTCTCCGCGATAAACGAAATCAGCGGCTTGGACTCCTTGAGCGCCGATACCTTCGCATCCTCAAGCTGATCCTCTGTGACCAGCTTAGTCGACAATAGCAGCCCCTCTATCTTATGCTGACCCTCAATTGAGAGCATAAGGCTGCCTCCTTACTGGCCGAATACCGCCTGATTATTCAGGCCGGTAGTCAGGTCAAGTGGAACACTATAATCGCGCGTCTTTGTGGCGTCACTCAGCGTCGACAAAGCGTTCGAATCAAAATCAGCCGTAATTGGACCCACCACCTCCACCTGAGTACCCTGGGTTTGGGTAGCTTTCTTAGGCAAAAGCTGAGTATACGCAAGATAGCCGGCCACCAGGAATATTATCACTGCTACGATGAGTGCCATGAGATCTTTGGTTTTCATTATTTCACCGTCTCCATGCTAAATGGTAACTTAGCCTTGTCCTGGTAATAGGTTGTGACCTCCATCTGCACCGACAAGCTGGCACCCGAACCGCTAATCTGCAACGATGTCACCCGGATCGGCCGGGCCGACTGCTCAATCGCCGTTAAGAGTCGCCCCAGTGCTGGATAGTTGGCATCAAATGTCATGCTAACAGCATATGGCTGAGGCCGAGGCGGCTTCACACTTTGGCTGGCTTCGTTGCTCGCTCCACCCGCCGCCGTACTGTTAGTGCTAGCGCCACTGCTACCGGCTATTGCCACTGTCCCCACCTGGCTAGGTGCAATCGACTTAAGCCCCACACCGGAACTAGCTCCCATGTTCTCCATCATTGCCATAAACGCGGGCAAATCACCCTGGTTTGGCAGCGCATTAGCAATGATATTCTTGTTAGTCAAAGTCGCGTAGTTATCAATCAACTGCGGCACCGCCACCAGGTTCTGATCAAGCTGCTTATTGGCAATGTTTTTAGCCTTCAGTACCTTAGTATCGCGCACAATACCCGACACCAACGACTTACCAATCAGCACCGCCCCTCCAACCACGAGCAATGAAACGAGCAACAGTACAATGAAGTAATTATTATTCGACAGCTGGTCGGCTTTTTTTATCACTTTAGTTGCCATTAGTCACTCCTGAAGCTAACGTCGCGTTCAGCGTAAAGCTTATCGCATTAGTACTGCGGCTGGCAGTCCGGATAGCCACATCGGCAAAGTAAGGTTCATTGCTTTGCTTGGCCTCTTGGCCCACAGTCACGTGTACAGCTTCCAGCGCCTTAGCCAGTTTAGCAGCAGCTGCGTAAGATTTGGCATTTCCGTTCACAATCAACCCGTTGCCAGCATCTATCGTCATGCTAGTCAATGCCACGTCCGCTGGATTAGCCTCAGTGTAAGCAGCAAAGAACTTCGTAAAGTACGCTCGTTGATTGTACAATCCCGGTAACGACGCCAAATGTTGCTGAGCGGTCAAGGCATCTGTCAGGCCGTCCATACTCTCAAGCTCGGTCTGCTTCTGATTAATATCTTTAGTAACACTGCTAATCAGCAGCTTCTGGCTGGCAGTGTATAGGGTCAACAGCACCAGCACGCTGCCGCAAACCACCCAGATCACTACTGCCACCCCGGTCATAAACTGCCGGCGGCGCCTATCGCGTTGCTTGGTCTGGCGAGTATCAGGTAATAGATTAATAAGCACGTTCATTACAAGTACCCCCGTGCGCCCAGACCCACAGCCGCCGCATACTCAGTTGACAGCGCCATAAGCTTATCCTGAAGACCAGCCGGATACGACACATTAGCCCAGGCGTTACCAAATTCCACCGGCAGACCAGCCGAATTTGCCAAAAACGACCCAAGCTCAGGCAATGCCGCCGGCGGCCCAGTCACAATCAGTTTTTCCAGCTTCACATCAGGGTAGCGGCTGTTAAAGTACTTTACCGACTTCTCAATCTCAGATACCAGATTCTCCAAAGTAGGCTTGATCGCTTTGTATACTTGACCCTCAAGCTTGCTCTGAGTCAAACCAAACTTGTATGTGAACTGCGTAGCCTGGACGTCATCAAGACCCAGACTCTGAGCCACGCTGCGCACAAAAGTAAGACCACCCACCGACACACTACGGATTAAGCGTGGAGCGTTCTTCCACACAATGGAAATATCAGAATCCAGCGAGCCCAAGTCCAACACCACCACAGCCAAATCACTCGGCGGCACCAGCGACCTGACCGCAGCAATTGCGTTAGCCTCAAGCGCCAACGGCTCCAACCCGGCCGCCTCAAGCATACCCACGTACTTCTCTACCGCTGTACTAGGCGAGGCTACCAACAGCACCTCAAGGCTCTTGCCGTCGGGCGACTGGTCAATCACCGCCCAATCCAGCTTGACCTGGCTAATAGCCATAGGAATGTACTGCTCAGCCTGATACCGGATGGCTTTAGCTAACTGCGCCTCATCCAGTTTCGGCGTCGTAATAACGGTCGCAAACACCTTGTTTGATGGCAATCCCACCACCACATCCTTTATGGATATGTGGTTCTCACGCACCAGTTGACGAATCAGGTCAGAAACCTTGTCCTGGTCAATCTTGGAGTCACTCGAAGTAATATTGCCTACCACAGGCACAGATCCATAAGCCACCAATGCCGGATGCGTGCCACCACGGCGCAACTGTACTAGCCGAATCGACGTGGAGCCGATATCGAGTCCGAAGAAGTCTGTTTCTTTGACGAATAAACCCATTACTTAAACTCTACCATAACCATTATGCAAGTAAAACGCTGTTTCATTAATTGAGCGGTGGCTTCTCGCCCCCATGCTGTAATAAGTTCTCACCGGCAGCGTTATCAAAGAATTTCGGTGGGTTCAGGTAAATCTGGCCGGTCAGGTTGATCTGCTCGCCTACTGTCGCGCTCGAAGCCGCATTTGCCGGCCCCAAACGTCGAAAAGACAGCGTGTTAGCCATCAGGAACCCGTTCACAGTCAAAGTATTAGCACAGGCCGGGACGTTACCGTCTGCACAGGTGTTAATACTGCCGTCGGCAAAGAGATAAGCATCAACCCGGGTTACGCCCCCGTTAATCTCAATGTACCCGTTCGTAATGATGCCAAGCGAGGGTGCTTGGCCCCCTGAGGTACTTGGAGCGTTCAAGATAATGTTGCCGTCAATGATGACACTCGGGGCTGCTATAGTCATTTTTCGGTTAAACGTACCGCGCAGCCTCACCTCGCCACTAAAGTAATAGACATTTCCCGGCACGGCTGGCAACGCACCTACGTCATAGCTGCCCCCAGGCAAGATTGTATAATCAACCCCCGGCACACCAACACTGAGATAATCAATGGCAACGGCCGACAAATCCGGCCGGCAAACCGAATAATAATTACCGTTCCTCCCCACCGTCGCCGCAGACCCGCCAACCGTATTATTGGATCCGAAGTTACCAGCCACCCCGTTGGCCGAGACTACATACTCATTCAGGGAATTATTGGACGGATTGGTATGAATGTTTCCCGTCGTGGTCTGGGCCCGGCCGCACAAGTCACCGCCGGCATGCACGTCCCCATTGGTACTCACAATGCCCGGATGATGCACCTTATAAACCGTGTAGCATAGTGCCGGCTGGGGCGGAGGAGGGAAAAAGGCAGGCTGGTTGGCCAGGTTATGGGGTACAATGGCCGCATTAAAGCACACCTGTTGACCGTCCGGCGTGTCACTTCTAGTCGCAAACGTTAAACCGTTAGGCTGGGTTACAATTTGCCCATTCGGAATGGAGCGGTACCACCAGAACCAACATTCAGGACCATAGTTGCATCTATTCGGAGGCGCACCCGAAATATAGCCTTGGTTGTGCGCCCAACCTCCGGTGGTAGCCGCATTGCGCACAGTCACATACTGATACTGGAAATTATTGACATCCATATACGAATCAAAACTGGCACCCGGTCCGAAGTTCTGCACTATCGGAGTTAAATGATACGTTTTACCTGCTTCAATAATGCCGCCCCACGGTGGCGCATCGCTACCCGGCTGCAGATTCACTTGCAAATTATAGTCAACCTGCGGCAACCCTGGAATTCCATCCAGGTTCCCTAGCGGGTTAGCGCACACAATCCGGAGCGCATAGTAAAACTGCCCGGTGCTCGGATTCCGAAACACAATAGATGGGTCAGTCTGAACTGCAACCGGGAAGTACGCGTCGTCAACCGGGTTAGGCGGCGGATTAGGTATCACCGGACAACCATACTTGCTCCCACCGCCAGCCTCAGTACTGGATGTCGGCGGCCCCTGGTACATGGTGTTTACGTTGAAAGTATACATCTGGTTCCAACTGATCCATCCCTGCGATTCCGCATAGCGCACCCGCTGCTCCCAGTCAGCAATTTGCGCCCCGTTCGGCGACGCCGGATTCTTGTCATGACCACCAAGCATGGTCAAAATAATAAACTTTGCCCCTACCCGCTGCTGCGCATCACCGTTATATAAGCGCCACTTTATATAATCTATAAACTGGTTGGCATTGGTCATGCCGTGAATGCCTTCCGTCCATACGTCATGTCCGCCGCAGTCATACGTGTCGGTAAAATATCCACGGAACTCCCCCCGCCCATGCACCGGAAAAGGCGCAATAAAGGCCAAGGCAGAAGCCGACCAGCCCACTGCTATACTAACCGACACTAACAGCCCAAATAGCAACAGCCGGCCACGTCTCATTTGGCCGCCTCCAGCGCCCTAATCCGGTTCTCTAGCTCACGAATTTCAGCCTCTGCCCGCGGATTATCGCTTTTCTTAAACAGCTCAATGGCCTGCTTGTAGTAGTCAATCGCCTCACGCTTCTGCCCCAATTGAGCCGCCGCATAGCCCAATTGCCGCGCGCTCTCGTAGGTCAGACCGCCCTTAGCATCAGCATAAGCCTTAAAACTTGTTTGGACTGCCCGCATGTCACCCTTGGCCACATTCGTCGCCCCCTTGTAGTAGAGCAAATCCAGTTGTTCCTGCTTAGAATGAGCCCGCGGATAAACATTGTCGATTCGCTTGAGGGCTTCATCGTAGCGGCCTCGTAGCACCAGAGTCTGCCACTGGTCAAGCACACCTCGAACCGCCTTACGATCCTGGTCACGCTGATACAAAAACAGCCCGACCCCGGCTCCCACCGCCAGCACAATGATCAACACGACAATCACCACTTTCAAAGTGGTGTTGGATTTCCTTTTCTCCTGCTCAACTTGTGGCATACCGGCTACGCTTACTACTCATGAGTGTAAAGCAGTTATGCTCGCAGATCAATGCGGCGCTCTCAAGTAAAGTGGCCGCCGTTTCCGGTAGCCACTGCTAAACGCTAACACTATTTGCTCTCCCCAGCCTGCGCCCGTTCCGCCTTATCAGCCAGCCTTTCCAGCATATGCTCCAGCTGCACCCCGGTACCGCGACGCAAATTCCCCAGCCGCAACCGCCACAACCAAGCGCGCAAGCGCCTGGTTGGACTCACGCCCTGACTATCCAGCTCCCTCATGATGTCGCTCAAAACCCGAGCTCCACGCTCGTCACTCTGTTGCTCCGCCGCTTTCAGACGCTTCCGAAGCTCAGAGACATATTCTTTATCATCCCGGGAGAGCTCCTCCCCCGCCATATGCCGGACTACAGCCCACATCGCTGCGGTCGCCAGCACCCCTACGGCAGCACCGGTTATAGCCTTCTTCCTGGTCATGACCCTCCTCCTGTCGGTATCGGTCATTACCCTCGCATTATACCCTTACCGGGCGTCAGCCAGTTCCAGCTCGTAGTTAAGCATCCGGCACAGCTCCTCAGCTACGCCCCGGTCTAGCCGCACTTGCTGAGATGTCTGCCCCCACTCGGCCCGCTCTGCCAAAAACCGCAATGTTACTGCTTCGTCATCTGATGACACCCCCACCACAGCAGCAAGATCGCTCACCTCCCGCCTTGCACCCCTGCGCCCATGAATTGGTAATGATTTCTGCACCATATAGTCCCCTTTTTGTTTATCCACAATGATTGCCTCCACCCTACCGACATCTCCAATATGTGTCATTCAACAAACTCACAAACAAAAAAATAGTACCTAATTTTTTGTGAAAAATGCTATAGACACTACCTCACAACTAACTCGGTACCAGATATAATCCAATTATAGCATAAGCATATTAACGTCCCACAGCCGACCAAAATTAAAGCGGCTACCGTCTCCGGTAACCGCTATATCGCATCGTCTCGCTAGGAGCTAATGTTCCGCATCGCCAGGATCCAAATCAACCAGGCCAGCATGCCAACGACACCGCCACCAAGCACCAAGCCTTCCACGAAGGTCATAAAGCTTGGTCCAGCGTCCCAGCAAATACTGGTACTAACAACCGGCGATGCTGCCGGAGCCAAAGATGGCGCCGGAACCGGCTGCGAGCTCGGTATCTTATTCGCTACCACCACGATGAGCACGATAAGCAGCCCAATCGTTATGACAAACAAGATACTTACAACCCAGATTGCCTTCTTCACGGTCGTCCACCACCAATGCGCGTCATGTCACCGGATCGGCAGACCGTCCAGAGCGTCGTCAGGCATGCGGTCAAAATCAGCCGGATACATCCGGCTGTCAGTAAATGCCCAAGCCTGGATTACCGGCTCACGGTCACTTACCAGTCCCGACGAAGTTCCCATCGGGCAAATCACCAGATCGTATCCTCCCCCGCTGATATATCCATAAAGCAACTCTCGCGACGCAGCCCGAATGGTCAGCTGACCTTCAACTCGGTTTCTGGTCAAATACTCAACTTTCCCGGCCAGGTATGCCGCAACCAGCTCCTTATGGTTCTGCGAGTTAACCGGCTGAAGCGATCGCTGGGAAAGGTTGAGATAACGCTTCCCGTCGGCCATAGCCTGAGCCACAAGATCAAGTTGCTGTCGGACAATTTCGGACAAGGCCTCCATCGTTCTTCACGTCCTTTAGATCAAACGTAGGCGATTGGATATTACAATTATAACATATAGTAGCCATAAATACAAGGGATACCAACCCAGTTGGGCTCCTTACGCCACTTTTGAATCATCCGTAAACCGGGAGTCATCGTCATCTGGCCGCGGCAAATCCAGTCTCCGTAGCAACGTGGTTGGATCAGGCAATGGCTGAGACCCACCATCAATACGCTCGACTGCATCGGGCGTTAAGACCGCCTTAATAATCATTGCAGCCTGAGCAGCATCCCGAAAGCCGGGTTCGGCCTCCTCACTAGCAACACGCAGCGAATCGGTATGAGAAAATTTTTGGTACTCGTGACCATACTGAATATGCGTTCCCGTTAGACCAGCGTAGAGCTCGTCGTTGACTCCCCCCGCTATCCACTCACGTAACCGCTGCTCATGCCGTCGGCCCGAACCCCGCACCGACGTGCCAGCCAAGTAGTACATGCCTTTATGCAGCTGCTGGCTCGTAATATCGGGCTTGGCGTGACGCATCACGTCATATATCAGGCCCTCCTGATCGTACAGTCGCTGGGTTAGACTCCAGCTCTCGTTAATTTTGCCCTGCTCATTATAACCACCCACCAACAAATACGGACCAAGTGCCACTGCCGTCCCCCATTCTTCATCGTAATGTCCTTGGTCATATACTTCATTAATATCCTGACCCAAAGTCTCAGCCTTATCACGGTTCTTCAGGCGCCAGTATTGCCGCCGTCGAATCTCTTGCAGCACAGCCAACTTGCGGGCATCCGACTCGCCATCCTGGCCTTCGGCTTGCTCGTTTTTACCAAACAAATAGTGAGTTTCAGTATGTGCCATAATTTTATCCGAATCGGGTGCCGTCAATACCGCCGCTAGCTTCCCGAAAGCCTCCTTAGTCATTTGTTTGGTGTCGGCATCCAACATAATAACCGGATTATCAATAGCAAACCCGCGTCGCGCCCCGTCCCATGCAATCAGGTCCATGTAATCATGACGGACCCGGCCAATACCTAACTTATCCTCATCGTACTCCACAACCAGACTGCGTAACGTTAGCTGAGGGTTAGCTCGTCGCATCTCTGCCACCACCTCATCGAGCTTAACCCGGGCCTGGTTCTTTTCTTCCTCGCTTAGTGTATCGGGCATGTTCCCATACAGCATAATTTCATCCCGCTCAACGCCAGCCTGCGCAGCTACTTCTGCCAATGTATCGCGCAATGTAGCAGCATCCTCGTTGTGAATGGCAATAGGAATTGCTACGGTAGCCCGGGGCTCCTCAGCTCGTAGCTCAGGATCACGAGCAGTCAGCTGGCTATAACGGTGTTTAACCAGCCGCGCGTTACGAGGCTGCTCCCTAAAGTAGTTATTGGCCACAGCCTGCAGCATCTCTGAACTATGACCCACCTCCACATAGTCCGGGCTGTCTACCTCATCGTAATTAAATTCACCTCGTTCGATTTGCTTAACGGGACTGGTATCTAGCGGTGTTGTGTCATGCTCAATTTGAGCATTATCACCAGATTGAAATTCGGCTGCCCACTTTGCGGTCTCTTTGGAGTGAAATGATTCTCCAGAGGGGCCAAACGATTCACCGGACATAGTTACAACCAACCTCATATATTTAGCCTAATCCTATCATAGCTAGCCTCAAATCTCGCATACCTGTAAAATGGCTTCAGTAATTAACTATTTAAGGTTCACCTTGGCACTCTCCCTCGGCATCACCGGCCTACCCAACGTCGGCAAATCAACCCTTTTCAACGCGCTCACCAAAAACAATGTACTAGCGGCTAATTACCCGTTTGCCACCATCGAACCCAACGTCGGCATCGTGCCACTGCCAGACCCCAGACTAGCCGAACTCACCAAACTGTACGCAAGCGACAAAATCGTGCCCGCCACCGTCACTTTCGTCGATATCGCCGGCATCGTCCGCGGAGCCAGCGAAGGTCAGGGCCTTGGCAACAAGTTCCTAGCCAACATCCGCGAAACCAACGCCATCGTCCAGGTTGTCCGGGTCTTTAATGACCCCAACGTTACCCACGTCGAAGGCCAGGTCGACCCGGCCGGCGACATCGAGACCATCAACACCGAGCTCATCTTGGCCGACCTGCAGTCCATTCAGAATCGCCTCACCAAGTTGGAGGCTGAAGCCAAACGCGATCCCAAAACTGCCGGCCCGGTCCTTGACACCGCCATGCAAGCCAAGGAATTACTCAACACCGGCCACATTCTCTACGGCTCCAACCTAAATACCGCCCATTTAGCCGAGCTCCAATTGCTCACTGCCAAGCCATTTATTTACGTTTTCAATCTCGATGAAACCGGTTTGAACAACCAGGAGCTACAAACTAAGCTCGCCAAATTAGTGGCTCCAGCCCGAGCAATTTTTTTGTGCGCCCAAATCGAGGCCGAGCTCATCGACTTGCCCGACGAGGAAGCCCAAGAGCTGCTCTCGTCGCTCGGCCAAGCCGAATCCGGCCTCAGCCAACTCGCCCAAGCCGGCTTCGAAACCCTCGGATTGCAAACCTACCTCACCGCCGGTCCCAAAGAAGTCCGCGCCTGGACCATTCCCCAAGGCGCCACCGCCCCCGAAGCCGCTGGAGTCATCCACAGCGACTTCCAAAAAGGCTTCATCAAAGCCGAAATAGTCAGTTACCCCGATCTCATCACGGCCGGCTCCCTACCCGCTGCCCGCAGCGCCGGCAAAGCCCGCCTCGAAGGCAAAGATTACCTCATGCAAGATGGTGATGTGGTAGAGTTCCGCTTTAATATCTAAATCAAATCAGGCCTTCAAGTTGACATTATGTACACAATATGCTATAATGAAAGACATCCTACTCGATAGGAGCATGCAATGAACGACGCTACAGAACTCCTGGATCTAGTCGACCACCACAACCAGGTCATTGGAACAGTCACCCGGGAAGACTATTACCGGCAAATCGCCGCTTACCGCAGAAACCATCAGTACATCCGCGGCGTCAACGCGTTCATCCTGAATAGCCAAGGCCAACTCTGGGTCGCCATCCGCAGCCAGTCACGCGCTAAATGGCCAGGCGGATACGACTTTAGTATGGGCGAGCACGTCGGCGCGGGCGAATCATACGAAGCCGCCTTCATACGCGGCATCCGTGAAGAGCTCGGAATCGACGCCAACACAGTCACTTGGCGCCTGCTTGGACAAATCGGTCCGGCTGAAAGATCAGCGGTGTTCTGTACCGGATATCTACTCCTAACCGACCAGACTCCAGCCTACAACCAGGAGGAATTCTCGGGCGGCCACTGGCTCAAACCAGCAGAATTGCTACGGCGTCTGGAAAGCGGTTCGCCACATAAAAGCGACCTCCTGCCATTTCTGCAATACTTCTACGTCGCATTCATCTAGGACCCCGTCCTCTCGCCCTCACAGGCGACCCACAACACCGCCAGTACCCACTGGCGGCTTTTCTTTATTCAACTCAACACAACATTACTGAGACCGCAGCAGGAAAAACCTCTCCACATTACCCTCGGCGCCGGCCAACCCGGAATCAGCCTCAGCCACAATCTCAAACCGCTCCTGTACCCACTCACGCAACTCACCCAGAATCTCATCTCGCACCGGCCCCATTGGAATTACACCCCGAAACCGGGCCGCCACCGGCTTACCGGCCTCAAATTGTGGCTTGGCCATAGCCACAATCAACGCACCCGGCTTCACCAACCTAGCCACCGCCTCCAAAATTTTCATCAACGAAATAAATGACACATCAATAACTGCAATATCAGCTGGCGACGGTAAAGCCTTCTCACCCTCACCCACCGTCACACCCCGGATATCCGTCTGCTCCATCACTACCACGCGCGAATCCTGACGCAACTTGTACGCCAACTGGCCGGTACCCACGTCCACGCAATACGCCTTAACCGCACCTGAAGACAGCGCAAAATCAGTAAAGCCGCCAGTCGACGACCCTACATCCAACACAATCTTATTCGCGAAATCCAACTCAAATGCCTCAGCCACCGAGGCCAATTTCTCACCGGCCCGGCTCACAAACCGCAGCTGGTC
Organism: Candidatus Saccharimonadia bacterium; assembly: GCA_041743505.1. Taxonomy (GTDB): domain Bacteria; phylum Patescibacteriota; class Saccharimonadia; order UBA4664; family UBA4664; genus JBGTMQ01. Next base: position 13,884 of record JBGTMQ010000017.1, read on the forward strand.
TTTAAGATGCAGCTCCGTCACCTCATCCATCATCATCCCCGGCTTCTCCAGCCGCTGGCCGTTAGCCGAAACCTGACCAGCCATAATCAATGCCTGAGCCTGAGTCCGGCTCTGAGCCAGCCCCCGCTCAACCATGAGTACATCAAGCCGGCGCTTCATTCTAGGTTATTTCTGGCGCTCCAGATAAGCACCCGTCAAGGTATTGACCTTAATCCGGTCACCTTCGTTTATAAACAACGGCACCATCACCTGCACCCCGGTCTCAACAGTAGCCGGCTTAAGGGCAGTTGTAGCCGTATCACCCTTCGCACCCGGCTCCGTCTCGGTAATGCCAAGGTAGACTGCGTTAGGCATCTCCAAGCCAATAACCCGGCCGTTAAATGTCAGCAGTTGCACTGTAGTGCTATCAGCCACAAACCGGGCTTGGTCACCCAACACGTCAACCGGTACAGTCTCCTGGTCGTAAGTTTCGTTATTCATAAACACCAAGCCGTCACTCTCCCGGTACAATAGTTGCATATTCGCCCGGATTACTTCGGCCGGAGCAATCTTATCCGACGAACGAAATGATTTTTCCACCACACCGCCATTAAGCAAGTTCTTGACCTTCACTTGCACCACGGCACCCCCACGGCCCATGGCCTTGTGAGTATAATCCGTTACGCGGTACGGCACGCCCTCTAGTTCAATCAATGTGCCAACCTTGAGATCTGTGTGTCCGTATATCATCCTATTGCGCCCCTACCGGACGACAAACGGCAATAAAGCAATGTGACGGGCACGCTTCAGCGCCACTGATACCCGGCGCTGGTGCTTAAGACAATTGCCAGTGCGCTTGCGCGACTCAATCTTGCCATAGCTCGACAAGTAGCGCTGCAGCAGCTTAACGTCCTTGTAGTCAACCGTATCCAGCTTCTCGGCGCAGAAGCGGCAGACCTTTTTACTGTAAAAATTAGCCATATTAATAATTGTTCCTGTAAGAGGTTTAGATTTCTAAGTTATTTCCGTAGCGGCTATTCGCTAAAACGGGATGTCGTCGAGGTTGATGTTCTGGTTGTCCAAATCACGGATAACCACGTCATCTGATTTGTTAGTTGAAGCCGGCGCCGCTGGAGCACCCGACGGAGCATCACCACGGCTATCGAGGAAGTTTATATCCGAAGCCACAATCTCAGTCCGCTGGCGCTTCACGCCGTCCTTCTCCCAACTCTGTGTCTGTAGACGGCCAATCACCATTACCTTACGACCTTTGGCCAAGTATTGAGCCGTTAGCTCACCAAGCTTACCCCAGGCAACAATCTCGTGATATTCCACGGCTTCCTTGCGCTCACCACTGCCATCTTGCCAAACCCGGTTGGTAGCTACCGCAAACGATGCTACCTGTTGACCACCCGGCGTGGTTCTAAGCTCAGGATCACGCGTTAAATTGCCCATAATAATCGCTTGGTTAAAGCTTTTAGCCATCTACTCAGTTCCCTCCTCGGCCGTTACTTCAGCAGGCTTCTTATCGGTGGCGTCTGGTTTCTTCGCGCTAGCCGGAGCCTTGCTCTCCTCGTGTACTACTAGAATGTGCCGCAGCACTTCCTCGGTAATTAAAATAGTATTTTCAAGCTCGCGGACCTTCAATGGGTCAAGCTCCAGCTCGAAATAGACGTAGATGGCGAAGTCTTGCTTCGCAATCCGGTACGCCAGGCGCTTCTTGCCCCAATTGTCTCGCTTGGTGGCCTTGCCACCCACAGCTTCAACCAGAGCCACAACCTTGGCAATCGGCGCTTCAGCGTCAATTTCCAGGTCGGGATGCAGTAGCACCATTAGCTCGTATGTCTTTTGCATCGCTTCCTTTCTATGGAAACCCCGGGGCTCCCGGGATTGCGGCCCGGAAGTACCCGGGGCGCAAAAAGGTTAATGATTGGTAAACCTGGCAATTATAATCTTTTTAGGCCGTTTGGTCAATCTGAGCGCCAAAGGTACAATACGTGCATGTACTCCCTAGCCAGCAAACTTGCTTCTCTACCCATTGTTAGCCTCCAAACCGGCGAAGCAGTGGCGTCGGTAATACGGGCCGTAATTGATAGCTCTAATCTCGAAGTTATTGCCTATCTCTGCGAAGTACCTAAGCAAGCTGAGCTGCTTACCCTTATAACCCAGGACATCCGTCAAATAACCCCTGATTGTTTTATTATCGACTCCGAAGACGAGTTAGCCGAAACCGGTGATATCGTGCGTATCCGGCATCTGTTGGAACAAAACTACACGCCACTCGGAAAACTGGTCGTGACCGACCTCAACCGGCACCTCGGCCGCATCGACGACTACACCATCAACTTAGATAGCCACCGGATTCAAAAGCTATATGTCCGGCCATCACTGCTACGGTTCTGGCTAGGGGCCACTGTCATCGTCGACCGCACTCAAATTATCGATGTCACGCCCCGTCAAATCGTTGTACGCGACACAGCCGTAACAGCCTCGCTAATGCCCACTGAACCAACCCCCGAAACAAACCCTTGAACCTTCTTACTACTTACGCTAAGCTGTAGCTAATAAGAGGGCGAAAAGTGGTAGTAATACTCCTGTTCGCGGTAGCATTCGTTGTAGCATATCGTCTCGTTACCGCTAACTAATTATCAAGGCGCCCCAGCGCCTTTTTAATTTGGTCATAAGTAAAACCCTGTCGCGACAAATATTGCATAAGCCTAGTATTGTCTTGGTACTGCGATAACTTACGCCGACGGTTAATGATATCCTCTAGCATCTGCTCTTGAGCTTCCTCACCTAGTTCATCCAGTGCATCAGTCACCGTTTGCCGGTCTAGTCCTTTTTGGAACAACTCCTGCTCCAGCACGTAACGGCTACGAGGACGTGTGGCCTGACGGCTAGCTATCCAGCTGGCCGCAAACGCCGCATCATCCACCAAACCATGCTCGGTCAAACGGGCTATGACCGGCTCAATGATCTCCGCCCGATAACCCTTGTTAGTCAAATGGTTCACCACCTCCCGCCGGCTCCGCGGGCGGTGCCCCAAAAACCTCAAAGCCAGATTGTAAGCACTGCTCGCAGACGACTGTCCCTGCCAACCATTCACTTCATCGGGCGTTAGCTCCCGGCCAATCCGCAACTCGCTGCCCGATAATTCCAGATCGGACAGCGAGAATGCGTATACGTTATCGAGATAGACCGAGTAGCTACCAGGAGTCCGTTTCTGCTGCCGGATGTCGGTAATAACCGCCACGGCCCAGGCCTACCGGTCGCTGCTTAGGGCCAGCTTCCGTATTTCTTTATCAAGCGTCTTGATAATATCCTCGTGGTCTCTCAAATATTGCTTGGCGGCTTCACGGCCCTGACCGATCTTGTCGCCCTTGTATGAATACCAAGCCCCGGCCTTTTCCACCAAAGCGTGCTTCACCGCCAGGTCCAGAATGTCGCCGGCCGTTGAGATGCCTTCGTTAAACATGATGTCGAATTCAGCCACCTTAAACGGCGCCGCAATCTTGTTCTTAACCACCTTCACCTTCACGTGCTTGCCAATCGAAACATCACCATCCTTGATCTGCTCCGACCCTCGAATATCCATCCGCACCGAAGCATAGTACTTGAGCGCGTTACCACCGGCCGTGGTCTCAGGGTTACCAAACATCACGCCGATCTTCATCCTGAGCTGGTTAATAAAGATCACCGTCGTCTTACTCTTCGAAATCACACCCGTCAGCTTGCGCAGCGCCTGGCTCATCAACCGGGCTTGCAAACCCATATGCGAGTCCCCCATCTCGCCCTCAATCTCCGCTCGCGGCACCAACGCTGCCACCGAGTCCACAATCACCAGATCCACCGCCGATGACCGCACCAGCGTCTCAGTGATCTCCAGCGCCTGCTCACCGGTATCCGGCTGCGAAATCAACAGCGTATCCAAATTTACCCCTATCCGTGCAGCGTACTCCGGGTCCAAAGCGTGCTCAGCATCCACAAACGCCGCCACCCCACCGGTCTTCTGAACCTCAGCTACTGCATGCAAAGCCAATGTAGTTTTACCGCTCGATTCCGGTCCATAAATCTCAATTATGCGGCCCTTCGGAATACCGCCGCCCAAAGCCAAATCCAACGACAGCGCACCAGTCGAAATCGTCTCCACGTCAATCTTATGGCCCTCACCCAGCTTCATAATCGACCCGGCCCCAAATTGTTTCTCAATCTGAGCCACAGCCAAATCAATCGCCTTCATTCGCTCAGCCCGTTCGGCCTGCGTCTTTTTATCGTCAGCCGGCTGCTGTGCTTTGTGATCCACTACTGTCTTCTCCGCTAGTTCAGTGCTCATTGTATCGTCCTTCATCCCGTTACGCTATTACTACAAGATAGTAACCGAACAGAAACCGTACTGTCAACTCCCCGGTAATTATCCCCTAGATACATAACACTTACCCTTACTCCCAACTGCTATAATTGGGCCATGAGTGACATAGCCAAAAAGCCGGTTAAACCGGCTCAAGAAAAGCGCCCGCTAGGCTGGTCTGACCGCCCAGAGCGGGACAAGCTACCCCAAGACCGGGAGGATGCGAGGGAGTCTTTTGACGCGCTGTTGGATAAGGTGAGCAAACCCAAGAAATAAGCATTGGCAGTCTCTTGACCCGATTGCTAAAAGCGGCTATGCTCCAGGTAAGTCGTCGTGCCGGTTTGTCCCAGCACACGGCCCACGGTCAACTAGCCGTGAGTAAAATCAAAGCCTTTAGGTAAGTTTGGGCGGGCTGGCGCTGCCAGTCGTTAAAAACTAGACCCGCACGGCGGTACGCGCCACCTTCCGACAGTCACACTGGCGGGGTGGAGGGTAAAGGTTTGGGATACATTATTTTCCGACCCAACAGCAACCCCCAGCCGCGACGTAAAACTCCGGCCGAGAAAGAGCTGGAGGAGCAGCAACAAGCTGCTACGCTCGCCTATGTCCGGGAGCATTTTCAAAAGCTCCAACTACAAAAGGCTGACAACCATAAAGGTCGCAGCCCAGAGTAGTGTCCCAGCAAACAGCACCTTCGGGTGCTGTTCCTTGTTAAAAGACTATACCGCGTGCGCTTATTCGTCAATAGCACAAGCGTTATGCCTCTTATGCTACTCTTTTTAGCAACAGTTCGAACATCGGCTCGTGACTCTTACGGTTCGAGTACCGCCAAGCGTATTCAGCCGCGTACAGGGGTAAATATCGCTTATCGACATGCCGGTACACGGTAGTAATTCCATTCTTCAAAATAGACCAAAAGCCCTCTATGGTGTTGGTGTGGATCTCGCCCATAGTATAACGCTCAGAGTGGTTAATAGCGCTGTGTGGATAGCCGAGACGCGGCAAGACCTTATAAGCCAGCAATTGATCACTCATAACCCTAGAACCGCGTGAGACGTTAGCCTGGACGTGCGGCATCAGCTCTGGCGCCGTAACGTGATCGACAACCGCTGTTCGAACTCGCCCAACCAGCGCTACGGCAGCATAGAAAATAAGCTGACCCTTACCGAAAACTAGAGCTGCAATCAGCCAATATGGTGACTTGAGCGGTGAGTGCGATTAAGAATGTTTTTTTGAATGAAACCATTTCTTGCCAAGCACAACCCCGTAGGCGGTGAGTAAACTTATTAGAACAATGTCAAAAAATCGAATGTGGTTCCAATAATCAGTTGGCATAAAGCTTGCAAGAGTCCAGTTGGTAAATCGGATATGCGCCATAATCAGGTAGTAAGAAGCGAGGCTGAATGCGATCCAAGCTAGCGGCGTGAACCACACTCTAATGTAGCCACGTTTGTAGACCTGTCGAGTGATGTATAGCCCGGCCACTATCGCAGTGGCGTCGTGAAGTATGTACTGTCCGTGAACAAATACTAAGGCAGCTATCAGCCAATACGCTGTCTGGGCTATAAGCGCGATCAAGAATGTTTTTTTAAATGTGGTCATAATAATTGCTTTATTTGGCGACGGAGGTTGGTAAGCCCTCCGCCGCCATATGTTACTACCGCGTTGCCGCTACCAGCCGCCACCACCGTTGCCGGGTGCCCCGCACTTCCAGTTATAGGCATTCCACATGGGTGCGTAGTAGTTACTTACGTATGCTTTGGTGCCCGGATGATAGGTAGAGCAATAGAGTTGCGTGTCAACGCCGCCGATGATCTGCCATTCACTACCCCATTCGGCAGAGGCCGTGAGAGACTTATCGGTGCTGGCAGAAAAGCTGCCACCTGTACTGTCGCTTATTTTACGCTTGCAGTACCAAGTATAAGGGTTGGCCGGATCTTGATACCAAGCATCCATTGTTTGGTGGAGGCCGCCGTACTTGAGATGACAGGCACTTGCCATGTTAATCCCGTAGCCGCCATCAGCGGCGCTGGCCGCTGTCGCATTCACAGCCATGGTGCCGAAACTCACCCCAACGAGGGTGGCGAGAACGGCGAGAAACCTTACAAACCGCTTGGTGACAGACATGCCACAACCTTTCGGGTCTGGGATTGGATGTAAAGAAGGACGCTCAATTGTCTTGGGGGACGGTCGAATTGAGTTAGCCAGAAGTTACCATATGACTGACAAGGATGCAAATTTGCGGCTCTGGTTTGGCATTTATGGCCAGGCGGTTTGCGTGCCCATCGAAAACCTACCCGTTAAGAACCGATCAAAAGCCGTACTGTCAACTCCCCGTAACTGCCTGCCTCAATGCCGCCCGAATATCCCCCTGACCCAACACATGAAGCGACGTCATAGCCCGCGTCAACGCCACATACAACTGATCCTGATTAAGCCGCCGCCGCTCCGCCGCCACAGTCACAGATTCCTCTGGCACCGCAAACGTGTCAGCCTCAATGCCTACCAAGCAAACCGTATCAAACTCCACTCCCTGAGCCTCACGGATTGTCAGGCAATGAACTCCCGGCCGACCCGCCAACCCCGTCGCATAGGCCTCTATCGTATCCACGTCCTTGGCCAGCACCCCGATAGTACCCCCAGCCGGCACCTCCAATTGCTTAATGTACGAAATCGCCGCCACCTCATCAGTCGCCAATTCCACCACCTCCGGGCCTTCGCTCAAACCCTCCGGCAACTCCACGTCATACCCCAACTCGCGAATATACGCCAAGATCTGCTTCGTATTGCGATAAACCTTATGTAACTTAATGTGCCGCTCAGCCGCAATCGTCTCACCAATCTCCCGCCAATCACGAATCGTCCCAAATTGCGTCTGCTGAGCCAAATCACCAATATAGAGCATGGCTTCAGTCCGGCCGCTTACAGCACCTCGCATCAGCCGCAACTGCTCCGGCAGGTAATTCTGAAATTCATCCACCAGCACCAACGAATAGTTAAGCGGCTGCATGGTCACCTTGGTCCGAACTTTGCCGCCCGGCAAGAAAGTGTAGCTCTCCACACCGGCCATCAACCGTCCCTCAGTCCGCTGCTTAGCCACCAGCAACATTGTCAAATCATGGCGGTCAAGCGCCCCTTCCCCCAGCTCGCTTGCCAGCATCTTCAACTGCCCATGCGCCAGATAGGCCGCATAAGCCGCCTTCAAAAACTGATCCGGCCGCTTGGCGTCAAACCGCGCCTCCAGTGGCTCATGAAGTGCCTTCAGTTTGGCCGCTTCATAGGCGTCCTGCTCAACTTCATTAGCCCCGGGTCGGACCCGAAAAAAGTAGGCCCTCAGCCCCAGCCGCTCCAACGCCCATTCCGCAAAGGTAGTTATCCGCACGTCATGAATACCCAGTTCCGGTAGCAAGGTAGAGAAATACTCCTGCGTCCGCCCGTCCTGAACAAATACCATAATCGCCTCAGCCGGATAAAGGTCGGTTGTCTCTGGCGCTTGGCGAAGATAGGCAATGCGGTGCAGCGCCAACGTGGTCTTACCGGAGCCGGCCGGCCCGGAAATCACCAACGGCCCCCGGTGATCCGCCCGGATAACCTGGTCCTGGGCCTTTTCCATCTGGGCCACAATCTCCGGCAGCACAAAGCCTTCTTTGTGAGTCGAAAAGTGGTCTTGATAAATCAGTTCCCGGGCATCATCCTCCGACTCGCTAGTCATAAACCGGATCTCGCCGCTGGTAATCATAAACTGGTCCCGCCGCTGCAACCGCCCCGACACCTGCCGCCCATCCGGCGCAGCGTAGCTAACCTCTCCCGGCTCCTCAAACCGCACCCGCGCCACCGGCGCCGCCCACGAATAAATACCGTGCTCACTAGCCGGAAATTTGGCAAAATAATAAGCCTGTGCCGGCCGGCCGGGCAGCTCCAAATCACACCGGGCAAAGTATGGCGATGGCGCTAAGGCCTGAAGCTGCTGCTTCATCATCGTCGTATTTGTGCCCACCGCCAAAGCCCGCAGCCGGTCCTCATACTCGGTATCCCCCTCAATTTCCTTGAAGGCCTCCCAATCCCGCTCCAAAGTCGTCATCACCTCACCCAGCCGCACGTCCAACTGCCGCCGGGTCTCCGTCAAGTGCTCTTTAGCTTCACCTAGAAGCTGCTCCTTGTGGGTTCGGTCCATTGAGCTCCCTGCTACCGATAGTTCTGGAAATCCAACGGAAAATCCAAATCTTTACCCTTCAACAATGTCATAACTCCTTGCAAATCATCCTTGCTAGCCGAGGTCACCCGCACACTGTCACCCTGAATCTGCGTTTTTACCTTGGGATAACTATCCCGAATCGCCTTGGTCAGCTGCTTGGCCTTATCCTGATCCAATCCTTTCTTAAACGGCACCGTCCAGCGCATTTCCTTGCCACCCTCAACCGGACTCCCGCTCGTATCCAACGTCTTGAGCGACACCCCACGCTTCACCAGCTTGCTCTGCAACACGTCTAAAATAGCATCGAGCTGGTTTTGGCTCTCCCCCGCGATCAACACGCCGGTCTTGCCGTCCACAAACTCCAATTTGGCCGCCGTGCCCTTAAAATCGTACCGCGTACTAATCTCGCGCTGCGCCTGGTCAACCGCATTGGTCATCTCAGCCACATCGTAGTCACTAACGACATCAAATGAAAAATCTTTCGCCATTATCATGCCTCCTTGTCGGTTCTTAGTTTATACGAGTTTCGTACTTTGATGTAGCCCAAGAAAGAACGAGCACCGCAGGGAGGTCGCGTAGCGACAAAGCGGAGCGCAAGTTATGACGCCGGGATATGCGAAGCACGAAACTCGTAGTTTACGGAATAACGGTGTCCTTGGCAAAAGCCTGATTGCGCCGGATCTCACCTTCTCCACCCAGCGCATCAATTTTCTTGCCCGCCACCACTGCATTAGTAATAGTCAAGCTTGTCGCACCTGCATTACCAGTCGTGATACTAACGTCCTTCGTAGCCATGAATAACCTGCTCCACCCGGCTACCGTTGTACCACGCCAAACTTCCTTACCATCAGCCACAACCACCACCGACGTAGTCTCCTTGACCTTAACAGCCATGGCAATGCCATCGAATGGCGCCGGAGGCACTGCCGCTGCAGCCGGGTCAACCTTGGGCAAATGCGCCAGAATGTTACGCGTCACCGCCGAAGTCTTGCCCAGCTTACTCCGCGACACCACATGCACCGCATTCACGCCGTCTTGCAATGCCACCTTCTCGCTAAAACCCCCGTTCGTATCCGTCAGCACCGGCGAATCATTGATAGTTACATCAGATCCCGGCGTGGTCTTACCGCTCAAATCAATAACACCACCCGTAATAGTCGTGTCACCCGAGGGGTTATTAACGCTCAACATTGGCGCCGCCGCCAGAGCCGAAAATTGCCATAACAAGTAGGCCAAAACCGCCACAATAACCGCCACAACAGTAATAGCCGCCACAATCGGACCGGTAAATACCAGCCGTTTAGGCCGCTCCAGCTGTGGCTGCTTAGTTGGACCGGTCTCCAACCCGCCGCGCTCCGCCACATACATCGCCGCAACCAATGCCCCATCCAGGCCCAAATGGTTAGCGTAATGCTGCACAAACCCGCGCGTATAAATATCATGCGGCAAGCTCGAGTAATCACCCGATTCCAAAGCCGTCAAAAACTTGCCACGAATCTTCGTATCCAGCTCCACCTGGGCCAAACTCAGCCGCAAGGCCTGCCGCCGGCTCTTTAACTGCTGGCCAACGGGACTATTAGGCTTAATCTTAGCGTCTTCGGACATAATCTCATTGTACAGGTTTGAGTACACAGATCGAACCCGTCGCCCATCTGGCGCTACCAAGACAAAAAAATGCTTACCGTTTTTTGCCAAAAAAAGCGTATAAAACCTTTGTAAGCAGCGAAGTCAACAGAAAAAGTGTTAGCCCCTTGGACTTAAGTTTATACGTTATCGACGCCAATTGCGTTTTAGTTCGCGGATATATACAGCCGCGATAATAGCAGCGGCAAGGTAGATTGTAATTATCATAATAATGGGGATATCATTGCCATGATAAACGTATGCTCTCAGCACCATTGGAATAATGAGAGCGACAATCAAGGGAAAAACGACTATCGAAGCCATAAGAGCAAGCAAGTTCTTCCTATAAATTCCTATAATAATTATGGAGAGAAAAACACTAACGCTCATAGTCATTAGTAAAAGCAGAATAGGAAGACCAGTTTCAAAATTACCGGAAAGTCCATACGCTACTATGGGCAAAAATATAAAAGCTACTACTATCAAAAACGCCCAGATAATGATCGGAGCTGATAGTAGACAAGTCAGAATAAAAACAGGGGTTAGCCCCTTAGCCGTAGGCTTCATATACATAGCATACCATCATAAACATGCCTGAGTAAGCTCAAAATCAGCACAGATATTTACAAAGCAGCAACAATATGCTATAATTAAATATTAGTGCAGAAAGAGCTCCCTATGGACTCTTTGTTTTTCTGCCTGCTCATCGACATCCACAGGGAGGACTGGTCATCCATGTCCAGACGAACAAAGATGTGGGGTTCGCTTTTGCTGGTAGCAGTAATCGCTTTAGCAGGCTTTTTTCTACTCCCTCGCAACAGCGAAACTGTCGCCCCAGCTCATGGCAGCGGTACCGTAGCAGGTGCATCACCTGCTGAACAGATGCCGCCAACCAACATCCAAGCTCTTCAGCAAGCTATCAATAGCAGCGACGTGGGGACTCAGGCCGGGACTCTGGCAAGCACTACCCGCTCTGACTTCCTGCAGCAGAACCAGCTGATGCTACCACCAGGCATTACCGTTCGAATCCTAGCGGGTCAAGCAGAGAACTCCGTCGTCACCCAGAACACATTCTTGGCAGATGGCGATAACGGTCAAGTTACCGCTGAAGCGTTAGACCAGGACCGCCGCGTTGTACAACACTATGTCCTGCGCCTCGTCCGTGAAAACGGTGCCTGGCTCATTCTCTACACAGAGGAGACGAAATGAACGCCAAGTTGCTACGATGGATCGGTGCGATTCTTACCGCAATGATGGCCGTTTTGTTCAGCTCGTTTTTTGCTCCTGCCCAGGCGAGCGCTAAAGCAGGCTGCTTACCGGATATCGGCAAGCGGTTGCCTGTTATCCTAATCCATGGCTTTGGTGATCGGGCGGCTGTCTGGGGTAGCGCCGACGATCCCAATTCAACGCTACATGAAGTCGACAATCTGTTTAACGTATATGCCGAGACCTTCGACTACGAGACCACAAACAGGCATTGGGTCGATGACGCAAACATTGGAACTCGCTTGGCTCAAAGAATCGCCTGTATAGCAACGTCATCAAGGCAAGCCGGCGGACCTGGCAAGGTGACGTTAGTTGTCCATTCCATGGGTGGACTCGCAGCCAGATATGCAGCTACACAAACGATGGATGGCCGCAGTTTGTCGAGTGATATCGGTCTGGTAGCCACCATTGGTACACCAAATACGGGTAGTGGGCTAGCCGATGCTGGCTCAATTCTCTGCTCTCCGATTGCCGAAACACGTAAGCTAGAACAAAGTGCTGAACATGATAACAGTATTTGTACAGGTGGTGCCGTCGATGCTATGCACAACCATTCCCAGCAAATCGACGATCTGCCCCAACTACCCAGCACCATTCCCGTTGTGACAATCGCCGGAGACGTTACAGTTACGTACTCGGTCTTTCGAGTCCCACTAAACGATACGGATAGCGATCTTGTCGTCACCAAGCCATCTGCCCTCAAGGGGGCAGCTAAGATCCAATCGATTGGTGGCGAAAAGGTAGTAGCCTGCAGCACCAATATCCAGTCAATCGACCCAGTTGCTGTCGGTATGGGTATTGGCCAAACTGCCGGCAAGCTGGCATTCAAACAGCCCGTGCTACCCTCATGCTGGCACAACGGCCTGCCAAGTCACCAGGAGGTCAAGCAAAGCGTAACTGACGCGATCAAAGCCTATCAGAGCAAGTTGAAAGCCCAAGCCGACGCCGCCAACGCCAACCAGGCGCTTGCACCATACATCGGCGTCTGGACGGTCCATGGCGGTAAGCTGGAGATCCGGTCCGACCGCACTGGCACCCAAACTATCAGTCTCGGATGCGGCGCCGCTGCCATCTGCAACGAAGTTGTCCAGCTCTCATTCGCTGGCCCGTCCAATGGGAGCCTCACCGCAAAAATAAACCGCGTATCCGTACCGGACGGCTATCAGCCCAGCGTGAAAGTTGGTGATTCCTTCACACTCACACTACAGCGTGACCGCCATGTATTACACACCATCTGGTCTGATGGCAAAGATCACGGCAACCCTTTCTGGTGCGACGCGTTCGCAACAACACAAAGTTTTACTGAATGTGGCCAGTAACAGCACGCCCACAAGGACGGAATCTACGGCAAACCAGCCGGCAGGTCTCCGTCCTTTTTATTTAGTGTATTTCTCAAACTAATAAGTTACAGAACCCGCCAGCCCGAAGGATGCTCTGCAAATAACCCCGATTGGCGCAGAGCTCCGGGACAAGAAAACCGTGATAGTAGATAGCCAAATAACTCTCAGCCTCATACCCGGCGACTACAAACATGTGCTACGCGAAGGAGGCACCATAGCCGGACTTAATCTTGCCAAACCCACTCATGCTAAAGTGGAAAGCAGCCACCCCCGGCACCTGCCCCTCGACAAAGGAGTCCCCCTTGGACCTCACGGCACGTGCCTTTGCCAATGTCCTGATCGAGGCCAAAGTTTTTATGCAAGGTGATTTTGAACTCACCGATGGCAGCCACTCAAGTTTCTACATCAACTTTGGTGCAATCTGCCGGCCCAGCCACCTCAGTATTCTTGGCCACTGTTTCGCCACCCAAATCATCCAGTCGGGGATCAAGCTTGACGTCGTCTATGGACCGGCCTACAAGGCCATCGCCATGGCCACCGAAACGGCCAAAGCCCTGTGGCAGGGCTACGGACTCGATATACCGTTCGCCAGCAGCCGCCGGGAAAAACGCAGCCACGGTATGAAGAATCCTCATCTCGGGGCACCACTTCAAGACAAAAAAGTCGTCGTAGTCGACGATGTAGCCACCGGAGGCGATTCCAAACTGGACGCCTGTGAGTACGTCATGGACAAAGGCGGCACTGTCACGGGCTTTATCATTGGCGTTGACCGTACTCACAACCCGGCTGTCCTCGAGCAGCTCACAGCAAAGACGGGGGCACCCGTCTTTGTCATCATGCAACTAGAGGACCTTCAGCAGATCGCCGCCCAACATGTAGCATGACCACTGTCCGGCCTTAGACCCCACCAAGGCCGGACTTCAAACTTTCGAGCAATCCCTATGCTAAAGTAATAAAAGCCATCTGGCATCGCCCTTCGACAAAGGAGCCTTGATGAATCTGGCAGATCATGCCTTTGCCAATGTGCTCATCCAATCCAATGCCTACATGGAAGCTAGTCTCTCTGGTGGAGCTGGAACTTGTTTTATCCGTCGCCTCAATTTGGCCAAAATCCGCCGGCCTGAACACCTAGACACTCTGGCGAGCGGGTTCGCCCGGGCCATCATGCAGTCAAATGTGGCCTTCGATGTCATTTACGCCTTATCAGCCAAATCAATCCACTTGGCTGTCGCAACATCCCTTGCCATCTGGCAGGGATATAATTTCAATAGACCCTTCGCCACCGCCAACATCACCACGTCTCTGGTCCCAAACAACCTCATCGGTGAGCCGCTCCGTCACAACAAGATCCTCATCTTGGACGACCCATCAGTTGACGACTATAGCGTCAGCGATGTCTGCCAACACATTCTGCAACATGACGGCACCGTCGCCGGTATCGTCAGCCCCGTGGAAGGCCTCCGGGATCCGGCAGTTCTACGCCAGATCGCTAACGACGCGGAACTGCCTGTCATTTCCGTAGTCCGCCTCGAAGAGCTTCGGAAACTCGCCGGCTACCTCGCAGCCTAACAACAATCCGGCCTTGGGTAACTCCAGGGCCGGATTTATTTGACTAATATAGTAAGCGCGCTTACTATATTACCATGAAGATTATTGCCGCCGCCACTGCCATCACAACCGCCAAGCCTGGAACCGTTTTTCGTATCTGGTCCGACGTCGAACATTGGCCACTCTGGGATGTCGAAATCACCTGGGCTAAATTAAACGGTCCTCACGCCGTCGGTACGACCGGCGCCTTAAAACCAGTTAACGGCCCCAGGACCAACTTCACCGTCATTGAAGTCATCCAAAATCAATCCTTTACTGACGTCTCGCATCTGCCCGGCGCCAAGCTCCAATTCATACATCAGCTCGCCCAAACCGGCGATATGACCCAAGTCACTCACACTGTATCAATCTCCGGGCCTTTAGCCTGGCTCTGGGAAAAGATCCTTGGCCACAATCTCCGCCGTGGCTTACAACCAGCCGTTCAAGGACTAATCAAGCTGGCAGAAAAAGCATGAAATATTGGATCGCCACCGTCTCCCACAACCACGTCAAACGTGGCCTGGAGCTTGGCGTCGCACAAATTGGCCATGGTAAACGCACCGGTCTGGCCCGCCTGCACGCCGGCGACTGGCTGGTCTACTACTCACCGCGCGAGAGTCCGGATGGCAACATCCCAGTCCAGGCCTTCACCGCCATCGGCCAAGTAGCCGGCGAAGCCATTTGGCAAGCCAATGAGGGCGATTTCAAGCCTTATCGCCGAAAGGTCAATTACGCTCGCGCCACCGACGCCACGATCCGTCCCTTATTAGAGCAGCTAAACTTCACCCAAGACAAAGCCAATTGGGGCTATGCCTTTCGCTATGGATTATTTGAAATCAATGAGCATGATTTCAGCCTCATTGCTCGTACCATGGACGTACAACCATGACAGCACACGATCCCGGCCTTAGCTCCGCTTACGACGCTCCTGAAGTCAGCCCGGGCTTCCTGCTCTGGCAGGTCACAAACCATTGGCAAGCCATGCAGCGGGCAGCCTTAAAGCCTTTCGGACTGACTCACGTACAGTTCGTCCTCCTGGCCTCACTGGTCTGGCTTGAAACTAATGACGAGCCCGTGACCCAAAAGTACCTGGCCGGGCATGCCGGCATCGATGTCATGATGACTTCACAAGTAGCCCGCACACTGGAGACAAAAGGCCTGATCAAGCGCTTACCGCATCCTAACGACCGGCGTGCCATCTTATTGACCGCTACCACGGAAGCAGTTGTCCTGGTCAATCAGGCCGTCCTTGCCGTAAAAAAAGTTGATCAACAGTTATTTGGTTATCTGGGCCACCGGCAAGATAATTTTATTGAAGCCTTGCAATTACTACGCGCAAATTTTAACTGCTAAATACAAAACCGCCATGTCATGCAAAAGCGCACAACATGGCGGGGTGAATCAGGCGCCGAAGACGCCTTCGTAGTAATTTTGGTCCCGCACTGAAGTACAGCCGGGGCCAAAAATCGGTGGTGGCAGCTCAGTCGGCCATTGCCCGGTCGCCCAAAACACATCGATGGACCAAGTGCAAAAACCATTACGGCCATTACCATCGCCGCGAGGGTGGGCGTACTCGTACTGCTCATACCGCACCAACGGCGAATTGCTCCGGTCGTCGGCGAACTCAGCTGCCCAGGCCTTTAGCCGCTCCTCAATCTCATAAGCTGGAACCGCCTCACTACCTGCCAAGAACACAGCCGGACCAACCCGGTAAGTAGCATAATCTGGCTCAATCAAGCCGGCCAGCTTAGCCTCCAAAGCCAAGAGATCGGCCGATGTAACCGTCTCGGGTCGACGGTTGTAAGCAAACTGCTTAGCCAAAGCATATGCCGCCTGAAGACCTGCGATCTGGCGAGGTGCCGTAGCGCCCTGCAGCTCACATTCGAGCCAACACAGCTCTATATCACGTTCAGTCAGACTCACGGGCTGAGTCATATCGGCCTCCCTTCCAAGGCGGATACAAGATTACATCAGAATTTCTGAATAAGTATATTATACACCCAAATCCAATTTTGCGCAATACAAGGCTGCCTGTAAAATCGGCATTTTCACCGGAACCATAAATGAACCAGCAAGACTGCGAACTCCGATCCATTGTATACTCCGGACATGAAAGTAGCATTTATCGTACCTTATGAAGGTAAAAAGGTTTACCAACAAGCCTACGATCAAATCTTGTCCGCCATCGAGACCAATGGCGGTTTAGTTCTAAGTCCTGAAAAAACCGATGAGTATGGCCATGCCCTAGCCACCGGCCTTCCAACGCATGACCTATCACGCTCGCACTATGAATTTATTCGTAAAAGCATTATCGATAGCGACGTCGTCATTGTAGAAGCTAGCTATGAAGACTTTCGAGTAGGCCACGAAACCACACTGGCGCTAATTTATCGCAAGCCTGTATTAGTAATGGCCCAACATCTTGATTTCGGAAAATTTATATATCACCCCAACCTTACCGGTATCCATTACTACCCAACACAAGTAGCACAAATAATTAAGGACTTCCTTGACGCTGCTATCAGTCAACCACAGCAGCACCCGCAAGCGCGCATCCCGAATACATACCATCAACCGTATAAACCGGTTCGAAAACCAAAAATCATTGCCGTATTTGGTGGCATTTACGCCGACATATTTAATAAAGTTAGTCGCATCCCCCGCGAAAATGAAGTCAGCTTGAGCAGTGATTTTAAAATCTCGCTTGGCGGTAAAGCAACAAATGCCGCCGTTGCCATGGCCCGCCTCGGGAATAAAGTCATCATGCTCGGCCAACTTGGCCACGACTCTACTGCCGTAGACTTAGAGGCTACATTAATTTATGAAAGTATTAATACGGATTTCATAAGCCGCAATTCTGCGCATCCAACCGGCACAGTAGTATTGGCAGTCGACAAAAATGCTCAGTACAGCACCGTAGTACACGAAGCAGCCAATATTCAGATTGAGCTGACACATATTGATAACTTTTTTAAAGAAATCGACCATAACACATTAAAGCTTGATTGCCTGTATCTGACTCTTGAGGCTCAACCCGCAGCTATCGATTATATTATTCGCGAAGCATGCAAGCGGAATATTTTTATCTTCTGCGACGCCGCTCCTCATGCCCGCCCACTTAACTCGCAACTCCTATCATTGATTAATATCATCGCACCCAACCAAATCGAGGCGGAAGCAATGACAGGTATAGTGGTCGATGATCAGGCGGCAGCTCATCAGGCAGCGATGGACTTGACCCGAAAAGGAGCTCGTCAAACAATTATTACCCTGGGCGACCAGGGCGTCTATTGGAATTCTGCCGACAGCAACAGTTATTGTTTACCCGCATTACCGGTCAAAGCGATTGACGAAGCTGGAGCAGGAGATGCTTTCAGAGGAGCTTTCATCAGCGAACTGCTTTCCTCAAAAAATACTATCAATGCTCTCAGGTTCGGAATACGCGCCGGAGCATTTGCCGTAACTCGGTTTGGCAGCTACGATTCTATGCCAACTCATGACGAATTAGCCTTCTTTAAGCCAGCCAAGCATCAGCCAGAACAACCCTAATAAACTCAACCTATTCGTCGTACGGTTCGGCCGGGCGCATCTTATCATCAGCCCCGCCCGCAGCACCTGATCCCCCACCTCGCACCTGGTCCACTGAGCTCACCAGCACGTCGCGCGGCCGGGCGCCGTCAGCCGGCCCCACCACACCTTGCTCCTCCAAGAGGTCAATCAGCCGCGCAGCCCGGGCGTAGCCCACCCGCAGCCGGCGCTGCAGCATACTGGTACTCGCCTTGCCAGCCCGAATCACTGCCTCAGCCGCCTCGTCAAACAAGTCATCATCAATCTCGCCGTCACCACCGCCTCCACCACCAATGGACTTCCCGCCAATCGTTACCTTCATGGCCAACACCTCGTCATTGTATTGCGGCCCACGCTGTGCCCGTAGAAAATCAGTTACCGCCTTAACCTCTTTCTCATCCAGGAAGGCGCCCTGGATCCGGCGCGGCTTCATAAACTCTGGGCTCATAAACAACATGTCGCCCTTACCCAAGAGCTTCTCGGCCCCCATCTGGTCCAAAATTGTCCGCGAGTCCACTTGGGATGCCACGCTAAACGCCAGCCGGGCCGGAATATTGGCCTTAATAATACCGGTAATCACGTCCACGCTCGGCCGCTGCGTTGCCAGCACCAAATGGATACCGATGGCCCGGGCCATCTGCGCCAGCCGCACAATCAGCGACTCCACGTCAGCTGCCGCCAGTACCATCAAGTCAGCCATCTCATCAATCACGATCACAATGTAGGGCATGGCCTCGTCCGGATGAGCCTTGTTGTACTCAATAATGTTTCGATTACCCACCTCAGCCAGCAGCTTGTACCGGCGCTCCATTTCCGCCACCGCCCACTTCAGGGCGCTAATGCACTTCTCCGGCTCCACAATTACCGGCGTCAGCAAATGAGGAATGTCATTGTACAACCCCAGCTCCACGCGCTTAGGATCAACCAAAATCAGCTTCATGTCGTTGGGCGAATTCCGATATAGCAAGCTAGTCAAAAACGAGTTGATCATGGCCGACTTACCCGAACCGGTGGCCCCGGCTATCAGCATATGCGGCATCTTCGCCAAATCGGTAAACATCGGTATACCCGACACATCCCGGCCCAGCGCAAACGTCAGCGGCGTCTTTTCCTGAGCCCACGCCGGCGCTTCCAGCACGCCACGCAAGCGCACCATGGCAATAGCCTTGTTTGGAATCTCCACACCTACCGCACTCTTACCCGGTATCGGCGCCTCTATACGAATAGGATGCGCCGCCAAGCTCAAGGCCAAGTTTGTATCAAGAGTAGTTATTTTGTTCAGCTTTACACCGTTCGGCGGGGTAAAGGTATATTGAGTTACGGTTGGCCCCACATTAACCTCACCCATCTGTACACCAATACCAAAACTCTCCAATGTCTGCTGAATAGTTGCCGCATTGGCCTTCACGTCACCCGCATCAGCCTTCGACCCCATCGCCGAAAGCAAGTCCATCGCCGGCGGCTGCCAAGCCTCATCCGTGCCGGCCGTCAGCGCCTCCTGCGGCTCCTCTTTAGCCGCCGGCTTCTTAACCGCACCGCCCAAATTCAGCTCACCCTTAACCGGCAGTGCATTGCCAGCACCAGAGTTATCATTGACTCTCAATAACTCAGCTGTCGGATCATTAACCTTAATCTCCTGAGGCGCCGGCACCGACTCACGCTTAAACGCCGACAGCATCCGACGCACAACCTCTATCAGGTTCGTATTCGTCGCCACAATCACAAACACCACCACCAGAGCCGCCAAAACAATGCTAGCCGCAGCCACATTCAGCACATTCAGCATCATACTGGCAATACTGTAGCCCACCAGGCCTCCGCCGGTACCTGCCTGTGCCTTGTCCAGAGCGTCAGCCGGATCAACACCCACATGCGCCAGCGCCGCCAAAGCTAACTCAAGCCCGATAAAACCCACGTAGTTATGGGCTCTGGGCGGATTATCGCGACGAAACAGCATGATCGACAAGCCTGCAAATATCCACGGCAACAAATAAGCCGCGTAACCAAACGCCAGGCGCAAACCGTCAAACATACCGGTCACCAAAGAGCCGCCAAAATCAAACACTGCAAACAGCAACAGGATCGTCAGTGCCGCTAACAGCACCGCCGCAATTTCGCGCTTAGCTTCGATTGACAGGAGCGGCTCCTGATTCTTCTTGCGTTTCACGGATTTTCTCGTTGATCGGGCTTTCTTCTTGGCCATACATCGCCTATTATACTGCTTTTGTTCCAGATAAGAAAAGCCAGCCCGCTGGTCAAACCAATTGAAACTCCAACAGCTCAAATTCTGCCGTCACGTTAAGCATGACTATGCTACCCAATGACTGTTTTTGCTCAGCTGTCATAAACCAGGCGTTCGGCGTCATGCGAACAAGATCCGCAATCGCTACCCCATCCAATGTCAACGGCACCGCCAAAACATCAACACTAGTCAGTCTAAAAGCATCTGCCATTGCCCTCTGGATTGCCTGCCGCTTATCAGCTTGTATCGCTAGTAGCGGCTGGACAGCTCTCAATTCGGCCAGATGCCGTAATGTCGGAATCGCTACCAAAAGACGGCCGCCCGGCGCCAGCACACGGGCAAACTCCGTGGAATTCCGCGGCGCAAACACATCCAATAACACATCCGCGGATCTCTCAGGCAGTGGCACCAAGCGGTTAGTATCCGCCACAGCAAATTGAACCTTCGGGTAGCGCTTGGCCGCCAGCCGGATGCCGTCCTTAGCAATATCCGTTCCGAAGCACATTGAACTACTTATGTGTTCAGATATTCCACCTATGTAATATCCCTCCCCACAGCCGGTTTCTGCTACTCGATTATGCGGTATTAAGGCTACACGATCAATAATTTTTTGCCGCAGCAAAGTATACAATCCTCGTTCAAAATGACGGCGGCGGGCCGCCAACATGTCTGGAGTATCGCCTTTAAGTCCTGACTTTTGCCGTCCGGCCATCAAGTTCACATGCCCTTCCTTCGCTATATCAAAGCTATGGCCATTAACACATCTCAACGAACCGCCAAGCGGCTCCAGCAAATTACGACATATCGGACAGATCCAAGCAGCCTTCATTGATTTCTTTCCATAGAATTGAAGAGTCCCGGCAACCATATAGGCTACCGGGACGACTGACAAGTCCGCTTTTCATATTCCCCACCGTTACGCATCTAGTGCCATTACGACACATAGCGCAACCCGGTGAGCAAGATGAAACCGGCAACGGTGCAAACCGTCAAGAGCACTCGGGCCGAATGGCTCGACTTGCGCTCGGGCGACCACACCTTGATCATGATCCAGACACCGATCGCCAGGAAAATCATGACCCAGTATTCCAATGCGACACCGTACCATGTCCCGATCGCAGCCGCGAATGCCCAGTAAATCAGCAGGATAATCATTTGATCACCTCTCGGAGAACGAAGGCAAATTGTGAAACAGAGGCAGGATGCCACTGTTTATCTATTGTACCACATTCCTAGAATTTTTGCAAGTACTATACCTCGTTAATAACCGGCAAGATCATCGGATTACGCTTGGTCTTGGAATACAGCAAGTCACCTATTTCATCCCGTAGCTTAAGCTTAAACTTAGACCAGTCAGTCGGCTCAGACGTATTACGCTTCTCAAAGGCTTTACGGACTTCAGTCCGGGCCTTATTAATCAGCTCCTCATTCTCCTTCATGTAGATAAACCCGCGGCTAATAATATCCGGACTCGAAATCAACCGGCCGGTCTTGCGGCTAACCGTCGCAATGATCATAAATACACCGTCACCTGCCATCGCCAGCCGGTCGCGCAACACTACACCTTCTACGTCTCCCACGCCAGCTCCATCGACCATTACCATACCGGCCGGCACGCGCTGGCCTTTCTGGGCTCGATTCGGAGTTAATTCAAGCACGTCACCATTATCCATCACAAAAACATTGGCCTGAGGTACACCATTTTCGATAGCAATCTCGGCATTATAAACCAAGTGGTGAAACTCGCCATGAATTGGCATATAATACTTGGGCTTAATAAGACTAATGAGCTCGGCGGCATCATCACGCTTAGCATGGCCACCCACATGAACCGGCCCATGACCCCGCAGCCCCTCGGTCATCCGGGCAAAGACGCTGGCGCCCTCGCGCATGAGGTTGTCAATAAGACCCACCACAGACTTCTCATTGCCAGGTATCACGCTCGAACTAAAGATAACCGTATCACCTGGCTTAATCTTGACGCTCTGATGATCACCAGTCGACATACGCACGAGTGCTGCGTTCTCCTCGCCCTGGGAACCCGTACACAGCACCACTATCTGGTTATCCGGCAAGGAAGCGATATCCTGAGCCTTTACCATAAGGCCCTGCGGCACCCGCAGGTAACCCATCTTAACGCAAAGCTCGATCGTGGAGAGCATAGATCGGCCCACCACCGCTAACCGCCGGCCCGTTTTAGCCGTAGCATCTATAATCAGTTGAACACGCGTAATAGAACTTGAAAATGTAGAGATAATAATGCGCCCATTGGCCCGCCCATAGAGGTCGTGAATGGTCGGCTCAACCAATCGCTCGCTACCACCGCGGCCGGGCTGGTCACAGCTAGTAGAGTCGCTCATGAGCAGCAGTACGCCCTCGGCAGCAATCTCACCCAAGCGGGGCATATCCATCATCTTGCCATCAAGCGGGTCGGGGTCAAGACGCCAGTCGCCGGTATCTATGATAATTCCAGCCGGCGTCCGCAACACTACGGCAGTAGAATCCGCAATCGTATGAGTTACCCGCACCAGTTCAATATTAAAACTGCCAAGCTGCACCCGTTCATGCTTATCGGGATCAAGTACCACATACTGAGGCGTATGAATCTTAAATTCCTCGATCTGTTTTGCAACCATACCCAAACTGAGACGCGAGCCGTATATCGGCACAGGAAACTTTGGGATCATGTAGCCGGCAGCCCCAATATGGTCCATATGCCCATGAGTAATCACGATTCCGCGAACCTTATGACGGTTGCGTTCAAGATAGGTGACGTCCGGGATAATATAGTCGACACCCGGCTGCTTAGCCTCCGGAAAGCCGAAGCCCATATCGAGAATCACAATGTCGTTACCATACTCAACGGCCATCATATTCTTCCCAATCTCACCAAGACCGCCCAACGGGATAACCCGTATCATCGGCTCACGAGTAACCTGGTTGGCCGTCCCGCGGCCCTGGATGGCTGGCCGTACCTGGCTTTTCTTGCTCTGCTGAACGCCATCCGTGCCGTTAAAGACACTTTTGTTAACCGGCATCGTATCCAGCGCCGGGATCAAATCAGTGTGATTCGGTACCTGCTGCTGACCATTTCGCCGCCGGCCACCCCCACGGCCCCCGCCACCACCTCGGCCACCGCCGTTACCGCCATTGTTATTGCCGCTACCCTTTTGTGGCCTCGGCTGGGCCAATTTTGGCCCAGGTACACCCTCAGACACCGGTCGGTTCGGGTCCTTAGTCACGGCCGGCTTTTGAAACCGCGGCGGGCGCGGTGGTCGCTGCGGCCGGTTATTAGGCCGGGCCGAACCTGGCTGAGGAGTATTTGAATTGTTATTGTTATTATTAGGCTCCATAGATCCTTTCTATGATTTTTTTATTAAGAGAAATGATATTGTCACTCCGAACACGAGCCGCAAAAGCTGGTTTTCGAACCGAGTCCGCAGGACAAAGTTTCTTCTATTAGTTACGTAATTTTCTTTAAAATAGCGGGAATTAAACCAAAATCATCTACCAAAGTTTGCCGCATCGCACCGTTATAAAGCGCGGCTGCGGGATGAAACAGCGGTAAATATACCTGGCCCATTTTGCGTACCGGCTTCCCATGGGCCTGACTGATCCTCAACTCGGGTAAAAACACACTCATAGCATGCCGGCCCAGAAACACCACCAGCTTGGGTTTAATAATCGCCAGTTGCCGTTCCAAATACGGGATAAACACCTCAATTTCCTCCGGCTCAGGATCACGGTTACCGGGCGGCCGGTACTTGACGATATTGGTGATGTAAATGTCCCCCCGTTCAAGGCCAATGCCGGCCAGCATCTCGTTCAGAAATTTCCCGGCCGCGCCCACAAACGGCTCACCCTGCAAATCTTCGTTCTTGCCCGGCGCCTCACCAATAAACACAATCTCCGAATTCGGATTGCCCACCCCAAACACCAATTGGGTCGCCGTCTCCTTCAAATGCGGCGTCACCCCATCTGCCTCAATGGCTCGGGCAATATCAGCTAACAATTTGGCTTTATCGGTTGCAGGTTCGTCCATATACCCTCAAACAAACACTCGGGGCGGCAATTACCGCGTCCCTTCGGGCGTCCAAATCACTTCAGGCGCCCTCGTGACGTAGTAGCTAATCTTTTTTATTAACCGCTTTCATACTCAAGTTGAGTCGGCCCTGCCCATCGACCTCCATCAATTTTACACGAACCTCATCACCCACCTTCACCACGTCCTCCACCTTGGCCACTCGCTCATCGGCCAGCTGGCTGATATGCACTAGGCCGTCCTTGCCCGGCAAAATATTCACAAATGCCCCGAATTCCATCAGTTTCACCACTTTACCGGTATAAATAGTGCCCACTTCAGGGTCTTCGGTCAGCCCGCGGATAATCTCGATCGCCCGCTCAGCTCCCTCAGAATCAGTCGAGGCAATCATCACCAGGCCCGAGTCCTCGATATCGATCTCCACGCCTGTCTCAGCGATAATTTTGTTAATAGTCTCGCCACCCTTACCAATGACCACCGCGATCTTCTCGGGGTTAATCATCAGCTTGGAGATCCGCGGCGCTAGCGGGCTCAAGTCCGGCCGTGGCTTATCCAGTACTTCTAACATCTTACTCAAGATGTGTGCCCGGCCAATCTTAGCCTGGGCCAGCGCATCCCGCATAATCGCAGGCGTAATACCCTTCACCTTAATGTCCATCTGCAGAGCCGTAATCCCATCCTCGGTCCCGGCTACCTTAAAGTCCATGTCGCCGGCAAAATCCTCGGCACCCTGGATATCGGTCAAGATAATGTAATTATCGCCCTCGCCCTTAATGAGTCCCATAGCAATACCCGACACCGGCTTCAATATAGGCACACCGGCGTCCATCAAGCTCAACGTCGAGCCACACACGCTCGCCATCGAGCTCGAACCATTCTGGCTCAACACCTCGCTAACGGTCCTAATCGTGTACGGAAAGTCCTCCACGGCCGGAATCACCGGCAATAGCGCCCGCTCGGCCAATGCCCCGTGACCAATCTCGCGGCGGCCCGGCGAGCGCATCGGCTTCACCTCACCGCTCGAGTAACCCGGCGCATTGTAGTGGTGCATGTACCGTTTGGTCGTATCCTCTTCCATCGTGTCTATCATCTGTGCATAGCTCGTACTAGCAATCGTCGTCACGTTCAGCACCTGGGTTGTGCCACGAGTAAATAGCGCTGAGCCGTGTGCTCGCGGTAGCAATCCCGCCTGCCCCGAAATCGGCCGGACCTCAGTCGTCTTGCGCCCATCTGGACGCTCACCGTCCTCCACAATACCCCGCCGGATCTCATAATCAATCACCTTGCGAAAGGCCACTTCCATGTCGGCATGCTCGTAGTCATTCTCAAATTGCGCCAACACCTCTTTCTCGAGGTTCCGAATCGCATCATGACGTACATAATGGTCTTGATGCCGAATTGCCGGACCCAACCGGTCCTTCAAAAATCCCCGGATAGCCTCAGCCAAGTCTTCGTCAGCCCGAAACAGCTCGTATTCCTTGGGCTTCGCACCCAGCTCTTTCACAATCTTCTCTTGGAGATCAATCACCGGCTGAACCGCCTTATGCGCTAGCTCAATTGCGGCAATCATTGTCTCCTCGTCCACCTCCATAGCGCCGGCTTCCACCATCATAATGGCGTCCCGCGTCGCGGCCACAGTCAAATCAAGCTTGGAGGTCTCCATTTGCTCAGCCGTCGGGAAAGCTACCAGCTCACCGTCTACCAAACCAACCCGCACGCCCGCCACCGGCCCCTCAAATGGAGCTCCAGATAGCATCAACGCCGTCGACACCGCCGTCATGGCAATAATATTCGGCGCGTACACCTGGTCCGCACTCAAAACCATCGCCACCGACTGCACATCATGCCGGTAACCCTTAGGAAACAGTGGCCGCACCGGCCGGTCAATTAGCCGCGCACTCAGCGTGGCATGCTCACTCGCCCGGCCCTCGCGCTTAATAAACCGCGAGCCACTAATCTTACCAGCCGCATAAAACCGCTCTTCATAGTCAACCAACAATGGGAAAAAATCAATCCCGTCCCGCGGGTTATTGCTAACTACAGCCGTTCCCAGCACCATCGTGTCGCCATAGCGCACCGTCACGGCGCCATCGGCCAAAAAGGCCATCTTGCCGGTTTCAATAGTCAACTCACGCCCACAGAACTCGGTCGTAAACTGCCGAATCGCACCCCCAAACGGGTGAATTATATCTTGCTTCATGCAAATCCTTCTTATGGAGTAATGGCGCTGTACGTACCAGGGACAAGAGATTAAAACAATTTAATCCCAAAGCTCCAACACATACTTACTTCAACGCCACACAAGGTTAATTAACCTGGATGTGTATTACGGGCATTATAGCATAAAAGCTACCTGAGCTCAAATATACCCCACTTTAAACCTGCAAATAACACTATAATCCAAACCAACATTATCTATCGAGACAGCAAATGAGCCGGCCAATCTGGCCGACCCTCTTGCTTGATTCATTACCGCCTATTACCGGCGTAGGTCGAGCTTCTTAAGCACTTCCTGGTAGCGGTTTACGTCTCTCTTGCTCAAATAGTCGAGCAATGAGCGTCGCTTGCCGACCATCTTTAGAAGACCGCGGCGTGAGTGCTCGTCCTTCTTGTGCTCTTGCAAATGACGGGTCAAGCTCTTGATCTGCTCAGTAAAGATGCCGATCTGAACCTCCGGCGAACCGGTGTCCTTCTTGTGAACCGCAAGTCCTGCGATAACCTTAGTTTTCGTGTCAGGCTTTAACATAACGAAAGAATACTAGCATTTTTCCCCATATTAAGCAAGTCCCATAGGGGTACCCAGCCAACCTCAGTGCTCAAATCGAGCTTATAGCGCTAGGGTTAGCCCTCCAGCCGGAAGTAGTAAATTCCAGCTGGAAGTAGGCAGTTTAACACAGAAGAGCTCCCAGGACGGCGAGAACAATCAGCATGCCAAAAACAAAGAGCATCACTCCTCCCAGTAGCAAGATCAAATACACAACGACGGAAACCACCACAACCATCACGATGATGGCCAGAATCGCCTCAATCAAGCACATCTCTCTCCAGACAACTACTCAGGCCGGATTATGCAGCGGCCCACGTGCCGGCGTTATGCTCTCCGCCAGTTTGGCCAAAAGTGCCTTGACCTTGGCACCCGCCTCCTTGAGTCGCTTCTTGCGCTTACCAGGACGACGGCTCGCAAACCAACAAACCAGAATGGCAGAAACAAGGTAAACGGCCCAATGTATTATCGAGGATGCAGGCTCACCAAGGATAATATTCGACGCCATTACAAACACCGCCATTACCGCTAAAAGTGCACCCACCACTGCTAGCAGGGGGTCAGGAGTTGGCAGAATATTCCGCCAAAGACCTATGCTCAACCCCACATTGACCGTGATTCCAAAATAAACACTGATTACAGCAATCGTATCTAACATGGATCCTCCAAACTCAGGAAGGATTGGGCAGTGGCGCTCGGACCGGCGGCATTGATTTGACCTGCTCAATGAGCTTAGCCAAAATGGCCTTAGCCTTGGCACCCGCCTCCCTCAGCCACTTTTTACGCTTACGCGGACCTCGCGGCCATGTGACCCAGCTCCAGATAGTAAGAGCCACGATATACAAGACTCTCGCAACAATCGGCTCAGTACCGTCACCAAGCCATATATCAGCGACCACAGTCATCGCCAACAACGCCGCCAGACTGGCCGACAAAATCGAGGGGACCCAGCTGCCATATAATCTCATCCCACTCCGGACAAGCAGTATTCCTATCAAGCCGAAAACAAGGCTGACACTGGCGATGACAAGATGAAATGCTTCAAGCATACAAGCCTCCAAGTATTTACGGTAAATCAAGCTGGATTCGGCAATGCCCGACGCACCGGCAACCTGAACTCAATTCATTAAGTCAGCCATTCGCCAAGGAATCGGTCAAAGAACTCGCCAAACGCGCCCGTATACTATGCACATTTTCAAGTAAAATATCAATATATAACCATCTACTCAGAATGCCGTTTGAGCGGGATTGTCCACTCCGGCATCGTTGGCTCACCAGGAGCAATCAGCCGCTCTGCGGTAACAGGCTGCTGCCGCTCATCATACGCATCAAGGTGCTTTTGAGCATGCGGCACACAGAAAGTATCATCATCCAGCCGCCGGTCATGTGGCGTGGGCAATTGAAGCTGCCATACCGCTCGCGTAACGGACGGGCCCTTACAATCCTTACAACATCGGAATTCACCGGGGCTACTCTTACTAATGGTTGTTAATGCCTGGTCGGCCAAGCCAATTATTTCCCCATAGGCGTCCCGAAGTTCCTCGGCCTGAGACCCAGGCGCTTCAAGCATAGTCGTCACCCGGTCTAGCCGCTCAGCCAGCGCTTTATTCAGGGCAGCAACGGTCCCCCAACGCCCTTGGGCGGCCACAGATTCGCCCAGCTCAGACAAAGGCGCCTCATCCTGGGGCTCCAAGCCACTAAACTGCTCGATCCAAGCCCTGGTATTCTTAGCGTTCTCCATGAGGTGGATATAGTGCCCAAAGATCATGTGTTCAGTAGCAACAGGGTCTTCATCAAGGTACCGCTCAATACCAGCCAGCATATATCCATCATTCTTAACATTCCGGACTACGCAATCCCAGTACGAATCAAACGCCTTCTCGCCCTTTAGCTCATTGCCATATCCCGGCTTAATCTCAGACTGCGCCTTCGCGGCCTCCAAAGACGCCGCCACGACAACCTCCTCCACATAATGCCACTCGCCAGAATATGGCGCCGTTTCACACCAGGCCCCCACTCTGTAAACCGGTCCTTCGGCAGGCTGCTCCAAAGCCTCCTGATGTTTCGGTACCTCAGGCACCCAGGCCGTAAATTCAGCCCCGTTACCATCAGCCGACTCAGGCCTTGGCCCGCCGCCCCGCTCGCTCATGACACATCTCGCAAATGCTGTTCAAGACTAGCCGCCTCAACCTCATCGAGCACCAGCGCTTCGCCCAACCTATATTTGCCCACCTCTGTCCGTACCAAACCGCTCAAATAAGCCCCGGTGCCAAGTATCTCGCCCAAATCCTCAGCCAACGTACGAATGTAGGTGCCACTCGAAACTTTTGCCTCCAGTTCTACGATCGGATACTCATAACTGACCAGTTTGTTCTCGTAAATCACTACCGGACGCGCTGGAATCTCCACTGTCCGCCCGGCTCTGGCATACTTATACGCCTCCTTGCCGTCAATCTTGATAGCCGAATAAACGGGCGGAACCTGTGTTATGTGGCCGCTCAACCGCTCTAGAGCCTCCAGGATGGCCTCCTTAGCCGCGGCCGTATCGGACACGGCTGTCTTTTCGCCTTCGCCATCCCCAGTCGTGCTGGTGGCGCCCAGCGTTACCTGTGCCACATAGCGCTTATCAAGCTTGGTCAAAGCCTCCGCCTGCTTACAGGCTGTTCCAAACAGCATCAGCATCAAGCCGCTCGCCAACGGGTCCAATGTCCCGGCATGACCAATCTTGCGCACACCGGTAACCTTGCGCAAACGACGAATCACGTCAAAAGACGTGATTCCAATAGGTTTATCTATCAGTAACAAGCCGTTCATACGACTAGTATACCTGCTTTAGCGGTCTTCGTCCGCCCGCTTGCCCTCGGGTGAAGCCTTGCGCAATAACTCAGCAGCCGCTGCAAAATCAGCCATCGGAATGGCGGCGGGCTCAGCCGGTTGCGTTTCCGCATTGATTAATTCAGCCTGCGTAGGCTGCTCTGGCGCCGGCTCAAGCGGAACACTCGGCTCAATGTGATGAGGCTCAATAATCGACTCTTCAGTCGTACCTGGAGCCGTCGTGCGCTCTGCATCCGGATTAGCTACCCGCTCAACTGCGGCGGCCTCAGGCTGCGAGCGGCGAGCCAACTCCTGACGCGGCGCCTCCTGTTGACGTGGAGCCTCTTGCGAACGCACAGCTTCTTGCTGGCGCTCAGGCTGGCTCGGCCGGTCGCCACGCGAGCGGTCATCGCGTGAACGGTCGTCACGGCGGTCACTACGCTCTGAACGATGATCACGCTCGCCACCATCACGACCACCCTCACGGCTATCGCGGAACAAACCTTTCACCACCACCTGCTGCTTAGCTCCAGCAGCCATCATCTGCGCAGCCACTGTTAGGCTCTTAGAGGTCGTGTGACTGGCCGTAAACCGGTCCGTTGAGGCCATGAGACCGGTCAGCATCACCGTAGCGATATCAGCATCAATCAACCCGCTCTGCAGGCTCTCGCTGGTAGCTACCAAAATCTCGCACAAGCTAGAAGCCGTTGGCTCAATCAAGTTAATGGCGCCATAGCTCTCATTCGTGCGATGAAAGTCCAAATTAATAACCGGGATCGAGTTAAACAATCCCTGGTTCTCAGCATAAACCCGGTCAATACGAGCCCGCGTTGGCACACCCAAAACAATGGCGATGTCATAGTGGAAATCACCGTACCCGAACGTCACGTCGCTCGGCGCAAACCCGCCTTTAAACGGCGTAATATACACGTTGAGCTTGCCGTCTTCTACCTCGTAGCGCAACTTATCAACCTCAGCCTTATTTACATCCACCTTCAGAATAAAATCACGCATCCCGCTCAAGCGCTTATCAACGCCTGTCTGGTCCAAAAACTGAACCGATTGAGGCAGCTGATCGCTAATTATGGCGCTAACCTTCTTGCCAAACTTGCGCAGTATCGCCGCTAAGGCAATAACCGCCGCTACCTGGTCTGCACTAGGATGCTGGCCACTCGTAATTAGAATAGTTTCCGCCTGGCGGATCGCTTCGGATGTTTGCTGTTTGGGTGTCAGGTCCATGGAGGTAGCTATGCTCGCTTAAAGAATCTACCAGCCTACCACATAATTGCTAATCTTGTCAAGAGTAATGGTTATGGTTAATTAAATGGGTTGGAAAGCTATTCGCTCTCCAACCCATTAACCATCCCGCTTACCGCGAAAAAGTACCACATATGAAACTAGCGCAGACGAACTAATCTCTAGACAACTGTTCAGACTTATTCGCCGGCTCGCTCTGCTCTCGTCGCAGCATTACCCATATCTGTAGCTCTGGCCCCTTGTTCATGAACAGCGACAGTGCCCGGTGCAATCTCTAACCTGTCAGCGATCTCTTTGGTCGTCATGCCCTCTGCCCGACCAAACCTTACCTCTTCCTCCATTTCAGTATGATCTCTGAACGAGCGTATTCCCATAGCAAATCCCCTTTCAGGTCGTCTGAGCCCTCATACTCATAATGAGCTACTAATTCAATATTTCAAGCAAACAACCCCAGGCATTGACATGCTTTTACCCGCATAGCCAAGAGTAATAGTTATGGTTACAGAGATAAGTAAAAATCCACTGGTGCTGAGTCGCAAAGAAACGCGCCCCAGCCAAACGGCGCAGGAGCGCGTTTCACTGGGGCGTAATGTTGGGTCAGGACTGGACCGAGGTTACCGCTGCCCGATCACGTGCAACAGTAACGAGGAAACGCGCCCCAGCCAAACCAAGGCCACGCTGGCGGCGCAGCTCCTTGATGGCAGTGATGACGCTGCCGCTTTTGGCGTAAAGCCAGGCGGCCAGCTTGGCATCGGACAGCTCAGCGAGCTCCGGATCAGTACCTTGTACCGCGGCTTTCTCGCGCCGGACACGAACCTGTGCCGCCGCAACGATATCCCTGGCCTCCAGAAGACCCAGGCCTAGGTGAAGATCCTGGCGGAGCTTCTTGATTACCCAGATCATCTGGCCGCCAGCAGAAACAAGCTGATAGGCCAGGTCGTCGGCAGTCGGCACAATGGGGACGGTTTCATTGTCAACTACATACTCTGTGGCATCGAGTGTCACAGGAACAACACTGCCGGTCAGATAATACTTGGCTATGTAGTTTCGAGCATCACCCTCACTCTCGAAGAAAGCGATGAGTTGCAAGGCAGGCCCAACGTTTGGCACACGGTAATCATGCAGAATTCCATACTGAGGTGCGATCATGTCATACTCCATCTCGGTGGGTAAGGGTGACGTGACTATAGTTATAATAGCATACTTTGCTAAATTTTGCAAGTTTATCTTCTATCTTCAGCTCTATTTCACCTCCTCGATCAAGTAGGGCGAACAAAGCGGAATATATCACAACATATACATTGAACAATGTAAAACAAAAAGCCTGTTCCACAACAATCCAGCACCGGTTATTTACATTCCTGCCCAAATAAGCTATAGTCTCCTGGTATTTGCCGGCCGGATGCGCGCCGCAATTTTGTATCAACCCCACACTAAGGAATCCTTTATGCCCATCATCAAATCAGCTATGAAGCGCGCCAAGCAGGCCATTGTACGCCGCAGCCGCAATCTCCAGGTCAAACGTGCCGTCAAGCAGGACATTACCGCCCTGCACACGGCCATCACCGAAAACAAGGTCGCCGAACTCCCGGAAAAGCTAGCCGCCGCTTACTCCGAGATCGACCGGGCCGTCAAGAAAGGCACGCTGCACAAAAACACCGCTGCCCGCCGCAAAAGCCAGCTGGCCAGCCACGTAGCCAAGGCCTCCGGCGACATCAAGACTGAAGAGCCCAAGACCACCAAGGGTGCCGGCAAGAAAGCCGCTACCACCAAAACAGCAGCCAAGAAAACCACTGCTACAAAGACTGCAGCCAAAAAGCCGGCCGCCAAAAAAACTCCAGCCAAGAAAACTGAGAGTAAATAACTCTCGCACAATACCAGGGGCCCGCAAGGGCCCCTGGTATTGTTAGGATAAACATATGGCAACCACTGATCAGCTCAAACAAGACATCATCTTCCAGACGCCACTACGCGGACACTTATTCACCTTTCATTCCACCTGGGGCCTATTCAGCCCCAAAGCCATCGACGAGGGCACCCAATTACTCGTTGACCACCTCGACATTCGCCCCACGGACGACTGCCTCGATCTAGGCTGTGGTTATGGACCGCTTGGCCTGGCTATGGCTCATCTGGCCCCCAAAGGCACCACCCACCTCGTCGACAAAGACTTCGTTGCCGTAGATTATTCCGCTCGCAACGCCAAAATCAACCAGC
Source organism: Candidatus Saccharimonadia bacterium (assembly GCA_041743505.1). Taxonomy (GTDB): domain Bacteria; phylum Patescibacteriota; class Saccharimonadia; order UBA4664; family UBA4664; genus JBGTMQ01. The sequence goes on from JBGTMQ010000017.1 coordinate 47,125, forward strand.
TACCCAATGCCCAAGCCTACCTGTCCAACGGACTCGCCCAAGTCCCGCCCAATCAAAAATTCGACATTATTGCCTCCAACATTCCCGCCAAAATTGGCGGCGAGCTGCTCAGCATCTTCCTCCACGACTCGTACGCCCGTCTCAATCCTGGTGGCAAGCTCTACATCGTCACCGTCTCCGGGCTCAAGGACTACATGAAACGCCACCTCACCGAAGTATTCGGCAATTATGATAAGCTCAAGCAGAGCCGAACCTACACCGCCGCTGTAGCCATCAAGCGCTAGACTAAGGAGACCGGCATGCTCCCGCTGACACTTGTCGAAGACCCTGCGGGGTTCCACCCGGTATTTCTTCAAGCCATTCACTCTGAATCCCGCATTATTGGCTGGTTAACCTATGGCCACGACGAACCACCGATGACCGCCCAAGAAGAAAAAGAGCTTAATAGCTCGGACCTACTACCTGGATTCCGTACCCACCGGCGCCTCCAACGCCCCTATTTCCTCATCTGCACAGCCTATTGGGCTAGCGCCGAAGAGCATGGCGTCTGCTATCGGGCCCTCGATAAATCCAAATCTAACTCATCGCCAGAGTGGTTTCGCCCCCTCCACACACTCGACGGCAAAGGCTGGCTAGACCCTGAACCAGATGGAGGCCCCAGGTTCACACAAGACCTCCCCCAACCCCGCTAGACGCGTCAAGCAATGCTCCGTCGTCAGCGGGGCATTGTTTTACTAGAACAACGTAGACCCAGAACTCCATACACGTTAGGCTAGAACCATGCCAAAACCACCTGTCGATCCACTACGAGCCAGGATGCTCGAGTACGTCCAAGAACTCATGGAGCGCAGCGCCCAACTGCGCGACTACGCCGCTACACCCGGCAACGCCTGGCTCGCCAAAAGTGAGCTGCAAACCATTAGCCAGCTCACCAGCGAACTAGATTCCCTCCTCGAAGACATCAAACAAGCCGACACCGAAAACGGCTACTAACCTACCCCACCCTCAAGCAAATCCCAGCTTTCCGCTTTGAAAAAGGGAAATTGTTTCTGTACAAGCGGAAGTGTTGGCGACCAGCTAAATAACGCAATAAATTCTCTCGTAATACTATCGTTGACCTCGGCAAAGTCACAGCTTGCCGCTGTACAGAACAATTTCCCTTTTTCTGTCCCAGGCAAAGACGCAGCTTGCCGCGATGCGAAAAACATTCCCTTTATCTGTCTTTACTAGCCGTCGCCACCCGGTAAACCAACTGCTCCACTGCCGCTTCAGGCTTCAACCGGCCTGATTTTATGTCAAACTCACACTCAGCCGCCGCCCGGTAGGCGTTCACGAGCGTAGCCTGGCTATGACGGCGATGGCTGCTCAGCATCTTGCCCGCCACAAACGGAGACATGCCGGCCGCTTTAGCCAGCTCTGATTGTGACAACCCAGGAGCAGTTTTGGCCAATAACAAGTTACGCAATTGCCACTGAACCATGGTCAAAATGTATAGCTCGTTCTCCCGGTTAGCCAGCAGGTTACGGTAACCAACCAGGGCCGCGTCAGTACGGCCTGCCGTCATTGCCTCCACCATATCAAACACCGACTGGTCGATACTCGGCGCCACCAACTTGCGCACCGTTTCCACCGTAACCACCGGATCATAATTGACCAGCTTGCCGATCTCGCCGGACAGCCGCCATTGGTCGCCCCCGGTAAGGTCCAGCAACTCTTGCAGCATCCGGCGGTCAGCCTGGCCACCAATACGCTCGGTCTCAGCCTTAGCCCAAGCCAATAGCTGTGGTACCGGCAGCGGATCAAATTTAACCACTTTATCGGCCCGGCTCAACGCCTTAAACAAAGCCGTCCGCTGGTCAATGCTCTGTTCCACGAACACCGCCACAGTGCTACTCGGAACCGCCGAAAGCATGGCCGCCAATTTCTCACTTATGGCTTTATTGAGAGATAAATCCTCCACAATTACCAAACGGCTAGTCGCCATAAACGGCGCTGCCTGCAACGTCGCCACTAGCTCACGCGGTTTCACATTAGAGCCATTAACCCGCTCCAGCCCGATATCCGAACCCGTCTTAGCCTTATAGGCCTCCATCATTTGGCTCAGCTGATGGCGCAAAGCATAGGTATTTGGCCCGTAAAAGAAAAACGTCATACCAAATCAAGCTTCTGACACATAGGGCAAACGTGCGTACCCCGGCCGGCCACGCGAATCTTTTCAATCAACGTTCCGCAAACTGGACATGGCTGCCCCTCCCGGCGAAATACCCGGGCATTCTCTAAATAATCACCCTTACCACCCAGCGAGTTAACATAATGGGCAAAACTCGTGCCGCCATGCTCAATGCCCAGCCCCATAATCTCCCGGACAGCCGCATGCAGCCGCTTATTCTCAGCAGCCGTCAGCGAACCAGCCAACCGCCGCGGATGCAGTTTGGCCAGGTGCAATGATTCATCAGCATAAATATTGCCAATCCCCGCCACCACCGCCTGGTCCAAAATCACCGGCTTAACCGGTGCTCGCTTATGCCGCTCCAATTGAGACTGTAAATACGTCACGCTAAACGCATCCGACAATACTTCCGGCCCCAACCGCGACACCAACGTATCAAGTTCAACCTCAGCCGTCGGCACCAGTTTAATCCAACCGAACTTACGCTGGTCATTAAAATACAGCACGTCACCCGAAGTCAGCCGGAAAATCACCCGTGTCGACACGTCCGGCAGCTCGCTGGCCATGCTCTCGGTCGGATGTCCCCCGGCCATACGCACGCCATCGGCTTTCACCAGCACCATCTGGCCGGTCATCTTGAGGTGAAACAGCAGCGAGTAGCCATTATCCAGATCAATTATCAAGACCTTAGCCCGCCGGCTTACCCGGATAATCCGCGCCCCAGGCATAATCTGCTCCCGCAAGACCTGCGGCATCTGAAAGCTCCTCTCCCACAATACCTCAATATCCGACACTCTCTGGTCCACCACCTCCCGCTCCAAACCGCGCCTGATTGTCTCAACCTCCGGCCCTTCCGGCATCCCCAAAACCTCGTTACGCTAATTAGTATAGGGCATCAACAAATTATCAACCCCAACATTGACAAATCAATCAGGATATGCCAATATAATAATGATATCCGGTTTTCGGACATCGCACCCGACAAATCACCCGATATGATCCTGGAGGTCATGGTGAACGCTCAAACCGATGTATCGGGCAGCTCTACAACCAAGAGCCAGCCCAAACCAGTGTACAAAGCCAGTATCTGCTCCTGGGCCGTCGTATTCTGGATGGTGCTGTTATTGGTCAGCTCCCTCACAATCGACCAATATCTCGCCCTCTACGTGTGGCTGGCAACCGGTATTGTATTCCTCTACACAACCGGCCTGTGTGTGATAATCATCAGACACATCGACTTCCGCTCGCAGTACCCAGTCACCAGCTCACCTGCGACAGAGCCGCCGGCCTCAACAACCACCACGGAAAGCTAATCTCAGCCTCACAGGCAAGCGGCCCAAGAAACCTGACCGGGACATCCCGCATCAGTCCGCTTGCCTCCGGGTGATTTGTCGGTACCTTAGTCAAATGTATATTTTGGCCTGACGAGTCCTAAAGGACGAAAAGGTACCATTCACAGCCACAGAAGTTGACAAATCAAACAGCTTGTGCTAAAATAATAAAGATATCCGATCCTCGGACATCGCAACCCGACAAATCACCCGATATGATCCTGGAGAGCATCGTGACTGCCAAGACATCAAAATCAGGCAACGATCAGCCGGCAAACAACCATGAAGGTAGGTTCTTCGTTGCAATGGGAATCGGCTTGTGGATTATGAGCGTCTTTCTGTACATAAGAACCGGCATGGACGAACTCAGCCTTGAGGCGCTCGTGAAAACCACCACCGGCTGCGTAGTTCTCGCATCAGGAGGGATTATCCTGGTCGTAATCGGCGCCGCTCTTGGGATACTGAGCCGCATCGACTCTGCGGTGGCAAAGTTGACCACAACAGACACCGCTCCCGCGCCCGACAGCAAAAGCTGACACCGGACACACCCCGACCAGGAGGTCATAGGATGACTGCCCCAGCCACCACTCCCGGCAACAAGCAGCTCAATCAATGCGTATGGACGCTAAGCGTCGGAATAGGCCTGTTGGTCTTTAACACCATTCTCAGCGCAGCTGTCGCATTCCAGGTCGAAGATTGGCAGATGGCCATAAAGTTCCTGGGCATCCAGTTTAGCCTGCTTTCCCTCGGAGTTCTTCTGGTCACAATCGCCGCGGTTCTCTACTTCGCCGGTAAACAAGCCCCACTGGCGGCAGACACCGGGACGGTTCCTACACCAGCAGAGACCACCGGCGCCTAACCCTCCAACCACACAGGCAAGCGGCCCAAGAAACCTGACCGGGACATCCCGCATCAGTCCGCTTGCCTCCGGGTGATTTGTCGGTACCTTAGTCAAATGTATATTTTGGCCTGATGAGTCCTAAAGGACGAAAAGGTACCCCTTCTAGCATATGACCAATATTAGTCCGCTCAGCAAGCAGTTTGCTCGCCATACTGCCCAATGTTCTCGTCATGCCAAGACGACTACTGTATAGAAGTTAAGGAGAGGATCTTATGGCAAGTGACAGTGAGAGTATTAGCCCGGCCGAAGCCCAAAAAGCGCTTGCAGGCATTAGTTTTCCTGCCGAAAAGCAGGACTTAGTGGAGCGCGCCAAGGAAAATGACGCTGATGAGCGCGTCATGGACTTCCTGGAGCGCATTCCAGATCGGGAATATGAAGGTGTAACCGATGTATCAAAAGAGATCGGTCGTCAAGACCGGGAATCGTCTTAAACAAAAAGTGCAGGTACAAACAGGGCGGCCCTCCTAGGTCGCCCTGTTTTTTTGATACAATAAAAACAAATAAGCATTAGGACTTAGGAGCTAGAAGCACCACCATGGCCAAATCCTCCATCCGCAAAATTCCGTTTAGCCGTTTCGTGGTTGTGGCAAGTGCCGGCCTCGTGGGCTTTTTAGCTTTCTGGCAAGCTTTTTTCTCATTTACAGGCTACCGGCCGTGCGCCCTTCAAAATCCCGACTACGTCATACCGCCTAACCCCAACGCCGCCATAACCGAACTGGGTATATGCATCATAGCCATGGTTGTCCTGTTTTGGGGTGCCAAACGGTTACGCACCAACTTCCCCGAAGGTTTCTTCGGCTACAGCATGGTCGTCGTAAACCTTCTCATCGGTGAAGGCTTACTGGCCTTTGTCTTCTTGCGGTTATCAACCTGCGCCGGCTAGCTCTACAACTCGCCCCAATGCCGGCCAATCGCCGTATCCACCGCCAACGGCACACCCAAATCAATTATCCCACTCATCGTCTCTTGCATCAGCCGGGCCACTTCCTCGCCTTTTTCGACCGGTGACTCCACGATCAGCTCATCATGAATCTGTAACAATAATTTCGAATCCGCATCGAGCTTAGCAGCCAGCTCTATCATGGCCAGTTTATAAATATCCGCCGCCGTACCCTGAATTGGCACGTTTACAGCCATCCGCTCAGCCCCGGACCTTATCTGAAAATTATTCGACCGGATTTCCGGACAAGCCCGCCGCCGCCCAAATAACGTCGCTATATATTGGTTGTCATAAGCAAACTTCTTGGTCACCTCAATATAATCTTTAAGCTTGGGACGCATCTCAAAATAACGCCCGATAAACTCAGCTGCCGCCTTGCCATCCATGCCCGTAGCCACGCTCAAACCATGTGCACTCATGCCATACAACACACCAAAGTTAATGGTTTTAGCCGCATACCGCTGCTCCTTGGTCACTGCATCCAGCGGCACACTAAACAGCTCGGCCGCCGTCTGCTGATGCAGGTCAATACCGGTCCTAAACGTCTCCAGCATGGCCTCGTCCCCAGACAGCGCCGCCGCCACGCGCAGCTCAATCTGCGAATAGTCCGCACTCACCAGCACCCGTGACCTAGGCGCCACGAACGCCGTCCGAATCTCCCGGCCCAGCTCAGTCCGCACCGGTATGTTCATCAAATTCGGGTTCGATGAACTCAGACGCCCCGTCTGCGCAATCACCTGCGAAAAACTCGTATGCACGCGCCCATCTACACCAACCTCTTCAGGCAAGGCCGTTACATATGTATTCATCAGTTTATCCAGCTCGCGGTATTCCATAATGAGCTCGATAATCGGATGCAAATCCCGCATCCGCTCCAACTCACCCACCGCCGTCGAGTAGCCGGTTTTGCCTTTCTTCACGCCCACGGTACTCAAACCAAGCCGCCCATACAAAATCTGACCCAATTGTGCCGGGGAAGCCAGGTTAAACTCCTCACCGGCCAGATCATACACCTTGCCCTTCAGCTCGCCAATCCGCGCACTCAGCCGTCCACCCAGCCGCTCGAGATAACCTTTATCAAGCTCAATTCCAGCGATCTCCATCTCACCAAGAACCGAAATAATCGGCCACTCAACTTCACTTGCCAGTCGCTCCATGTTCCAGCCGTACTCGTTTACCTGGCCTGCATGTTGCTTCAGCTCATCCCGCAGCTTCACATACAGCCGCCAGGCCATATCCGCATCCTCAGCCGCATACGTCGTAGCGTGCTCAATCAGCGTCTTGTCAAACGTCACCTGCGTCTTCTTATCCGCTCCGATCAGTTCCGAGATTGGAATCATCTCCACATCCAGCTCGTTATATGCCAGGTCCGCCAAAGACTGCGCCCGGCCGATCGAGTTCAACAAAAACGCCGCAATCATCGTGTCAAACACGATCCCCTGCATCCGCACCCCATGCCGCCGCATCACTTCATAATCAAACTTTATATTATGCCCCGTCTTACCAATCTTCGAGTTCTCGAACAGCGGCTTCAGTTTCCGGATCACCTCGTCCCGCTTCAGCTGCGTACCCTCGGTGTGACCCACCGGAATGTAATAAGCTTCTGCTTCTTTAAATGACACGCTCACACCCACCAGGTTCACGCTCAACGTATCCAGCGAATCCGTCTCCGTATCAAACGCAAACACCTCCTGCTGCTCCAGTTGTCCGATCAACACCTCCAGCTTACCCATATCCGTAATAGCGTCATATTTCACGCTAGCCAGATGCGTCCGCTCGCGCTTAACTGTCGGCGCACCCGAATCATCAAACAGTGTTGGTATCGCCGGCTCCACCCCAGCCGCAACCCCGCCGTTCACGCGCATATCCGGCGGCAATTTAGCTAGTAAACTCCGAAAATCCAGCCGGTGAAACAGCTTCGTTACATGCTCGCGGTCAAAATGCCCCACCCGCGCCGGTTCCAGCTCCAGCTTAATCGGTGCGTCACACACAATCACGCTCAGCTTGCGGCTTAAATAAGCCATATCCTTATTCACACGCAACTTGTCACCGGTACTCCCGGCAATCTCATCAATGTGCTCATAAATCCCATCCAGCGTCTTATATACCGCCAATAACTTCCGCGCCCCCACGTCCCCAATACCTGCTACACCCGGGATATTGTCGCTCTTATCGCCAATCAGCGCCTTATAATCAATAAATTGCTGCGGCGTCAGCCCGTATTTTTCCTGCATTTTGGCCAGATCATACCGCGTCGGCTCCAAGCCACGCGGATTAAACATATCTACCACCGTTTGCTTATCCACCAGTTGCAACTGGTCCTTGTCGCCGGTCGCGATCACAATATCCAGGTCACCTCGCTCCTCCGCCTGCCGCGCCAACGTCCCAATAATATCGTCCGCCTCGTAGTTCTCCAACTCAATCCACGGGAGGTTCAACGCCTCCACCAGCTCCCGCGTTGCCGGAATCTGCGCATACAAATCATCCGGCTGTTTTTTTCGCGTTGCCTTATATTCCGGATACATTTCATTCCGAAACGTCTTCGACGACTTGTCCCACGTTACAATCACGTACTCCGGATTCAGGCCCTGAATCACCTTCAACATAATGTTTGTAAAACCCAGCACCGCATTCGTCGGCAAGCCTTCTCTATTCGATAAAGGCGGAATAGCATGATAACCGCGGTGAAATACCGCTGAACCGTCCACCAACACCAACAATGGCTTTTTACTCATATACCCATTGTAAGCCCATCCGACGCGAGGGCCCAAATCAACCATAACAAAAAACCCGTGGAGAAGCAGTTGCTAGCAACCCCTCCACGGATTAGACACCGGCAAACTAGGTTGCTTGTGTCAGCCTATGCGTTGCGTCAGCGAACACCTATTCGCCTCGAACACGTTGGCCACGCTTTCCAGCCTTGGCCTTTCTTGCCATCGTGCCCGTTAAGTATCCGTTGAGCAACGACAATCTGATTAGAGCGGGAAGTCTGGTTAGGGTAGGCCGCAAACTGGCGTCCCCCATAGTAATTCCAGGTCGACTTACTGATCTGGAGGCCACCATAATAGCCATTACCGGAATTAATCTTCCAGTTCCCGCTTGACTCACATCTAGCCAGGCGATCCCAGACAGAACTATTCCCGCCCGCCTGCGCTGTGTCATGCTTCGGCGCCGCCACTGCGGCAGCCGGAGATAGTGCCATAAGCGCAACCACCAAAAGCGCGCTCACAACCACACCGACACCTGCGCGTAGAATTCGAAGCACGAGGTTCACTCCCTCGCTCGCGACCGCTCACTTTAGAGCAGCCTGGAAATCAAACCAAACCGGTTTGGTACCAGACGCATCTCCCTTCGACTCAAGGTACCCCGCAAGAATAACAATTATCATAAGCTTGTCAATAACGTACATAAGCAACTGACAATTCTATATCTGTTATTACAAATTTACAAAGATTAATATTCCGACTCGTTGGTATATTTACGGCCACTACCGCCGTAGCGCTGAGCCATTTCACGGTATTGGTCGTAGTCCGCCATAACCTCGGGATTTAAAGCCCAGAGAAAATCACCCAATGAGACAGCCCAGCTTGCTCCATCAAAAGCGCGGCATTACTCCGGTATTCAAAATCACGAGCAGCCCGGCCTGTTTCTGGTTTAGTACTCATATTCTCAAGCATACCAGAAGCGGCTACACTCTCGCCGGCTGCACCGTTTTCAATCGCGTACCTATATCAATCGGGTACACCCCGTCAAAGGATGAGGTATTAAGCTTAGACCGCGGCCAGCCGGTCGCCTTAATCATGCCGTCAAACGACAAAAAACCCAGCGACTCAGCCCCAATATGCCGGCGTATGCCCTCAACATCCATCCGCGCCGCAATCAGGTCATTTTGGTTCGGCGTATTAATCCCATAAAAATCCGGATACCTGATCGGCGGCGAGCTTACTAGTACATGAACTTCGCGGGCCCCGGCCCCGTGCAACATGTGCACAATCTGGCCGGTAGTTGTGCCCCGGACTATTGAATCATCAATCACAATCACCCGCTTGCCCATAATAGCCTCGGGCACCGGGTTGAGCTTGGTCCGGACTTCACGGTCGCGCATCGATTGGGTCGGCCGGATAAATGTGCGGTGAATATAGCGGTTTTTAATGAATCCGTGGTCAAACCGCACCCCCGACTCCTCGGCATACCCCAGCGCCGCCGGAATCGCCGAATCCGGCACCGGCACCACCACATCTGCCGGGGTTGGATACTCCCGGGCCAAGGTCCGGCCTAGTTCACGGCGGACTTCATTAACCTTGCGCCCCATCACCCGGCTATCCGGCCGTGCAAAATAGACGTACTCAAACACATCGAGCTTAGTCCGGCTCTTAGCCAACTGCCGCGAACTGACGCCCGCTGCACTCACACTGAGCATCTCGCCCGGCTTAATGTCGCGCAAGAAGCCTGCGCCAATCGTGTCAAAGGCGCACGTTTCTGATGCCACGGCAAAGCCGTCGGCCAGGCTACCCAAAGACAGCGGCCGGATGCCACACTCATCGCGAAAAGCCACCAGCGTATCCTTAATCATCACCACGCATGAAAACGCCCCGGTAAACAGGGGCCAGGCCAGCTCCACTGCATTAGCCAATCCTCTACCTTCACGCACATACGAGCCAATAGCCGCCGCCATCATCTGAGAGTCGTTCAAACCGGTGCGAACAATACCGCGCTGACCCAGAAAAGCCTCTAGCGCCAAGGTGGAGGGCAAGTTGCCGTTATGAGCAAAAGCGATGCCCAACTCCTCGTCCACAATCGGTTGTAGGTTACCGATGTATCCTCCCGATGTCGCGTAACGGTTATGACCGATCGCCACCTGGCCTCGTAAGTGCTTCAAATCCTTCTCGCTATAAACATGCGCCACCAAACCTGTATCACTGTGGCTATATAATTTACGCCCGTCAGAACTCGCAATACCCGAACTCTCTTGCCCTCGGTGCTGCAACGCCCACAACCCGTAGTACACTAACCGCGACGCGTCCGCGCTGGCCGTAAAGACGCCCATGACGCCGCACTTTTCGCCTAATTCCTGATCCACGCACCCACCCTTCTATTACTTTCATGGTATGGGCATCCGGCTAATGATTCAACACATGCCCACACAAATTAATATGCCCGCCTCTTCGTAAAGAGACGGGCGAAAACATGTTTTGGTGATCTGCAGCTCACCAAAACATCGGTGTAGTGCTAACCACAAGGAAAATAGTGCGTGCACACACTATCCTCTAGCCCGTGGCGTCACAAGCAGGTGCACCTACTCATGACAGGTAATTCGGAAAAGTTAGAAATATGACAGTACTGCATACAAACCTACATATAACCACGTTACGGTCTCTAGCTTCTGCTAGGGATGACTCATGCTCTTGAGCCCGCCCTTTCTTCCGCAAAACATATGAGCGATGAAAGGACAGGCATGTGGCCGGAGGTTACCGGTTAATGTCTGACCCATCAAGGATCATAGGTACTCGCGCAGGGTACAATTGGAATAAACCAAACAACCTTGTCACCGGCGGGCCGCCCATGCGCACTCCCACGGCTGGAGGCCGCGCTTGTTGTACAGCATCTGAGCCCGCATGTCCTGCTCGGCCGGGCTGGCGTCAGCCGGATTGCCCTTGCCGCCCACACTACGCCACGTCGGCAGGTCAAACTGGTAAGCACCGTAGTGGCCATGCGGAGCGCGACTGCGGTAATTACCGCTCGACTCGCACTGGCGCAAGGCCGCCCAGTTAACGTTACCAGACATCCGGACATTACCCCGGGTCTTCGTCGACGGCTTAGTCATGCTCTGGTGAGCCTGTAGCCTAACTTGACTACGCGGCTTAGTCTCCACCACCGGCTTCGGACCGGGGTCAGCGTCAGCCAGATGCTCTGACCAAACAAACGCCCCATCCGGCAGCTTAAACCAATCCGGCTTACCCGTGCCGTAGGGATCCTGACCCTTCACCATGTCACCAACCGCAATCTTGTCCCGATAGTTCAGTTGGCGCAGCGGCACATTGGCCGTGTTTGGCGCCAACCGGACATTGCGCGTGGATACTAGCACCCACTTTTCGCGTGGCACCACTACCGGCACCGGAGGTTCCGCCGGAGTTACCGAAGCCAGAACCGGATTTGCGGGAGTCTGCGGCTGGTTAGCCGTTACGGTAGGGGTGGGGTTCGAGAATGCAGTGGCCTTACCGGCCACAACGCCGGCTACGTGCGGGTTCTGCTGGATGACAATGCCGGAGATAGCAAGTATGAGTATAATCACAGCGGCAATCCAATGCCGCGCCTTAAAGCGCCTCAACACTTGCCCGTATCGTTCGGCTCTCATCATATTCCTTTCCTAGAGGGAAGGTACCTGCGACTGGGCTGCAGGTGCAGCTCGCAGAAGCAATGTATGGGTATATCACAAGCTATTTTTCAGTGTCAATCTTGTCAAATCAAATAAAAAGAGGCCTCGTAGGGCCTCTTTTTATGGTTTGTATAGCTTTTTATCTAGCGCAAATAGTCTTTTAGTTTCTTGCTCTCACGGTGTTTTCTTAGCTTTGCCAAGGCCTTTGCCTCAATCTGGCGGATACGCTCGCGCGTCACGCCAAACTCTTGACCAACTTCTTCCAATGTGTGACTGCGACCATCTTCCAAACCGAACCGCATCCGCAAAATCTTCTGTTCGCGGGGCGTTAACAGCGCCAGTACGCCATTCACATGCTCTTTGAGTAGCTGGTGAGTGGCAGCCTCTTCCGGCGTCAGCGAATCCTCATCAGCGATAAAGTCACCCAGCTGAGAATCCTCTTCCTCACCAACCGGCGCCTCCAGCGACACAATATCCTGCTTGATCTTCAGGATATGATTGACCTTGTCAACATCCATCTCCATCTCAGCAGCAATTTCCTCCGGAAGCGGCTCACGGCCTAGCTCCTGCACCAAGCGGCGCTGCGTTCGGATAAGCTTGTTGATGGTCTCCACCATATGCACCGGGATACGAATAGTACGGGCTTGATCAGCAATCGCCCGGGTAATGGCCTGGCGGATCCACCAGGTAGCATAGGTCGAGAACTTGTACCCCTTGGTGTAGTCAAACTTCTCCACCGCTCGCAACAAGCCGGTGTTACCTTCCTGAATCAGGTCTAGTAGGTCCAAGCCTCGGCCAATGTACTTTTTGGCAATCGAAACCACCAGCCGCATGTTGGCCTCGGCCATCGCGTCCTTAGCCGCCTTATCACCCGACTCAATGCGCTTAGCCAGCATTACTTCCTGCTCACCAGTCAACAGCGGGATCTTACCAATCTCGCGCAGGTACAACCGGACGCTATCGTCAGCAATATCTTTAATGTAATCCTCACCACCAGCCGGGTCCTCATCATCTTTGTCCCAGATCAAGGCGTCCTTCTGGTCGGTAATCTCCACGCCTTGCTCTAACAACGCAGCGTAAAGTTCGTCGAGCTCTTCCAGATTCTCCTCGGCTTCGGGCAACACACCAGCAATCTCCTGCTGGGTCACATACCCTTGTTCCTTACCCTTGGCAATCAGACGCTCAACTTCAGGAGAGTAGCCCCCGGTCTGTTCCAGAGTCTCCTCATCTACGGATTTTTTGGCCAAAGTTAGACCTCCTCGTCATTTATAGCCTGAATTTGCAATGTCAGGCTATCAATAAGTTGCGCGTCACCTAGGCTTTCGGCTTCACGCAATTGATTAATCAAAATTTGTTTGAGCTCTTTGTTCGATGCCGTTTGCAGCCTTCTGACCAGCTCGAATGCCTCGATACTGCGGTCTGCTGGAGTAAGTTCGGCAAATTGCCGCTCGCCCACTAACAATAAGATATTAATATCTTTTGACAGGTCTGTCAACGTTGCCGCTAGCGCTTCCCCCGGCTCATCACGACTCGTCCGCAAACCCCGAAAAATGGCTTGGTACTCAAAAGAACTAAAGTCCCGCTCATGCAAATCATCGAGGCTGAGGCGCGTCAGCGGATAACTCAGCGCTAGCGCCAACACTAGCCTCTCCAGCTGAATCCGGGCGCCCGGACGGGACGCAGCCTGGACCTTGGCACGAGGCGACTCAGCCTCAAACCTCCCCGAATCACTTTGAGCAGCTCTTGACCCTTCGTCAACCTGTTCCGATAACTTTGCCTTAACAGCCTCCTCCGCCACCCCCACCCGCTCAGCCAACAGTTTAACGTAATGATCTCTCTCCACCGGATCACCCAGCCGCCGCAAATTCGCCGCCAACCGGTCAGTATACTGCCGCTTCCCAATAGCCGATTTCAAGTCAAAATCCTTCTCAAACCGGTCAAACAAGTAATCGACAATATACTTGGCATCAATAATCGCCTTTGTCCAGGCTTCCACCCCCCGCTCTTGGATCAACTCATCCGCATCCTTAATCCCCTCAGGTACCTCAACCATCCGCAAGGTCAGACCCAGCTTCTGACCCAGCTCAATCGCCCGCTCGGTAGCAGCCAAACCCGCTCGGTCAGCGTCAAAAGCCAGCTTAATGTTCTTGGTCAGCTTGCTCAGCGTCCGCAGCTGCTCCATCGTCAGCGCCGTGCCGCTAGCCGCTACCACGTGGCATACTCCCGCCTGATGACTAGCAATCACGTCCATGTTCCCTTCCACCAGCACTACTTCGCCATTCGATCGAATCGCCTCTTTGGCTAGATGAAGCCCATAAATCGCCAGGCTCTTGTCATACAGAGGACTCTGCGGTGTATTGAGATACTTCGGCCCCGAATCATCCAGCACCCGGCCCGTAAACCCGATCGGCCGGCCATCCCGGTCGTGGATCGTAAACATTATTCGACCCCGAAAAAGGTCATATATCGTACTCCGACCTTGTTTCTGACCCGCCAGTCCGCCTTGCAATAACTCCTGGTTTTTGTAACCATTTTTCGCCAAAAAATCCGTCAGCGCATCCCAAGAATCCGGCGCATACCCGATCTGAAAATCCTTAACGGTCTGCTTCGTCAAGTGACGCTTCTTAATGACATAATCAAGCGCCTTCTTGTTCTGCACCAAACTCGCCTGAAAGTACTTTACTGCTAGCTCATGAGCCGCCAACAACCGTTCCCGGCGCTGCCTAGCCTCCACGTCTTCACCACGACGAGCCTTAAGCTCCACTCCTGCCTGACGGGCCAGTTTCTCCAGCGCCTCCCGAAAATCGATCCCCTCCATCTTCATCACAAAGCTAAAAACGTCACCACCTTCCTGACAACCGAAACAGTGGTAAATGCCCTTTTCCGGACTCACCATAAAACTAGCTGATTTCTCAGCGTGAAATGGACACGGCGCCTTCAAATTACGCCCTGCCTGTTTCAGCGGCAAATACGCCCCCACTACCTCGACTATTTCCAGCCGGTTCTTGACTTCCGCCACTTCATCCATAGCTTCATTATAACCTGGCACCAGGGGTCATGCGAACAAAAAGCGAATAAAAAACCGTCCCCAACCTTAAAAGTCAGGGACGGAAGTACTGTTATCTGGGACTACTCGTTCAGACTGTCATAAATCTGCTTAAATCGGTCCCGTGCCTGCTTGGCCTCCGGATCCTCCGGATACATCCTCAACTCTCTCTCAGCTCGCTCTAAATCACGTTTTGCCTGGGCGAGAGCCTTTTTATTCAGCTCCTCATCATCAGACGAACCCATTTCAACCAGCTCCTCAGATTAATCAGCCCCTGAACCTAAGGTCCAGGGGCACGAACGCTAACAAAAACGTAACTCATCACTCCAGCGGCGGACATTTGCAGTTGATGCAGTATTTGTTCGTACCTCTGCATTCACTGCATCCAGTGTGACTATTAGCCTTGACTGAGCATGTATACACATCACGCTCATTGCACCGTCTGCATAGCTCACCATGCAGGTGCCTTCGATTGCGAGGCAAGGTCGTCGCCACCTCCTCGGTCGTATGATGATTTATCTCGCCGAATTGTTATATCACTTATCGAGCTTTTTGTACAAGATGCACGCCCACAACTAAGGAAACCCAACCACAGGCCCACTCTAAATGTAAGCAACTTACATATAAACTTACCGTAAATAAATGTAAGTTACTTACATTTAGTGAAAGGGTAAATACCTAAAGGCGCCGGACCAACTGGCTAACCCAAGTTACTCCAGGTCGAATCCAGCTCACGCCCCTCCATCAGCCGCACAGTCTGCCCGATCGTCTTATTGGCCAATGGCCTCTCACCCGCAAACCGGGCAAAATCCGTTACCCGGTGGCTATCAATCCCAATCGTCACTAGCACACCTGTCCGCTCAGCCATACCACGCAACCGGCGCTCATCCGCCTCCACCTGGTTATCCATGAAACCCGAGCGCACCTCTACCCCATCCAGCCGCCCGTCGCGCAAAAACCCTTCCAGCATATCAGCGTCAATCTTGCGCTTAATAGTCGGCCAATGCGCCATCACTGCCACCCCTCCAGCACCCCGGATCAGCTCCACACTCCGGTCCATATCAATCGAGTATAAGTAATCCACATAAACATCCGGCACGTACGCGTCATCAGATAAAAACAACCAGTACGGATGGTCAGTCACATCCCGCTCCAGCATTCGCATATATTTCATCGCCACATCCGGACTGGTGACAGCCGAGCGCGCCATATCAGCTTTAATACCTTCCATCACAGCCTCATTCTCAGCATGAGATTTCAGTGCCCGCACAATATGAGGACGACCCACGCTCTCGCCACCTGAAGCCGCCAAACAGTCATCTTCGCTAATGGTAAAGCCAATCCCCCGCAAATTAGCCACGATCCGCTGCATCCGCTCAGCCCGGGCCACCAGCGCCTGACGGCAATGCTCCTGCAACGCCGGATCAGTTGGATCGGTAAACAAACCCAAAATATGGAACATGCTAGCCGCACCGCCCCCCAACTCCCGGGGCAAACCACTACTAATCTCACACCCGACCAGCCATTTGACCGGCCCGGTATACGCCCTAAGCACCTCTAAATCAGAGGTACTCGGCAGCGTATCGTGGTCACAAAACGCCACCACACCAAAACCCGTCTGCTCAGCCGTAGCCAAAACCTCAGTGTAATTCTGGTCTCCATCCGAAGCCGTCGTATGATTATGCAGCGACTCGTAAGCCAGCATTACTTGGGCCGGTCCGCTAACCGGTAGACAAACTTCAGTCCGGACCAATCATCGGTCAAAGCCGCAACCTTCACATCGACCAAGCCTACCGCCAGACCTAACTCCCGCACCGTAGTCTCACTCAAACCAGTATGCAACGGCGAAGTCCGCTTGGCCCAACTCACCCATAACATCCCATCGGACAGCAAATGACGCTTCAGATTAGGCAAAACAGCCTCAAGCTGCTCAGTACTGGTCGCAAAATATTGAATAAAATCAAACACCCCCGACAGCCGCGTCACCATATCCACCCGCTCAGGCAACTCCGGCATCAACCCCACATAATCCTTGGGCGCCCGCAATAAAATCACCCGCGAACCCGCGCGCACTCCCAATTTCTCAATTAAAGGTCGTTGCGAATAACCTGCCATAATGAGTATCCTACGCTATGCCAAACAGTATCGTCCATCCGCTTGGCGAATAATAAACCCTTCCTGCACCAACGCCGCTAGCACGATCTCCAGCCGCCCGTCCTCGATAACAAACTCACCCGCCAACCGCGGCCGCTCCAGCAGTTGCCGCAACACCTCACCCCGTAGCTGCCGCAAACTACCCTCAAACTTACTCTGCACCGCATAATGCTTGCTGCGCCGGTTCGGATTCGGCACCCGCTTCGCCAAGTCTGCCCCATAGTCCATCAGCGCGTGGTACCACTCACGCGGGTGCTCCCGGTCCAGCGCCACCTCAATCACCGGTCGCAGCTCCGCATCAGTCACATCGTCGCGGTCGGCAAAAAACTCATGGATAAACACCCGCCGGATATTAGTCTCAATAAAAATCACCGGCTCGTCATACGCAAACGCCGCTATGCTACCCGCCGTATTCGGACCGATTCCCGGCAGCCGCACCAACACCGCCGGATCACGTGGCAGCACACCATCAAACTCATCCACCACCATCGCCGCCGCCCGCTCTAGCCACAAAGCCCGCCGGTTATAGCCCATGCCCTGCCAAGCCGCCAACAACTCAGTCACACCAGCCCCGGCCAGTGCCTCAAAATCCGAAAAAACTCGCAGCCATTCCGGATACTTAACCAGCACCCGGCTGACCTGCGTCTGCTGCAGCATTACCTCACTCACAAACACCTGATACGGCGTAGGATCATGCCGCCAAGGCAAGTCACGGCCATAATCCCGGTAGAAATCCCAAACCTTTTCTTGAAATAGGCTATACTTGAAATTATCCATACAATATGGTATTTTAACCCGGTTCCTTGCCAACTAGAAGAGGTGATCTCATGCCATCCTGGAACAGGCGTTCTAAGGCCCAAACCGTGAGACCGGACCGGCCCGACCCGGATCCCGTCATCGAAGCCCGCCTCCAGCAGCTCGATGAACTTGCAACCCAAAACACCGTCAAGCGCGGGCAAATCAACGACTACCGCGCTGAAATCAACCTGCTTCATTCTCAACTGCGGAGCTTCGCCCATAAGGCAGCGAGTGCCACCTATACTTCCGATGAGACTAAGTACAAGACTCAAATCAAAACCGGTGAAGCTCGCATCGAACAACTCCAGGATGAAATCCGCCAGCTGGAAGCCGGCATCAACGCCAACCACGAGCAGATCATCACATATCACGAGCAAATTGTGGCGCATCGCCAGTCGCTCGCGCAAGCCCGCGACGACATGATCCTCCGCTATAAACCCCCGACCGACACATAGCCGGCCCAAACCTAGCGAAAAGAGGCCAGTCGTGGCTCTCCTACGACGCCGACGTTCCACGCCCGAACCCTCACCCCCAACTCGGCCGACTCATCCGGATCCGGCTATCGAAGCCAAGCTTCAGCAGCTCGATAGCCTACGCCAACGAGTCAAGGACAAAGAAGAGCAGGTTAAGCAGTACGGATACGAAATAGCCCAACTCCACATTTTAAATCGGGAGTTAAGCGCCGATGCCGCCTCGGGATACTCAAGCTACGATAGCTGCCAGGGTCAGATCGAAAGTAATGACGGCCGGATCGAAGCACTCGCTAGCGCCACCACTCAGCTCGAGCAGGAAATCGACACCGCTCACGAGCGCATCGTTGCATTAATTGCTGATCTGAGCAAAACAGTCGAAAAAGAGTTTCTCAGCTACTTCATCCAGTAGCCCTAAACGAGAAAGGCTGTGCTATGCGCTTCCTCCGCCCCAAAGTCGCCACACCACCACCGCGCGCACCCGACCCGGACCCTGTAGTCGAAACCCGGTTGCAGCAACTCGACGAGCTGGCCTCGCAAAACTCCTTTAAGCGTACTCAGATGGGTCAGTACCAGACCGAGATTCAGAAGCTATATGACGATATGCGGGCTCTCGAACACAGAGCTCAGAGCTCATACTACAGAAAAGGGGAGGCTCAACGTCAGGGCCCTGTAACCGAGCGGCGTATCGCGCAGCTGCAAGCCGAAATTCGAACACTCGAGAGTGATATCCAGGCCAATCTGGCCCGAGCTACTGAAGTCAGGCGCCAGATCGAGCAGGAACGGTTCAGAGACATCAGAGACTTCAAAGCCAACTAGTCTGTAGCGCCCCGGAAGTTTCCGGGGCGCTAATCATTTTTATCGTTTTTTCTTCGTCACCAACTCATACGAATGATCTATCAGCTCCCGCACCAGCTCATCCGGCAACTTCCCGGTCAAATCCAGCGTGTTCCAGTGCTGCTTGTTCAAATGATAACCAGCCGTAACCTCCGGATAATCCTGCCGCAAAATCTGCGCCCGCACCGGGTCACATTTAAGGCTAATCGACCGCGGCGCCTCACTCGCCGGCGCCACAGCAAACATCTTGCCACCTACCTTAAACACCGTTGCCTCCGGTCCAAACGGATACGTCTCCTCTGCACCGGGCTTGCTCAAGCAATATTTCACCACATCAATCATGATTTTCCGCTCGGTTTAAAATCCAACGCACACGAACTCACGCAATAATGCTGCCCCGACTTAGCCGCCGGATCACCCTCAAACAAATGCCCCAAATGCGAGCCGCACCGGGCACAAGTCACCTCGGTCCGCCGCATGCCAAACGAGTTGTCTTCACGTAGCTCCACCCGGCCTTTCGCCGCCTCAGCATAAAATGCCGGCCAGCCCTGCAAACCAGGCAAGGTACTCTCAAACTTCGTATCCGCTAAAAATAGCTCCTGACCGCAAGCCGCACAATGATAAGTCCCGTCCTCGTAATTGTCTACGTACCGAGCAGTCCCAGGCGCCTCAGTTCCTTTCTCACGAAGCACATGGTATTGCTCCGGCGTCAGCCTCTCACGCCAATACTCCTCGGGCTTATCCCGCATGTCCTCAGTCATAATCTTTATTCCTTTCCCGAGTTAACGAATACGAGAATACGTCGTCTCAGCCCCGCCGTCCTTGCTTCCGTCCGGTGCAAGATTATCCATCCTGATAATTACTTTATCCTTGCTCACAATCTCAATCATCGTGCGCCAACCATAACTGACTTCACCCTCACCGTTTCCCAGGTCAATCGAATAGTGGCCAACTACCGAAAAGCTTTCGCCTGCCTCGCCCTTAGAAAACATAATACCGTCCCCATTGTGAAAGCTATCAACCCAAGCCGATTCGAACTGTTTTGTGGCAGTATTATAACCGTAAATAGCCGCCCCGGAGTGAGGCTTCCCGTCCACACTCCCCCGGTATTCATGCAAAATAAACCGGCCGTCAAGCATTAACCGCATTGTCCCGCTGGTTTTATCAGTCAAAATGGGACTCTCAGCACCAAACTGGACGGTAGTCACACCTTCCCACTCACCCACGAGTCCGCTAAGTAAAGGATGCAAATCTTCCTCTTTCATTTTCTCAGACGAATCATTACTCATAAATCTATTATATCCCTCAATCACCAACTTCCGCACTACACAAACCCAGCCGGTCGCACAAAAAACGGGGCCGGATCGTATCGGGCTCAATACTGATACACATAGGCCTTCGCGGCATATGAAGCCGAGCCTTTGAGCTCAATCACAGCCTGTGCCCGCCGCGCCAGCGGAAACTGTACCGACACTACTCTGGCGCCACGAGGTAACATTTGGTCAAACCTAGGCTCCAAACGGCGCATCAACTCCGGGCCCAAATACACTACCACCCGGTTGGCCCGGGACAAGTCCTGGTCCAAAACGTCACGGCGCACCAACCTTACGGCGCCCCTTGTCCGCCACCTGGCTAATCCCAGTAGCAAAAAATTATTTTCGATCCCAACACAACTCACACCCCCAACCGCCTTAACCGCCATCAAGACCCTCCCGTCCCCGCAACCCAAGTCATAAACCACATCACCACGGGCCAGTTGCAGCGCCTTCAGTACCTGAGGAATAGCCGCATCAGGCAAGGACACATAGGGCACCCGGTTGCGCAACAAAAAATAGCCATGCAGCAGGAATAATCCCACAAAAAGGGCCCAAAAAGCCCCAACGATCAGTGCAACCCACTGCATTAATCATCCTCCACTAGGCCTATTCTACGCCAAAAACCAAAGACAGTCCTAGCGAACCAGGACTGTCTTTGGCGGAGGGAGAGGGATTCGAACCCTCGAGGGCTTGCACCCAACGCGCTTTCCAAGCGCGCGCCATAGGCCACTAGGCGACCCCTCCGAACCGGACTATTATAACCATCTTTTTCAGTTTGAGCCATAATGTCGCCCGGACGAAATTGACTTATACAACAATACGTATTATAATATATAACACGCACCTTATAGGGTAAACTCCTTACCCTACGATCGACCTTTAAGGGGGCCAAATGCGTGCTGTCATTCCCTTGGTTGTCATCCTTTTTCTCATTCTGATGACCTGGCTTGTGTTTACCATTTACCGGGCCGGGCAGACGAGACGCATCAACGCAATTGCGGCAGCCGAGGAAGATCGTTGGGCCAAGGCCATTGCGGCTGCCCGGTGGGAGGATTCACATCGTACGCGCGGCGACATAACCGACGTCATCGTACAAAAAGTAGCCCGCCTCTCGTCTGGCGAGGAACATGAGCTTGCACCACCGGCAGTCATTGAGTCGATTGCAAATTCAGATCCTGATTGGCACAACAAGTTCAAGATCGCCAAGCAGGAAGCCTGGAGTCGGGCGATTGATCTCAACAATCCTCCTCTCACAATATAGGCAGCTATCTCCAACACCGCCAGCGCGGCGGAGTTCAGGACATTAGTCCTGGGCTCCGCCCCTGGCGGATTCTCTTTGCCCTAGCCACAAAATAAGCCCGCACACAAATCAAATATGCTTGACTAATATATAAATATGTACTATAATTAAAGAATAGCCATTCCCGCAAATACTTTCATTCTCGAGACTCACGTGGGTAGAGTCCGGAAATGAGGGGTTTTGCTCCTCCGGTTGGACGACCGCCTCGTCTAGCACCCTCACATCTGGAAGGAGTTGAGCCCAAATGGGCCCGTTCCTCAAAACGCTCGGCAAAATAGCCGCGGTCTGGCTCTTACTGCCGTTCCTGATCTTTCTCTATTGGGTATGCCTCAAGCTGATCGTACCCGGTTTTGGCGGCTGGCATACCGAACTCTGGCTATGGCTCGATAGATGGTTCTATTCGGGTGGTGGCTGGCTCTGGATATGGCTGGTAATTGTCTCAATCATCAGCCTGCTCATAGTCGCCGATGCCCTTGGTTACGAGTCCCGCAGCTCAAGACAGCTTCACGCCGGTCTCGGCCTTCTGCTGGTCATTAGCCTGCTCGTCTCGGGATTCCAGTTCATTAATGTAATCTGGAACAACGACAAGGACTGGGCCAAATACTACGCCAGCACCACGACATTCGTCATACCGGATCTCAACAACCCACCGGCCTCCATCAGAAAACTGTTCGATCGGAATCCCCACGGGGACAACAAGCCGTGCGTCCTGCTCGGCCCGGTCAGCGTATCCGGAGAAGCCGACGATATCCCAGTTTGCATTACACCGGGCACACTGCCCATCGCAGGCTGGGAATCACGGGTGTCATCACTGGATGCAGCAAAGTTCATGCTCAAAAACGCCTCTGGCGCCACCCCGGGCACGAACATCAACGAAGACACTGTCACCTATCTCAATGCCAGTAATGGCAACGCGGCCAGGTGGAGTGCCATCCGGGACGGCTCCGGTATTAGCCAACCCATGGACGCCATCATCGAGTGGACCGGCCAGGGTAGTCCCACGGCTTGCTTCTTCCGGGGCCCACACAGCATCAACCGGGCATTTGCGGGCGGCAAAATGAATAACCTCCCGAATCTGCTCAACGACCTCCATCCCCGGTTGCTCTTTGATACCAAAGACGCCTGGGGTTACTGCAATAACGGGGAGCCGGTTATTGTCCTACCTGTGCAGGAGCAGATTCACATCCCTACCCGGACAGCACAAACTGCCGCGGGTGTCGTGATTATGCGGGGATCGCCTTCGGGCGCTCCCAAGTTCGAGCACAAGCGCAACATCGCGCCTGGCGAGCTACCGGGGCCGGTTTACCCCATGACTCTGGTAGCCGCTCAACGCGAAGCCATCCCTTGGACGCCGGGCCGGGCCATCATGAACAACAACAACTTTGGCTACGATCCGACAACCCACGAGGCTCAAGAAGGGAATGTTTCGGAGTATCTGCTCCGCAGCGAAACCGACGACCGCCTCTACTGGGTTACCCCGCTCACCCCCAACGGAGACTCACAGGTCCTAGTTGGATACTCAGTCACCCCGGCCGACACAGTCAACCAGGGTTCACTGAACGAGCAGAAGATCTACATGCTGGCTGATAACGATCCCAGGATTATCAACCTGGCCATCTTGTTCAGCAAGGCTCAGAACTACATGGCCCACCTTAACCCCGGTTTCGCCTCGAATCATGGCAAGGTAACCGAATTCCTACCAACAGGCGGTGCCCAGGGTGATGAATGGCAAGCATATGGCGAGCTCAACGGACAGGTTATCTACAAGATCACCCTGTCAGCAAGCGAATCGGTTCACCCGATCGCCGTCTCGCTGCACCGGGACTTCCCACTGCCCAGTCCAGAGCAGCAGCTAGCCGGGACCACGCAGTCAGCTCCTTCAAGTCAACCAGCCCAACAGGGCCAAGCACCCACTACCCAGACCCCCACCGGTCTGAACTGCGGGCGGCCACTTGATCAAATCCCTCCAACGGATCTGATCACGTGCATCAGGGGTTTCGCTGACGAGTTAGCTCGCCGGCCGGCCACAAACCAGCCTGGAGGCTGACACAGCGCCCACCCCGCCGGCCTCAGAGCCGGCAACCCCCGCCAGTACGGCGGAGTTCAGGACATCCAGTCCTGGGCTCCGCCCCTGGCGGTTTTTCTTTTACCCCCAACCAAATAGCCATTTCCCACCTCAGTTGACGAACCATATCAAACGTGTTATTAATAGTTAAGTTTTAAGTCTATTGGCAAATCTTTTCGTCCTAGCGGCTTTCGAGGGTAAAGTCCGGAAACGAGGAGGTTTGCTTCCTCGGCTACAGCTCAGGCTGCTGCACATTGACAGACAATTCCCACCCACGACCATACTCGGAGAGGAGGATCGATGGGACGATTTATCAGCCTATGGCTAGCTATCCTCGGGCTCACGCTCCTGGCAACCCCATCAGCCAACGCCGCGACTTACCTCGAAGAGGCGGCCGCGGGGTTACAAGAGGCCAGAGTGTTTGTCTCTGCGCAAGCAGAAAACACCACCCCGGAAACCACCGGCCGGCTGGAACGGCTCCTCAATGATCGCGACGGCATTGTCATCGCGATACTGCCGGAAGCCGCTTCCACCGAAACCAACGGGGACGTCCAGGAATTCGCCCGCCGGCTCGACGCAAAGCTTGGCAATAAGTCCGTCGTAGCCGTCGCCATCGGCAAGAAAGTTGCGGCCTCCGCAGCAATTCTGCCTACTGGTGTCGCTGTCGAGCAGGCCAAACGCGCCAGTACCGTCTCTTCCAACACGGAAGAAACCCTGGGCACGTTTATTGCCAATATCCACGACTACCAGCGAGCACACCCAGAGATCAAGATTCCTGCACCGCCAAGCGCTCCAGCGCCGGCCGAAACTGAATCCAGCAGCAATCTGGGCTGGATACTGATTGCGGCTTTGGCAGTCTCGTTCCTGATCGTCATCTTCATGCTCCTTGGCCCTGGATCGAAGCGGACGACACCAGTCGTGCCTCGTCCGGCCAACCCGGAGTTCGACCTCACGTCGCCACCGGTCGTCCGCGAAGTTCTGTCAGGGGTTTTGGCCCTCCGGTCACAGATCCGCGACACCGAACTGCGGAGTACCATCACCCAGCTGGCTCAAGACATCGAATACTTGTTCGGTGAACTGAGTCAGAGCAAGGAAGTTGGCATCGTCGAGGTTAACGCTGACAGGTTCAACCAGAACCTAAATAGCATCCGGGAAGTCCTGGTCAAGTACATCAGGATCCAGGACAACCCGCGCTACTACCCACAGGAGTCGCTGGCCAAAGGCCGCCAATCAGTGGCCGATTTTGCCCAGCACGTACTGCAATGGACCCAGTCCGTCAGCAGTATGAGCCTCCTGGAGTACAACGTTAACACCGAGCTCCTGTCCACCCGTGAAAGGCGGCCAGGACAGTGACCGGCAACCAAGACGGCCTCGTAGTCGTCGTTGACGGTCGCCTGACTCCTCGCTTCGCAGCTACCTTACTGCGAACATGCGAGGCAGCCATAGACCTGCTCGAGGACGTCCCCGTCCGCGAGTTATGGCTGCGGCACGATCTGCCGGATCGCACCGGCATCACCACGCTCGTTGAGTTTCTTGTCAGCGAGTCTCCCTGGGAGGGACGGTCACAGATCGAAACGATCGTTCTCTTCTCGCCGTCCGGTGATGGTGGTGAGCTCAAAGCCCTGCTTCAGCCTCACTACCAGATCCGGCTCGAAAAAGTTACCCCCGAATTGTTCGATGAGCTTCCCGAAGCTCTTGGAGAAAGGTAAGGCAGGTAATGAAACGACGCACGAGAGTCTTGGCGCTGTTTCTCGGCATTATCGCCATGGTCGCCACCCTCGGAGCTTGCTCCTCGGCCACCAACACCGACCAGTGCGCCTGGGTGGTGGGCGATGGCCAAGACGGCGGCGACCGCAACCTCCACCGGGTTGTCTACCCCGGTCAGGCTGCCAACGAGGGGGTGAACGAAGATGTTTGGTTTGTCCCCTGTAGTTACCGTAACTTCATCGTTACCCCCCGTACTGACGTCGGTGACCGGCACGACGCCGTCCTCATCCGGACCAAGAGCCCGGACGGCCAAACACCGGGAACACCACTGAAGGTGTGGTTGTCGGCCTATTGGACTCCCAACCAGGACCGCGCCGCCATGGAAGATTTCTTGGCGCTGTGCCGAAAGTACACCTGCTACACGCAAAGTGCTGACGAGGCCGGTTCCGCCAATTACTCCACCCCGGGCTGGAACTCAATGCTACGGGAGAACTTCAGCTTCCCGATCGACCGCATTGGGCTGGTAGCAGGCACTGAGTTTGACGACAGCCTTTGGCGTAACCCTTCCAAAGAGCAGACTGACAAACTCGCCAACCGGATGTCCGAGCTCTTCGCCGAGGAAGTCCGCCGCACTACCGGCTCCAACAAGGACCTGTTCTGCGGATCAGGTAACTCTGCCTGGCCGGACCCCACCAAGCCTGGCGAGGGTGAGTTCAAGTGCACCCAGGTCCGGTTTGCCATTGACCGGATCGAACCGGATGACCCGAAGCTCGTCGAGCAAACTAACCAGGCCAACGTCACCGACCAGCGCCGTCAGGATGCCGAGAAGCTTTACGGGCCTACTTGGGCGCCGTACTGGCTGGGCGTGCAGGACGCCTGCCGCGACAAGCCCAACTGCACCATCGTTGTCAGCCCCAACGGGAGCCTTCCGGTCCCCGTCCGCTGATCCATCCGCCGCCTAGCCGGCACACCGCCTTGCGGCGGAGTTCAGGACATCTAGTCCTGGGCTCCGCCCCTGGCGGTTTTTTCTTTGCCTCTTCACCCCACCCTACACCGGCTCACTCTATACCAGCTCAGCCTTCAGTTTCTCAATCAAATCCACCGGCGTCGGGTCAATACCGTTCAAAAACGCCAGATACACCATCACGAAATCACCCAAAATCATCGTCCATAGCATCTGCTCCAGCTTGGTTTTACCTTCGGCATAAACCTCAATCGGCGCAAACTGGCCTGAGCGCAGTTTATTAGTCACATCAAAACGCTTCTGCACCTGAGGATGATCCAGGTTCGAGCGTAGCTCAATCACCCTCAGCCCGCTCCGTTCCGGGTGGTTCCAGCCCAAAAATTCATTATGGTTAAATTCGGGAAAGTAATTATAAAAAGCCAAGTGCTTGGCATTCTCATTGGCATTAATCTTCCACTTCATCGCCGGCAGCGCCAAAGTCGGACCACCGTAAACCACCACCGGGTGACCCAACAGCTCGGCTGCAATCTGCTTGGCCGGATTATCAGCCGTCGGCACATCGGCCATCCAGGCAGGTAGCTCACCCGCTACCCAGTCTGCAGCCGCTTCTAGCTCCTTCTGAGCACCTTTAGCCAGTCCAAGCGTCTCCAACAGCACCGTCAGAGCCTTAACGCCGTACAGCACCGCCATACGCGGCTGCAGCCCACTTGGCAAATCCAAGTGTGGATGGCCGTGCGGCACAGTCCGGATGTGATGGTGATCTTTATCCTGAGCCAGCTCCAACAATTTGCCACCCGCCGTCATTACCACAATCTTGGCCCCGCGCTCCTCAGCCTGCTCCAGCATGCTCAGCGCCTCCTCGGTATTACCCGAGTAACTTGACGCCACCACCAGCGTGTCCGGTCCCACAAAGGCCGGCAGAGTATAATCACGGACAATCACAACCGGCAATGCCAAACGGTCTGCCAGCCAGCTTTTAGCAAATTCCGCCGGTAGCGCCGAACCCCCTAAGCCGGCTACCACGATCTGCCTTATGTTCACTAGCTTGCTAACATCGGCTAGTTCATATTGATGGTTCAATTGGTCCGGTTGCCCGGCTATCACACCAAGGGCGTTGTGCTTATCGTAACGCGCGATAAAATCAGCTTGGTCCAGCATACCTCTAGTCTCCTTGCCAGGTATTATGACATGAAGCGGCCCCCGAGTCTTGCAAGACTCGGGGGCCGGTATTCATCCTCCGGCGGATACCGCTGGGAGCAGCCTGCTCACAATTCTCCGGGCCTTCATCAATACCTGTTCGAGGCTATTGAGATCCCGCCGGGACGAATAGCGTGAAACCGGGCGTCGCAACGACTCCCGGTCCGTTTGCCAAAGCCCACCATGGCCATTAAGCCGGGACCCATGCTCGCCCATGAGTACAGTCCGTGCTACCTCAAGCCGGTCAGCCCGCTCAGCATGTCTCTGAACGTTACCTTCAGCTACGCAAACCGCTCGCGCCAATTCATACCGCCGGGCTATGCCGGTCGAAACAGTGCGGTAAACCCGCCCATTACCCAAAACGCCCAGAAGTTTGTCTCCATATTCGCCGAGTAAGGCTTCGCGGCGGCTACGAACACTATCAGCCAACACCGCCCATCCTATCTGAAGACACCACAAAATACCTGAACGGTAGTTGGGACCGGCATCCACGGGGACAGGTGGGGCCAGCGTTTCCAGAACACGACCCGTTACCACAGCCAGACCGCCGGCCCGGACAAACGCTCCACGGTAATCTTCCAGCCTTTCAGCCGATGGAATGCCGCCGTTGCTACCGGTCTTGTCGCCTGCCATAACGACCACTCCTTAGCGTAAAGCCGCACGGATTGTCGACGATCACCTTACAAAATCCCGTAAGGACTAACTATATTATAGATTATTTCTACCGCTTGAAAGTTTAATGCTAATCTAAACACTCAAGTGGTATGACAACACGTGCAGTAATATGGTTTGGAGGGTGGCCGGCGCAGCCGGCCACCCTCCAACGAAAAACTAGTCAGACCTTCTTGCCACGAGCATCAAGGATAGCCTTGTTACGCTCACGGCCTCGGGCCCGGGCTGCCTCATTGCCACGGCGGCCACCACCTCGGACACGAGGCGACTCGGTAAGCCCGCGGACAAATGCCACGAAATCCTCGATGGCGTCAGCCAGGACCTTGAGCTTCTTCTCGTCGGTGGTGAGCCGGGACTTGGTACTCACGATTCGCACCCACTTGTAGCGGTCATCTCGCCTGAGCAAGTGCTCGTGCGCATCCCACAGCTCGGAACGCCTGGTTTCGAGCTCGTGCCACCGGCTATCCAATCCTTCCGCAGCCAGCGCATCGGCCTCATCGGCCAATGCCTGCGCCCGGTAGGCAGCCACCCGCTCCTCAGCGATCCCAACTGCCCGGGTAAGGTCCCGGATGTCAGGATTCTGGGAAAGGAGGATTCGGTAAGGCCAGCCGCGGCCAATAGCCAGCGGCAGCTCATCCTGGAGCCCGACCAAGTCATTGCAACGCTTCCTCAGTTGAGAAAAGCGGAGCATGCCCTCGCCAATGGTAAGTGCCCAGCTAACGCTAGAGCGCTTGCTGCGGTCAAAGTCCACGTCGTCTTCGGGCAAATCACCCACAAGCACGTCATGCACCCGACCGTTCACCAACTCAAGACCGCCGTCAGCCACGAAGGCTGCATGGCGCTGCCTAAGCTCCGCGGCGGCCGGAACAGGCGGCGGCTTGCGCTTGGACTTGCATCCGGTCCCGGGCTTGGTCACCGCGCCGTTCACGGCGGGAGCCTTGGGGCCAGGCTTCGCCACGGTGGCGGGATCAACGACAGTAGAAGTGGTCATCGGGACCAGTCCTTTCAGTAGTACTACACGTGTTGTCAGGGTAACACCCGGCGAAAACAAAGTTTCCGTAGGGAATTAAACATCATAGCATAAGTAATTTAACTTGTCAATAGCTAAAGACCTGAGTCTCAAACCCCCTAGCAATATTGGGTTACACGTTATGAAAGGTGCTTATATAAGTTACTTTCATAACGTGTAAAGACATAATGGCACCCTTCTTGGCCGGTCAATGTTAAGCTTTTAGACTCAGGTTTAAAGATCAAGCTACTGATAATACCGGTGCGGCGCATGAACCCGCGATTCATAATCCGCATGAAGCGCCTGCCGCACCTCACGGCGCAGAATATCCAGCCCGCGCCGGGTTATCCGAAAGTCCTCAATCGCTTCCCGCGGCACCGACACCTCCAGATGCAGGTGACCGTGCTTGCGAATCGTCAAAGGCCGGTACAAGCCGCTCTTGGCATCAATAGTCACCAGATCCCCCTGCCAGTGAGCGACGAAATCATACCCGGTCAAATCCTCGTCCACCGTAGCATAACGCGAGCCTTCCAGCTCCGGCAGCCCCATTATCGCAGCGTGCAGCGCCACTTCCGACACCGCCCCCGTAATCTCGCCCACTACCCAGCTATGCACACCCAAGCTCGCCCGGGTTAGCCAGTCCGTCAGCTCATGGCGGTTCAATTGGTCGCCGTACCGGGCAATCAGCCCCCGCAACAAATGATTGTAAATACAGGCCTCACGCCGCAGCATCTCATAGTGATGACCTACCGCCACCCTGCCCTCGTGGTTCAAGTCCCCGTGATGCAGTTGCTCCCGGTCTTCATCCAGCTGCCGCTGCGTAGTAGCCTGCCGCCGCCCGTCCGCAATAATCTCGCTAAACCGGCGCAGATCCTCGCCCGGCTCATGCTCCACAAATCGCTCCCAGAGCTGCGTCTGCGCCTCACTCAGCCCCACCTGCGGCCGGAGTACCTCCAGCAGCCCGATAATTGCTTCGGCCCGCTGCTCAAAGTCCCAATGCTGCAAATGCCGTGTTGCTGTTCCGATAGCCATAACTACTACTAGCGTACCTCGGCGCGGGCCCAAAAGAAAGTGCGTACAATCAAACCAAAGATCGTACGCACCAGCAGCATTTAATTTAAACCCGCGTACCCCGCCGCCCGCAACCGGCAAGCAGAGCAGGCCCAAGTGTGTCCCACTAATGCCTGCCAGGCCATAAAAGCCAACTCTGGATCCGCTTCCGGATCAGACACCGGCGGAGACACGTAAATACCCTCAAGCACCTCCGCACACAGCGGCTCAAGCGGATAATGCTGTTGTAATGCGACATCAATCCGGTCAGTTATCATTCACTTCCTCTCACGGGCCCGGGATCACACAAAACCGCCCTCAGACCATTGCACAAAGCCAAAATCTGTGCAATAGTTACTCGGCACTATTGCAGACACCACCAAAGGAGGCCAGTTGCAATGGCAAACCAGCCTGGCCCCCACGACGGGGACCAAACTGACCCGCTCACCCGGGAAGCCACAGAATTGCAAGAATTGCTCGACACCGAATTGCCCCTAATGCTGGATGTAAACAACCTCGACCCAACCGGCATCTCTGCAACCGTTCAAGAACCAATCAATCCCTAGCGGCTTCGTCAGAAGCCTCCCTACCCGCGGGCAGCCCTGGCTGCCCGTTTTTCATTCAATCGTGACACCAAAGCCCGCTCAATCCCGGCAGACAATTCAGCAACCCTCTGAGCCCCACCCGAAATCTTGCGGCGTCGGTACACTAATGCCTTCACAATATCATCAGTCTTGCGCTCACTATCTACCATCATTACCACCCGGTGATCATAACCCTCACCCTTACCTGCCTCCGAACCTTTAACCTGAATAGGAATGATTCCAACCCCACGCTCACTCTTAACAACCACTTCGGTATCATACGAGTGGCGCGGCTGGTGGTTGGGCAACATCCCATCCTTCGGCCAGTCCTGCCGGGGAAAGGCCTGGTGAGCGTAATGGGTGTCATAAAGCCCTTTTTGCTTACTTGGATTTTCCCGGTTTAAATACCGCTCACGCAGTAACCACAACACCGATAACTCAACTTCCCGCCCCCGCAACACTGCTTGCTTAGACTGATCCAGTTTGGTCCGGGCCGCGTTAGTGGCCTCCAGGAGGGCGCCTAGGCTATCCTGGGCGCCCTTCGCCAGCTCATGAGCCTGAACCGTCAATTCTTCGTCGCCTTTACTCCTGGCTTCCGTTAGCATACGCCCGGCTTGACGCAATTGAAGATCAGACAAATATACCTTAGCCAGATACGCTTCCTGGCTATCCGGTGAACCCTTAGCCAGAGCCTCAAACCGGCTCCACGCCTCCTGCTCGTATTGCTCCTGCCGGACAGTATCTGGAGTCTGTGACCGGTCATTGATTAGACTTGCCTCCATGAGCATACAGCCGGAGTATAATTGTTGCTCTTCGGGTGGATACTCGGCTCGTTTCTTTCGGTCAACCGGTAGGTCGGCCGCGTACACCAGCATCTCCTCAGCTCCCTCAAGCCGCGATAAGGCACCGAGACGCAGGTACCACTCACTAGCCGTATCAAGGCTAGCTCCAGACCTGAACATCTCTGCCTGAGCTTGCTCAAGTCGCCTTTGATTATTCCGGCAAATTTCCGCTAAGACCGCGTCCTCTTCCTGGTTCTGCTCCTGCGTCGTGCGCCAATAATTACCATAAGCGCGCGGATTATCCTTTTGTTCTCTTTCCTTCTGCAAGGCCATATCTCGACGCTCAGTTGCACCCTGGATCCGCTCGTCATGTCTGTAAACAGTCGAAAGCGCCGGGTAGAGTTCATCAAATAGCTTTTCGTGTTGTTCTGCGCTCAACCCGTGTGAAAATTCTGGATCAGTCAACACTTCTAGTTCTTCAACGTTCTTCGGGTTGAAGGTCAGCCTAATATCAGCCCGCTCATTCGGATCCGTCGTTGCCCGCAATAAATCTTCTTCATATTGCGGAAATTCATCGAGATTATAGGGACTAACCGCCGGACGCCGTCCTGGCTCTTGATCACTTGACGCTTTTTCACTCATGGCTTAAGCCTAGCATAATCTCAATCAGACACAAAAAAGCCGCTAAATGCGGCTTTTTTGTCAGTAACGAGTCTGGCTGCTACATCAGGCCTGGACTTACTGCCAAGTCCAATAGTTACGGCCGTTAGCCTGCCAAACAATCTTGCCCGGCTGGACCAAGTCGTAATTCACCACCTTAAACGCCATGCCCAAGTCTTTAGCCAAATAATTGTCACGGTTCAGGGTCAGCGCAAACGCGTGCTGGTTATCGTCCCACCACCGCTCGTTCTGCTTAATACAGCTGCGGTTAGAGTGGTAGGTATTCGAGCAAGTCGCGGCCGGTGACCAAATTTGAGTGTGCTGGAAGTTAATAACCTTACCCGTCAGCTCCTCGGTAATGGTCCCCTTGGCCTCCAAACAGTAAGCGGTCGTCGGGATCGTCCACTGCACATAGTGCTGCAATCCGCCTTCTGAGGCTACCGGCAGCATGTTTCTACAACTTGCGTCACCCTTCTTCTCGCTCGTCACGCGCTGGCGGTAATAGGTACCGTTGGCCGACCACCCGTCTAGTAGCAGCCATTTGCCGTCAGCCGAACGCTTAAAATACTCTCGTTCGTTCGGATCACTCGACCAGGTAATCGAGGCCGTTGTGGCATTCTCGGTCCGCCAAGCCCACTGGCCCGACCAATTACCCGCGGTATCATAAAAGTTACCGGCCGAATTACTAAAAATCCGGCTATAGTCAGCGTAAGTAGCCGGCGCGACTACGGCCTTCGGTGCCGCCCTAAATGGTGTGGCGGCTTGAGCCGGCACGACTGCAGCCATCGTACCCGCTACAACTGTAATCAAGGCCAGCACTACTGCAAACATCTTCGACATCTGAAAACTCCTTGTAAAGTACAATGCATTATGTCATAATTCACAGGAAAATACAAGCTTTTGCTACCCAAACGCAAAATTCTGAATTCTAAGAGGGGCCCATGCCAGATATAGATCATTTACTACCTACCGTCGACAAATCACAATTTACCACCGAAGGCTACCAAAAACGCTGTGAAAAACCCTGGGGCTACGAGCTCTATCTCATAGCCGGCAATGGGCCCTACATGTCCAAGATCATGCACATTAACGAAGGTTGCCGTCAAAGCATGCAAGTCCACGACGGCAAAATCGAGACCTACACCATACTCCGTGGACGGGCCGGCTTAATAAGCGAGAATAACCAGGGCGAACTAGTCCAGATCGAGCTGATGCCAGGAACCGGCTACACCACCCAGCTTGGCCAAAAGCACCGCCTCATCAGTATCACCGACTGCGACATCTTCGAGACCTCCACCCCGGAAACTGGCACCACCTGGCGCCTCGAAGACGACTACGCCCGCGGCAACGAAACCGAACAAGTACGCTCCGAACCTCACCGCGGCTGGCACACCTAATCAAAGAAAAATGGCGGAAGTAGCTTTCGCTACCTCCGCCATCCAGTCACTACGACTCTGGCAACGTGTCATCCGGCGGCTTAAGCACTGTAATACAATGTGTACTACACGTGTGGCCATGCTCCCGGACCAGCCGTTGCAGGCCCGCGTATGTTAGCTCAGTCCGGCGTGCTTGCTTCAGAGGTCCCCGGCTAGCGCGTTCTGAACGCTCCACCGTTATATCGCCCTGCCTCTCCAGCTTCGCCAAAAACGACGAGCTGGCAGGCGAATCTGCCGGCGTCACGCTGCGAAGAATCCTTATAGCTTCACGCCCATTAGCAGCAACATTCCGGCACCGGTGAAGCTCCATCAAAAACCTCAGTTCTAGGCTCGGCGGTGCGCTCTCTTGCAAAACCGGTCTAGCCATGACCCATCACCTACCCACTCATCAAAGGTGCACAACCATTGCAAACGTGATCCAGCTCCAGCTCCAGCCGTTTCAAGCCCTGTGCCGTCAGATCAATCCGGTTAATTGGCCTTCGATGATGGATGCCATTGGACCTGGAATACGTGATCCTCAGGTAACCTTCACCGCCAAGTGCATGGACCAGATCAAATGTAGGGTATGCCACATGCGTAGCCCTGCGAAGCAAATTCCTGATACCAGCTCCTCGCGCCATATTCCCCAGCCGGTGAAGCTCCATCAAGAATTGCACCTCAACCCTGGGCTGTTTGGGTGGCCGGGCAGCCAATTGCTCTGGCGTCACGTTATCAACCGAGCCGCATACAACCTCTGCAATGGGCGGTACAGTCCGCTTGCTCATTTTCAACACCCCCTAGATATGGCCATGCAAATCCAGTACGCGTAGTTTTATCATAAAACATATTGCGCCGCAATTCTCATCCCCACAGATATAAAGAAGGCCTCAGCAACCATGAGTGGTCGCCGAGGCCGAAACCCCTTAGCTCAAATCCTGAGGCAAGGGGCTGCATTCATCGCCACAAGTGTGAGGGTACTCTCTCCTCAACCGTTCCAAACCCCGCAATGTTAGCCTGGTCTGTATGACCGGCCCTATGTTGTTATGTGCCGTCTGAGACTTACCCCGTTCGACCTCAATCTCCTGATGTCTCTCCAGCCGCTCCATAAACTCTCTCGCAAGAGTGAGCCTTGCACCCCGGACCGACAGACAAATCTTCGTCGTTGCACGACCGTTCGCGGTATTGCCACGCTCATGAAGCTTCATCAAGAACTGCAGCTCAGCCGTTGGCTTCTTGGCTTTCCGGGCTGCCAGTTGTTCCGGTGTTACGTTTGGGACAGATCTGACGGTAACCTCAGACGGACCTGGTACCGTTGGCTTGTTCATCTCGGTCTCCTCATCTCAATCCCCCAACTAGACCTAATTCGCGACTGTGAATCTACCCTTACTTACTCAAGCTAAGCTAGCTTAATTATACCTAATGCACAAAGCAAGCCTCCCAACTAAAAAAGAGGCCCACAGGCCTCCTTTTTAGTCCAATATTTAGATTTGAGCTGAACTTAGTAGTCCATGCCTCCCATGCCCATACCGCCTGGCATACCGCCACCGGCTGGAGCAGACTTCTCCTCGGGGACATCCACGATCAAACTACCCATGGTCATGGCCGTACCTGCAATCGATACCGCGTTCAAAATGGCCTCACGAGTCACCTTGGCCGGATCTACAATGCCCTGGGCCTTCAGGTCAACTAACTTAGCCGCATCATTAACGTCAAAGCCCATACCCGGCTGGCCTTGGTTCACAACCTGGGGCAGTTTCTCGTCCGGGTTGAGGCCGGCATTGCGCATCAGCTCCCGGAACGGCTGCACCAACGCCAATTTCAGGATCAAATGACCAGCTTCCGCACTAGAACCAACCTTGGTCGGCTCCACCGCCAGCTTCTTACTCAGATCTACCAAAGTTACACCGCCGCCAGGCACAATGCCATCGGCTACAGCCGCCTTAGTCGCAGCTACAGCGTCATCCACGCGGTCTTTCTTCTCGTTGATCTCGGTCTCGGTCGCACCGCCCACCTTAATCACGGCCACTTTACCGGCCAGCGCGCTCAGCCGCTTCTCCAGGTTTTCCTTGTCATACTCGCTGGTGGCATTCTCGGCCTGAGCCCGGATTTGCTTCATCCGGCTCTCAACCTCTTTCGGATCACCCACACCCTCAATGATGGTGGTGTCATCCTTGGTCGCGATCACCTTGCGAGCCGATCCCAGCATGGCCACCGTGGCATTTTCAAACGTGTAACCCTGCTCTTCGCTAATCACGGTCGCGCCAGTCAGAGTAGCAATGTCTTCCAATACAGCCTTGCGGCGGTCACCAAAGGCCGGCGCCTTGATAGCCAAGGTATTAAACACGCCCTTGAGCCGGTTCAAAACCAGGGTAGCCAAAGCCTCACCCTCAACGTCCTCGGCCACAATAACCAGGTCTTTCTTGCCTCCCTGGGCCATTTTCTCGAGTAGCGGCAAAATCTCCTGGATGCTGGAAATCTTTTTGTCAGTTACCAAAATCAACGGCTTCTCGTACACCGCTTCCATGCGGGCCGGGTCAGTCACCATGTACGGACTCACATAACCACGGTCAACCTTAAAGCCTTCCACGATTTCCTTCTCAAGACCCAATGTCTGGCTCTGCTCCACCGTCACGGTACCGTCATTACCCACTGCCTCGATCACGTCAGCGATCAGCTCACCAATCTCGGCGTCACCAGCTGACACTGTCGCCACCTGAGCCACCTTCTCGCGGTTCCCGGCAATCTGCTCAGTCACACCGCCAATATTACCCAAAACCTGCTCCGACGCCTGGTCTAGGCCCTTCTTCAGATCCATCGGGTTGTGCCCAGCCGCAATCAACTTGTGAGCCTCGTTCAAAATATGATACGTCAACACGGTCGAAGTCGTCGTTCCGTCACCCACATTATCGGCCGTCTTGCTAGCCGCCTGCTTAATCAGCTCGGCGCCCACGCTCCGGCCCAAGCTAGCCTCGTCATGCCGGCTCTCCTCCAGCTCTACCGCCTTAGCCACAGTCACACCATCATGCGTCACACTCGGACCACCATAGGACTTACTAATAACTACATTGCGGCCCTTCGGCCCCATCGTTACCCGGACTGCCTCATAGAGCTCCTTCGAGCCGGACAATACGCGGGCACGAGCATCATCATCATAAAAAATTCGCTTTGCCATCTGAATTACCCCTTCACTACCGCGAGGACATCTTCCTCTTTAATAACAAATTGTTCCTCGCCACCCACCTTCACCTCGGTGGTTGAATATTGCTTATAAACGATCTTGTCGCCGGCCTTTACTTCCTTCACGTCCTTACCAACGGCAATAACCTCGGCCATGGCCGGTTTTTCCTTAGCGCTATCTGGCAACAAGATCCCGGATGCGGTCTTGCTCTCGGCCTCCACCTGGCGGGCCACAATTCGCTCAGCTAATGGGTGTAACTGCATAAAGCGTCTCCTTTTAAACTCTTCCAATCAATACTTTAGCACTCAATATCTCCGAGTGCCAGCTCTAGCGTAGCGTTATGATTTTTAAGCGTCAAGAGCCAATTACAGGCATATCAAAAACTACCAGTGCGGCGGCTTCTCAGAGCCATAAAGTTGACGGTAAATTTCACGGCTATCCATCTTAAGAGCTAAAAGGATCCCGCGCCCCAAGATCGAATACTTAAGCGATTCAGCTATAGCCGTCGAAGCTTTAAATATCCTTAAAATCTCAGTGTCAAGATCGTCTGCTGCAATCCGGTTGATCGAAATCTTCTCGCACCCGGCGCATACGTGAATGAGCATAATCTCTCCACGCCGGTCTTTTTTCTCCATCTTAAAAGTCAATCCTACTGGTCGCATACCGGCCCAGCAAGTCGCTTTTCTGTCACCCTTACTCTCGTCCACGTGCCGGGACCACAAACATAGATTGCAGTGGTTTCTGTTGGCCGTACCCATAAACCGGTGAAAAGACACAGGTTGTTTGCAATTGCAGCAGGTAAACCCGCCACGTTGCTCCTGTCTTCTTTGACGTACCTTAAACTTCTCGAGCTCGCGAGAAGACTGCCTACTATGGCGCTTCATATTACTTCCTTTACGAAAAAACCAGCCGTTTGGCTGGTCGCGCTGGATAGTAAAGCGAGCTAAACTATTTTGTTAATTATTTCTTCATGGTGTGACCAGCCAAAAGCACCCCTTGCGGGGTCATGGCAGTGGTCGTGGTATAGGAAGAAGTAATGTTTAACACAAAGACACATTAACATATATATCTAAGAGAGTCAAATATAACCTACTCAAGCTAACCGTCTCAGTACCTTGAACTTTGCCGCCGCCAAGGCAAAGCCCTGTCCCACAACGAGCTCTGGATCGCCGCCCTCGCCCGCGAAACCGGCCTACCTCTCATCACCTTTGACCAAGACTTCGCCGTACTAGCGGAAATCCTCGGCGACAACCTGATTATTCTTAAGTAGCCAGTCAGACGGCATAACTTGAGTAACTAAATAACCAATTGGTCGAACCAGACTCCGGGCTTCCGAGGCTGAGCTGCTATTATCGTAACTATGACACCAAACTCATGGCGCCCGCTACGCACATTATTACCAGCACTCATTACCTGTATAACATCTGCCGCTATTGGCACTGGATTGCTGTTCATGCTTTTCACCTACAGCGCGAAGCTTGAGGTATGTGCCGGACTTGCGATAGCCCTATGTATCGGGGTCGGTGGGCTAATTGCAGCCAGCGCAACCTTGGCTTCCGCAGTGGCTGTAGGGCATGGACTACTACAAAGAATACGCATCCAATACGCCGGGTCGCTCATAGCTCTGTCTTACTTCAGCTGGAGCTTGCTTTCAATATGCCTTTACCGCTGGTTGCCGGTAAATTCATTGTTTTTCCTAGCCATCTCCGCCGCCTTATTTGTCAGCAGCTTCATATTCTACGACTGGTACTTAAGCTCGTTTCGGGCACCAAAAAGCCGCAAAGTATGGATAATAATTTTGGCGGCCGTGGCATGTCTGCTGCTGGCGACAGTTGGGCACGACAGGGTCGGAGTCGCATCGGCAACCCGGGCCAGTGAAATCCGGGCAGCATTAGCCGAAAGCGGTATGACATTCCTTGTCCCACCACCCAATTCATCTTACCCTCAACCTTACTCGATCGCGCCTCAATCCACCCGCGATGGCCACACGGATTATCGGGTTGGCGCTTATTTTAGTATAGATACTGGAAAGCATAACGGTACGACTTTGTACGAGTATAAGTATCCGGACGGTACAGACCCGATTCTAGACTGCCGACGTATTTCGTCACTATTAATTTCAGAGTGGAGTGATCAGAAAGTATGTAGGCTCGTTACAACACTGCCGTCCGGAACCAATATTTATGCATCACCTGGAGGTTCCCCATTGTTTGTTATCAAGAATGGGATCGTCGCGATCTATTCACCGCCAGACACCATGAACGATCAGGAAGCGTATGAATTTTTAGATCATCTTGTGCCGCTCGAAATCAACTCATTCCTAAAAACACTCCACCAGAAAAACCCAATGAATTACTAGGACTCTACATCAACCTACGCATCATGACCCTATTATTAGGGCAGTCTGCCAATACTAGTTACGCTTCAGTTCCCGAGAATAGAGCCCAGCCACAATTAGAGTCAGACCATAAATTACTACTATGGGAACGATCGCTGAACTAGGTTGTTTACCGAATAGCACAAAACTGACATAGGTGGGAAAAAACAATACAAACACCCCTAACGCCCAACGATTTCTCCGATATAAACCCGCGATTAGCATTGTAAGTATAGCCCCTGCCAAAAGCAGCCAAGCACCACTAACGAGAGCTTCTTTTGCTCCACCTGGACCCGAAAGCATGAATAAAAGTCCTGAGCCCACCGCACCCAACAAAGTCACAGCATAAACCGGGGCAATAAGTAGGCAGACTAAAACAAACCCGAGGGATAATTTTTCAATTTTACGTTGCATATACTTAATATAACGCAAATAGGCCTATGGAAAAACAAAATAAAGAAAAGACATTTACAAAAAACTGAATACATGTTATAGTCTAAAAAGCAGTAGAAAGCTATTGATAAGCTCTCTATTTTTCTGCCTGCACCTCCACAACTCACAGTAAGGATGAGTGGCCCCATGTCTAGACGAGCCAAGGCTTTGGGCATAGCAACCGTCGGCGCGTTACTGGCGATAATGGGATTCTTCGTTTTCTTTTCTAGCCCTGAAGGTCCATCTGCACCCGCTAGTAACAACCCGGCTTCACCAACCGCTACGCCTCAGCCTGATCCAATATCAGCCGAGAATGTGCGGTATCTGGAGCAGGCCCTGAATAGTGACATCCAGACCGAGCAGGCCAAAGTTCTGCCGAGTATGCTGCGTGATGATTTTCTGCGCCAAAACCAACCTGCCTTGCCGCCCGGTACAACCGTCCAACTCAAAACGGATACATTCGTTGCCGGTGGCGATACTGGCCAGATCGAAGCCGCCGCTTCAAGTGGCGAACTCTATATCCTGCACCTCATCCGTGAAAACGGTATGTGGCTGATTCTCTACACGGAGGCAAAATGAAACCGGCAATGTGGCGAGCCAGCACTATACTGGCAGCCTTCGCTCTGTTCTTCGCAGCCTTGGCCTTCCCCGGCCAAGCCAGTCCGGCAGGCTGCGTGCCCGACCTTAGTCAGCGCTTACCCGTAATCCTGGTGCATGGCTTTAGCGATCGCCCAGCCGTCTGGGGCAGCGCCAATGATCCAAACTCCATGCTGCACACCGTTGGCCGGATCCCAAACACGTATGTCGAAACCTTCGACTACGAGTCCACTAACAAACGCTGGATCGACGACCCTGCAATTGGACGGAGTTTAGCTAGAAGAATTGCCTGTGTAGCAGCCTCCTCACGCCAGGCTAATGGACCCGGCAAGGTTATCGTTATCGGTCACTCGATGGGCGGACTAGCAGCTAAGTATGCCGCTACACAAACAGTGGAAGGCCACAAAGTTGCTGGTGACATTGGCCTAGTGGCAACCATAGGCACACCAAATACTGGTAATGGATGGGCCAATGGTTACGCACTTGTTCGCTCAGCCATTTGTTCAGCTATAACGATGGCCAAAGCAGTGCAGTTGCAGTTCTTGTGTGATGGCGATGCAGTCGAAGGTTTACAAAGCCACTCGCAGCAAATCGACGCCCTACCCCCACTCCCTGGTAACATCCCCGTCATAGCCATTGCCGGCGACGTCACGGTCACCTACTCGTTCTTCCAGCTCACCCTGAAAGACACGGATAGCGATCTGATCGTTACCAAACAATCCGCCCTCAAAGGGGCAGCCCATCCTAAATTGGGCGGCGGCGAAGAAGTGGTTGCATGCGAAACCAGCATTCAGGCGCTCGACCATGTCAAGCTTGGCTCTGCATTACCTGGCAATCCAGTCTTACCCTCCTGCTGGCACAACGGCCTGCCAAGCAACCAAGAGGTCAAGCTTGCGGTAACAAGCACCATCGAGAAGTACCAACGAGCTCTGGCAGCCAACCAGGCGCTTGCACCATACATCGGCACCTGGACGGTCCATGGCGGTAAGCTGGAGATCCGGCCCGACCGCACGGGCACTCACACGCTCAACCTCGGTTGTGGCGCTGCTGTCACTAACTGCAACGAGATCGACCAACTCACGTTCACGGGACCGGTCAACGGAACACTCACCGCTAAGGTAACGGGTGTATCGGTACCAACCGGACAGGCAGCCAACTACAAAGTTGGGGACACGTTTAAGCTCACACTCGAACGTGAAGGTCATATTCTGCGCACTGCCTGGTCTGATAACAAAGACCATGGCAACCCTTACTGGTGCGACTCGCACGCGTCAACAAACAGTTTCACTGAATGCGGACAGTAAATGAGGTGTCCCAAGGACGGAAATCTACGGCAAACCAGCCGCTAGGTATCCGTCCTTTTTAGTTGCGCCGGTTAAGCTTAATCCATCTGCCTTCACACTAAATGTAAGGAACTTACATTTAAGTTCCCCGTGGTTATATGTAAGTTGCCTACATTTAGTGGCTACCTAATTACCCGACCCCTAGCTTGGCTAAGCTCGTGCTCCATCTGACGAAAAATCCCGCCATCCTTTATCACCAATTCCACAATCTCATCCGCCCGCTGCTGACTCCCCGCCACACTATAAACCCGCAATTGAGGCGCATTACCCGACGGCCGAAAATGCACCACATCGCCGTTATCAAAATAAATTCGCACTCCATCCAGGTGGTTCACCTTCTTAACCGTCCCAAACCCATGCTCAATCGTAAAAAACTCTCCCAGCTTAGCGTAAACAGCCCCAGTATCATGAGCAAACTCGGCCACAATGGCCCGCGACGCCTCAGCCGGAAAATTATCAACCAGCCCGGCCTGGCTGTACCGCCGAGGCAGCGCACCAAACAACTCAGACACCGACCGCCCTGACTCCGCTGCGGCCACCAGCGCTACCACAATCGGCAGTATCGCATCCCGGGTCGGCAATGGCGCCAGCGTCGCACCGTTAACCTCAAGCGGCGTCTGAGTCATAAACCCGCCGTTCACCTCCCAACCCACAGCCAAAGAGCCCGCTCCAGCTCCTTGAGCCATAGCCGAGATCACGTACGGCGAACCAATCCGGGTATGCCGCCATTCAATCCCCGCCGAGCCCAAGTAGCTGTCCGCCGCATCACTAGCCGTTACCGGGTAGGCCGCAAACTCAGCCTTCAGCCATACCGCCACCACAGCCCCCAGCACATCCCCGCGATGGAACTCGCCGGCAGCGTCAAACACCATGGGCCGGTCACTGTCGCCGTCCGTCGACACAATCGCAAAGCTACCTGGATGTTCCTGCACCAACCGCACCACATATTCTTCGTGGTGAGACGTAATATTTTCGCTATCAAACGGCACAAACACATCCGACCGGCCCATCGGCACTGCCTCGGCCCCCAAGGCCGTCAAAATCTCAACCACCAGATCCCGGCCCACCGCCGAATGCTGGTACACCACCACCTTTTTACCCGCCAGCGGCCGCCCTTTAAAAATAGCCTTGAACCGGTCCACATACATCCGCTCTGCCGCCTCCTCGGCCGCCGGCAAATCCACCACCTCACGAAACTCACCCCGCTCGTCGAAAATCGCCTCCACAGCATCCACCGCATACAACTCCTGCCGCACCGACGCCACTGCCACCTTTATGGCCGCCTCGTCCTCCTTCAGTACCTCACCGTCAGGCTTATAAAACTTAATCCCGTTCCTATCAGCCGGAATATGGCTCCCCGTCACCATAATCCCCGCCGATTTGTGGCTTAGCGCAGCCAATCCCAGTGCCGGCGTTGGAATCAAACCACAATAATTAACCCGGCAACCCTCGTCGCCTGCCGCCCGCGCCACCGACCGCATAATCCGCGGCGTGCTATCGCGCAAATCCCCGGCCACATACACCACGTCCCCGGCATCTAACTGCTTTGTTTGCTTCAGAAAGCGCAAAAAACCTACCGTGTTGATGTAGCATTCCAAATCAGTCATATCCGTTACCAGATCGCGCAACCCCGAGGTCCCAAACGACAGCTCCCGGGGCTTATACGCTAGCACATCACGCAGACAGGACATTTTGCTCCCTAGTTTTGATAGTAGCCGACAGCGCATCCAGCTTAGCCTGCATCAACCCCGGCGTATTCGCCTCCAGATTCAGCCGGACAATCGGCTCCGTATTACTCATGC
Organism: Candidatus Saccharimonadia bacterium; assembly: GCA_041743505.1. Lineage (GTDB taxonomy): Bacteria > Patescibacteriota > Saccharimonadia > UBA4664 > UBA4664 > JBGTMQ01. The sequence goes on from JBGTMQ010000017.1 coordinate 90,598, forward strand.
GCAAGTTAAACCACCAGTCAGAGTACTCCACGGTCAACCCGTCCAGCCGGTTTTGCTCTCCATCTTTATGAAGCTCACTCAAATAATCCAACAATGCCGGCGCATCGCTCACCGTAAAGTTCGTTTCCTCAGGCATGGAATAGCGGTTATACGAATCCACCAGCTCACTTAGCTTGCATCCGCTTTCAGTCAAAGCCACCATCGTCACAATGGCTCCAATAAGCCCCGAATCAGCATAGAAGTTCTCCTTAAAGAACAAATGCCCCGTCGTTTCGCCTCCAAACGGCGCCCCGGTCTTCATCATTTCGGCGCCAATACTCACCCGCCCGGCCTTGACACAGGTCGGCCGCCCACCCCATTCACGGATAAACTCCCTAGTGGCCCGGCTCGTCCGAACTTCATGAACAATCTCGGCTTCAGGATACAGTTTCAAATAATGCTTTGCCACGATGGTCAATAAAACACTTCCATCCACCGGCCGCCCTTTATCGTCCACAAACACCGCCCGGTCCCCGTCACCATCAAAAGCGATACCAAAATCCAAGCTACCTTCCTGGATCGCCGCCTGCAAATCCCGCAGGTTCTCCAGCTTGCGCGGGTTAGCCTCGTGGTTTGGGAATGTCCCGTCCAGCTCGTAATACAGCTCCTTAACATCCAATGACAATCGTGGCTGGATATGAGGTAAAATTGCCCCCGCCATGCCATTTCCCGTATCAATAGCGATACGGTACGGTTTCAGCGGCGTTGTCACAAACTGCAGGCAATGCTTCACCCAGTCTTCGGTGATATCCCGCGGCCCTACACTTCCCGGTGTTGCCGCCGGCTCCTTATAGCGCGCATCCTTAACCGCGTCTCGAATCTCAGCCAAACCGCCGTCCAAACCCACCGGCTGTACCTTGTCCCGGTATATCTTGATCCCGTTATACGCCCCCGGATTATGGCTGGCTGTCACCACTGCGCCACCCGCCAAGTCATAATGACCGACCGCAAAATAAATCATGTCGCTCGTGACTTCACCGATATCGATCACTTCGCGCCCTTGCTTCATCAAGCCGGCTTTAACCTCACCGGCCAATTCCTGCGAGTCCGGCCGCATATCATAACCAACGGCTACCGGACCCTCCACCGGCAAAAAGTCGGCCAACGCCCGGCCGATGCCATGGGCCAGCTCCGGCGTTAATTCTGTTCCTACTAGCCCCCGGACGTCGTACGCTTTAAAAATGTGGGTTGGAAAATTCATATTCTCAGTGTATCACCAGATATTCCGGCCGCTTGCCTGTGCGCTATAATGCATGCATTATGACCCGTCACAACCACCTCAACTCACCCGTATCATTAATCGGTATCCCCCTCGACCTCGGCGCCGAAAACCTCGGCGTCGATATCGGTCCAGACGCCTTTCGTCACCAAAAAATCATCGACAAACTCAACCGCACCGGCCTCGCCATTACCGACCATGGCAACATCGCCGTAGCCGGCCGTGCCGGTCTCGACCCGGGCAGCCCCAACCAACGCTACCTGCCCGAAATCCTCAGCGTCAGCCAGCGTTCCGCCGAGCTCACCGAAGCCCAAATCCGCGCCGGCCACCGCATTGTCGGCCTCGGGGGCGACCATTCCGTCACGCTCGGCCTGGTTTCCGGCGCCCGGGCGGCTCTCACCGGCGCCATCGGCCTCATTTACTTCGACGCCCACGGCGACATGAACACCCCCGACACCACTCTCACTGGCAACGTCCACGGCATGCATCTAGCTGCTCTGCTCGGCTTCGGCGAACCAAAGCTCACTAATTTCCATGGCCCCTCACCCAAAATCGAGCCCCAAAACCTGCTCCACATCGCCGGCAACGACTTCGACCAAGCTGAACTCGACCTCATCGCCCGCGAGCACCTGGCCGCTTTCACCCTCACCGATGTCCTTACCCAAGGCTTAGGCCCGCTCTTCAAACGTATCAACGACCTCGCCGCTCGCGTCGACCATATCTGGGTCAGCTTCGACCTCGACGCCATCGACCGCCTCTACGCTCCCGGTGCCGGCATGCCCAATCCTGGTGGCCTCACCTACCGCGAAGTCGCCGCCCTAGCGACCCATATCGGCCAAACCTGTCCCGTTGCCGGACTCGACATCGTCGAATACAATCCGCTCACGGACGAGCACAGTCGCACCGCCGAGCTAGGCATTGAGCTCATCGCCAAGCTACTAGGTCACGACTACAACTGGTATTCCGATTATCTCGCCCGTAACGACGTCAACCGCTAATTACGTGGCCCTGTCATCCGGTCCAAAAACCGTTTCAGTAACTTCGTGCCAAGTCTAAACAGAACAATTCTTACAATCCATCGCATCAATACCGCCATATCTGACCTCCATCAGGTTACATTAACCCGTCCACCAACCGGATAAATCAGTCAATCCGCTAAATCAGCCGGCTTGCCCAGTAAACGCTCGCGCGCCCGGCTTGCGGCCACCTCCATCCGCTCAGTCTCCCACGTCAAAACCTGCCTGCCAAGATCGGTTAGTGCATATATCCGCCTAGGTTTACCCCGGTTTAAAGCCCCGTCATTCTCCAGCTCATAAATCAAACCCACTCTCAACAGCTTTCCCAATGCCGGGTACACCATGCCACTATTTGCTTTAAAGTATCGCCCAGCATCAGCTTGGGCCTTTTTTATCACGTCATACCCCGTCATATAATTCTCCGCTAGTGCTAGCAAAATATGGTAAGTTTGCGGAGTTAAGGGCAAAAACTCCTCGCGGGAAGTTATATTCATACCCACACTATATGTCAGCAACTTACATTTAGCCACGGGAACCATAAATGTAAGTTCATTACATTTAGCGAGTGGACACAGGGAGAACACTCACGAGTCAGACTAATATCCAGCACGACCCTACTTCAATCGCCCCCGAATTGCCCCTCGTACCACCTCTGCTTCATCCCAAGGGTGCTCGCCATCCGCCCGCTCTATCATCTTTTCGTGCCCCTTGCCCAAAAACACCACCATATCACCCGTCCGCGCCTGCCCAATCGCAAAACCAATCGCCTCAGTCCTATCCGCCACCAAAAACAGATCCTTATCCCGCGTTTTACCCGAGCTCTCAGCCCCTTCAGCTATCTGGCGCATTATCGCCGCTCCGTCCTCATCCCGGTCATCCTCCTCCGTCACCACTACCACATCGGCAAATTTACCGGCCAAACTGCCCTGAATAGCCCGCTTACCAGCATCCCGCCGTCCTGCCGAACCAAACAACACAATCAGCCGGCCCTCAGTTAATTGCTTCATTTGGGGCAATAATTTCTCAAATGACTGCGGCGTATGCGCAAAGTCCACGATCACCCCATAATCCTGGCCTTCATCAAGGCTATTCATCCGCCCCGCCACCGTCTCCAGCGCCGCAATCCCGCGCTCAATTCGCTCTGCCGGCAGCCCCACAGCCAAACCCACGCCCACCGCCGCCAGCGAGTTCGACACGTTAAACCCACCCGGCAAATTCACCCTCAGCTTTAACGTCTGCTCACCATACGTAACCTCGTACTCACTGCCATCAGCATCACTTTTGAGCTTAGCCGGCACCAAATCAGCTTTCCCTAAACCATATCGGATCACGCTAGGCACCGCCGCCGCAAAATACTCCGCACTGGCATCATCCGCATTCACAATTCCCATCCGCAGTCCCCGCGCATTTCGTCCCGTCAGCTCAAACAACTTCACCTTAGCTGCCCGGTACCGCTCAAACGTCCCGTGATAATCCAGATGCTCGTGCCCCACATTCGTCATCACCGCCACGCTATACGGTATTCCCCACACTCGGTTCTGCGCCAACGCATGACTCGTCGTCTCCAGCACCAGCCACTCTATTCCCTCGGCCCGCAGCTCCGCAATCCGCCTAAGCATCGGCAGCGTCTGCATTGTGGTCATGTGGACCTGGTTATCATGCCAGTTTCCCGGCACCCCATAGCCAATCGTCGTCATCAACCCCGTCTTCACCCCCGCATCATTGAGCATGGTATAAATCATGGTCGACGTCGTCGTCTTACCATCCGTCCCCGTCACCCCGATCACCTTCATACCCCGAGCCGGAAAGCCCGTCACCGTCTGCCACAATATTGACTCCAGCAGATGCCCGAACGGCTCAATGGACCTAAACAACCCCCGCGGAATAAGTGCTTTTACAAGTTTGCGTAACATAATAATTCCCTATTGCTTAGCTCATTATCGCACACCCTCAGACCAAAATGAGTGCTTATGCTTGCATTATTTTGCATTGTGTGTTATTATATTAATGTTCGATACCACTGGTGCCTCATGGCACTTGCACTCTAGAAAATGAGGTTCCCGTGACCGCAAAGCAACGCGTTAACCCGGACACCGTCGGCAGGGTAGCCTGCGTCCTAATCGTGTTCGTCGCCGCCCTCTGCTTAGTTGTTCCCGAGATCGCGTCGTACTTCAACTACCAGGCCATTGTCACGGTGTGCAATAAAGACACCGAGTTGCGCCCCGACGGGCTTGGTTCGTACCAGGTATTCACCCCCACCGGTGACTACACGATGGAAAACAGCTCGTGGCTAACCATGGGCAGTAAGGAGTACGACCAAACCAGCACCGAGATTTACAACAACTGGTCGGCGCTCAAGCACGGAACCACCTACATTGTCACCATCGAGGGACTATCCTGGACACCTCACTGGATGTCTAACAACATCATAAAGGCTGTCCCGGCCCCTGCTATCCAGCAACGCCCGGATCTCTGCTCCCCCAGAACAGAGAAGCTGAGAACCGCATGAATAGCACCCGGACCCGAAGCGTGTCAGGCAATCCAGCCTGTACACCGATTCGGGTCCTTTTTTGAAGCTAACCTGTCAACCTCAAGAGCTACCCGCTGGGATCATCTCCCTTCCAATCATCATCTAATATTGGCTTTCTAGCGGCCAAACGAGGCAATTCATCATAATCCGGCCGCAGCCTCAAGCCACTACTAATTAATCCAAACAACTGCCGCATCGCCTCTGCGATCTGCGGGCTTTCAATGATCATACCCATCGCTTCACGGCCAAACGAGATGATCGACATTTTGTTGCCATATATCCCCCATTCGACCGGCGCCGTGTAGTCGCCCGCTGGGATCCAGGTACGCGTCAACAACATCAACGGATCCGTCACCTTATAGTTTGCCGCCGCCGTTGGCACATCCGCAATTATGGCGTAGCGCTTAATGCCCGCCTTCCGGGCTTTGTTCCGGATATAATGCACATACTCAAAATCATAAAATTCCAGATCTGCCGCTGTATGGATCAAGTAGATCGGCTCACCAGTCTCAATCTGATCCTCGTAAATCTTCTTCGTCTCCTCCTGCCCCTCAAACAGCCGTATCCCGGGACGCTCGTTATGAGTATTAAAAAACCGCAACAGCTCCGGCAACGATTGCTCAAAAGCCTTCTCCCGCTCCAACGCCTCATTTCGTTGCTGCCGTACCAACTCCTCCAAAGCCACCGGGTTCAGCGCCCGGAACGTCACCTTTCGGGTATCCTTCACCCGCTCTGCTAAGCCAAGTTCAACCAGTCTGTCCAGCACTGTGTAGGCATTCGTCCTCGTTTCGCCGCTAAAACCGGCAGTTTGAGGCGCCGTCGAATCACCATGCTCAATCAACGCCAGATACACACTAGCCTGAGCCGGGTTCAAGCCAAATCGGGTAAGCAGCTTTCGATCCATAAATGCAAGCTTAACATGTCGGATTGCATCCGACAAACAATCATCATAGGTTCGATAACTTGCGTTAATTCAATGTATTAGTGTTGACAATAATGTTAATTCGTGCTAAACTGCTCCTGTTCTGTTTTCACAATGAAACACGCTGTTTTGACAATCCAGGCCACCCCCATCGAAAGAAGGCGAGTCAGCCATGCTGGCCACTACCGAGCCGTTCACTGTCCGCCATGACGGCCACCTCCGCCAGTTGTTCAAGCTCACAGACATACCTTGGTCCGACGACCAAGCTACCAATGCTAAGGCCGCGGCCCAGCGGTGGCTAGGCGGTGAGCATGGCAAGACTGTCGTTAAATACCCGTCGCCTATTCTCACGGCTGTATTGCCTCTAGGCGAGGCCATGGGCATGCGTGATGCCACCTCTCCCCCGCCTGGTACCGTCCTGGATGGTACCAACAACCTCGGTGGAACTATCACGGCCGCCATCAAGCGCTACGAGCTCAACAAAAAGCTGAAGGCCGAGGGCTACCGCCTTGGTCCTATCACCGGCTGGTATGGCCAGCGGCTCCGGCAGGTCGAGCGCGAAGGCGCCGTCAATGACATTGTCGCTCGCCTTGAAGCCCAAAATCTGCTAAACCACCCCTGGGTGAAGCATCAGCTCACGCTTGGCGGGAGCCCCAACCCATGGAGGCAGCCGTTCGCCACCGAGTATGAGATCGGCATCGTTGCCGCTATCCTTGTCTTCGGCATCAATGTCAGCATCGCTCATACCGAAGAGATTGAGGAGGCATCACGCCTTCCAGGCGTACCTGGCCGAGCCATCCTTTGGCAACGCCTGACACTGCCGGATGATTCCAGCTTGTACGTCCTCAACTGCGCCGCTCAAGAACGAATTCTCGATGGCCGTCCGTCCGATCCCCGGCCTACCACCGAGTCATCCGCCCAAGAGTGGCTCACCGTCTTCCACCCGAAATTCGGCAGCAGCATCGGTTTAGTTTCCGGCAATCCCCATACCGAACGGACCATTGGGGATGTCGATCGCATTTTCGCTCGCTCAGGTAGGAGCGACCTCAAGATTACGGTCATCGGCACCGCTGCCACTGCTGCCACCGAAGCCGCAGAGCTTCAGCTAGCTAGGGCCATGCTCGGTGAAATCGCCCGCCTGCTCAATAACGAGCAACGAGACAACTGAGCAACAACTCACGCAACAGCGTTTCAGACCCGAAAGCTATCAGGCAATCCAGCCTGGTGCCTTCGGGTCTTTTTCTTTGTTTATTTGGCAATGATGTGTCATTATTTTCGCTACGACATTCACTTTCTACACACTAGGAGTCGAAATGGTCAAGTACCCCTACAAAGTAAGCTTCCCAAGTGCCCTCTATAAGCCAATTCCGACGATGCATGAACTGCGTCAACGCAAAATCGGCTACCGGGACATACCCATTGATAGAAGCAATTCACGCTACAATGAGCCAGTCGTTGACCTAGCCGGCCTCGGTTTAGCCGGTCAAGCCTACTACTCCCGCTCTAATGCCACGCTCGATCAAGCTGTACCGGGAGTAAACCCCAAGCTATACTTGCGCCGCTCCATAGCGCAAGAACTAGCTCGTATCAATACTTCGCTCGCCAACCCGGTCATTGTTGACCTGTTTGGTAGCTCAGTAGAGCTGTATTTCGAGGACGCACTGCGGCCGGTCAGCTTGCAACAGCAACTCCATGACCAGGTCTTCCCTGACCTCCTAACCAAAGCCGGATTATCAGGTGCTGAGCTCGAACAACGGCGCAGCGAGCTCATTGCCGCTCCGTCACACGACCCTGATAGCCCACCTCCCCACAGTACCGGCGGCGCCTTCGATGTGCGCCTGCGGTATACCCAGTCCACCCGGCTCTATGTACCTGATGTTAACGTCTGGCTGGGCTACGAAGATGCCGAAACAACCGAACGCGTTAATCCTGATTACTACGAGTGGAAGCTTCCGGCTACAGCAGCCGATGCTACCGCCCAAAGGCATCGTCGCGCCTTTTACGCCATTTTGACCGGCGCAGCCTTCGGAGTCGAAACCGGTTTTGTGGTCAATCCCACCGAATCGTGGCACTACAGCCGCGGTGACCAGATGTGGGCCCGGCTAAGCGGAAATCACGCAGCCTACTATTCTCGGGTAGAAACCCCCGGCTAGGAAGCGTTTATTCTCAGCAGCATCACCCAAGACAGTATTCCGTCCTTGCGCCGTCACTACCCCGAGCTGGTCTAGCATAGAATGAGGCTGTGATGCCTGAATACTCCCCTGTCTTTTCCATTCTGCTATTCCTCGTTGGAGCCGCCATTGGCTACACCATCTACCGGATCGGCCAACGCCCCACCGCCGAGCGGCGGATAGCAGTCTTAGCTGTCATCGAGCTCTCGCCTGAAGGCATCACCTTCGACAAGCTCCAAAACCGGCTATATCTTAACCCACGGACACTTCAAAGCACCCTCGACATCCTCGTCGACAAGACCGGCGTGGTCTATCTGGACGACAACTCGCGCTACCACGTTCGACACTACTAACAGTCCATCCGCAACAAAGCTCCCCGGCTAACTCAGTCGGGGAGCACATTATTTTTTAAGCTCCAAATTTTCAGTACAAAAACTTTTCCGGTGACCGGTTGGCCAGTTTTGTGGCTATGCGTTCACCAAATTTGCGCCAAAACCGGTACTTTTGCGAACTCAGCGGCAGATCCCAGCAACCAATAAACTCGGTAATCTCAGGATTAAACTTAGACTTAAATGCGTACAAACCGTCCCGCGGATCACCAGTACCAATCTGGTCAGGGTTGGGTACGCCCACCAGGTCATAGCTGGTAACCCCCCGGCTTTTCAGCCATCGCATTGCTTCCCATTGGATCAAATAACTAGCCTGCAGCTCACGCTTAACATCAAACGAGCCACCGTCCTTGTACCATCCCCGCTGACCTAAAAACGTTACAAAAATACCTGCCAGCACCTCACCCTCGTGCTTAGCAAACAAAATCTGCCCCTGGCCAGCCCGGGTTTGCAACCGCCAATAGTGCTGGAAATACTTTTTAGGTCGCAAACCGTACTTGGCCCGCACCTCAGTCGCCTTCATCAATTCAAACATCTGGTCCAGATTTTCCGGTGTAAGCTCTGCCGGCTCCACCACCACACTGCCAGCCTGGCTCTTGCGGATATTGCGTCGGGCCGATTGATTAAAACTCGCCAGAATCTCGTCTTCACCCGGCGCCAGATCAACAAACACGGTCGATTTCGAGCCCGGGTCCCGGTTCGCCCGCACAACACCCAACCGTAACAAGCCATTTTTATCTGCTAAATCGTCATCCGGCACCTCGCTCTCAAACCGCACAAACGCCGCAGGTAATTTAGCCGCCTTAGTTTGAGCCACAATCTCGTAGAAATCGGCCACCGTAGCCACACCTGGTCCTTTTGGGCAATACCAGACTTCCCCCTGCAATGGCACCTGCCTCACCAGCCATTGCGCCGCTACCACCCGGCCACCCGCAAGTTGGTAGGTGTACCGGCGCGGTTGCCAACCCCATTTCGATTTGAACTCACCCCAAGCCTTAGTTTGCAACGCCATCCCACCGTCCGGGTTAGCGGCAACAAGTTCATCCCAGCGGGCTAGTTCGTCATCAGTGGCAGTTCGCATTTGTATTATTGTACCTCAACCATTACTCATCACACGCCTTCAACCAAACCCTTTTAGGCCCAGGCCTTCTTAAGTATGCCGCCGCCCCAAAAGCCGCCGCCCAATCGGCTTAGCTAGCGGCCATAACCGCTCCCACAACTTATAACCAAACTTATTCAACGGATAATCCCATGTGCCTATATAATCCGTCTCATCCGGACCAAATCCGTCCTTAAAGCGGGAAACTCCCTCATTCAGCCGGCCGTTAAAGTCGTACACATGATATCCGGCCACCTTCATATCCATCATGACCCGCCATTTCAAAAAGTAGTTAGCCTTCAACTCCTGGCCCTCAACCGTCACGCCACCATACAGCTCGTAAGCAGTCTCCCCGGCTGTCCCCAACCATAAAAATGCCACCGGCCGCCCCCCAACCCGTGCATAATACAACCAACCCTGCGGTCCAAATTGGCTATACAGAACCGAATAATAGTCCTCTGTGTGAATGCCAAAACCAGCCCGTTTCGCCGTTTCTCCGTAAATCTCGTACATCGGCCCCAGATCACCAGCCGTTTCCCGCATCACCTCCACGCCGTCACGCTCAGCCTTGCGAATGTACTGACGATGCTTGCGCGCCATCGGCGCAAGTATCGCCTCCTCGGGCTTCGTCAGGTCAATGGTGTAAGTCTCACCCAGCTGAATCTGGTTCACCGCCTTCACCCACCCGGGCGGCAGTTTAGCCTTAGTCCAAGCCGGCTCCAGCCTCACATACAGCACCCGGTGCGCCTTGGCCCACTCCGCCAGTTGCCGCAACAACATCACCATAGCCGGATTAGTCGGATCTACTACCGGCCCACGCGGCACATACGCCACAAACCGGCCGGTATGCGGTATGGGCCACAGCAGCACCTGCACCGCCGCCGCCCACTCGCTGCCGGCCTGCAGCGCCAGGCGGTACGGCACCCAGCTGTTGGTTCGTTTAGCCTCGCCCCAACCCCAAAGCTGCAACGGATGGCCTTGCGGATGCCCGGCTACATATGCGTCCCAGGTCCCAGCATCAGTTATTTCGACGATTTGCATAGCCGCATTGTACCCGATTTGCCACCGCTTGTTCATCCACTAGTTGACCATCACACCTAACGCATGCTATCAACTCGATATGGCATCACTTCGGGGGAGGGTCCATGGACGCCATTTGCGGTATTTGGTCGGCCCAAGTGCCGGCCATCATCACCGACCACCATAGCTTAAGGGCTAAAGGCCAGGTAGTTCTCATCTACGATACCAGTGAACCGCTGCATATTGAGGTTTTGCTAGGCCGGACCCGTGGCTTACCCGCGCATATCTGGCAACTCAGCTACAACCTCTTCTACGGGCCGTTTGAAGAATTCACCTTTCACGCTCGTAAGGACCGGCTCTCCATCACGCTCCTTAATGAATCCATCCATTTATTCCTCGACAGCCTGGAGATAATGCGCCAAATTGGCGCCGATAGCGTCCCTTCAGCCTGGGACGAGCTCCTGGATCGCCTGCGCGAAACCAGTTGAGCCCATTCTCGAATTCGTTCGAGAGTGGGCTCCATTTATGCTCAGGCTCACACAATTTCGCATATTCCGCTCCAACACGTTAAAATCAAGCTCATGAAAATACTCGGCATCGAAACCAGCTGCGACGAAACTGCCGCCGCCCTCGTCCAGGACGGCCGCCACGTCCTGTCCAACGTTATCGCCAGCCAAATCGACATTCACACCGAATACGGCGGCGTCGTCCCCGAAGTCGCTGCCAGAAGCCACATCGAGGTCATATTGCCCGTCATCCACCAGGCCCTTGACCAAGCCAATACTACCTGGGACGACATCGACGGCATCGCCGTCACCCACGGCCCCGGCCTGCTTGGCTCACTCCTCATCGGCACTATGACCGCCCGCTCCATCGCCCTAGCCCGCCACAAGCCACTCTACGCCGTCAATCACGTCGTCGCCCACACCTTCGCCAACGCCCTCATCCCCCAAACCGCCGGCTTTACACCAGATCTCTTTCCCCTACTCTCCCTCTCCGCCTCAGGCAAGCACTCCGACCTGCTTCTATTCGAATCCCCCCTCAAATACCGCTTGCTCGGTCAATCCCGCGACGACGCCGCCGGCGAAGCCTTCGACAAAGTCGCCCGTCTCCTCGGCCTCGCCTATCCCGGCGGCCCCAAGATCGACCAAATGGCCCCTCTCGGCAATCCAAACGTCTTTAAGCTCCCCAAAGCCAACCTCGGAGGCTCATACGATTTTAGTTTCTCGGGCTTAAAAACCGCCGTCCTGCGCCAACTCCAAGCCGCTGTCGGCGGCGACTTCCGTACTCACTCCACCGAAATACCGGCCCGACTCACCGACCAACAAAAGCACGACATGGCCGCTAGCTTCCAGCAAACTATCTACGAAACCATGGCCGGCCAACTCCACCGCGCTTACGTGGAATTCCAACCCAAAACTGTAGTTATCGCCGGTGGCGTGGCCGCCAGCCGCCGTCTACGCGAGATTGTTTCACAACAAATTCCCCTCGAAATGAACTACGCCCCCATGCAATACTGCACCGACAACGGCGCCATGGTCGCAGCTCTCGGCTATCACCTTGCCCAAGCCGGCCACTCCGTAGATCCCCTCACCCTTAAAACCAACCCCAGCTTAGAGGTCTAACCGCCATAAAGCTGTTATAATATGTCCTCTCCGCACGTCTTAGGGCCTTAGAAATGAGCGGTTCTACTCTGCATCGTTCGACTGCCACCACTTATCCCACTGCTGCTTTACTGCATCCCGGTCGCTCTTAGGTAGGGTACCAAGAATAAATACCTTGCCATTATCGGCAAATAGCTGGTTGAAGACGGTTAGAATCTCGGCCCTGGTGATGCCTTGAATGACGGCACACAGGTCGGCAATAGATACCGTCTCACCGGTGAGCTGGTAATACCAGGCCAACGTATCGAGCTCGTTTCTGGGGAAGTATCGGTCGATCATCATGGTTGTTGTGCGATGATGCACGTAGGCCCCGTATTGCTCGTCGGTAAGATCACGGCTGAATGCTCGTAAACCCTGCTCGAGCGCCATGTAGAAGGGCAGCACCTTACCGGGCGCAAAGCTCGCCACAATCTCAAATGTACCGCAAAAGTTAAGGGTGTTGGCATCGACCGCCAAATCATAAATCAGGCCCTTATCCCGCAAATAACGCCAGAGGTACGCCTGAAGCATCTCGGCGAGCAGATCGACCGTTGCATCATCCTTCAGGGTGCGCCACGGGTAAAAATGAATGTATCCGAACCTGACTTGCTCGGCTTTGTACGATTTCAGCGCTAAGCTCTTGTTGTGCGAATTGGGGCCCATCAGCTCGAGCGGTGCAGCCGCATAGGTAGAACCTTCCGGCACGACTCGTTCGAGTTCGGCGGCAAAGGCCTGGGTGTCGATCTCACCAGCAACCGCCAGGATTGCACCGTCCGGCAGATAGTAGCGTTTGCGAAACTCAAGCACCGCGCCGACCGACTCGGGCATATCAAATGCTTCCGGGTCGCGGCCAAGCGATGAATCCAAGCCGTAAAAGCCTTCGAGCGTGTAGGCATTATGCCGTGACTCAAGTGTATCGCGCTCCCCTAGCGACTCCTCCGTAATGACACCAAATTGGGTCTGTAATTTGTCATCGGGCAGATCAATGGGTGCAAATATAGTTTGGATTGCAGCAATGGCTTGGGAAAGATCCTCTTTAGGAACCGCAAACGAATAAATCGTATTCATCGAGTACACCGCCGCCGAAAACGTATCCCGGATATATACCGGTATCCAGCTTGCTTGGTCAAAGGAATCATGCAGCTTATCTGAGATAACATGCTCGATTAGGTGGGAAAATCCATGCTCCCCGTCTCCCTCATGGGCCGCACCGACCGGCAAGGACAATTGGAAATAGACCGCCTCGAGTTTGGAGTAGTCGGATACGGTAATGAGTGTAAGCCCATTGGATAATGTCTTGGTGGTGGCTGATTTCATACGGTGATTATAGCGGATTTAAAACAAAGCAGAGTCGGTGAGGTAGCAAAAACACTACCTCACCGACTCCTTCAAAATTCAAACAATCATACTACTTAGCGGCCGCCACGGCCGCTATTACCACCCTGGCCGGTGCGCCGGTCAGTCCCGTGGGTCTTGTTGGTCTGACGACCGGAACCGGTACCAGTATCGGTCTTGAACAGCTTGCCGACGGAGGTGCCGCCGCCCTTCGGCGTCTGCCCACCCTTATACCACGGCTTCTTGCCCATGTAGTTCACCCTCTCGAGAGGTGTAGGGAGTAGCACCTAATGGCTGTCGTTTCCCCGCTCGAATGCCGAGAAACCAAGGTGCTCGCCGTAGAATACTATACAGATTGGGGTTTGTCAAGAGGAAATCTAACCCAGCAAATGTCTGCCGCGCTCGTCAATCTCAACCGCACCCTGTCGGATAACCTCAATCTCATCAGCCACCACCCGAATAATCGTCGAAGGCGCCCGCCCTGACAAATCGCCCTTGTCTACGTAAAAATCCACCTTGTCACCAAAATAATCCCGCGCTTCCTGCAAAACAGTCGCGCCAGGCTCACCAGGCTGATTTGCACTCGAAGTCACCAACGGACCTGTCTGTTCAAGAACTTGCCGCACGTGCTCATCAGCCACCACCCGGAACCCCTGCCTCCCCGTATCCTGATGCAAATAGGCCAAGTCCTCGCCCAATGGCGTTTCCACGCTCAGCGGATTCGGCCACCACCGCTCAACCCGGCGCAAATGCTGCTCAGGCACCCCCAACTCAATCAGCTGCTCCACACTCGCCGCAATCACTGTCCCCGGCTTCCGCTCCCGTCGCTTCAGCGCGTACAGCCGCGCCACAGCCGCCTTATCAGCCGCCCGGGCCACCAATCCATACACCGTATCCGTCGGCATCACACCCACGCCGCCCGCATTCAGGATGGCTACCGCGTCTTCAGCTAAGTGTGTTGTTATCATCCGCTCTATTATAATTACCTTGCCAAAAGTGTCAATTGGTGGCATATTATCCAAGGACAAACCGGTCGCATCACCAGTCAGCCCGCACCTACTCATCTGGCAGGTCCAAAAGACGCTGCCAAGACTACGCAAAGGAGCATAACCATGTCAGCTACGGTCACGTCGAGCCCACACTATCAGGTCTCGACCGAGCCCGGGCAGCATGATGGCCTTACCGCAGACCAGCTAACCGAGATCGACGTTGAATTCATCGTTGCGCTCGGCAATCTCGTCAAACCGGGTACAGATCCGAAAACTATCATTCCGGCGCTGGCAAGCCGGCTAAGGTACTTTCCGCCTGAGCACATTGCCCTGGCTCTCGATCGTAGCCGCGCAACCGGAGGTCTTGCTCGCCTGGTTAGTTTGTACAAAGATGAGCATCCTCCCGTGGTAACGGACGCGCTCGACCGCTGCTACCATCGGTAATCTTTCTCAACAAGCGTTATAATAACGCTTACGCACCCACAAAAGGAGGTGAAAAATGAGCCGGAGGCATGGAGGCGGCAACTGCCAATTGCTTGGCGGCAGCGAGAGCGGCAACTAGCCAAAACATCCGCTCAACAGGGCCGGAGAACACATCAGTTCTCCGGCCCTCATTCATTTCCTCTGCCTCCGCTTCCGCTCTGGTTTTACCCAGCCGTTTGGGACCGCCTCGGGATCATCAATCGTCTCGTCATCCCAAGCCATGGGCGGCGGGAATCTCCCGCGCCGTTTGGCGCCGCCCTCACAATCAGAGTTATCAGCATAAAAGGCCATGACCGCTTCAAACGTCCTGGTTCGCACCCATTCGTACTGACCACTGCTAATCTTGGCCACGGTTACGTAACCAACGCCGGCGCCGGCAGCGATCTCTCGAAGCCGCCACTTATTCCATTGCAGTGCCTGAATTCTCCGCCGGGCTCCCAACGCCCGGACACCCTTGTCGACTGCCAGCGGGTCAAAGCCAACCGCAATTATTGCCGCCGCATCGGCCGCATTAACCCACTTTAGGCCTCTGTTCTTGGCTTTGTATAGGATCCCGAACACTCTGGTATAAGGCCGCTTAGCCCCCCGCGCAATCGCTCCCATCGGCATGCCTTGGTCAAGCAGCAGCTCAATGTGCCGTACCACCGGACCCACCCGCACCCGCTTCGCTGTCAGGCTTCCATCTCTCAGCGACGCTAAATGCAGTTGCTCAACATGCACGGTGAGCTCTCGCCTGATCGCACCAGCATCCACGAGGCTCCAATCCGGCTGGCTTTTCGGATCATCGATCGAACTATCCGGCCATGCTTCCGCCGGCGGATATTGCTTAAGCTCGGCCCGGTCATGTGCAGTCAGCGAATCACCAAGCTCAAACTTGTGGGCCTGATAAAACTCGTCAAGCAATCCAGCCACCGCCGTCGAGAGTTTCCGCTCTGTACCACGCATAATGTCCGCCACGGTCGCGCAGCCGACGCCAGAACCATCCGCCACGGTTACAAGCCGCCACCCACGCCGGGCCAAGGCAAACAATCGTCGTCGAAACCGGAAGGCGTTAGGACCAGCCGCAGCCAAATGGTCCCTCCTGGCCTCCAAAGCAAAGATCCGCTCCGCCTTTTCAGCCAAAATTCGCTTCGGTCTCGGCTTACCAGTCGTTCCGCGCATTATCACCGTCACGTCACTTGGCGACAGATTAGCTGCCTGCTCAATCTCCCGTGCCGTAATCTGTTGATCCAGGAGGATTTGAATCGTGACGCGGACCAGCCCGGCGTCAACCCAGCAAGCCATTCGGGCTCCTTTTCTCTTTTCACAAGGTGCTCTGATCACTTAATTATTTGCACACGCTAGCTGGCAACACAACCTCCATGGCTCCGGTCTCATGCCAATGCCCCCGCACGGTAAAACCAGTACGGGGGCATTTTATCCCAAGGATCTCGCCACCCGAATCCCTGAAATTATCAAAGCCGCCACGAAGCTAAGCCTCGGGCATAGCTAGGCCAACGACATGAAAACCTCCGTCAACGTGCACGATTTCGCCGGTAGTCGCCGGAAACCAATCCGACAATAACGCCACGCAAGCCCGGGCTGCCGGAGTCTGGTTCCTGGTATCCCAACCCAAGGGCGCGCGAGTGCTCCAGGGGCCAGCGATACTATCGAAACCCGGGATCGACTTGGCTGCCATCGTAGCCAATGGGCCGGCTGATACAAGATTGACCCGAACTTGGTAAGGCCCAAGATAAACCGCCAAGTAGCGGGCGGTAGCCTCCAAAGCTGCCTTGGCTACACCCATCCAGTCATAGGCCGGCCAAGTTCGGCTGGCGTCAAAGTCCAATCCCACGATTGAACCACCGTGCTCCTGCATCAACGGCAGCAAAGCACCAGCCAATGCCTTGAGGGAGAAAGCAGAGGTTTGCAACGCCACTGACACGTCTGACCACGGCGCACCGAGAAAATCCCCTCCCAAGCAAGAACTCGGCGCGAAGGCCACGCTATGGAGTAATCCATCCAGCTTACCCCACCGCCGGCCAAGCTCTCCTGATACCTCGGACAGGTGATCAGGATTGTTTACATCAAGCTCCAGCACATCCGGTGGAGCTGGTAATTTCTTGGCCACTCGGCGGGTCAAGTTTAACCCCCGCCCAAAGCCTGTCAACGCCAGCTCAGCGCCTTGCTCTTGAGCCACGCGTGCCACTTCATAGGCAATGGAGCCCTCAGTTAAGACGCCGGTTATCAACAATGACTTATTATCCAACAGCCCCATCGGGGCCTCCTTAAGTCAGATGGGACGGACAGTTTAAGTATTAACATGGGCAAGCATCGATCCGCAATTAAACTAACCTCCATGCCTGCATACCGCTCTCATGCTCTCTCTGTAACGTGCTACACTGATGCGCATGATGAGCTCAAGATAACCATCTGAGTGTAATCTCTCACCACATAACGACAACGTTTGAGAGGAGCCTAAATGCCCCACCAACTCGACAAAACCTACGATCCCACCAAACACGAAGCTAAAATATATCAACGCTGGGAAGACTCCGGTGCCTTCAAACCGAACCCTAAAGCCAAAAAAGATCCATTTAGCATCATTCTGCCCCCACCTAACGCCAACGGCCACATCCACGTCGGCACGGCCATGTTCACCATCGAGGACATCATGATCCGCTACCGTCGCATGCAAGGCCACCCGGCCCTGTGGCTGCCAGGAATGGATCATGCCGGTATCGAAACCCAAGTTGTCTACGAACGTGAGCTCGCCAAAGAGGGCAAATCTCGCTTTGATTTCACCCGTGAGCAGTTCTACAACAACGTCATGGACTACACCAAGACTAACCAGTCCATCATGATCGCCGAGCTCAAAAGCATGGGCTTTAGCCTAGATTGGAGCCGCCTCAAGTTCACCCTCGACCCTGATATCACCGAAATCGTCTACGACACCTTCAAACGCCTCCATGACGCCGGCTACATCTATCGCGGCAACCGCATCGTCAATTGGTGCCCTTTCTGCCGCTCCGCCTTCGCCGACATCGAGGTCAAATACCGCGAGCAACTCGATCCGCTGTACTACATCAAATATGGTCCCTTCGTGCTCGCCACCGTCCGCCCCGAAACCAAATTTGGTGACACCGCTGTAGCCGTTAACCCCAAAGACCAGCGCTACACCAAATACGTCGGTCAAGAAATCGAAGCCGAAAGCGTGCTCGGGCACAAATTCAAACTCAAAGTCATCGCCGACGACCATGTCGATCCCGAATTCGGCACCGGCGTCGTCAAAGTCACTCCCGCCCACGACCCCAACGACTGGGAAATGGGCTTGCGCCATAATCTGGAAGTCAAACAAGCCATCGGCACCGACGGCCGCCTAACCGGGCTCACCGGCAAGTACGCCGGCATGCCTGCCACTGAGGCCCGCGCCCAAATCGCCCATGACATGGAAGAACGCGGCCTCATGGACCACATCGACATGAATTATAAACACAGCGTCGGCTACCACGATCGCTGCGGCACCCTCATAGAGCCCCTCGTAGTGGAGCAGTGGTGGTTGCGCGTCGGTGAGCTCAAAAAACCGGCTATCCAGGCCATCAAATCCGGCGAAATCAAATTCGTGCCCGAACGCTTCACCAAAGCTGCCCTCGACTGGCTGGAAAATCTTCGCGACTGGAACATCAGCCGTCAGAACTGGTGGGGCATGCGCGTCCCGGTCTACTACAATGCTTCCGGCGACAAATCCAAACCCGAATACATCATCGGCACCGAAGAAGATGCCGTCAAAACCTACGGCAAAGGCGGCTACGAAGCCGAAACCGACAATTTCGACACCTGGTTCAGCTCCGGCCAGTGGCCCTTTGCCACGCTCATGGCCACTGGCGACTTCGATAAGGGCTCCTACCCTACCTCAGTCATGGAAACCGGCCGTGACATCCTCTTCCTCTGGGTCACCCGCATGATGATGCTCGGCCTCTTCCGCACCGGCGAAGTTCCCTTCCGCACCGTCTACCTGCATGGCATGGTCACCGACGCCCACGGCAAAAAAATGTCCAAATCCAAGGGTAATGTCATTAACCCCCTGGAAATGACCGGCAAATACGGCACCGACGCGTTGCGCCTGGCCCTCACCATCGGCATCACCCCCGGCAACGACGGTGCAATCTCGGAGCAAAAAATCGAAGGTTACCGCAACTTCAATAACAAACTCTGGAACGTTGCCCGCTTCATCCTCGGCCAATTACCCGAAGATTACCTCCCCGCTGAGCCCAAGCTCACTTCCCCCGCTGATCATTGGATGATGGCCAAGCTCAACACAGCCACCCGCGACACCACCAAGGCCATCGGGGACTACCGCTTCTCTGAAGCCGGCCAAATCATCTATTCCCTACTCTGGGACGACTTCGCTGATTGGTACCTGGAAGCCTCCAAGGTCTCACCCAACCACGACTTGCTCATCTACGGCCTCGAAACCATCCTCAAACTGGTCCATCCCATCGCCCCATTTGTATCTGAAGCCATCTGGAGCCAGCTCCCCTGGCAAAAACAACAGCTCATCGTCACGCCCTGGCCTGAACCCGCCACCATCAAAACCAGCAATAAAGCCGCACTTGAGTTCGAAAACCTGAAACAAGTCGTCCAAGCCACCCGCACCGTCGCCGCCGAAGAACAATTATCCAAACCAACCATCCTCACCACCAATGACCAGCTCATCCAATCAGCCGGCCTCATCCAGCGCCTCGCTAGGGCAGGGGAGGTTAAGCGGGTAGAGCAGGGAAGTGGCCTCTACCTCGATACAACCGCCGATGCCTGGCTCCAGGCCGACGACAAGCTCATCAACGCTCGCCGCCGCCGCCTCACTGGGCAACGCAACGAAAAAGCCGCCTACCTCAAAACCCTCGAATCCAAGCTAGGCAACACCAAATACGTCGAATCCGCCCCGGCTAACATCGTCCAAGAAACCCGTGATCGCCGCAATGAGACCGCCCAACTGCTCGAAAAACTCGATAGTCAACTCAAAACATTAAATTAGCGATAAATTCGGGTATGAAAATAGGGGACCGGGAATTATCTCCCGGTCCCCTTAAAGATCCTGGCTAGTCTAGATTAAGCAGCTGAAACGACCAGTTCGGGCGGTTGCCGCTCACGGTCAGAAGAGTCGAATTCTCAACCAACCAGACCTCCACCTGGTCACCCGCTAGCAGCAGTTGGTTTATCGCATCGGTCTTAGTACTACCAAATACCTCGGCCACCTCATCGACTGCTGAACACACCCGCTCCAGGAGAATGAATGTCTCCTTGGTATTTACCGGCTTCCGGCGAAGACCAACCTTCACCAAGAGGCCATAGAACCAGCCCTTAATTACTGCTCGCCGGCTTGGGTCATTAACCTTATAAAACTCAATATTGTCGCTATCCGGTCGCCGCAGTCCAATCTGCAGGCCGTTCACCATCGGCAGCGTAATTTGAGCCCCACGCCATATAAGCCGGTTAGCGGCCTCCTCGCGATCACCGCCGTATCTGGCAACAGACCGGCCAATCGCTCGTTCCGCCCGCGGAGTCAGGAAAACCGTCATAGCCGTATCTTCGCCATCCCAGTGAAAGATATCCTGCATGGTCTCACTCCATTCCGGAGCCGCCTGGTCAATTCAAAGAACGTAATGAAGCTTATACCATATAACCCCCGCAATTCAAGTTCATGTCCCACGATCACTGCCACGAAACGCTCATGCTACTATCAAAGCTAGATGAGTAACTCAAAGCCCTCCAGTCGTAGTAACGTCGGTTTCTGGCTCGCCGCCGGCCTGATCACCGTCTCAGCCGCCGGGCTGGCCGCCTCAGCCTGGCCGCTGGTCATGGCCACCGCCCACACTCAATCCGACCGGCTGTTTGAAGCAGGGAAGACCGCACAGGGGAGTGAGGCCCAGCTCAACTTTGACCTGGCCGTCCGTCTCAACCCCAGCAACCAGCCGGCAGCCCTTGAGCTCGCCCGCACCCAAATAGCCGCCGGTCAGAGTCAACAAGCCACCCGGACCCTCGGGCGGGCAGGGGAGGGGACTGAGGCACTACGCCTCCGGCTCAAATCACAGCTGGAACTCGGCCGGCTCAACGATGCCGCCGCCTCAGCCAACAAACTAGCTACTACCGTCTCCACTACCAACGATGATCTGGTCTTAGCCGCCCTCACCAACATTCTCAACGCCAATAGCGAGCGCAACCAGAACCTGGTAGGCCGTATAACCGCACCAGAGGCCGCTGGACGCGTTGCAGCCGCGCAGTCGGACAAAATAACCCTGGCACGAGAACTATACGCCAGCGGGCTTCTAGAGAGCTCAAAACGCTTGCTCGTGAAACAACCGCCCTCGTACGAGCGTGATTACCTCCTGGCTAACATCGATTATACCCAGCCCACCTCGGATAACCTGACCTCGGCTGAAAAGCACGCAACTACCGCCGTCGCGCTCAACCCAGTCAGCCAACCAGCCCGCCAACTCCTCATCCGCATACTAAACGCCAGCGATAAAACCGAAGCCGCTGCCAAACAACAGCGGCTCCTAGCTCAATTAAAAAGCGGCCGGCCCTAAAATCGGCTGCCACCCGAAGCAGATCCCAGCCAGGTATGGGGGTTGCCATCCCAACACCAGCCAAGATTCGGGCACTTCTGTCCATTAATCCAAATAGCCGGAACTCGCTTATCACCACTATGACGGGAAGCCAGCAACGAAAAACAGCTATTCTTCCTTAAAAAATCCGGAAATTGAGTAACAATCGCCACTCCCTCGTCAATGGTGAGGGGTAAGCGGTTATCATTCACGATCAGTTTCATCGCCTCACTCGGCGGTAAATTGATAGTATCCTTCCCTCGGTCTATATCAATCAACAAGTAGGCCTTAGCTTTGGGAATAAGGGCACCTTGAATCGGCAGAAAGTCTTTCGGCTCATGAGGATATAACTTTATGACCCCGCGCTTACCTTCGCGCTCCACAAGCGCCATAGCGGCATCCGTACCCACTAAGTCGCTTTTGATAACGATCACGAACGGCAGCCGCCCTGCCTCTAGATCAACCTCGGGAGCAACCAAATCTGCCAGCTTTAATCTAAGCGGCTCAATGTGGGCCAAAAACTCCTCAGCCGGCAATCCAGCCGCATCAGCGTAGCCTTTTTGAAGCAGATTATTCACCTGCCTGTCGAAATTCTTGATTAGTTCGCCTGATCCATTGCTCATCATTATTGAATAAATCCTTTTGGCGGAGAGGGTGGGATTCGAACCCACGGAAGCCTTGCGGCCTCACCGCATTTCGAGTGCGGCGCACTAGTCCACTATGCGACCTCTCCAGATATAATCAAACCGCACTGTTTCGACGTGAAACATCAGTTTGGCTCTCAAGTTGAACCCACCTAAGGTAGCATATTTTCATCCGTTTGTTGAGGCGCGCCCAAGTAAATAGCGGCTGGATTGTGTCCAACCGCTACCATCGCCACTCAAGCGGCAAAACGAAACTCCTTCGGCAGCAATTGTTTTAGGCGCTCCCGCGCACGGAGCGCCAGGGCATTAACTGCTACCCGATTACGGCTCATCACAATCGCAGTCTCTGCTGACGACAAACCCTGAAAGTACCTCAGCCTGATACATTCCTGCTGTTCAGGAGTCAACATCCTAATACAACGCCTGAGCTCAGCATGAACGATTAACTCAACCACTTCATGCTCTGGACCACCGCTATCAGAGCCAGCATCAAGTATCTCAGCGGTGGTCATCTCCAGCCTATGCTGGCTAGACTTCACATGATCCAATATGAGATTACGGGCAATAGTAACCAACCAGGCCCCAATATCTTGACCCTGATAACGAACCGAAGCTATCCGGCGCAACGCTCGCAAAAAGGTCTCGCTGGTTATGTCCTCTGCTAATGAACGGTCGCTGAGACGGAATAAAGCAAACCGGAAAATAACGTCACGGTATCTGTCATAAAGCTGCCCATATGCCTCCATGTCGCCTTTCTGAGCAGCCCAGACCAGGTTCCATTGGTCCAGCAAGGCGCTATCAATCTCGTCAGGCTCTACCGCAGGCTCAATTGCTACTTCCGTCTGAGCGGTCATGGTTTACTCCCTTCAGGATCACTCCAGTCCTTGCGATTGAAAATGAAAATGTGTGAGTACTACTTACGGTCTTCTTTATATTCGCACAGATAAACCAATAATGACCAGCCTTATGCTTACCTGGGGTGCTTCCCTAAAGTATCAAATTATGGTAATCTCCTAGGGTCCTTGCGCTTGTAGCTCAGTGGATAGAGCATCAGCTTGCGGTGCTGAGGGTCGGAGGTTCAAGTCCTCCCAAGCGCACCAAGAAAAGTGTCCGAGCCAGTCTCGGGCCTTTTTCTTGGTTACTTCCTGCGCTTGACAGATATAAAACCAGCTATTACATTACTCGAGCGCTTGTAGCTCAATTTGGATAGAGCACTCGGTTTCTAACCGAGGGGTTGTGGGTTCGAGTCCTGCCAAGCGCGCTACATCAAAGTCAATCTAACCGCTCAGCGGTTTCCGGCTTCGATTCTCCGGTCAACCCGGTCAGGTCACTGACCGGGTTCTTCTTTTAACCAAAGCCTCTCTACAATAAAAACGGCCGGACGATCGCTCGTCCGGCCTTAACCGTGCCTATGGCACAAATACTTGATGAATCGCGGTGATCCTGTTTCGGTCGATCACCACACGGTAGTAGCTGTTGGGGTTGGATATAAATATCCCCCTGAGCTCGCTCAGCGTCGACGGCACGCCCTCAACCACCCCCCTGCCAGTACTCTGCCACTTCGTGATGGTAGCGCCGGGCGCAACCTCCATAATGCGCAGCAATGGATTATTGTTGCGCGTGTAGACCATATTGCAGGCAGCAATCGGCGCCTCGTTACCGTCCTCGCGGCAGGCCTTCGCGGCCGCGGCCCCCACAAACCACTGAACAACGTCGAATGTAACCACAGCCCGGTTCGGATCTACGTCTTTCAGAAAAGCATAATGCTCGCCCTGCAGGCCGTTTGCAGTCGGGTTCTCACCGATCTCCGGAGCCTTTTCCAAGTAAACACTGACCACACCGGCATTCTGCGGTGCTAGACCAGCCACCAGCCCCTCGACCCAGGCAGTCAGGACGCCAGGGTTGCTCCAGATGTTCTTGAACTGAGTGATCTGACGGGCCAGCGGCGTAATAGTTACGCCCTTGACCGCCTTTCCGGCACTCTTACCCTTGTTGAGGACCTTTTCCCAGGTACCGTGAACCGCCTTGCCTGTCGGCTCGGCGCACTTGGTCAAGACCTCGTCGATAAACTGAGCTGCCTTCTTGCGGCCTTCCTCGCCTTCGAACTCCTTCGGATTGCGCGTAGCCTGGTACTCACGGGCAGCCGCCGCAAAACACTCCGTGATCTGCTGCAACTTCGCGTGGTTATCCTTGTACTTGCGCAGCTCCTTCCAGGCAGCGCCCTTTTGGTCAATACCCATCCCGACGGTCCACAGAGCCATGTCCGCCATCAGTAGACCGGCATCAACTCGCGTCGTAATCCGGGCGCCAGGTTCCAGCTCGTCAGTCTTAACGGTCAACTTCACGCTCTTACCACCACGCAGGAAAAATTCGTCTGCGTATGTCGCCTGAGCGATCAGCTGGCTCATCACCTCCTCAAAGCTGTCACCCTCGGGCACAGCCGCCTCAACCGTCACGCCCTTCGGCAGCTTAACGAGAGTGGGGTAGTAGTGCGTGTTGGCCAAAATCAGCCGCGCCTCGCCAGTCCGTCCGGTATCTTCGGTGCAAGCCGGCCTTGCGTTGGGCAGGCCATAGTCAACCACCCTCACATTGAGTAAATCGCTTGGTTTAGCGCAGCTCGCGTCAGGTGTTTCAGGCCACATTCTGGAGACATACCCGTTGGTAGGGCTCCCATCATTGCGCAAGGTGTCCTTCGTGGCACTGATGGCAAAATCCTTAGCCGCCTTAACAGCAGCCGGATCCTGAGCCACCGGATCCCACGTCGAGAAGTGGTCAGTCTGGACAATCAGCCGGCGATTTTCCCGGTCAACCGTAAATGGCACCGGCAACCTGGCCTGCAGTTCTTCACTGTAGACCGTCACCATCAAATCCTCCGGCGTCACGCCACCTGGCAGCGGGTCAGGATACGCAAAACTAAGCGTAGCCTGGCCGTTCAGCTCACCTTGGGTCGGCTCAATATCCACCGGGGGCGAAATCTGAATTACGTTCGGCCAGGTAGCAGCCAGATCTGGCGAGTCCAGCGCCGGGCTAATACGAATGCTTGCGCCCGGCTCAAGACTACCGGGATCAGCCGTAGCCGAAACCCCGTTCACCGCGGCAGACGCTCCATCACCCGAACCGGCCGAACAACCAGCCGTCGTGATAACCAAAGCTGCCGCAGCAGCAAGAGTGGGAACACATCTCCAAGACCGTTTCATCTGAACCCCTTCTGCGAAAACAATGGTCAATGAACAAGCAACTCGTTTCGAGCAACCTCGTGCTCTATTAATACACAATAATCTTAGTTAGTCAAGAATCTGGGGCGAGCCCTCAAACACCGGATAACCAACAATAGACACTCATATCGGCCGGGCCTGGCTGATATGAGTGTCTATTGACATATAGGTAAATAACATGATATAATATAATCATTGCCATTCCGGTCGTACCCTACGAAAAGAGCCCACCATGACTCAGTCCAACCTCCCGGCCATCAATCAGCTAGACCAGTGGCTCCGCCAAGCTCACAACGAGCTTGTCGAGAGTCTCGCCCCGGTCCTGGATATTGAGGCCGGCCTTCGCGAGGTCCTCGGGCGAGGTAGTCTCCGGTTTAGTCTGAAAGATGAACCTGCCCCCGACGTCAACGCCAGCCAAGATTTTTTTGGCAGCCTCATGGATGTGCTTGACCACGCGCTCCGTCAAATCCCACCGCTCGTCCCCTCGTCGCCATTCCCGACGCCCGGTGAAGTGGACGCCCGCTGGAAGGCAAAGCTCAAAGCCGCTTACGAATCGCTCGTACGTCTCGTGAACGAGAAGCTCAATGAAGAGCCTAGAGGCGTTTACTCAGTCGAGATCCCCCAGGGCACCCACCAGAGCGTAGTGCGCCGGGTATGCGGTGAGCTGGAGCGTACAGGCTGGTGCACGAGCTCCAGCAAGGCACTCATCCGGTTCTATCGAGCGGCTCGCTAGGTAGTCCGCCCGGGGCAACAACCCCCGGCACCACCAATGTCCACGACATCCATGAAAGGATGATCCCGATGAACTGGGCGATAACGGATAGCGGCGGCGGCAAGGCGGTGTTTAGCACCTCAAGAGATCACGAAAACTGCGATCATGAAGGCGACCATCAGCGGCAGTATTCAGGCGGCCAGACCCCACCTCCTGATCCAGTCCAGCAAGCACAGGCGGAAGATGACGCTCCCTAACAGATTCCGGGCAACAACCACCCGATCAGTTTCCGCTGGTCGGGTTTTCTCTTTACCTAGAAGCGCAGGTAGCGGGTGAGGCGCTCAACAAAGTCAGGCTCACGGTCAGCCCGAGGCAAGTGAGCCTCCAGATGCGCCACGATATCATCAAAGTCTTCATCGCTAAAAAGCACCGTCAAGCGGGGCATAAAGCGCTTAGTCGGCTCCAAATCAATAGTGTGCCATGATTCATCACTCAGCACACCGAACGAGCGGAATGTATTGAACGGGTAAGCCTTGCCCTCAATCGTAATATTCTTCGCATCCAGCTCATAAGTCAGCACCCTCGGTGGTTTATGGGCGTATACGGCAATCGCCACCCCCATCGCCAGGAAAACCCCGACACTAAGCCACAGTTTGAACACAACCGCTGCCAGCAACAATACGGCCACCAGCAAAAACAGGCCGGCATACCATCCAACCCCTTTATGGTGATGAACATACTCAGAAGCCTGCCAGCTAAATGTTTCGTTGGCCAGCGGGTTTATGTCCTCTTCATCCTCGTACACTTCATCGTCACCAAGCTCTGCCTCGGCCGGCTCTTGGTCGGCCTGAGGCTGCTCAAGCTCGGCCAGCTCCTGCTCAACCGCCGGCTGAACCTCAGGCTGCTCTTCTGCAGATTGCGGCCCAATCTGGTTTGTTTGCTTCTCTGGCGGCATACCCTGTTCCTATTTCACAATCATTATGGCTCATATCGCGCCACAAGTACACATTTACGCTTATGGCTACAAGGCCGAGATTA
Source organism: Candidatus Saccharimonadia bacterium (assembly GCA_041743505.1). Taxonomy (GTDB): domain Bacteria; phylum Patescibacteriota; class Saccharimonadia; order UBA4664; family UBA4664; genus JBGTMQ01. The sequence goes on from JBGTMQ010000017.1 coordinate 117,646, forward strand.
ATAAAGCTTCCTAGCATAGGGTAGTGCACTCGATGCAGTGTAACCAGATAGGGACACTGCACTCAATGCACTAGGTAAGGTTAGGGAAATGCCATAACTCTCAGCTCCTAAACTCAAGCATATTTACAAGACAAGCCAGTTATGCTATAATTAACTATTGCACCTCCACAACCCACGAAAAGGACTGATCGCTAATGTTCATGCGAGCGGGAATCATCATCTTTACCCTGTTCTGCGCCATCGCAGCAGCAGGATGCAGTAGCTCCCTCGCTGGATCCAGCCCTGATACTGCTAGTCTTCCTGGTCGCGAGGACCGTACGGTTGTCCTCAACGATGCGAGATTCGGATCATACGTTGGCACCTGGAGCCTGCATGGCGCCACCCTGGTCATCGACCGGCAGCGCACGGGCACCCAAACCACCAACCTCGGGGAATGCTTCCCGGACCCCAACGCCGAGTCAACCGCCATGTGCAATGAAGTTGCTCACCTCAAGTTCACCGAGCCAACCGCCGACGGCATCACCGCCACGGTCACCTCGGTGGAATACAAGGAATGGGGCGAGGATACAGCACCCGAGGGCTATCGCCCCAACCCCAACGTCGGCCTACAAACCGGCGACTCGTTCAGGCTAGCTCTTCACGGCCAAAACACCCTCCTCACCACGTGGCTCGGCCGCAAAGAGCACCTCAACACCGGCGTCAATCCCAATTGGTGCAAGAACGGCACCACCTCCGAATGCGGTGCGTAACGGCACATAACAATGCGCCCCCAGGACGGAATCCACAGCAATCCAGCTGTGAGATCTCCGTCCTTTTTATTTTGCTTTCACGAACAAATAATTGCTTGGCGGAAGGGGTGGGATTCGAACCCACGAGGCGTTAGCCCGCTGGTTTTCAAGACCAGTGCCATCAACCACTCGGCCACCCTTCCGTACTGTGCTATTGGGGCCCACAATCAGGCCCTGATACAAGAATAACCTCTGGTCGCTTCCAGGGGTCATTCTGGCGGAGAGGGAGAGATTCGAACTCTCGCGGGGGATTACTCCCCCCTACAGGTTTAGCAAACCCGCCCCTTCAGCCACTTGGGTACCTCTCCACTTCACGAACTCGACTACTATACCGCGAGGCAGCGTTTTGCTCAAGCCCTTTTAGCCATAAAAAATTAGCCCGGCACAAAGGCCGGGCATAAACGCCAATGCCCAAGCATTAACGAAAAGGTACAGGCAATGAAGTTAATCAGCTAACGGTGGCGGCAGGCGATCCCCGCACGGATCTTACGTGCCTGCCGCCACCTCCCTTCTCCCTCCACCCATTTCGAAAGGAGAAAGTCTCGGACCTGCTATAAATGTAAGCCCAAATTAGTTCTCTATTCAACCCGTTGATGCAATATCAGAGTAGTCCGGCCAAACCGATGCTTTTCGCTAACAAGAACTGCGCGCCCCTTTTGGGTAAGCCGGTAGCAGCGGGTTTGCGGCACTTTAATAGTAAAACCCTCCTGTACCAGGCGATTAATGGCCTTATAAAGCGACCGCTCACTCGCAAGCACAATGCTCTGAGTATCTTCAGCGATTTGTTGGTGAATACCCGGTACATCAAGTTCATCTACAGTGAGGGCAAGCAAGACATATAAGGTTAATGGAGATGGCGGCATAAAGGTATTTCTAATTATTCTAACGAGGGTACTGTACCGAGGGCAGTAAATCAAATATAGGCATCTATTTATTGCTTACATAAGGCAAAATATAACACCCATCCATTGCTCACTGCCCTGAGGGCAGAAGGTAGCCACAGGGAAAACAGAAAAGATCAGGGAATCCCGCCGAATTCAACCCATTTCAAGTTCAACCCGTATTCCCGTATTAATGTCGCGCCACCGCCGCACCCCACACCTCACTAGCCCCGGCCTCGCGCAATACCCAAGCACATTCATCGAGCGTAGCACCCGTCGTCACCACGTCATCCACAATCAAAACCCGCTCACCACGCCCCTTACCAACCGCATAAAACGCTCCTTGAACTCCAACCAACCGTTCAATCCGGCTCCGCCCCATCTGGTGCTCAGTCGTAGTTCGTCCGAGCAGCGAACGGTAGGGAAGCCGCAAATGTCGCGCCAATACCCGCCCAATCAGCTCAGACTGGTTATACCCACGCTCCCGGTAACGTCCCGGCGCAATTGGCACTGCCGTCACCACATCAAACACCAGCCCGCCTTCCAGCCCCGAAAGCAATAACTGCGCCGCCACTCCAGCCCCGGACCGGGTACGTTCAAACTTGAGGCTCAAAATCAGTTTCTTAACCGCCCCCTCGTACCGGGCGGCCACGCTCACTCCGGCCAATACCTTCTGTTCAAAGCACCCGCCACACGTCAACCCAAGCCGCGAGCTTCGATGGCAGAAACAGCAGATCTCCACCGGCCGCCGCACCCCATTTCGGCAATCCACACACAACAAAACACCTTGGCTCCCGCACCCCAAACACTCCGGCGGCGCAAGCATTTCTATCAGTTGGCGAAGCGGCATCGGTGTTCCTTGCGTTCCATCTGGCAATTCGCCTATAATAGGCAAAAGATGCCCGCAGCGCAAATAAAAAACCGCGGGCCTAAAACTTAGCTAGTTATCTAAAGTGGAGATTCATCTAAATGCCGGGTAAGAAAAACGCTTCCCAGACCGATCCAGAGAACGTATTACAGGATGACTTCCTCGATACTACTATGGAAGGCGAGGACGACTGGATGGCGGAGGCCGAAGGCCAGCTAGCCGTCGACGTCTATCAGACCAAAGAAAACGTTGTCATTAAGGCGCCCATCGCCGGCGTCACTCCTGACAAGATCGACATCGAAGTCGCCGAAGACGTCGTCACCATCCGTGGTGAGCGGGTCGAAGAGAAGGAAGTCGACCGTGAGCACTACTACGTCCAAGAGTGCTACTGGGGTTCATTCTCTCGCTCAGTCATCCTACCGACCTCAACCATCGCCGAAAAAGCCGCCGCCAGCCTCAAAGACGGCGTATTAACGGTTACCATCCCCAAAGTCGCCCAAGACAAAGTCAAGAAGATCAAGGTCAAGCCGCTAGTCTAACCACCAGCTCAGCCGACCTTAAAAACCGCCCACCCGGGCGGTTTTTTAATCGCAAAGCATCAACTAAAAAGAGCCCCGCAGGGCTCTTTTCTAAAACTCGGGGAGAGTCTACTGAGCGTTATTCAACGCATTGATGACGAACTGGACCGCTGCGAAGGACAAGATGGCTACCACGATACCCACGATGGCGTAGGTGATGGTGTTCTTGGCCGCTTCAACGTTCTTCGGATCACCATTGGAGACAGCGTAGCGCAGACCACCAACGATCAAAAACAGCACCGCTACGGCACCGACCAGGAAGATCAAAGTGTTAGCAGCCACCTGGAAGATGCCACCCTGACCAAACAAGTTATCTTTGGTGCCATCAGCCTGCGAACATGCCGCTCCACTACTGATATTCAAGTTGGTGGTATTACAGTCGCCTTGCGCAGCCAAAGCCGGCGCCGGAGCCATCGTCGCGACGGTGGCCAAGCTAAAAACTCCAAACCCAAAGGCGAGAGTAAGAGCCTGAAATGTTACGGCAATTTTCTTGCCAAGAGTTGTGATGCTCATCTGAACCTAAAGACTCCTTTATAATTTCAATCAGTTAGTTTGAGCTGAATTTACCATAAGCATAAGGCAAAAGGCAAATCATCTACTTATTGAAGGTTGTAACCACGAAGTTAACGATTGCGTATGCGGCAATGGCCAAAATAAGACCAATTACTGAGTACAAAATGGTGTTTCGTGCAGCTTCTGCCTGCTTAGGATCACCATTCGACGTTATGTAGCGCAAGGCCCCAATAATAATCATTATAACCGCCAGCGCACCGATCAAAAAAATCAGCGCGTTCGAAACAGCCGAAAAAATGACATTGATGTCTTTATTACCACAAGCCGTTTTGCAAGCGGCACCGGCACCACCACCAATAACGTTTGTAGCGTTATCGGCTAATTTAAAAAACTTTTCCATGAAACCTAAATACTCCTTAACTTAGTCTGGTACCAATAAACGTAACAGCCGCATACGCAGCAATAGCCACAACGAGGCCCACAATGGCATAAATAATCGTTTCGCGGCCTTGCTTGACACGGGTTGGGCTACCAGCCGCTGTCACAATCTGAAGACCACCAACGATGATAAAGATTATCGCCAAAGCGCCGATAATGTAAACCAGTAGTTCCACTATGTTACCTAAAGCGTCACTTACGTTCTGGGTAGAGTCCGGCAGCCCGGTCTCACCTTTGAGCGATATTCCCGCTACATATAGGTGGGTCAAAGCCGACTGCATCATTAGAACCTACTCGCAATAAACGTGACCCCAGCGTATGCCACCATCACGATAATCAGCCCGGTTACAGCTTGAGTTATAATCTCTTTGGCCCGCTTCAGCCGCGCCGGGTCACCAATCGCCGTCACATAATAAATGCCGCCCACAATAATAAAAATCACCGCCAGGGCGCCGGCGAAAGCCATGAGAATCCGAACGAGATTGCCCAAAATAATAATGATGTCATAGACACCCGTAATCTTAACGTCATTACCAGGACAGCTAATACCGTCCCAAATACTCGGAAAAATTCCTGTCTTAGTGCCGCATGCATTGGCTGCCACTTTAAAGAACTGAAGTATCGGCTCCATCTACAGAATTCCTCCCGGTACCACGAAGCTTAGTATCGCAAAGGCTAGTATGAACAAAACCAAGGCCGTAACGGCATTTATCAGCCGGTCCTTCGCATCAGTAATTGCCTTGGGATCGCCATTAGACACGATGTACTGGATACCCGCCACAATCACCATCAAAACTACTGCCGCGCCAACCGTAGCGGACAAGAACTGCAAAATGGTTTTCAGGTAATTAACAACTATGCCGCCACCACTATTATCGACGCAATTTGAACCACCGCCCGGGTTTTTCGTAATCGGGACACCAATAGCCACCTGCCCTTCCGGACAGGTAATGTTAGACGGCTGTGGCGCTGTAGCACACTCGTTGATATTGCCGGAAGTGTCACAGGCCGGTTCCGCAGCCAAAGCCACCGTCGGCAAAGCTAGCGTCGGCAAAGCTAGCGCCGTAACTGCCGCCACAGTCAGTAAAATTTTGGCCAGGAAGCGTCTCATTGGCTGAAATTGTAGCCAAGCCCAAAGCATAAGTCAAAACATTCTTTGACAAACGAGTCAAAACCTGTTACTTTTGTTGATTGTGTTTTTGGTGAATCACATCTGGGGGAGGGCAGCTAGACAATCGCTGTGGGCGATCCTGTTTGCTGTGCTCTTGTGCCTGGTGCCTCAAGCCGTTTCCGCCGCCGGCGAATCCTACACCTGGCAAGGCACAGGTGACGCCAGCATTGTAGCCTCCGGCGGTAACTTCGGGGTCAATAAAACCACCTTCGCCAAGACCGCCGACGCCGGCGGAAGCGCCACCTTTACCGCCAACGCCACCTATGAATGTAGCGGCAAAACCGTCACCGGCCCGCTTACCATCACAGTGGCTGCCGACAAGTACAAAAAAGCCTACCCCACCGAAGGAAGCGTTACGGGCGCCGGCGCTGCCTGTGCCTTTACGGCCGCGGTAATCAGCAAAGCCAACGTCGATCAGGTCACCGGCCAGCCCGTCCCCGCCGCCGGCCAGGACCCACGGGAAAGCTGCGACCAAGGCGGGTTTACCTGGCTGTTCTGCCCCGTCATCGACAATATATCCTCAGCCGTTGCCGGCCTGGCCCGGGACGTGCTGGGGCCCATGCTTGAGGTCAAACCAATCAGCCCAGAAACCACACCGGATCTCTACAAAACCTGGACTCATATCCGTGACTTTGCTGTAGTCCTGTTTATTCTCGTGTTTTTTGCCATTATCGGCGCCACACTCATACAACAAGATATCGGCGGCTTCGACCAATATACCGTCAAAAAGATCTTGCCCCGACTGGTTATTGCCTCAATCATGGTACAGTTTAGCTTCCTCATCTCAGGCATTATTGTCGATATCGGAAATGTCCTTGGAGGTGGCATCGGCCACTTGCTGTCTGCGGTCACTGATCCATCCAAAGGCCCGGCCAGCTTCACCAACCTGGTCGGCAACCTGGTCACCGGAAGTGTAGCCTCGGTTGCAGGACTGGGCGCCGTCGCCGTCCTGGCGTCGTGGACTGTCGCAATCCCTGTGCTGCTCGGCCTGCTCTTGAGCCTGCTGACCGTCTTCCTGACGCTTGGCGCCCGCTTCCTCATCCTGGCCGTCCTGATCGCCATCTCACCGATAGCCATGCTCGCCTGGGTCCTCCCGAACACTCGCGATTTTGCCGCCGCCTGGTTCGAGTTTTTCGTCCGGCTCGTCCTAATGTACCCGCTGGTTATCCTCATCATCTCCGTAGCCGGCATCGTCAACCAAATACTGCCGTTTAGTGGCGACACCGCCAATAGCGGCAGCGCAGCAGTCGCAGTAGCCCTCATCAAGCCGCTTGTCGTCATTGCCGCCTTCCTCATTATTCCCATCAGCTTCAAGCTCGCCGGGCTAGCCCTGAGCCGTATCCATGGCCTGCTCACCGGCGTTGCCCAACAGGGTAAAGGCCTCATCAAGGGCAGCGATATGTACCAACGGGGCCTCGAGGACCGTCAGGGACGCAAGAATACCTACATGGGCCGCGTCCTCAACTCCAAAACCATCAGCTCACTCCAAAATAAGGGGCGCGGCGGCCAAGCAGTCGGCGGTTTCATGAGCGGCGCCGCCGCCGTAGCCTTAATGCGCGCCCCCGCCAGCAAAGCCGCTTTGCAACGCAGTAACTCTGCACTAGTGGCCAAGCGGGAAAAGAATCTGACCGAAATCAAAGAGGCCCAAAACCCCAACAACCTCAAAGCCGCTTTAGCCGCCATGAATGGCGACGAAAGCGCCCGGGCCAAGCTGCAAAGAACCGCTCCAGACTTACTCCGCCTGGCTTCAACCGCTTCCGGCCGCGAAGCCATGTTCAACCGCCTTCTCGCCACTGAGTTCGCCGACAGCAAAGACCTTGACCAGTTCCGCACAACCGCACCAAAACGCGGCCTCAAATACTTTGGTGTCACCGGTGATACATCCGCGGAATGGCGCTCCCTGCGTGACGCCGGCCAGGCCAAACGTAACCAGTTACCGACCATCGTACAGCGGCTCGAACAAGCCAAAACCTACGACGTGGTTGACCGCGCCGGCAACACGCTCAAGACCATTTCCCGTGACATGGGCGCCGTTGATATGAATGGCGTCTCCAAGTCATTCGCCAAATACACCGCTGCCAAGCTGGCCGATGTCTCGCCGGATGTCTTTGAAATGATGACCGACACCGCCAACCCAATCGCCGCCATGGATGCTGCCGAGGCCATGGCCATTGGATTGGAGCCACGGCAACTCGCCAAAGTCTTCGACCCCAATGACCGCAACCCGGCTCCCCCTGAGCGCAAGATCGCTATCGCTAAAGCTATGCGGGCCCAATATGAGAACGTCTGGAACACCAACGATGAATACCGCTCCACCTTCGACGCCATGCATCATCAATTGGTCCGCGACGACAAGCTTGGCGTCCAGCTAACCCGTACCGCCGGCGCCACCGAAACCCAGCTCCGTGCCCTCTCAAACGAAGGCCAATCCTACGTTGCCTCGCGCTGGCTCAAAGACAAGAACTTCAAGTACTCAGATCTAAGCGGCATGACCGTCGCCGACATCAACGCCGCCGGCCATGCCCTCCGGAGATAAAACTGCTCACCAGAGCCACAAACCACAAGCAGTTTGACATTTTTGTAGGCTTGGTGTATAATGTAGTTATGATTTGGAAGCAATACTAAAACTCCAAATCTGTTGATCCGGCATCCGCTGGATTTGACAACTCACGAGACATAGCCCGAGGGGGGCCGAAATGTCTGCACCACTGAAGGACCAGCCACGGCTATACGAGACGCCGGCCTCACCGCCGGCTCGCGACAAGTTCCGGCACCGTCACCCAGTTATCTTCTGGGGCTTGATCTTAAGCCCGGTGCCATTACTTATCATTGCCTTCATGGCATTGGTACTACTGGCCAGCGCGCTGCCTGATGTCCCATCCGCGGCATCACCAGCTCCCGGCAGCATCAGCTCCACCCAGGGACAGGTAACCGCGCCGGCGCCACAGCGGGCCGACCCCACCAAGCAATACGATCTGTCCACGCCCACGGGTAAGATCGCGGCCTCAGATGCAATTGTGGCCATGGGCCCGCTCAAGACTGAATACTACCTCGATGCTACCGCCAGCGAGGTCGAAATCCGGGACTGGGTCATAGACGTCGTGTTCATGCACTGCAACCCTTCAAACCGCTTTACCCGGTTTGACCTTCTGGCGCCGAACATCATTGCCGATCCCGTCCCCGGGAATTCGGTATATGATCTCTTCGACAACTGTGCCACTATCGGCACTCCAACCACGCAGTACCAGTACATGCTCAACCCCGTTCCAAATAAACCGGTCCGCCAGTACGACTGGGTCCTGGTCCGCCCGGGTCAACCGGACACCATGGCCACCGTACACCTCACCTGGAGGTCTGACCATTGGCTCATCACGGCAGTCAGCCCCCACTGACCAGTCCGCGAAACAGCCCGCCCTAGCGACGTAGATACCCATCTACGGAGCTAGGGCATTTTTTGTTTTGATACATTGATTCCGCTCATGCTAAAATCGAGTCATCATGGTGGATCAAACAGCAGCGGGCAAGCGCTTTATGAACCAGCGGTCTTCCGTCTGGCAACGAACCGTTTTTGGCCTCGCGCTAATCGCCGTCAGCCTCCTTGGCAACCTGCTGCTCATTGCCACAGCTTCGGCCGCCCCCGGCCGCCCCGAGGTCTACACGAAAATCAGCGAAGACGTCATTGCAGTCACAGGCGGCTATTTCGTAGACAAAACCTACAACCTTACGAAAATTCCAGGCACAAATAACTACCGGGGCGGTGTCCATGCCCCGGAATTTGACTATCCGTTCGCCAAATGTCTCTTTAGACACACCATCAACGTCGACGACGCCAATCCCCACAAAGGTGTAGTTGAAATCGAAACGGGCTTCGGAAACGGCAGCAACTGTACCACCCAGCCTGAGAACTTTGAATGGGGCCCCGTCATCATCGCCCAGCCAGGTCAAACCCAAGAACAAGCCGCCGCTGCCGCCGGTGGTGGCGGTGCCGCCGGAGCCAATGAAATCGTAGCCACCTGCGACGCCGGCGCCTTCACCTGGCTCCTCTGCCCATTCATCGTCATCGCCCAAGACGGTGTCCGGATCCTCCAGGGCTGGGTCGAAAACGTCCTCGTCGTCACCCCGTTCAATACCAGCTCCCCGCTCTATTCCGCCTGGTCCGCCTTCCGCAACCTGGCCGACGTCTTCTTCGTCCTCATTTTCTTCGTCATCATCTTTGGCACCGGCCTCGGTCTAGACAACTACACTGTCAAAAAGATCCTGCCACGCTTAATAGCTGCCGCCATCCTCGTCCAATTTTCATACATCCTCTCCAGTATCGCCGTCGATTTCTCTAACATACTAGGTCTCGGTTTAAGCCAACTTGTTGCGTCAGCTGTGCCCGCCCAGTTTAACGCCGAGAAGAGTACCTATCTCCAGGTTGCTGCCCCCATTGCCGGCCTTCTAACCCTTGGTGTGGCCGGCGGAACCATTATCGCCATTGGCGCACTGGTACCCGTTATGCTAGCTCTCGCTTCTGCATTCCTATCAATGCTAGCAGTCTTCGTCACGCTCGAGATCCGGCTTATCCTCATCAACTTCCTGGTTGTTATCTCCCCATTCGCCTTTGTATTCTGGGTACTACCCAACACCCAGCAGTATTTCAAAATGTGGTGGGAATATTTCAGCAAACTCCTTTTAATGTTCCCAATCATCATGCTCATGTTCACCGCCGCCAACCTGTTCAACCAAGTCACCATCACCACCAACACCGGCGACTTTAACGGCGACATAGCCAAAAACATCATTGCCTCCCTCCTGCCAATCTTCGTCTTCTTCCTCGTACCAGCCACCTTTAAACTCGCCGGCAGCGCCCTAGCCTTCGGCCATGGCTTAGTCACCCGAGCCGGCGGCGGTACCAACAAGGGCCTCCAAAGTGCCTTCTGGGGCAAGGATCAGCAGGAACGAAGCAAGCTTAAAGGTCAACAGAAACTTATGAATTTACGAGACCAAGGACCTGCTAGCACCCGACTAGGTCGGTTTGCGCAAAACGCACAAAAACAAGCCGCTCAAAAACGTTCAGGATTCGGGTTTGGTGCCGATAAAGGCTTAAAGGGGCTTCAAATGAACCGAGCCCTCGATAAAACCGCCAGCGAACTCGCCCAATCGGCAGCAACAAAGGACTTCCACGCCCAGTACGGCAAACAAACCTATGCGAATACTATGGCAAACCGCAAAGCAGCCGAAATGGACAAAATGCTCACTCAAAGCGCAAACGAAGCCTTCCTGAATCAAGAAGTAGATGTTGGAGGGGTCAATCTAAAAATTAAAGATGTCAACCTAAACGAAAGCGGCATCAAATCACTGAAGGACAAGGTTAAATCAGCCCTCAGTGACGGCGACCACGCTACAGCTATAGCCGCCATGACAAAGCTCAGTCAATCGCAAAGCGGCGAAGACGCACTACAACAGCTTCGGGCAGATCCAAATGTATTCGGAGGCACAGACACTGAACCTGTAATAAATAAGTTAAAAGATGTTTGGTCAAAAGGCACTGCAAACGCCAAAAGTCCTGACTTTAAAAAACCACCACAGAATGCCTGGAGCGACCTAAGCCAAGAAGAAATAACAAGCATGAGCAATAAACAAGTAAATCGTGCTCTTGAGTATTACAATCGGAACGCTAGTGATCCAAAAGCACAAAAAGCTGCCAAACAATTTAGCGATAACTTCCAGAAAATACTTGCTAACCCTAACACCGCCAGCAAAATTAATCCGGATAGTGTTGATGCCGTCCAAAATTATCAGTGGGCCAAAGACACGACTACCGGCAAAGTCCTTACAGGGACTCCGCATCAAGACAGAACAGTATTTAGTAGCACCTCAGACTACCAGGCAGCAGCACATGCAGCTTCGTTATATACCAAACCGGGTTCAGCCACACCACCCCCAGCACAACCAGCCCCTCAGCCCGCAGCTCCACCACCACAACCAACTCCAACTCCGCTTACACAACCAACCGTCAACGTAAATGTCCAGCCGACAAAGCCGACTATCATAACCGCTCCTCGCGCCGGTACACAGTTCCAACAGCCAACTCCTGGCTCCCTCTACGTCCCGAGCTCATACCAACCACCAACCACCAACCCGCGGCCACCCAAGGTTGATGTTGCCGTCGAAGAACACCGTGACGATCAAATCGGTGACGACCGTAGTATCAGCTAACAATCCCCCGACAACTTGCTTACTTGCTAATTATTAGTAAATATGCTATAATAAATAATCTATTTGTGCTTCTTTTTTATATGAACACATATAGCGCCCCCGACAGCCTCGACAAGACAGGAAAAGCTAATGAGCAAGCAAGGTTGGGAAGCGTACAAAGCAGACGCCCTCAAGCGGCTTGAAGGTCGTGACGTACAAGCGCCGAGTCAACCAACCCAGACGCTGGGTCAGACACCTCAAGCGCCAACGACTGCACAGGCACCAACTGCTGAGTTTGATCCTGCGGCAGCATTCCGCGCACACCAAGCCACCGAGCAAACACGTCAACGTGAGCTCGCACAACAGCACGCAGCAGAACGTGAGCTTACTCAAACAAGAGCCCGAGAGCTTTCAGCTTTCATCGAACGCCTTCGGATGCTCCTGTCCAAAAAAGGCTCACCTGGGCTAACAAGCTTCGAGATTCAGTTAACATATTCCATGTATGAACCAGCGGTACGGCGAAGGAGTGGTCGTATAATTTCTCCCGAAAAAGAAACACCCCCGACATATCGGACAGAATGGGGCTGGGAGATTGCAAGTATTCAAGGCCCCGGTGACTATATCTCGTCGCCTCGTTATAATCTCATGCTCTGTAGAGATGGAGCACTATGGGTTACTCTTGGAGCTAGAACATACCTCGATATAAGTGACGAAACCGGCAATTTCACCCTGACTTGCCGACAAACATCACTTTCACTAGCTAGGCTAGAAGCCGACATCATTCCGGGAGTGGCGAGGTTAGTTGATAACCTCAATCTCCAGTGGGATGGCAACTAGCTGTCCACCCCGCCCCTTGCGAACTGCAGGGGGTCTTATTATTTACCAATAAATGCTCCGCAAAGCCGCTGTTTGTGGGCGAATTCCTTCTTACACGCTTGCAAGAATTGCAGAAATATGTTATAATTAACTATCTATCACTCTCCTGAGTTGTTAGTGCACCAACTTCCGCTACAGACAGGACAACCCGATGAGCAAGCAAGGCTGGGAATCGTACGTACAAGATGCCCTCAAGCGACTCAAAGCACGTCAGGCGCCTACAACAAGTCAACCAACCCAACTGGCTCAGCCTAGCCAGCCAGCTTCAACATCTAGGGACCCTGCAACCCAACTTCGAGCACATCAAGCTGAAATGCAAACTCGTCAACGTGAGGAAACGAAACGCCAAGCGACCGAGCTCCTAGAAGCTGAGCAAGAAAACCAAGAGCTGGCAGCCTTCCTAGAACGGCTTCAACGCTTTTTGTTGAAGCACAACTCACCAGGACTATCAAGCTTCAGTATTCAAACTGGCGGCCACGAAAATAAGAAACTACCTTCAGAGCCCACGGGTCCGCTAGCCGGACGGAGGAAAGAAGATACAACTTACTCGGTGCCAATAAGCCGAACTGAATGGGGTTGGCAAATAGCCACCCAGAGAGATAGCAGTGGCGAGTCACCAAATACCAACCTCATGTTGTGTCAGGACGGAACACTTTGGGTTACGCTCGGGTCTACCGTCTACTTTGATGGTTCAGATGGAACCGGCCGGCACACTCTAGGCCACAAAACAATTGACACGGTCGGTCTATACATCGATATCATCCCTGGCGTCACCCGACTCCTAAGCGAGCTCGGTCTAGAGTGGGATGGCAACTAACCCATCAGCCCCGCCCCCTGCGAAACTGCAGGGGGTCTTTTTAATAAAAACATACGCGTAAAGATTGACAAAATATTAAATACAATATATAATATAGGATTCAACAACTGCATTAGCCGTACCGCCGCCTGCAGCAAGACGAAACTTTTCATCGATACCGATAACACCTCCGATCTGAAAGGCTAAATCATGTGGCCCTTCCGTAACCGACGAACCAGAATGCAGCCCACTACAGACAAAGGCGAACCAACGAGCTTGATGGGCTGGAGAAGCAACCGTGCCAAGCGAATCGCAGAGGTACAAGCACGAACCGCCGAAAGACGCAAGCGAACCGCAGAAGTACAAGCACGAACCCTTGCAAGACTACGTCGAACCTTGGGTCCTCAGAGTGTATCAACTGACTCTGCTACATCCAATCTTGCATCCACTGGCTCCTCAAATACGACCGACACAGTCAGCGTATTCGATCGGGCGAAGCAAGCCGCTCAAGCGGACGACGCTGCTAGCACTCAGATTGCTGCTGCTCGCTATCAGGAAGACGCGGATGCCGTTCAAGCAGCAGCCGCTGATTGGTTTATCCGCATGGGCGTGAGGCCAGTACCGGTAACAACCGGCAGAGGCGGGGGAGTAGATGTAGAATTTCTCACCGCTTACTGGGAACTAGAAGGACGGAGCTTCCGGGGTACTATGTTACTAACCGGCAGTGGCTCTTATGGAACCCTCAGGGTTGAGATCAAAGTAGAGCCAGTATGGTGCAGCTATCCAAAAGGTCGCTGTCAATACTGCCCTCACGAAAGCTGGAGAGATGCAAACAACTTGACGGAGTTAGGTCTAGCTCTCCGTAGTTCTTAACCCGTCCACCCCCGCCCCTTGCGAAACTGCAAGGGGCCTTCTTTTTACCCAAATATTGAAATGTTCCGGTTCACAGATTCGTATATTTAGCATAACCATTCGCAATAAATGGCACTTTATCGCTACTCCATTTGCAATAATAGGAAAATTTACCCCCAAAATCACTTGCCCCCACAGCAATCTGGCGATACAATGACCCATTCGCTTGGAGTCGAAGGCGATATAGCGTAAGCTTATTACAAGTAGTGGTGTGAGTTCAGGAGCCAATGGGACAGTATAAAGTTCCTCAAGACGTCGAGTCCGAAGATAAAATCCTTGGGCCGTTAACGTTCAAACAGTTTATTTACGCCTTGGTCGGGTTCGGTTGGGCCATCGTGTGCTTTGGTGTTTTTCAAAAAATACCTGTTGTAATGATTTTATTGGGATTGCCGCCTACAACGCTATTCTTGCTGCTGGCTTTTTACCGGCGCGATGGCCAGAACTTCGAGCAATTACTCATCGCCATGGTCGGCTTCTTCGGTAACGACCGCAAACGGCTCTGGCGCAAGGATGACGTGGCGGAGACGTTCCACATTGAGCCGCACAAGATCATCAAGGAGCAGAGCCAGCGCAACCCGGTCGAAGTCCGCAGTGAGCTAGAGCGCCTGGCTACCATGATCGACGCCCGTGGCTGGAACCAAACGCCTGTCCCGGCCGCCGAGGTCATCTCGCCCATCGGCTACAATGCCGGCGACCGGCTGGTAGCACCGGACAGCACGCCGGCCAACAGCAACCTGCCCCAGCCTCAAGCCAGCGAAGACATGCTAGACCTACAACACAGCCCACTGGCCCAAAACCTGGCCAGCCTCATCGAGACGGCAGCTGCTGACGTCCGCGAAGAGGCCATCGGCCAAATGAAAGCCCGCCAAACCGCCGCCCAGCGTCAAGCCGCTACTGCCGCTGCCACTCCCGCCCAGAGCATAAGCGGCGTGACAGCAACCAACCCGAACGATATAATGAGATTAGCAACGGAGAGGGATGACTTGACCGTCTCGCAGCTGGCCGCGACCGCCACTCGGAACGCGCCCCTGCAAGAAGGTCAGTCAGTGAGTGTACGCGCAAATGGTCAATAACCAGTCAACCAGTAACCCAGCCAACACCGGCAAGAGCACTCAGGGCAGCTTGCTGATTTCTGAAATCAAAGACGGCGTGGTCGTAATGCGCGACGGCTCGTTGCGCGGCGTCATCCTCGGCTCGGCCATTAACTTCGACCTCATGAGCTCGCAGGAGCAGGAGGCCGTCGAATTTGCTTACCAGGGCTTTATTAACTCATTGCACTTTCCCGTCCAAATCAGTATCAAGAGCCAGAAAATAGACCTGGACGGATATCTCGAAAAGTTAACCGCCCTGCGCAGTGCCCAGCCCAATGAGCTGCTCGGCCTGCTCATGGACGACTACATGGCTAACATCAAGGCCCTGGTCGACGAGGTCAACATTATGGACAAGCAGTTCTACGTCACCGTGCCGTTCTTCCCGCCGGTAAATCCCACCAAAACGGTTAGCCTCATTGCCGGCATCAAAGCCGCCTTACAACCCGTCCCGATTATTACGGTTGAAGAAGATGAGTTCAAAAAGTACAAGCAAGAGCTGTCGCAGCGCATGGCCTTGGTCTCAAGCGGCATGTCCCAAATGGGCATCCGGGCGCTAGCCTTGGGTACCCAGGAGCTGGTTGACCTGTATTACGGCTGGTACAACCCGGATGTGGCCGTCAACGAGAAACTCATCGACACTTCACAGCTCACCTCACCGGTAGTTACCAAGGGTGACGGCGCCGCGCCCCGCGGACCATTACCGGGAGCACCAGTATGAGACGGTTCCGCCACGCGTACCTGGATGCAGTACCAGGAAAGAGCGAAGCCCGGAGTGAGGCGTACTTAAACGTACGCCAAGCGAGGACTGTAGCTCATGACGCCGTAATGCGCCAGGTACGCGGGGAGGATAGCTAATGGCTATATTTGGCAAAAAACAAGAACCAATGACACCAGGCGGCCTGGCCGCAGCTCAACAAGCTCAAGAGCAGCGCGAAGCCGAGTTAATCTACCGCCAAGGCATTGTCACCATGCGCGACCTCATCGCGCCACCATCACTCGAGATCGAGTCAGGCTACATTCGGCTAGGCAAGCGCTTCGCCAAGACCATTTACGTCTACGGTTTTCCCCGCCAGGTCTTTACCGGCTGGCTATCGCCCATTATCAACCTGGACGAAATTATCGACATTTCGCTGTTTATTTATCCCGTAGAGAGCAAGGTCGTGCTGGAAAACCTGCGCAAAAAAGTCGGTCAGCTGGAGGCCAGTTACTCGATCAACCAGGAGAAGGGCAAAGTCCGCGACCCTGGACTCGAAGCCGCCATCCAAGACGCCGAGGAACTGCGTGACAAACTCCAGGTAGGGGAGGAGCGCTTCTTCCGCTTCGGCTTGTACCTCACCATGTATGCCGATTCACTCGACGAGCTCACCCAAGTCACCCGCAAAATCGAGGGCATTTTCGGCCAGTCACTGGTCTACACCAAGCCGGCCACCATGCAGATGGAGCAGGGCTTCAACTCCACCACACCGCTCGGCTCAGACCAGCTCGGCATCTCCCGCAACATGAACACCGGCGCCCTGTCTACCAGTTTCCCGTTCACCTCGGCCGAATTGAGCCGCAACGAAGGAGTGTTGTACGGCCTCAACCGGCACAACAACGGTTTGGTTTTGTTTGACCGCTTCTCGCTCGAAAACGCCAACATGGTCGTGTTCGCCAAGTCCGGCGCCGGTAAGTCCTTCGCTATCAAGCTCGAAGCCCTACGTAGCCTCATGATGGGCACCGAAATCATCATCATCGACCCGGAGAACGAGTACAAAACCCTCGCAGAGGCCGTCGGCGGCAGCTACCTGCGCCTGTCCCTGGCTGCCACCACCCGCATCAATCCCTTTGACCTGCCGCGCGTCTTTGACCAGGAAGAGGCCGACAACGCCTTGCAGGCCAACATTATCACTCTGCACGGCCTGCTGCGCCTCATGATGGGTGGTGCCTCCGTCAACACCACCACCGGCGCCACGCTCACCACACCACTGACTCCGGCCGAAGACGCCGACCTGGACGTGGCTATCATCAACACCTACGCCCGCGCCGGCATCACCAAAGACCCGTTGACCCACAACGTCATGCCGCCAACCATGAATGACCTCTATAACACCCTGGCCTCCATGACCGGCAACGGCCCCGGACTGGCCCAGCGCCTGCGCAAATACACCACCGGCACATTCAGTGGTATCTTCTCAGAACAGTCCAACGTCAAACTCGACAACCCGTTCCTGGTCTTCAACATCCGCGACCTCGAAGACGAACTGCGGCCCGTCGGCATGTACATCGTCCTAAATTACATCTGGAACAAGGTCAAATCCGACAAGCGTAGGCGCATCCTCATCGTGGACGAGGCTTGGCAGCTCATGAAATACGACGACTCGGCTGCCTTCATGTTCTCTCTGGCCAAACGTGCCCGCAAGTACTTCCTCGGCCTTACCACCATCTCCCAGGACGTGGAAGACTTCTTGAGTAACAAAATGGGCCGGGCAGTCGTGGCCAACTCCTCGCTACAGCTCTTGCTCAAGCAAGCCCCCAGCGCCATCGACATCGTGGCCGACACCTTCAAGCTCACCAGCGAGGAGAAAAACCGCCTCAGCCAGTTCCCGGTCGGTGAAGGATTGTTCTTTGCCGGTCTCAACCACGTCATCATTCGCATTCTCGCCTCACAAACCGAAGCCGAGCTCATCTCAACCAACCCGCAAGCTCTCCAAGCCGCCCGCCAGGAGCAGGCTGAGGCTGATGCCGGTCGCCAAGGAGCAGCCTGATGAGGCACAAGGAGGGTAAGTAGTGGCAGAACCAGCACGGCCACTCGACTCTGATCAACCCGAATACCTGGATTCACGGGCCGCACGTAAAGCCCGCATGCGTGGTGGCTCTATCGAAGGTGGCGGTGAGGGCGGCGAACCAGTCAACCGCGACCTCCGGGCAGTTCCCGAATCCGAGACCAAGCCCGAAGCCCCGGCCAACGAGATGGGGGACAACGCAAAAAATCAGGGCCGCCCTAACCTCCGGGTAATCCCGGGAGGCAAAAGCGATAATGCCGGTTCGCGGACCGGCGGAGCCCCAGACCCCGGCGCCTCAGGCGGCCAAAATAACCCCGCTGGTGGGCCCGGCTCCAAGAGCAGCAAAGGCGGCGTCGGCGGCAAACTGGGGCAAATGTTCGGCCGCAACAAGAAAAAAATGATAGCCGGCGGTGGCATCGGCGCCGTTCTCATAAGTGCAATCCTCGGCGTCATCGCTCTTCTGCCCCTCAAAATGGAATCGTTAATCCAAAACGTCATCAAGGATGAGTTCAAGCGTGCTAACTATGCGGTTGGTGAGCGGGCCGAAGTGCTCGCGGTCTATTACTTGGCCCGTAAAGCCAATGTTGACATTGGCAGAAATATTGTAACCGGCGGTCCCGTCGATCTCCTGTTCGGCAATATGGCCAAGAACGACTTCGAAAAAACACTTCTCAAAAACCATGGTATTAAAGTTGAAGCAGGTTCCGCCAGGGGTCGCATTAAGGTTACGTATACAGGACCGTACGAGACTAAGAGCATCGACGATCCGCTTAGTGAGTATATTAACCAAGACCTCAGTAGCAACGATTCCCGTGCATTCTTAAAAGCCGCCACGAAAGAATATACCAGAAGTGCCACCAAATACCCGCTTGTGCTTATCCGACGCCACATCCGGTCCTGGATGCGCAACGCCTACGGCATTCGTAAATGGAAGCTTTATGACGGCAAAAAGGGCAAAGAGGCCAGTAAATTTATTGATGGTGAAATCCGGACTGCAGCCATGAGTTCCTATGGAGATCGTGTAGGTAGAGGTTTGAGTTGTATCTTGGGCGATAAAGCCAGTTGTCCCGACGCGGCCAAAGCCAACCCCAATCCAAACGAGGGCCGGCCCGCCAATGCCGATGGCGAAGCTGCCAGACTGGCGCTAAACGAAGCCATCTCTGAGGTAGCTGGGAGCGAAGAAACCTTGACTACCGATGCCGTGACAAAAAAAGTTAGCGAAAGCTTACTCAAGCAAACCGCCACCAAAGCCATCCCCATCATTGGCTGGATCGACCTCGCTGCCCGCATCGATGATGTCGTCTGGCATAATATTATCGGCCAAATCATCGCCGACTACCGCGCTGCGCAATACGCCGCCACCTTCGCCATCTTCGCCACCGCCGCCGACAACCAAAAGGAGGGCATAGACGGCACTACCAAGAACCGTGCCTCCGGCGACGAAGTCAACGCCGTCATGCTCAAGGTAGCTGATGTTCATAAGTCAGCCGACTTCCAGCGAATTTTTTTTAACCGGGCCGGCGGTCAAAAGCTGCCTCCAGAAAAACAAGTCAACAGCGCCAACGCTGCCAGCTTTACCGCCGGCTATCAAAAGGAAATGTTCATCTTCCATTACGGTATCTTCGTTCCATACCTAGCCACTATTGGCCAAGTTGTCAACTTCCTTGGCGACCTTATCGGCGGGGTTCTCGGGGTAATTGGCGACGCCCTCACCGCGGTGCTGCCGTTTTTGAACGACGTCAAAAAATTCATAGGTGAAGTCATGATGAAAGTATTTCAATGGATCTTCCCGCCGGTAGTAACCGGCGCCGAACGCGACGGAGAACTCTTTACCGCCATCGACACCGGCGCCGATGTCACCGCCAACGATTTCTGCAAAGGTGTCTTGGGCTGTGTCAAAGTATCACCCACCGCCGCCGCCGAAGCTGACCGCCGAATAGCTATAAATGAAGCCACCGAGTTTAGACAGCAGGACCTTATTTCCCGCATTACCGATATTCAGAACCCCAACGCCTTCGGTGCCCGTTTCCTCGCCCTCATGCCCACCAGCGTCGGCAGTGTTACTAGTCAAACTCAAGACTATTTGGCGTCCATTTTTTCCAACCCCTTACGATTCTTTGCGCCATTCCTGGGTGTACTGTCTCACACCTTAGCGCATGGTGTCAGCGCTGACGCGCCCATTCCCAAAGAGCATGGTGTCCAACAGTACAATGTAACCCAAGAAATGATCGATGCCCCCTTGAACGAGCTCGTCGCCAGCGGCAAGGCCAAAACCCGCGAAGACTGTCTCAACCCGTCCATAAATCCCGAAGCCGCCAACCCCGAAGGACCCAATAGCTGTCTCTTGGAGCTAGCCGCCGTTCAAGCTATGAATGCCGTTTACACCAAAGACAATGACGGTGGTCTCGAGCCCGAAGCCGGCGCACCCGCCGGCGGTGGCGGTATCATCAATGGACCTGGCGGCAATATAGCCACAGCCGGCTGCAACGACGCTAGAACCTGCGCCCAAAAAATCCTAGCTCTTGTACCAAGCAAAATTACCTTCCAGCAACCCAGCGACCGGTCAGACATGGAAAAAGTTGCCAACGGCCAACCAGTCGTTTACTGCCAGGTCAATGGCCCCATCAACACCACGCTGCTCCAAGCCATCGTCGTGGCCGGCCAGACCTACAGCTTTAGCATCAACGCCCTAGCCTCCGGTCACGGCAAATGTGACGGCGCCTTCCACGACAAGGGCCGAGCCGTTGACGTCGGCAACGTGAACGGCGTCCAAGCCACCCAATCAAACCTTGGCACCGCCACCTACAAACAATTTGCTCAATTCATTGCCAATCTCTTACCAAACGGCGGTCTTGGCCAAATGCAATGCCTCGGTTCACTCAGCCCTGCGCCCCACCGCTACTTTGAAGATGGTTGCAACCACATTCACTTCGATGTCGGGGCTGGTGCCCCTTGAAAAAGGTCATCCTTCGATTCATTGTCATTAGCATCATGGCAACACTCATACCATCGGGTGTTTTTGCCGTTTCGCCGGAGGACCGCCATGCCATCTATAACAATACGGTCTGGTATGACCCCTATGCCGTCGAGTGCGGCCCAATCGGTACGGGCATCACCCCTGGCGGCGGTGGACCAGCCGCTCCAGGATCGGATAACATGGAAGAAATCTGGAACAACCTCATCACCAGACTGACACCGTTCCAAGTAGCCGGCATCATGGGTAACATGCAGTCCGAATCCGGGTTTGACCCCTACATTGTCCAGGGTGGTGGCCATTCACAAAACCCGTCAGTTGCGGGTGAAGGCGTGGGTTACGGCCTGGTGCAATGGACACCCGGCTCCAAGCTCACCACACTGCTAGCCGGTAAACCACCCACCATCCCCAACCAAATCGATGCCTTATGGGTCCAGCTAACCGGCACCGGCGCCCATTCCGAAAAAAAAGCCGGCGACAATTTACGAGCCACCACCAGCATTGATGACGCCACAGTAGTTTTCGAGCTTCAGTACGAACGGCACGCCGGCGGGGCCCAGCCGGCCCGCAAAACCCAGGCTCATGCCATCCACAAACTCGCTCAAGAAAAAGGCTGGAACATGGGCACCGCCGTAGTAGTGCCGGTTGGCAGCGGCGGACCCGGCGGGGGACCAGGCGGCGGCCCGGCTAGTACAACACCCCAATCAGCCGCCAACTGTACAGCACCAGCTGGTGCCGGTGGTGTCGGTTGCACCAACGGCGCCAACATATTGCCAGTGCCCCCAGGGGGGAAGGGAACACCTGCCTGCTACTTCAACCAATCCGACCTCAGTGGCGGCAACTACGATTGGCCCGAATGTGGCTGCCTGCCGACCTCAGCTCTCATCATCCGGGCCTCGGTCGAAAACAATCCAACCCTTGATCCGGTCAGTGTGCTTGAGGGCGTCCGCTCCAAAGGCGGGGTCCATGAGGGGGGATGCTTGGGTGTACATGGAGGCGCCATCAACTACATCCAGTCACTAGGCTACCAAACCCAAACCATTGTTCCGTGGCATGGAACAATTACCGATGCCTCAATCGCCACAATAACTAATATGCTTGGACAAGGTTTCATGTTCATGACCCATACTTCTAAATCAATTGACAGCGCCGGCTCTAAAGACACCCCGGGCCACTTCCTAGTCATCCATGCCGTCGATGCCCAAGGCAATTTCTACGTCGCAAACCCCGGAGCCCGGGCCGATAACAATAAACCTGTTCCAGCCTCCAGAGTAAAAGTCTGGCTGGACATGGCGGTAGCATTCAAAAAATGATGGACTACCTACGCAATCACCCAATCCTGTCTCTGTTAGTCGGCGGTGGTATTGTGCTAATCGCCATCATTGCAGTAACCGTCCAAGCGCTCCAATCCAACGATCCCAAAGCAGATCAAGACCCCCAACAAGCTACCAGCTTCTACAGTCCCTTAGCCCAAACCTCAGATAGTCTGCTCGTAAACTACGGTGGTAGCGCCGACCCCAACCAGGACGCCGTCCATGGACGGTTCAAAGTCCTCGGTCTTGACGCCATGCCGCTACCCCAGTCCGTCAAAGACTCCCTGTCATCATCACTAACCACGTCTCTGGAAAAAGTCATAACACCCACGTACTCTTTGGCCTATATTCACATAGACCGCAGTAGTATTAACTGCCACACCCAATTTGATTGCCGTTTCTCGCTCTACATAGATAGCCCCGAAAGCTACCACTCTTACCACTCTTACCTCAAACCGGATGGCAGCCAAGCCTACTCGCTCACCGCTCAACCATTCCCGGGAGCCGGCCAATGAATACAGGTATATTAATCCGGCGCGCCATTCTCGGCCTGATACTAATCGGCGCCTTAACCGGCTTTTGGTACTTCACGATTAGTCATAGTTTTGTGCAATTGACCTTGCCATCAGGAACCGACAAAGCTGAGGTCACCAATAGCCAAACCGGCCGTACCATCACCACCCGCGCCAGCTCAGGCTGGATCAACCTGCCCACGGGTGACTACGTCATCACCTACTACCAGGCAGGACAAGCAACCAATATGCAATTCACTCACATCGGGCCGTTGTCTGTGCAATCCGTCAAACCATCCCAGGCCCAGCCCGGCCAAAAACCGTTAACCGTACTCAACCACGCCGCTGACCTCGTAACGCCGCTTGGTAATGGCTACTTGTATCTGGACAAAGCAACCCGCGGACTCAGCTATGCGGATGCGGCCGGAACCACCGACATCAGTGCCCGCTTCCACCTCACAACCAATCCCGGGGCCAGTCTGGCAGTCAGTGACCAGTCGATCCTCAACACCGTTATTGGCCTCGAACCGGTCACCGGCGGGGGAGTCGTCGTTACCACCACCCGGGGAGTTTTTACCGCTAGTAGCCCAACCAACATAACCCAGCTCCCGGTTTTTCCTACCGCTAACTTGAACCACACCTCCAGCGCCTACGACCGCCAAACTGGTAGCCTGTTCGTGCTCTCCAGCTACTCCAAAACCCTCTACCGCTACAATCTCAATAAACCAGCTGCCGCTCCGGCCGTCTTCTATCAAGGCAAACTCGAACTCAACCGCCTAGCAGCCGGGGGTGGCAAAGTGGTCGCCTACTTCGACTCAGTTCCATCCACCGAGCCAGCTGTGCTCGCCCAGTACGCCTTTAAACGCCAACTCAACCCGCTCGTCATCGATGCAGACGGCCAACTCATCAAAGAACTAACCGGCTTCCAACCCGCCACCTATCTCTCGGTATCAGCCAGCGGTAACTACCTGGCTATCAAGAAGAAACTGGCCGGGTCAATCACCATCTACGATCTGGCTTCAAACAAAACTACTACGATACCCAGCCATGACACTGGCGGCGCCGGCTGGCGCGGCGACACGTTCTATCTGGCTCGAGACAACGCCATTTGGTCGTATAATACTATTGACGACGATGGCCTCACAAAAGTCGCTGGTACTAATGCACCCGTAACTCGACTGGTATTAACGCCTAGCCAAACCATTTTGACCACCAATCAAAATACAACCGCCAGCCTAGAAAAAACCGGGGCCACGAAAACACCTGTCACTGTTCCATCCGCCCCCGGAACACCGGACCCTGCGCGCTACATTTACTACGCGCCACCACCGGAAACCGGCCGCTAATATTATCAGGAGAGTACCATGCCGAATAATCGTAAGATAATTATGATCGTAGCGGTGGCCATACTCATCGCCCTCGCCGCCTTCATCACCATCACCAGCTCACCGTCAGGATCCAAAGTCGGCTCAACACCGTCACCCACCCCGGGACCAGGCGTTCAGTATTCCGGCACCGATGCCCTTATTCGACAAGGCGTCTCGTCAAACAATCTCGAAAACCTCAAATTCGCCATTTTCAAATTTAACCGCGATGCCAAAACGGTTACCATCGCCAACGCTGATCATGCCCACAGCATGGCCCCGGATGGCGCCGCCATAGACTCAGTAGCCTTTGACATAACCATCGACCAAACCACCTACAAAGGTGACCTCCTTAGTGTTGGCCTTGAATCCGCCAAACTAACCCTTAAAGACCCCAAAACCAAAACCCTGGTATACGACTCAGGAGTGGTTAAGGTCGATCGCAAATAATAACGGTTTACTTACAAACTCTGGATACTGATCGCCAGCCGCGTATCAGCTAGATCATGCCGCCGCAACAATTCAATCTGGCGCATCCTAAGCTCCGACGCCACCGCCGAATTCGGCGTAATAATCCGCAACGTTCCCTGATGCAACTGCTTCACCCGGGCTTGTCCCGAATACCATTCATCCAGCGTCGCCTGAACCTGAGTCAACACGTCCGCCCGGTCCATACCCAACTGCTCCCGCTTTTTGGCAAAATAATCCTCAAACATGCACACCCTCAGCCGTCGAAATAATACTATGCGGCGCCTTAATCTCCCGCGTCACTGCATCCGCGTCCGTCGTCGTAATCAGCGTCTGGTGATCCCGCAAACGCTCTAGTAAATACCCGCGCCGGTTACGGTCCAACTCGCTAAACACGTCATCCAAAAGCAAGATCGGCCGGATACCGGTTTTAGTCTCCGCATAGCCCACCTCAGCCAGCTTCAGGGCCAACACCACCGTGCGCGTCTCGCCCCGCGACGCCACAGCCGAAATGTCATTGTTTTTAAAATGTACCCTAAAATCCTCGCGGTGCGGCCCGATAGTCGTAAACCCGGCGCCCAGATCCCGCATCAAGTTGTTATTAAGCGCCTCCATAAAGGCATCTCCGTACGAATCACCCGCCACACTAGGCAGATACTCCAGCTCTAGATCTACCACCGAACCGGCAATATCGCCGTACAGGCCGGGCAGGGAAGCATTAAGCTGGACCAGCAAGTCCTGGCGCTGCTGATAAATCTCCGAGGCTAGCTCCGTCAGCTTCAGATCCCAGGCAAAGATCTGCCGGCGCAAAGCTTCCATCTCCAGTCCCTCCAGGAGCGCGTTGCGCTGCTTCAGGACGCGCCGGTATGCCTGAAGCGTCTTCAGATACCCCCGGTCGGTCTGGCACAACAAAAAATCCAAGTATTTGCGGCGCCCATCCGGCGGCCCAGCCGTCAGCTCCAAATCAGTCGGCTCAAACAACGTCACCTGAATCTGCCCCACATGACCCACCAGCGTGCGCTTGGTTCCGTCATGCGTAATACGCTTCTCAAGCGGACCACCCGCTACACTCAAACCCAGCGCATATTCCACCTCATCCCCAGATCCCACAATCCGAAAATGGTCCTGCTCATGCCGGATCAGGTCCCGGTCCTTCGCCCGAAACGATTTCGTCGATGCCAGCGTATACAAACTCTCCAGCAAATTAGTCTTACCGCTGGCATTCGGGCCCACCACCAGCGTCACCGCCGGATGCAGCTCATACCGCGCCCGCTCATAGGACCTAAAATTCGTTAACTCCAGCTCGCGCATCGTCATAGCTACATTGTATCTGATATTCGCACGCGACCTACCCCGGTAACCTCAGCTCATCTTTTGCACCCCAGCCACGCCTCAAGCTTCGCCATTTCCATGTACGCTACCTACTAGAATTTTTCTAGTCATTGTATTTTTCAAGTAATATATTATAATAAATACCTTGGCAAAGCCACAATTAATCAAGTCTTTTCGCTTACGCTCGCTCAACTAGAAAAATTCTAGTACCATGCCAGCCATGTCATCTCTTGCTCCGCTCCAATCAATCCGGTTTTGCATCCTGCTCGCTCTAGCCAAAGCACCAATGTGCGGCGCCGATATCGAACGCCAAATCATGGAAGATAGCCGTAGCAGCATTTACATTCATTTCACGACAATCTATAAAACACTCAAATCTCTCAAGCAAAAAGGTTTGATCACCCAAGCATCACGCCCGTACAGTCTATTATTTGGCCACCCAACAACGACCTATCAACTCACCAACCAAGGCCAACGCATCCTCAAAAACGAAATTTTGCGCCTAAAATCCGCCCTAACCATCGCCAATCAACGAATTACAGAATAATAACCACCCCACCCAAAACCTAAGTTCTAAGCGGCATCACAATATGAATATAATCATCAGCCGCTTCATCGCCAGCAGGAGACAAGACGCACGGGTTCAGCTTACCGCTAATCGCAAATGTCACCCGCGGCGACTTAATCACACTCAGCGCATCCTGCAAATAGCGGGCATTGAGCGAAATCTCTCCATCCTCGCCCGCAACTTCACATTCAGCCGTACTCTTATTGCCACCCACCTCTGAGTCACTAGTCACAATACTTACTTCGCCCTCAGGCTTAATCTCAAGCTTAATACTCCCGGCACTCTCGCGCGCAAACAGGCTGGCCACCTTGGTAATACGGCTAAACTCGGCCGTATCAATATCAAACGACGTCTCTGCCCGCTGTGGAATAATCTGGCGGTAGCTAATAAACTTGCCCTCAATCAACCGCGAAATAAGCTCAACCTCACCCACCCGAAACATTACCTGGTTCTCGTCCAAGTACAACTCCACATCGCCACTAGACTCATTCAGAAGCCGTACCAGCTCTTGTATTGTCCGGACCGGCACAATCACCGACAACTCACGTGACGGCTCCTCAGCCAGCTCTAAACGCTTCTCAGCCAAGCGGTATGAGTCGGTTGCCACGGCATACAGCACCGCGCCCTCAGTATACAAATGCACGCCGGCCAAAACCGGCCGGGCTTCATCAACCGAAGCTGCCACTACCACCTGTGCCAGCGCCTCACGCAAAACCCCGTTATCCAATTTCAATACCGGATCGGACGCCACTTGCGGTATAGTTGGAAACTCTTCGGCCGTGATGCCATTAATCGTTGATTCATAATGAGGCGTTCGCACTGTCAAGTTAGCCTCGTCTGCTTCCAAATCAATATTCCCGTGCGGCAGACTCGAAACAAACTCCGCAAACAAACGGGCGGGAACTGTTAATGACCCCTGTTGGTCAATTTTAGAGCCAATCCAATAATTAATCCCAATCTCCAAATTAGTCGCCGACAACCGCAGCCGGTTACCATCCGTCGTTAGGAGTACATTTGATAGCACTGGCAAGCTGGAGCGGCTGGATACAACCCGGCCAACACTAGCCAGGGCACGAGATAAATTCTCCTGAGTTAGGCTAAGCCTCATCTTTCCACTCCTTAACCGATTTACTTCATTATACAGATAATACTTAAAAATAATCGTAATAATAGTAAGCTCTGTGGAAACTGGGCAAAAGTCTGTTTTTGGCTTAAACCCATCTATAAAACGCCAATGCTAATTGAGGATAACCAGTGGGTAGCCCTGGGGTACGCCTGTGTCCGCATCCGGGAAAAGATATTCTCAGCCTGTGGGAAACCAACCAAAATGCTTGTGTTTCCCACACCATTCCCCAGGTTTTACCCACCATTTTTACCCAGTCGGGGATAATCAAAATTAAAGGGGCCGTAGCCCCTCCAACCTAACTAGATTGATCCGGGACTACGGCCACATAAAATCATTGATGCATACTCGATGGCGGCAACGATGGGGCATTCCCATATACAACCACACCATCAAGACGTTCATCAGCCTCCAGCACTCTCGAGTAGTCGGTGGTATAGGGGTCTTTAAGAGTAACTCGTGGGTTGATACCACTGCGGGTAAGCAGGGTCACCGCCTTCCATTCAATTGGCAGCTTGGCTGACCAACTGGCATAAACGACGCGGGTGCGCTCGTCAAATGCCACCTCAACACTTGCCGCGTCTACCCTAACGCCGCGGCCGTCACACAGTCTCTGAAGGGTGAAGCTCTTTTTCTCGCCACTAAGAGAAATGGTGAGGTATGCCACGATATTATCGCCAGTGTCTTCCCGGGGTGGGTCTAATCCCGGGTCGCAAACCGCACTGGTGATCGGAGGTGGATTATCGAGGCGGTGGTAGTACCACGGAATCCCGATGGCCACCAGTCCGAGACAAAGCAAGCTAACAAACAACGCCGCAATGCTAAACGCCAGGGTGGAATTGATCTTCTTCAAAGGAACTCCCTGATAGTAGGAATAAACCAGACGCACAGAGTAATAGTTAATTATAGCACATTTACATACAATTGTCTACTCAAGCTACTTGAGCAAGCTGCTCTTTTATAGCACTCACATCCATCCGCAAGTTCTCATCATCCTCAATTTGCTTCTCAATCTTACTCACCGAGTGCATAGCCGTAGTATGGTCTCGCCCGCCCACAGCTGCCGCGATCTTCGGAAAACTCAACCCCATCTCGTGGCGCATCAAATACATTACGATCTGTCGCGGCACTACAATCTCCTTGTCGCGCTTACTGCCAAGAATGTCCGCCATCTGTAAGTCAAAATAAGCCGCTGTCCGTTCAATCACCACTTTCGGCGTCATCGGCTTAAACTTAGGCTTCGCTGCCGCCTGTCCAGCCAAAAGCTGCGTGGCCAAAGGCACGTTGGGCTCGATACCCCGTACCTCACAGGCTCCTAATAATTGCGTCAAAGAGCCTTCTAGCTCCCGAATGTTCTGAGGCATTTGGCGAGCCAAATAATCAATTACATCCAGGGGCAAGATTTTTCCTTGAGAAGCTGCTTTGGCCTGCAGGATTGCCGAGCGCGTCTCCAGGTCCGGCGGTTGTACGTCGGCCGTCATACCCATGGCAAACCGTGATCGCAACCGGTCCTCAAGCTGCACCAACAGTTGTGGTGGCTTGTCACTAGAAATAATTATCTGCTTATTGGTTTGGTGCAGTGCGTTAAAGGTATGAAAGAATTCATCCTGAGTTGCCTCCTTGCCGGCCAGAAACTGCATATCATCAATAATTAACACATCTACATTGCGGTACTTATCAACAAAGGCTGAATTCTTCTTCTTTTGAATAGCGCCAATAAATTCATTGGTAAAGCTTTCGCTCGATACATACTCAATGCGTTTAGACGGGTCATGCCGCAAAATTTCATTACCCACGGCTTGCATCAAGTGCGTCTTGCCCAGGCCCACGCCGCCATACAAATACAACGGGTTGTACTTAGTGCCCGGACTCTTGGCCACCGCCTGGCATGCCGCATAAGCCAGCTCATTAGATGACCCGACCACAAATGAAGCAAAGGTGTAGCGAGGGTTTAGATTGGTGTTTGGACTAGCTGCCTGAATGGGTAAGCTCGCTTGAGCAGTTTTGGGTTTGGCTGCCGGCACCTCGGTCCGCTTAGTTGCATGTCCGGCTGGAGCCGTGGCTGGTATCGAGCTAACCTTATATTCAACCGTCTGGACGCCGGTATTCATCTTGGCCAGCGTAGTTTTTATATCGTTGTGGAACTTGTCTTCCAGCCATTTTTTAGCCATAGCATGAGGCACCGCAATAGTAATATGCCCATTCTCGTTTCCGATAATAGTGGTGTTTTTAAACCAGGTAGCAAAGTTAGCCCGGGAAATAGTGACCTCAAGTTCACCCAGGACAGCCTGCCACAACACCTTATGATCCATACACACTCCTCAAACGTTGGTACCTATCATAACGGAGCACGAGCCTTTTCCACAACCAGTGTTTTCTATCCCAAATGTAGCCTGATTTATACACAGTTTCACACTTCCAACAGATAAAGCTATAGTGGATAAGTCCGGGGATAAGTGGGGAAAAGGCTGGGGAATTGGTTGTGGTTTTGAAGCCTGGCCATAGCCCGGTCATTGACTTATGCACTCTCATACCATAAAATATCCAGGTTATGTCGAAGCGAACGTACCAGCCAAAGAAAAGCCGCCGCCAGCGGGTCCATGGGTTCTTAGAACGCATGGCTAGCCGCGCCGGGCGTCTTGTCCTCAAGCGCCGCCGGCTCAAGCGCCGCAAGCGCGTTGCCATCTAGCAAATAAGCCGCTGTCAGCGGCTTATTTGCTAGTTTAGATAAGAGTAGAATAATCGTATGCTCGGCCCCCAAAACCGTCTCCGCAAACCCCGTGACATTACCCGTGTTTACAAACGGGGCGTCTATGGTGGGGCGGAAGGGCTCTTGAGTTTAAAAGCCGTCACCAGTGGCGATGCCCAGTCTCGCGCTGTTATTGTAGTGAGCAAAAAAGTCGATAAAAGGGCTGTCCTGCGCAATAAAATCCGCCGCCGTCTATCGGCTGCCCTAGCCGAAATTTGGGCGACAGTGCCCGGCGGTTACGATATAGTAGTAAGTGTTCATTCAGATATAAGTGGTCTGCCGGCAGCCCGGTTGCGCGAGTTATTGCAGCTCGCGCTGAAACGTGCCCACCTCACCACCGCCTAATCGGAGTTTTCATGTTTAATACCCTTTTGGTTGAGCCCTTATTCAACCTATTGGCCGTTATCTACGCCTACCTGCCTATCCACGACTTTGGCCTTGCCATCATCGTCCTCACCATCATCGTCCGCATCATTTTGTGGCCGCTCGTCAATAAGCAGCTACATTCACAGAAGGCCATGCAAGAATTACAGCCGGAACTTGTGCGCATTCGCTCCGAGGCTAAGGGCGACAAGCAGCTTGAGGGCCGCATGGTTATGGAGCTCTACAAAGAAAAAGAAATCAACCCGTTCGCCTCATTTCTACCCATCCTCATTCAATTACCCATCTTTTTTGCCTTATTCATCGTTCTAAGTGATCTGGTCAAGCCCAACGAGATCGCAAAATTGGCCTATGACCCGGTGGCACAGCTGGGACCTATCGCCGACATCATCAAAAGCACTAAGTTCCACCCGGAATTGCTCGGCCTAGTTGACCTTGCCAAACCCTCGGCTGTGGTAGCCGCAATTGCCGCTCTGGCTCAGTTCTACCAAACCAAACAGCTTCAGCCCAAGCACCCGTCCGACGACCCCCAGGCCCGGATGATGGCCACCATGATCTACCTGTTTCCCATCCTGACCTTTGGTGCCGGCCTTTACCTGCCTGCCGCCCTCGCCTTGTACTGGGCTACTACTAGCATAGTAGCCATCTGGCAGCAGTACCTGGTGCTAAACCGCGACGTTGTTGAACTCGAAGCCTCCATCGACCAGCCGAAGCCAAAGCCGGTTGCTAAACTCAAGTCCGGATCCAAGAACAAGGGCGGCCACAAGGCGAAAGCCAAAGGAGGCAAAGCATGACTGAACAAACAACTCTAGAGTTAGCCAAAAAACGGCTCGAGGAGCTGGTATCTTTTTTTGGAGTGAATGCGGATGTTGAGGCGCGGGAAACCGATGAAGGCATTGAGCTCGATGTAGGCACGTCTCCCGTCACCCCGCGCCTGATCGGTCATCGTGGTGATACACTGAGGGCCATCGAATTTCTCGTCAATCAAATGGTCAAGCACGCCGACGGCGAAGCCCCCCGTGTTTCTGTGGACGTAGCCGGCTACAAGCAAGCCCGTCGCGCCGCCCTGGAAGAAATGGCCCGTGAAGTTGCAGCCCGCGTAGCCGAAACCGGTCAGGAAGAGGAGCTGGCACCAATGAATCCGGCCGAGCGCCGCACCGTGCACATGGCCTTACGTGACCTTCCTGACATCGCCACCGAGAGCCGAGGCGAAGACCGCTCACGCCGCATCGTAGTAGTTCCGGCCACCA
>JBGTMQ010000018.1:0-44695 GCA_041743505.1 Candidatus Saccharimonadia bacterium
TCGCCAAACAGCACGGTGGTTACTCTGTTTTTGGTGGGGTAGGCGAGCGTACTCGCGAAGGCAATGACCTGTGGTTGGAAATGAAAGAGTCGGGCGTGATCGATAAGACCGCTCTGGTCTATGGCCAGATGAACGAACCTCCAGGCGCTCGTGCCCGCGTTGCGCTGTCGGCACTGACCTTAGCCGAATATTTCCGGGATGAAGAGCACAAAGACGTTCTGCTCTTCATCGATAATATTTTCCGTTTTGTGCAAGCCAACTCGGAAGTGTCGACGTTGCTGGGTCGTATTCCCTCGGCCGTGGGTTATCAGCCAACCTTGTCCACCGACATGGGTGACCTGCAGGAGCGCATTACATCTACCAAGAATGGTTCGATTACGTCAGTCCAGGCCATTTACGTGCCGGCTGATGACCTGACTGACCCTGCCCCAGCGACTACATTCTCCCACCTAGACTCAACGGTCGTACTCAATCGGGCGTTAGTCGAGCAAGGCCTTTATCCGGCCATCGACCCACTGGACTCGAATTCGACAATCCTGGATCCGGCCATTGTCGGTGAAGAGCACTACAACGTGGCCCGTGAGGTCCAGCGGATTTTGCAGCGCTACAAGGACCTGCAGGACATTATCGCTATTTTGGGTATGGACGAGCTGAGCGAAGAAGACAAGCAAACCGTAGCCCGGGCCCGCCGTATCCAGCGCTTTTTGACCCAGCCGTTTAACGTAGCCGAGATCTTTACGGGTAACGCCGGTATTTACGTCAAGCTAGAGGACACCATCAAGGGCTTCCGTGAGATTCTGGACGGCAAGCATGATGACAAGCCGGAATCGGCTTTCTATCTCAAGGGCACCATTCAGGATGTGAAGGCATAGCTGATGCAATTTGAGCTACTGACATTGACCGGCGTCAAATACCGCGGCGAGGTGGCTGAGGTGAGTTTGCGGACGGCTGATGGTCAGGTCGGCATATTGCCCCACCATGAACCGTTGACGGCAATTGCCGCGCCTGGGCCGGTGGTGATTCGGCCGAAGTCGGGCAGGGCTGAGCTGTTTGCCACGTTTGGCGGCTTGCTGGAGGTTAATGGCGACGGCGTGCGTCTGTTGGCTGACGAGGCTGAGCACGCTGATGAATTGATCCAGAGCGAGATTGAAGCAGCGCTTAAGCGGGCTGAGGAGCTCAAGGCTAAAGCCCGCGACAAGCACTCCCTGCATCGCGCTCAAGAGCTGATTGACCGGCACGAAGTGCGGCTTGAGGTGGTGCATATCAAGCGGCGTCATCATAGCCGGTAGCCCGCTTGTGGTGCTTCGAGATTTTTGCTACGTTCGAACGGACCAACTGTTTTGGTGTCAGGTTGTACATTAACGGCCCAACAACCCGGGGGGTGCCATGGAACGTACGGCTACCGAGATTAGGCGGATTCGTAGTTGGTTTTACGAGATTCATTCGGCAGAGTACCAGTCGGGGGAAATGTTTGAGAGATTCTTGGCGGCCTACCCCGCCTATGCAAGCACCCTCCCGCTGAGCCGGCGCAGGGCAATGGATTTTCCATTTTTGGACACCTATCTGGATTGGGCGGGCGCCGCCAAGATTCCGCGGTGCCTGTTGGCGGCCCATACGAGGAAACTTCGAGTCGATCAGTATGCCAACCCGCATTCCGAAAGCCGGGATTCGCTTCGGACCACAACTGAGGTAGAGCAGGCCCGGGCCGCTGTCTTAGAGTACTTTGGGGCGACGCCCGAAGAGTACACAGTAATTTTTACATGCAATACCACCGGCGCCCTTCGTCTGGTTGGTGAGAGCTACCCGTTTGGTCCACACCAGGGCTATGTGTATTTGAGAGATAACCACAACTCGGTGTTGGGTATCCGCGAGTATGCCCACCGCCGGGAAGCTGAAGTTATGGTTGCCGGAATCCATCACGGGAGCCTGCGGCTGGATGGTATTAGCCTTGAGGGTTGCTTGAACATGGTGCCTCGGGGATTGTTTGTTTTTCCGGCACAGTCCAACTTTAGCGGCGTGCAGCATTGTCTGGACTGGATTCCGCGAGCGCAGCGGACTGGATGGGATGTCTTGCTGGACGCCTCGGCGTTCGTGACGGCTAACCGGCTGGACCTGGGTATCTACAAACCGCAATTCGTAGCGCTGTCGTTTTACAAAATGTTTGGTTACCCGACCGGCATTGGCTGTCTGATCGCCCGCCATGAGGCACTCGAGAAACTGGAGCGGCCGTGGTTTGCCGGCGGCACCATTGGCGGCTGGCATGTGCCCGCTCAAGGCCCGGCGGCATTTGAGGATGGCACCGTAGATTTCTTGGGTATCCCAGCCGTCACTATTGGCCTTACCTACCTGGAGACGGTAGGTCTCCAACTGGTTCATGACCGCTGCAAAGCGTTAACCGGTTGGCTTCTTGAGCAATTTTTGACGATGTGCCACACCAATGGCCGGCGCTTGGTTGAGCTGTACGGTCCGGGTGATACTGAGGAGCGTGGCGCCACCATTACTTTTAACTTCCGGGATCCGGACGGGCGGATGATTGATGAGCGGGTTGTGATACAGGCCGCCAACAAGCACGGCATTTCGCTGCGTACCGGATGTTTCTGTAACCCGGGCTGCGGCGAGGTGGCGTTTGGTGTTGACGAGCAAAAACTGGCCGAGCTGGCCGACCCGGAGGTGAGTGCGGAAATGACTATCCGGGAGCGGCTGGACTTTCTTGGCCTGGAGAGCGGCGGGGCGATCCGGGTTTCACTAGGAGGAGTGAGCACGTTTGCCGATGTGGAGCAATTTCTGAGGTTTGCGGGCAGTTTTTGCGATGCGACGCCTACCGGCAGCGATTTGCCTGTTCGGACCCACTGCTAACCTGACCCGAAAGGACACGCTCAGGCGCTGTTCTTTCGGGCTTTTTTGTTTGATTGGTTGTTTGAGTCCGCTAATGGCAGCAGCAGGGCAAAAGTCGATCCTTTGCCGGCTTGCGAGCGGACTTCGATGGAGCCTTTATGGGCTTCGGCAATTTGTTTGGCGATGGACAACCCCAGGCCGTACCCACTCACCTGCTCCTTATTGCGCGAGGTGTCGGCGCGGTAAAACCGGTCGAAGATATGCGGGACGTCGGAGGCCTTGATGCCTTTGCCGTGATCGCGCACGGAGATGTAGCCCTGGCGGCCACGGACGCCTGAAGCCAGCTCGATGGTGGATTTTGACGGGCTGTACTTGATGGCGTTATCGAGCAGGATTGCTACGAGGTCGACCAGACTCTGTTGGTCGCCGAGCACCTGAATGTCCTTGACCTTATTATCGATGGTGATGTTGCGCTGCTCGAGGGCTTTTTCCAACCGGGCTACGGCCTCGGCGGCTACGTCTTCGGCGGAGCATGGCTCTAGCGGCAGATTGCCGCCGTGCTGAGCCAATTTGAGCAGGCCGGCCGATAAGGCCTCCAGCTTGGTGATCTCCTCCAAGTTGCTGGCCAATAAACCGCGGGCCTGGTCGGGCGGCAGTTTGGCGTCGCGTAAGGCCACTTCGATTTCGGTCCGCATGGCTGTTAGCGGGGTGCGCAGTTCATGCGACGCGTCAGCCGTGAACCGGCTTTGGACATCAAGCGCAGTTTCGATGGGCCGGAGGGTGCGCCTGGCCAACAAATAACCGGCGCCACCCGCGCCCGCAAGAATTGCCAGATTTAAGAGAACCAGGTTGAACTGCAGGCGGTTTTTGGCGGTCTTGAGTTGCTGGTCCAGAGATTGGACCGGGTAGCCTGTGGGTCCGCTGCGGTACCAGGGCAGCGTCTGATAAATGATAGCCTGCCGGTGCAGGCTGGCCCGCAATTCACGAGTGGACAGCTCGTAGATGGCCACGCTGAAAATCACGCTGATGATCATTATGATGACCAAATACCACAGCGTAAGCCGGAAGGTGGCTGATCGAAACATTGTTTATGCTTCTAGCCCAACTTTGTAGCCAAACCCACGGACGGTATGGATAAGATCGGGGCCGTCAAACGGTTTGTCGATTTTGGTCCGCAGGTAGCCAATATAGACTTCGACCGTATTGGGAAGGATATCGGCGTCATAGTCCCAGATGTGGCTAATGATATTGGCTTTGGTGAGAATGCGGTTTTGGTTTCGCAACAGATATTCCAGCAAGGCAAACTCACGGCTTGAGAGGTTGATGCGTTTACCGGCCCGCGTAACCGTGTAGTTTGTCGTGTCCATTTCGAGATCGCCTAGCTGAAGTATTGTACCCAGGGTGTCTTGCGGCCGGCGCAGCAGAGCCCGAACGCGAGCGAGTAGTTCCTCGAAAGCGAATGGCTTTATTAGATAGTCGTCGGCGCCGGAGTTAAGACCGGCTACCCGGTCAGAAACTTTATCCTTGGCGGTCAGCATTAGTATGGGTGTATGGATGCGTTCCTCCCGGATTTCCCGGCAAATATCGGTGCCATCACGGCCCGGCAGCATGCGGTCCATGATAATTACATCATGCTCGCCGGTTAAGGCCGAACTTAGGCCGTCCTCGGCGTCATAAGCTACATCCACGGCGAATGATTCTTGTTCCAGCCCTTTACGAATGGCGTTGGCTATCTTGTGCTCGTCTTCAATGACTAGAATTCTCATGGGTCTATTATACGCAGATGATCCTGAGAAACCTCTGAGCCGCGGTGGAACTTTGGCATAATCCGCGCTAACCTAGGAAAGTGAAACGCGGCAAACCGAGAAAAAAGCCTGTCCGGGCGAAGCCGGCGACACCTAAACCGAGGCCGGGGCGGTCTGTGCTATCAGCCCAGCCAGCCCGGTCATTGCGGTCAACCGGGTCAATCGGATCGCTACGGTCACTGCGATTACCGCGGGTCCCGCGCCTGGCATTGTTTGCAACGGTTTGCGTAGCGCTGGTGATAAGTGGCGTGGCGGTCGCGGCAGCGTGGCCCTCTGCGCCCCATCAGACGGCGGTGGGGACGCTGCTACCCCATCAGCTGGACAGCCCGCACAAGGAGGCGATTCAAGGCACACCGGCGCCGGTGGCGGCTGGTGAACAGTTTATTCCGATCCTGATGTACCACTATACGCCGGGCGATTTTGACCAACAGCTAAGTTATTTGCAGCAGGCCGGCTATACGGCGGTTGATCTGGGCCAGGTTGCGACCGCTCTCAGCGGCACCGGCAGCTTGCCCCCGAAACCGGTCGTTATTACTTTTGATGACGGCTTTGCCGATCAGCTGGCCGCGTTTGAAGCCCTGAAACGCCACGGCATGAAAGCCACTTACTATGTCATCAATGGCGGCCCCTTGAGTCAGTGGTGTATCGGCTCCGGCCGCCGCCACCGTGACTCCATGCAACCACCCCTGGGTTGTGGCGACGCCTACTTAACCTGGGACCAGGTCCGCGAACTGGACCGCTCCGGCCTGATTACCATCGGCGGTCATACGGTGGACCACATGAACCTGGCGACGTTATCGCCCGAGGAGCAGCGGTATCAGATTGTTGAGTCCAAGCTTCACATAGAAAAGCAACTGGGTCATCCGATTCATGATTTTGCCTACCCTTACGGTAGTTATACCGATACTACCATCCAGATCGTGCAGGAGTCAGGGTATAGAACGGCGGTGACGACTATGCCGGGAGACCACCAGATTCCGGGGCAGCCCTACACATTGCGCCGGGTGCGGGATGCGTATAGTTTGCTTTAATCACCATAAATTGGGGTTAATTTTGACTTAATATTCAATATGTGCTATAATTAAAGTATGAATACTATATTCGCCACACCATTTATGGCTTCGACCCGGCTGTTTATTGTCCTTACGGACGGCAGCAAGCTTTGGTGTGGGCTGGTATCTCCCTAAACTGACGATCAGTTTGTGAATCACGGAGAACCTCCCGCCAGGGAGGTTTTTTGTATCACTACAGGCATTCCTAGCGAGAGGTTATCCGGGCTTCATTAATTGATGAGCCCGACATAACACTAACCAGGAGGCTGCTATGAGCTTCGGCCCGCAGTTCGAAATTCCGCACCAAATAGACGGCCAGCCCGTCACAGTAGTAATGCGCCACGCTAAAGATGGCGACGCCAGTAAGCTGGCGGAATTGCTGACGGACTTCGGTGTCCAGCAATTTGTGAACCTGAGTGGCGGACCGACCGCTAAGGATGAGGAGGAATTTCTGGAAGATGCCCGAACCAGAAAGGACGGCTGGCTGTGGGTGGTAGCGGTACGATATGAGGACGGCCGCGAGGAATTGGTTGGTACAACCGGTCTTAGCCGTCAGCCGAGTAACTGGTTGACGAGCGGTATCTTGTTGTCTAACCGCCGGCTGTGGCGCAAAGGTATTGCCGGGGTAACTCACCGGCTGAGAACCTGGTATGGATTCTGCGAGCTCGGCGCCTACGCCATCGAATCGGCGTACATCGAGGAGAATGTGGGCTCCGGCGCGGCCTTGCGAGGCATCGGGTATGTTGAATACGGCCGCCTGTCACGCCGCCACCTTACGGCCGGCCGCTGGCGGGAGATGATCCTGCTCGTGGCCTACAACCCGCACACCGTTCCGGTTCTATGGCCCGACGGCGATGTGCCAGCCGACGTCCAGGCCGGACTCAAGAAAACCGAAGCGGCTTTGGAGTATGCGGCCAACATAATTAAACCCCGGTAGCTCCTGCCCCCACCTTAGTTTATTTGGTGGGGGCTTTACCTGGTTTGTGGATTGGAGGCTGATTAGGGCTGGCCAAGTCGTTTTGTATTAACCCAGACAGTAACAAGATTACATAGTGAGAAAAGCTGAGGCTCGAATGTCCCTCAATTAGGCAGTTTTTGTCTGTTCGACCCCGAGCTTTTCGTTGATAATATTTAGCACCTCGCGGGGTGTCAGCTCGGCTTTGACGAGGTATTCGGCGCCGAAACTGTGAGCACGGTTGCGGTCGGCCAGTTCGGAGGAGTTGGTGAGGACAATGACCGGCATGACCGACAGATCAAAACCATCATTTTGCAGCGCGGCTAGTACGTCTAGCCCGGATAGCTCCGGCATGTTGATGTCGAGCACAGCCAGGCTAGGGTGCTCGCTTTTGATGGCCTCAAACGCGTCGCGGCCGTTATTCTTTAGAACGACTTTGAAGCCCGCACTTTGAAGCTTGATTTCGTACATCCGCGAGATAAACGGATCATCTTCGGCGATCAGAATGGTTTTATCCATGGGCAACACTCGCTTTCACTTTTGGCTTCTTGGCCTTAACTGGCAATTCGAACCCAAAGACTGAGCCGCGGCCTTCGGTGCTCTTGAAAATTATTGTACCACCTTGATCCTCAATCACCCGCTTGGCCAGGTACAGGCCTAGACCCGTACCGTCGGGGCGGACTACCTGGGCATTCTCGGCCCGGTAGAACTTGCTAAATAATTTCTTTTTGGCCTTGTCCGGTACACCGATGCCGGTATCCCGGACCTCCAAGCGCACCATGTTACCGTCATGCTCCAGGCGGACTGTGACACTGCCTTTTTGGGTGTAGTAAATGGCGTTATCAATGAAATTCATTATTACCTGGCGGGTCTTGTTGTCGTCGAGCTCGACAACCGGGAACGACGCAGTGGGGTGTTCAAATAGCAGCTGGACATTCTTGGCAGTAGCATGATTGTGGAGCTGGCGGACTTCGTCGGCGACCATTTGGACCATATCGGTCGGCTTGGCCTGGATGAGGAACCGGCCGGCGCTGAGGCGGCTGACGTTGAGCAGGTCCGAGATGAGGTT
Organism: Candidatus Saccharimonadia bacterium; assembly: GCA_041743505.1. Lineage (GTDB taxonomy): Bacteria > Patescibacteriota > Saccharimonadia > UBA4664 > UBA4664 > JBGTMQ01. Next base: position 7,717 of record JBGTMQ010000018.1, read on the forward strand.
AACCATCCGCTCCGATGAGCCAAAGGCATAGCCCACGAATTCTTTTTGGCTGGTGGTTAAGCGCCCGGCATCGCCCTCGAGCATCATGCTGAGGTAGCCCTTGATGGTCGTGAGCGGTGTGCGCAGCTGGTGGGAGGCCATGCTGATGAATTCGTCCTTGGTCTTGTCCAGTTCCTTGAGGTGGCGGTTGGCCACCCGCAGGCGGTTGGTGGCGTAGTCGACCCGTTGTTGCAGGGTTTGGTTGAATTCCCGGATTTCAGCATAGGCCTTGGCATTGAGGACGGCCACGGCGAGCTCCTTTTTTAGGATTTCGAGTAGTTCGATGTCCTGGCTGGAGTAGATGTCGCCCGAGAGTTTATCACCCAGGAGGAGGTAACCGATTTGCTCGCCCCGGGCGGATAAATCTACCGAGACCCGGATGCCGTGCTCTTCCATGAGCGTTTTGCGCTCGCCTGACTCGAGTTCGTCGGCCACCAGCAGGGGCTTATTGAGCTGGCGCAGCTCTGAGGCAATCATCAGACGCCGGGGCAATGGGCCGTAATGGTCGATCCGGTAGACTTTGTCGTGGTCGAATACTACAACCTGGCCAAACTGAATATACATGCTGCGACAGAGCTGGGTGAGACTATGCTTGAGCATGGCCTCGAGTTCAATTTCGGACACGAGTATTTTGGAGAAGTCATTGATAACTTGCTGTGAATCGTAGCTATCACGGTAAAACAGCCGGCTGGTGATTCGCTCGAAGAACCGGCGAAGCGGCTGGAAGGTGAAGGCCAGGATGAGCGCCAGGATGATGTTATAAATCTGGTGGGCTAGTGTATTTGTGGCGTCGCCAAAAAGTATCCCGCCAAGTTGAAGAGCTGCTAACGAATAACCTGTGGCGAGCGTCAACAAAAGCATTAAATATGCCAACGACCTGGCAACGAGGAGTCTGACATCCATAAAACGATGCTTGATAATGGCATAGGTGGTGAAGCCAGTAAAGAACACGATGGCATAAACTCCGATGCGCGTCACTTCGGGGCCGGTAATACCAAAAACAACCGGCGCCACAATTTCGGCTAACACCAGGAAGATGACTGTCAGCATTATGCCTAGGCCAACCATCCTGAGCTGAGCTCTGGTCCGGCCATGGCTAGAACGAAACTTTGAAAACAGCAACCAGAACCCACCGGTGAGGTCAACGACTAGAAGGGCTAGGAATAATCCATAGCCGATTGCCGGCTTTAGGACGGTGTGTGCACCATCAAATGTAGCCTCGACTGTCAGACCTAGTATTGTTGCCACGCTAACGAGAATGGTTAGTATGATGACTGTGGCATCCAGTAGATTTTGCCGATGCTTCGACAGGAGCCGGCAGAAGCAATAGAACAATCCCAGTACGATGGTGGCTAATAAGTAATCAAGCTTGGCCAATATATCAATGATGGACCTGGCGCCGGACCAATCCTCGAGGAAGACGGTGATACTCCAGGCTGCCAAGACAAGAACGAGTAGCGAGAATACCCGGTTGAGCATGGCTTTCGGGTTATTGAGGAACAATATAGTGGCCAATATTCCATTAGCCAAAGAGACAATTATCAGGAGAATAAAGCCAAGCATAAGTAGCTTGATTGTAGCATGCGGCTAGGCTGGTGAGTGAAGTTTACGCGTTAGCTTAAAATAGGCTGTTTCAAGCTTGAACAACACGGGAAATAGTGCGCTCCATAGCCGGGGAAATGGCGCGTTATAGAATGGGTTGCGCCATCGCAGTAGCACACCATAATTTTCAGATTCGGGGTCCTTAAAGTACTCTGGTAGCACTTTTACAGCCTTCAAGCCCGGAACACTCGTGTAGTAGTTAACTTGGGGGTCTAAGTACTTGCCGTTTTTATCCTTGGCAAGGAAGTACTGTTCGGCAGACATCTGGTTTTTATAGGTATGATACCCGGGCATTCTTCCGCCTAGCATGCACCACTTTACGTTTTCGTGAATCGCCAGACGAGCGATGCCGATTAATAACGCGTCTCCGGCCCGGCCACCGACACCCCTGGCTGTCGAAAGGTCAACGCCGAAGATGACGTTGCCGCCGGGTACGTGGGTATCACATTTACCATCATTAGTAATTTCATACCATGAGGGAGGATTGTCATAATCGTAGGCGGCAAGTCTCATAGCGTAAACCATGCCGACAACCTGGCCCTGTTCTTCGGCTACGAGCATGCCTTGTGGGTGAACCCGGAGGCGGATTTGGAGATTTTCGTCGCTGGCACGGTTGTCTTCAGACCAGCGGTCGGCCTGTAACCTTCGGTATTGCTCAATATCTTTTGCGGTCGCTTGTCGTACTTTCATGTATTACCTTCGGATTAGTTTCTTTCGCTTAGCGATAGCCAGCGCCCGCCAACCAAATGAGGCTAACAGATCGAGCACAACTATGATTAAAACTCCCCAACCGGCCTGCGGAACGAACAAGATAATGCCGATAATTAGGATGAGACTCGTACCGATGGCACCAACAAAGTTCAGCCAAAAGCCAAACATAAACAGGCGGCTTCGGATGAGCTTATGAGCCAAGGTCCGGGCTTCCCGCTTTAAGTAAGAAAAATGGGTTACCCAGTGCTTGGGGTGAAGACTTAAGAGGTTCTCCCCGGCGGTTATGGCCATAAGGAGTGCCCCGCCGACGAAGAAGGCTTCAGTTATAAGGATAGCGATACCAAGCCAGCCGTTTTTCTGAAGCTGAACATTTACCTGGCCGCCCTGAAGCCAATCAATGACGGTCAGCGCGATGGCGAGAATAATTAATGCCAGGATTAAGCGGCGGCGCAGCCAGTGATAATGCTTGTTCACTAGTACATTGTACTCGCTATAGCTTTGTGCTGTAATAAGTAAGTTACTCGATACGAACCTCGGGACTATCTTGATTCACACTAAGCTTGACTATGCTCCTCCGGCTAATTCGCTGCTCTCTTCTTCCCTTCTGAGGTGTATAAGGCTGTGCCAACTCATCACTTACGGTATGGCAAGGCTGCTCCTACGACTTATCCCCAACCGCATAACCATCAAAATTAAACCCGGCGATCTTAAGCCGGGTTTTTGTTATGTGATTGCCGCCAATCATCAGAGCATGCTCGATCCGTTTGTCATCTGCAGCTGCTTGCCGTATCCAGTGTGGTCGCTGCTGCGATCATTCCGGTTTATGGCCTACAACGCGTTATTTAAGAAGCAGCCGCTCAGGTCGATACTGTTGAGTCTGGGGAGCTTTCCGGCGAGTGCGCATACTCAGTACGCCTCAGGGCTAAATGCGGCGATGAGTTTTTTGGCGCAAGGCCAGACGGTGGTGATCTTTCCGCAAGGCGAGCGCAGACCGCTGAAAGGCCGGGCCCGCACGGGCGTGAGGGTGTTAGCGGACTTGCCGAAGGTTGTGGTTATTCCAGCGCGGATTGAATGGCAGCGGCAAGGACGGTGGCGTCGGTCGTTTACGTTGGTAGTAGGTCGACCGGCGTTGGAGCAGAATTCCACGGCACAGCAAATATTGGACCGGATTTACCGGTTGCCTGGACACGACTCTACTAACTAGTTCGTATAAATCCCTTTTCATAGGCGACTTCTCGCCTTTTTTATTGACTTTTTTAGTAATTTTTGCTATAATTATGCGCGACCTATTTGTTCATCGACAATCCGAGGGGAGACGTCATGCAACAGCGTTCGCGCTGGAGTATTGCGGCTGTTTTGACAGCCTTTTTTGTATTCCTGGGCCTGATTGCATCTAGCCCAGCCGCGATCGCGGCTGCGTCCCTACCCAGTCCTCCGACTATTACGATGGTTGGCTCACCGGACCAGAGCATTCCCGCTCGCCCACAGTTCTTCCAGCTGAGTCCACAAGCTGGCGAAACCGGCTTTACGGTTCTCGGTTACGACACTGAAACTACGAGCGACACGAGCCTTGCTACCGGCAACTTAGGTAGCGGCGGCACCGATGCCGCCGGCCGAGGCGGTGTTTACACTGGCGACGGATCAATCGTCCAATACATCCGGGCACGACTGAACGTTACGCTCAGTGACGGTACTCCATACACCACTGGTTGGAGCCAGTGGGTCAAGGTTCAGCCTGCGGCAAGTAGTCCGACGAATGCTGCACCGAGAACAGTTGTACTTGGTGATTCCTTCAGCTCAGGCGAAGGTGTGCCGCCCTTTGAGAGTGGCTCTGATATCGCCAAGCCAAACAATAAGCGTAATCTCTGCCATCGCAGTACCAACGCTTATGCCCGCGTCTTGCAGCGTGACGGTAAAATCGACCTGACCGCTTTTGTGGCCTGCAGTGGAGCTACAACTCAGAATGTGCTCAACACTAGGCAATACCCATCGCAGCCAATCCAAGCACTCTCGATTACTAAAGACACACAACTCGTGGTTCTCACGATAGGGGGCAATGACATTGGCTTCGGCGATCTGGCCGCAGCTTGTGCCACAATAGGATGTGCCACCCAGACTGCTTCTGTTGAAACTAAAATGATCTGGCTTCGCAAGGTGCTTCTCCCGCGGCTGTATAATGCGATCAACGCCCGCAAGAGCTCCAGCACAAAGGTTATCGTGCTCGGCTACCCGCAAGTACTTCCCGACCCAAACGTCGTGGACATTAGTCGATGTGCTGCTATCGGGATCCGACCGTTTGAGCGCATCTCCTCTGGTGAGGCTTTGATTCTCAGACAGATCACGACTCGCCTCAATGGCATGATCGAGTCGGCCGCTAAAGAGGCCGGCTTCTCGTATGTCGACCCAAGCCGCTCTTTTGCCGGACACGAGCTGTGCACGAAAGATCCGTACTTCAACCGTCTGCAGGGAGGACAGCTTAAAACGTACTCGCTCCATCCAACGAGTGTGGGCCAACGTGCTTATGCCAACCTGGTTGCCGCAACACTCCCTAGCGCTAGCTAGACAATCCGCTACTTCGTCGATAGTATAAATACAGTCATGTCAAACCCCGCCAAGAACAATGATCCGCAAAGTGAAGTTAGACGTAATATCGTCCTCCTCATCTTGCTAATGATCGTAATTCTTGGCGGGGTTCTTTATTATTTTTGGCCGGGTTTTGATTTTCTCTTAAATTACCGCTGGTAATACGGCCTGGCTTGGTAAACGATCTACTTACCTTTATGGCAAGCGCTCAAATATCGAAACCCCAGCTTAAGCATCAGCGACTTGTACGTTTTTTAACAATATTCGGGCCAGTTCTACTATTGGTAGGGATAGCAATTGGATACGGTGGCGCACTCACTGTTGGACTCAATTCAAATCCTTCTCAATCTGCATATGCCATGTTCATTATAGGAATAGCCACTATGATTGTAGGTTGGCTTTGTATAATGGCATTGCCGGTGCTCATACGATCAGTGCGATTGTTTATTATTTTTCTTATTTTATCCGTAGCTATATTTGCGTGTCTTTTATAATATGAAAGGTATGCTGGTCACAAACTGTAGAAACCTGATGCCTTACAGGTGAGGGTATTATATGAACAGGTTTGATTTTTGTCAAGCGTTAGTACTATCATTTTTACTGCATCTTTGTTATAATGTTATAAATAATTGGAACATTGCACATGTTCGGTGGTATTTTCTTTGTTATTTGGGTGGCTATATGCCTCGCGGTTCTGATCCTGTTCGTGAAGTTCTTGTTGCTGGGTATTAAGTTCTTTGAGCGGGAACTTGGAATTGATAAAAAAAGCAGCGACTCCGCGGGTAAGTAGCGTGTTTTGCAACCGATATAAAAATGGACTTGAGTATTAGTCAAGCATTAGCGTGATTGATTCTCTAACAGATTATGGTTAGACTAGATATATGAACGCTCAAAAAGCTAAAGTTGCGATTATTGAGGATGATATGGCGATTGTCCAGATGTATCGCATGAAGTTTGAACACGAGGGCTACCAGATAGCTACAGCGCCGGATGGCGCCAGCGGGCTGGAGTTGATTGAGTCTTTTGAGCCGGATATTATTTTGCTTGACCTGATGATGCCCGGCATGAACGGGTTAGATATGCTGAAGACATTGCGGTCACAAGCTGGAGCGCGTAACGCGAAGGTTGTGGTATTGACCAATATGGGTGACACGGAGACAGCCACGCGGGTCTACAAGATGGCAGCTGATGACTACATCGTGAAAGCCGAGATGACACCCAAGCAAGTGGCCGAGCGGGTTAAAATGCTATTGGCTGGAGACAATTCCGACTAGTGCCAGCTGAATAATTTGCGCTTCTTTTGGCCTTTTACTTCGGTTTCTAAATGACTGTATAGTTGGTCCCAAAGCTTGTTGTTGGTGGAGTATAGAGCGATTTCCTTGGTGCCAAACGAGACACCATGACGGCTGAAATTGTGCGAGCCGGTGATGAGGGCGCGGCTGCCATCATCGAGCTCATACAAAATATATTTGGCATGCAAAAAGGTTTTGCCGTTATAGTGGTTACGTATGCCGGTTTTAAACATATCAAAGGCCACCATCATGCCGATATGGGCCGGCGAATGAAGGCGCGGGTTGAAGTAACAGGTAGCGCTGGGACCTTTGAGTAAGTTGGCCAACCGGCCGGTGGGACAAAACTGTGATACGTAGTGGACGCGGGTGGCTTGCTCGGCTAGCTCGCAGGCCCGGTCGTAGATGATCGATTTGGCAGGCCGGCCGCCGTCAATGAGGACGGATGAGTACGGGTCAAGTGACAACGTGCGGTCGGGTTTAGGCTTGCCGCGGCCTAAGGTGACGGCCAGAAGGTCGAACTCGTCGGCCAGGTCTGAATGGTGCATGGCCAGCATATAATCGATGGCTTCAAAGCCTTCGTCGTGAAGGTTAATACCGCCGAAACTGTAGACGTCATCGTCGATGATGGTGATTTTGGTATGGCTGCGGCCGCGGTAAGGATTGAGGCCAATCCGGCCGATCTCGATGATTTCGGAGCGGTGCCGGCGCAGGCGCTTGAGCACTTCCCTGGTTATGGCGGCGCCCTTGGCGTCCGTGGCGCGGAACGGGCTGAACGGCAACCAGCCGCGACCGCTATAGTACCAGGTGAAGGTGTCGAGGACGATCTTGATCTTAACGCCGCGCTCGGCCGCCTCTTCCAGGGCCTTTAGAATGGGATCGAGCAACGGACCGGACAGGAGCAATAGCGTAACCAGGGTAACACGGTGCTTGGCCCGGCCGATTTCCTGAATGAGGCGGTTGTGATAGGCCATGGTGTCGAGTAGTTCGTACGTGGTCGTGGAAGAGCGCGGCTTGAAAAGAGTAGCGGTTTTCATAACGGTTATTTTGAGTGAGGTTCCGGTAATTTTTGAGCGGCAATGAGCAGATTGTCGAATAGAGCCGCGACGGTCATGGGGCCGACGCCGCCTGGATTAGGGGTAATTTTGAGATCGGTGCGGTCGTACAGGGCGGGGTCGAGGTCGCTATGGGGAGCGCCGGCATCCACCACTACGGCGTCTTGAGCGACCATGGCCGGGGTGATGAGGCCGGATTGGCCGGTGGCGCTAACGATGATATCGGCGGCGCTGAGGGCGGCAGCCAGGTCCGGCGTGTGCTCGTCGGCCCGGATGACCTTGCAACCTGAGGCCTCCAGCCGGTCAGCCAGCGGCCGGCCAACGAGGCGGCCTTGGCCGACCACGGCGATGAGGTGACCCTTGAGGTCGATGTTATAGGCTGCCAGGAGCCACAAGATGGCCTTGGGGGTAACGATCTCGAAGGTTGAGCGTGGCGCCAGGCCTTCGATGTCTTTGGCTAGCTTAACCGCCGCCAGCGCCGGGCCGGTTAGACCGGGGTCATCGGCAAGCGGCAGCTCCACGTTGATGCCCGTGACAGCTGGGTCATGGTTCAGCGTCTTGATGCGGTCCAGGAGCGTGGCCGGCGTTTCGGTGTAGGTATCCACGGTTAAACCCAGGTCCTGGCCATAGCGTTGCTTGACGCGCAGGTACATATCGGTGGCGGGGGTAGCGCCTTGCCGCACGATCACCAGCCGGGGCGGCACCGCCAAGCCACGGACGACCGCCGCATGCCGAGCTTTGATAAAACCGGCCACGTCGCGGCCATCGAGCCGTTTCATAATGCGTTTCTCATGTCTTTCGATTGTCCCACATCTGAACGGGATCGGCTACTAGGCCGTTTGAGCCCGCCCCTGCCAAAGTTCAGCAATATTGGTAACTACCTGCTCGGGCGTGTAATCAGATTTGACCCAGTAAGCGCTGGCGCCGAGCTTCATAACGGCCCGCATTTGTTTGGGTGCCGATACGTTACTAAACACTATGACCTCACCTGAATGACCCTGAGCCCGGAAGTGTTCCATGAATTCCAGCCCGCCCATTACCGGCATCATCATATCAAGCAGAATAAAATGAGGTTGAAATTCGACCACGCTCTCCAATGCCCGCGCTCCATTCTCGACCGCCAGCACCGGGTAGCCTTCTAACTCGAATTTAAGGGCATAGATCTCACGGATCACAGAATCGTCTTCAACAATCATGACTTTTGGCAGCATCTCGTCCATCCTCCTTACTTATAGAATTAGCAATTTTTATGGCTTAATCAACTAAGAATCCTTAAGAGTTTGACCGTCTGTGAATATGGAAAATTGTGAAAAAGACTAAAGAATCACCTGGCTGGCTTATTGCATATGGTGCAACCATCCTCGTAGCGGCCGTCCTGCATCCACACCCGCATGGCCCGCGGCCAGCTTTCCATGTCGGCGTAGCCAATGAGGTCGGCCAACCGGCGCAATATCCAGCCGGGGTAGCCATAGAGCTGTACGCGGCCCCACTGGACGGCGGCCCACCAGCCACCAACCGGAATGACGCTGATTGGTGCCGTCGGATGGTAGGCCGGGCGGGATTTGCCGGCAAGTTTGCGGTGGATGTCGCGGACTACAAAACCGGCGTCGTTGATGGCCGTTTGGGCCATACCCGAGAACTGGGTAGCGGCACCATCCCCGATGACGTAAACGTTTGGTTGGGCTTCGAGCTGTTCATTGACCTCGACCTTTTTGTTTTTGGCTAGCGTAAAGTAATCGGCGTTATTGGCGAAAAATGGATTGTTACTAACGCCGGCCGTCCAAATAACAGTCTGGGTGGTGATGGATTCGCCTTTGAGCCGCAGGGTGTCGGCCGTTTCGGCTTCAACGACTGCGCCGGTCATGACGTGAACGCCGAGAGACTCGAGGCGCTGTTGGACGCGGGCCGCCAGGCTCTCCGGTGAGCGAGGTAGCAGCCGCGGAGCCGCCTCGACCAGCTCGACCCGGTAGTTGGGGGTGCTGATATTGTGTCGCTTGACTATGCGCTGAAGGTATTCGCCCAGCGCCGCGGCCAGCTCAACGCCGGTTGGGCCTCCGCCGACTACCACGTAGTGCAGCTCGGGGTGCTGGTTTTTGACGAGCTGCTCGTGCAAGTGATGCTTGAATTCTTCGGCGCCCTCGATAGTTTTGATGTCGTAGGAGAACTCTTTGAGCCCCTGGATGCCAAAATAATTGGTGACGCTGCCTAGGCCCAGGATTAGCTCGTCGTATTCGTAATTGGTATTTGAGGCGCCGGTTATAACCTTGTTGTCGGCGTCCAGAACTGTAACGGTATCGTGCACTAGCTTGACCGGGCGGCCTTCGAACAGCTCGGCCAGTGGGATGGCGGCCTCGGAGCGGACACCGCCGGTAGCCGCGTGGTAGAGCTGCGGATAGTAGGAAAAGTGCCCGCTCTGCGAGATCAGCGTGACTTCGAGCGCGGGATTACTGGCCAGTTGCCGGGCCGCGCGGACACCACCAAACCCACCGCCAGCAATGACGACTCTTGTTTTTTGGTTTGATGATTGTGCCATTGGTTAACAGCATAAGCGTAAATGGCAGGTAACGTCTAGGGCTAAAGCTTGAGTCTGGTCTTCCGGCCTGGGGTTTTGGTCTAGCGCTGCGGGCTGGTTTGGCAGGTTTGGCAGGTTTGGGGCCGGTTCGGCGGGTCTTGGGAGAAATATGATTTTGCTCTCGCTCGAATGAATCTCACTATGTAATCTTGTTACTGTCTGGGTTTTTCCGTTTGCGAAGCCACGTTGCTATTGACATTCTTAGTACTTTGGTGTATAATGCATTTCGACCTATTTGTTCATCGACAATCCGAGGGGAATCGTCATGCAACAGCGTTCGCGCTGGAGTATTGCGGCTGTATTGACAGCCATTTTTGCGTTCCTGGGCCTGATTGCATCTAGCCCAGCCGCGTTCGCGGCTGTGTCCCTACCCAGTCCTCCGGCCGTTACGATGGTCCAGTCTTCGGGCGATATCGTCATTGATGGCCCCCAGCTTTACCGGTTAAGCCCTAAGCCGGGCGAGACTGGATTTACGGTTGTCAGCTACTATGACCAACATACCACCGATCCCGGAGGCGCCAACGATAATCTGGAAACCCACACACGGTACGCCTACGGCGAGAGTGCCGGGGAAGGCAGTGAGACAGGGCTCGGTAGCGCGCCACTCGGCACCGAAGCCGCCCCAAGATATGTCCGGGCACGAATGAACGTCACGCTCAGTGACAGCACCCCATACTCCACTGGCTGGAGTGCGTGGGTGAAGGTTCAGCGAGTGACTTCAACTACTCCGCCGCCTGTGCCTCCGGCTCCGCCTGCTAATCAGTGCCCGACTGCCCTGTTCATCGGGGTACGCGGTTCTGGAGAGACGAAGAATGACGCTGGTGGCTATGGCAATACCATTGCTGATGTGAAGCAGCGAGTCGAAAGGGCCATTCCGAGCACAGAGTCACTCCCTATTCATTACACGGCAACCCCGGTTAAGCTGGGCGACCCGCAGTATGGAATCAGATATCTGAACAGCATGGCTACCGGGAGGCAAGCTCTTCGCGGAGCACTTGCTTCGGCCTTTCAGTCGAAATGCACTAAGACCCGCTTTATCCTGGCCGGCTACAGCCAGGGTGCCCAGGTTGCAGCTGACGTTTACCAGAACCTCTCGAAATCACAACGGGCACGAGTGACCGTACTGCTGTTCGGTGAACCGCGTTTCAACCCGTTCCAGTCCAAAGTCAACAAGGGTGACTATGACCGTTTCCTGTTCGGTTCTTTCCCCGGCTACCGGATAATTCAGGGCGACGCTGTGGGTCAAGTAAGGAGCTACTGCACTTGGGGAGACCCGATCTGTAATGCGTCGGCTATCAACGCAGGGGCTTGCCTGCTGAATAACCCAGGATGCCCTCACCTTGCTTATATTGCGAGAGGATGGACAGAACAAGCCGCCAAATGGGCGGTAGAAAAAGTACGCCAGTCCTCCTCGTAGCTAATAACGTTCGATATCGCCTGGAGGCGCAAGCTTCCAGGCGATTATTAATTGGGACGTACTGGTTAGTGCATCAAACTTTCATGCTAATATTATGGTAGTTATGCTAAAAAGTGCTCTTATTGTTGCGGGTATCATTGCTAGTATTTTAGCTTTGTGGGTTGCCTACATATTCTTGGCTCCCGAGCCGGCTAACCCCGCAAAGGATCTCTCGCAGGTGGCGGTTTCATTTGCCAATGATAACGGCCTTGAGCAGATCACCGAATACAATGGAGCTGCAACTGGGCTTTCCAACGCAGTGCCATTTTACATCAGGATATACCAAGGCACGACGCCAGTAGATAATAGTAAAGCTCTTCTAAAAGCTGCCCTTGAAAGAGCGGGCTATTCTATTCAGGAGGTTTTTTATACCTACGATCCAAACTGCCCTTACGGGGTATCTGCACCTAACTGTCCTGAGTCTGAACTAAAGGGGCTGACCAAAAACAACGGTAAGCCGTATTGGGTGCTCAAAGGCAAGAACGCCGCTGGTGACAAGGTGAATGCCGAGATTAGCACGGAAACATATAACAATTCAGCTAACAACGAAGATCACGGTGAACACCCCGTACCAGAAGGTAAAGTTGTGATAACTGTTGACTTCATATCGCATGAGAAGATTGGTCCGTAAATTTTGCCCGTAACTCATTTTCCGCCAGAAATGCGTCGCGCGTATGCGGTCTTTTTTGTTGCTCTCGGGTTTGTATTGATACCGGTCGGTGTGTGGCTTTGGTTTGCAACCGGGCTTGGGGCGGCGTTTAACGGTTACTGGATTGATTCATCCTATGCTGGCCATATATTTGGGATAGTCATAATAATGGCCGGTTTAGCTTGTTTAATATTTGCTCCGCTAATACTCCGCTCGAAGCGATTGCTAGTGCTTCTGATTGGTTTGCTCGTGGCTGCTATTGGGTATTTTAGCTTACCTCTTTGAGAAGCCGCTCGATTGCCTTTGTACGGGAGTGAATTTCTGATAGTTCGGCCTTTATTTTTGCCAGGTCTTCCTTGCTGGCGGCTTGTTCAGCCAGTTTGCGATAGGCTTCTTCCCTAGCTACGGACATACGTGCGCGAATGGTAGCCGCGACTTGCATAATAAGCGCAACCGTAATAGCGATAACCAGTGTTATTCCGGCTACGGCGATAGACGCCTCCGGCCATGTTGTGGCGGCTAGCATTGTTTGTTCTGATATCATAATTACTTGATCTCCTTATTTTCCGGTGAGCATTTTCTTGATACTATCCGGCGTTATGTTGATGATGAACGGCTCGACAGTGAAGAATTTCATCGCTTTACCGTCCTTGGAAACTTCTAGGACACCGGACACCAATCCGGCCTTCTCTAGCAGCTTTAGGTGCATATGAGTCAGTGGACGGCTCATGCCGACTTCTCTCGCAAGCTGGCTAACATGTTTTCTGCCATCCATGAGAGCGCCTAACAAAGCCAGCCGCTGCGGACTGCCGAGTGCCGAAAGCCTTGCAACAAGCTGATCTTGGGATAGTTCAGTTGAATTTTGCCCGTTATTTTTCATATGTAATAAAAATGTTACATATGAAATTAATAAATGTCAATCAATGGTGAGTGCTTTGTTAAAACTACGAGCTATTCCTGGGGCCCTCGTGAATATTTGATATGCTTACAAGGGTCTTTTGACAATCAGGATTCCGACTAAGGAGATGCACTGTGTTTTTCGTACCCGACAAGCATGAAGAGGGCGGGCATGGGGAGCCGCGGACAGTAGGACATATTTCTTAGCTGTAGTTTCTGCCTGACTGTGCTCCCTGCAATGCTTATGCGGGGAGCACATTTCTATTGGCACTAAAATGACTGGCGGACGTGGTCCATGCTCCAATCCCAATCGGCGTTGGCTTTTTTGTGGGGGTTGAAGATGCCTTGGGGGTCAAAGATGTTTTTGGTGTCTTGGAAGTAGCCGTAGATTTCGTCGCCGTAGGCGCGCTGGAGCCAGGGGCCGCGGATGAGGCCGTCGTTGTGTTCGCCGGACAGGACGCCGTGGTAGCTGAGCACGAGTTCGTTGGTTTCTTTCATGGCAGGCTCCAGTTTGGCGCGCTCGTCTTTTTCTTCGAGCTTCATCAGCGGAATGATGTGGAAATTGCCGTCGCCCATGTGGCCGGCGATAGTGGCAAAGAGGTTGTATTTCTTGATGATGGCGCGCATTTTGGGCAGGAATTCGGGCAGGTATTGGGGTGGAACGACCAGGTCGTCGATGAAGGGCGCGGTGTGCTTGTCTTTGACTTTCTGGCGAAGCAGTTGGAAGCTCTGGCGGCGCATAAGCCAATACTTTTCGCTGGATTCTTCGGTGGGGTCTTCTTCGGAGGCGGTGATTTCGTAGTAACTGTGTTTGAGGTCAAGTTCTTTGTGGAGAGACTTAATTTTGTCACGAACCTCATCCCGGGTTTCGCCGTTGAATTCCACCATGAGGATGAGCTTGGGGATGCCATGCATGAGCATGAAACCGTCGGGGATGAGGCTGATGAGGAGTTTGATGAAGCGGACGGGACCTAAGACCTTGAGGAATGAAGGCATGAATTTGATGGACAGCCAGAGCGTGACGTCATCGAAAGATTCGAAGGCGGCCGGCTTGTATTCGAGGACTTTGTTGATGACTTCGCCGAGGTGACCGATGTCGTGGAGGAAGAGGACGAGCAGGCCGGAGTGCGGGCGGTGCGGGACCAGGCGGAAGGTGATGTCGGTGGTGAAGCCGAGTGTGCCTTGGGCGCCGACGATGAGTTTGGTGAGGTCAAAGACGCCGGTGTCGCGGTCCCAGACGTCCCAGAGGTTATAGCCAGTGGAGTTTTTGGTGACGTTGGGTTTGGCGGCTTTGATGACGTCGTAGTGCGTGTCGAGCAGGTCGAACATTTTGCGGTAGACCTCGCCTTCGAAGTCTTTTTGGGCGCGTTTGGCGTCGAGTTCGGCGCGGCCTAGGGGGCGCATGAGGTACTCGTTGCCGTCGGACAGCACGACCTTGAGCTCGGCCACGAAGTTTTCGGTTTTGCCGAATTCGAGGGATTTTTCCCCGCCGGAGTTGTTGTTGACCATGCCGCCGATGGTGCACAGTTCGCGGCTGGCCGGGTAGCTGGGCATGAGGGCGCCTTTTTCGAGGGTGGCTTTTTCGAAGTCACGATAGAACACGCCGGGTTCAGCGCGGGCAGCGTCCGGGGTGACTTCGAAGATCTCGGAAAAGTAGCGGTTGAAGTCGGCGATGATGGAGTCGTTGATGGCGCCGCCCGACATGTCGGTGCCGGCGCTGCGGGCGGTGATGGACAGACCAGGGTTAGCGGCCTTGTTGTCTTTGACGTAACGGACGAGGGCTTGGACATCAGCGGTGTCCTTGGGAAAGGTGACGATTTGGGGTTTGACTTCGAATAAACTGGCGTCATGGCTGTAGGTGGCCAGTGTTTCGGGGCTGTCTTCAACGTCGCCTTTAATGATTTTCGGCAGGTCAGCTTTTAGATTCATTGCTTTTAGCATAAACGGTTTCGAGGGGGAAAGCTACTTTTGCTCAATCTGGCTGTAATTGACAAACGCCGAAATATGTGCTTATATTAAATGATTGATGGGTTTATTCGTTACCCGTTCGCTCCCTAATAGCTGCCATGAGGCGGCCGCCTCACCTTTTGAGAGGATGCCTCTATGCATACGGCAAAAAGTAGCCGAAGATATTCACTTGTTCAGGTGTTTACCCTGAGTCTAGCCATAGCCTTGTGCGTAGTTGTACTCATAGTGGACGCTGAGGCGCTAGGCGGCGGGTTCAAGGACAACGACACGGCAAATATCCTGTCCGCGGCTGAGGAGCCTGAGCGGGTTCGTCAAGTTCTCGGGTCCGGGCCGACCCAGTTGGCCTGCAAGCCGGAATCGGTCGAGACAGGGGGCTATATGCTTGCCTGCCACCCCGGTATCCCCTACGAGCCGGCTGGCTCACCCGGGTCGGTGCAGAACTACAACCCGACCGTTACCGTGCTGCCGAATCATGGAGGTACGCAGTACAGTTGGCCGATCGTGGACACTTCGCAGGTCGGCAGCCCGACTGTCGCCGGCTGGGCGACGGTAACCGAGGACCAGACGGTCATCCAGGCGCGCCGTTTACAGACCGGCACTCCAGGAGAACCGAACCAAGTTGGTCACATAATTTCCGTGGTAATTCCGCACGGAAAAACACTCAAGCGGGCGGATTTGAGGGTCGCAAATCTTCGATGACCCAAGTCCGGCGCGATGCTCATAGCAGCAACGCGCCGGACTTTTATGTTATTGACATTTTTGACATATTGTTATAATATTTTATTTCTGATGGGCCTAACTCCCGTTTGCTCCACTACTACATTTTGAGTCCGTGCATGCCGGCAACCTGAAGGGGAATGTCGTGGTATTAACCGAAGAGCATATCCGTGAACCCCGGCCACAACCACCGCGAAAAGAGAGTGACTTGGTATGGGCAAGTAAGAGATTCTTGAGGATTATTCTTGGCATTACCCTGACGATAGCTCTTTTGGTCGGTATCTGGTTGATCGTTAGCTCGGTCAAATCAGTCTGGAGTGGTTTGACCGACTCAGGTTCGGCAACTGGTCAAGCTCAAGGACTGGTTTGTAATAGCTTCACCTCGTCGGCCGAAACGACTGAGCACGTGAGCAAGCGAATGGTTTGCCTGCCTGGTCCGGCGATGACCACTTCGGTAACCGTGCCTGATGTATTCGCAGACTTAAGGCCGGCTATCGCATCGCTGCCTGATGGCTCTACAGAATACCGATGGGTGATCCCGCGTGATGATCTGCGAGTGAACAGCTACGCTGATCTGACGAGTAAGGAACGTCTACCCGGAAGAGTGGCCCCACAGGCCGACGGGCAGAGCCAGATGGTTTCTATTGTTATTCCTGAGGGCAAGACGGTCTATTATGTGGTCATTGAGGCTGGTGGCCCTAGCTAGCCTCTGCTGGGTTGGTGCGCTTTGGCATATTGCCGGGTGCGCCAACCCTTTTCTATTTTTATATCTTGAATATGCTCGCCTTAAGTCTGTTCTCAGTATAAAATCCAATAATCTGTGTTAGTTTAATAGAATGAAAAGGAGGAATCGATGATTCGATTCATGGCCTATATAGACCCCGCGAGCGGTAGTCTTATTTTGCAGGCAGCTATTGGTACCATTATGGGCGTGTCGTTCGCCGCCCGTAACCAGATCCGTGACATTATTGCTAAATTCAGGAAGGATCCTCAGGCAAGCAAGCCAGAGAACGACTAAATATGCCAGACGAACATCGGGATAGTTCCTCGTTTCGCGATAATCGCGGGTTTGTTTATTGGCAAGACGGGCAAGCCTACCGCCAAATAAATGATAGTGGCCAAGAGGCTTATGAACTGTTCATGGCCGGCGATTTGTACCATGCGCTTGTCCAGGGCGGGTTGATGGTTAGTCACAAAGAGATTCAGATACCCCCGCAGGCTCGTGGGGCGTATAAGGTTATACACCCGCAGCAAATTGGTTTTATTTCCTACCCTTATGAATGGTCGTTTCAGCAGCTGAAGGATGCAGCGCTGGCCACGCTAGCAGTTCAGAAATTAGCACTGAAGCACGATATGGTATTGCGAGACGCCAGCGCCTATAACATCCAGTTTGTGGAGGGGCGGCCGCTGCTCATCGACACATTGTCGTTTGACCGCTACAAGGCTGGTGAGCCCTGGATTGCCTACCGGCAGTTTTGCCAGCATTTTTTGGCGCCACTGGCGTTGATGAGCCGAGTGGATCTGGGTCTGTCGCAGTTATTGCGGGTGCATATTGATGGCATTCCGTTGCCATTGGCGGCGGCGTTGTTGCCGCTGGGATCTAAATTTAACTTGGGCTTGGCTACTCACATCGGCCTGCACGCTAAATTTCAGCGCCAACACGAGAGTACGGCCCAGAAGACGCGGGCGACGATGAGCATTACATCGCTGCACGGGCTGATCGATAGCCTGGAGCGGACGGTTAAGGGCCTTGATTTGCCCCAGACCAAAACCCAATGGGGCGACTATTACGAGAACACCAACTACGGGGATGATGCGTTTAAGGAAAAGGCGCGCATCATTAAGCAGTACTTGCGAACGATTAAGCCCAACCGGGTGCTGGACTTGGGTGCAAATGACGGATCGTTCAGCCGCATCGCCACCACTACGGGCGCGTTTGTGATTAGCGCGGATATCGACCCGCTGGCCGTGGACAGCAACTACCGGCAGATGAAAACGGCCTCCGAGACTAATTTGCTGCCGCTGTTGATTGACCTGACTAACCCCAGCCCGGATCTCGGCTGGGCCAACCAGGAGCGCCGCAGCTTTAATGCGCGCGCCGGATCTGACGTTGTCATGGCTTTAGCGCTGATTCACCACCTGGCCATCGCCAACAACTTGCCGCTGGGGCATGTGGCTGACTATTTTGCCGGCCTGGCACCGCATCTGATTATTGAGTTTGTGCCCAAGGAGGATTCCCAGGTCAAGCGGTTGTTGGCCACGCGCGAGGATATCTTTCCCGACTATACAGCCGAGGGTTTCGAAGCCGCTTTCTCGGCGCGCTACACCGTGGCTAGCAAGACACCGGTCGACGGCTCGGCGCGTATCTTGTACCACCTGGAGCGAAAGGCCAGCTCATAGTGCTGACTAAGTCCAAAAGCTGGCTCTGGTGGTGGGCGCCCTTGGCGATGCTGTCACTCTTGCCAACCATGAGCAACTTTTTGGGTAACCGCTACCAGGTGTCGGTACATGACTTGATATTGCCGGTTATCCTGAACCTGGCCGCCGCCGCTTTGGTTGCGGCTGTGTTTTACCGGCTGTGGCGACGCGACCAGGTAGCCGGCTATGCGGCCGGCATTATCACCGCCGTGTTGTTTGGCATGGATTACGATGACCGGTTGGAGGCAATTACGCCATTATTTCAGGCGATTGTGCCGCTGCCCGCACTTGAGGGGGCCGAACTGGCGGTGTTTAGCCTCATTTTTATGGCTTTGATTATCACGGGCGCCTACTGGGCTGGGCGGGGGCTAAGTGTCGTTGTGGCCGCCCGCCGGTGGAAAGTGACGGATGTGGTTATGGGTGCCACTATCGCTATTACGGCCACTTTCTTGTTTAAATTTGTGCCGTTGGCTTGGAATGTGGCCGTAGAATGGCCGCAGTTTTTTTATGAGCCGCCCAAAATAGCGGCTGCTCCGGCCACTGCCAAAACTGCCGCTAAACCCGACATTTATTACATAGTGCTCGACCGCTATGCCAGCGGGGACGTTTTAAAGTCGCAGTTTGGTTATGATAACGCGGATTTTTTTAATTACCTGAGAGAAAACGGCTATCACCTCAATCCCTCATCCCACAGCAACTATCCATACACTACTATGTCGGTGGCCTCGACCATGCAGGCCGACTACCTGAACGATATTATTGGCAAATTTGGTGGCTCGTCGCAGCAGACCATGATTCCGTTTGATGAGACTATCCGCAACTCGCCCACAGCGCAGGCTTTGCAGGCTATTGGCTACCGCTACAGCCTGATTGGCAACTGGTATGAGACCTCCAATTTGTCTGACGTGGCTGATGAAACCTACCAACAAACCGGTCTTCTAACCGTACTGGGCCAGACTGTTACGCTGAATAACTTTGCCAAAAACGTGCTGATCCAAAGCCCGTTCTGGCAGTTTGTCCAGGGCGGCCTCGATATAGGCGGCTTTAAGGTATTAACCTATGAAAATTTGGGTGATGTTGACATGACCCGCTACGCGCTGCAAAGCCTCAAGACGGTGGCTGACCAGCCGGCGGGCGGGCGGTTTACTTTTGCTCATTTTTTGGTCCCCCACGAGCCGTTCTACTTTAATGCTGATGGGTCACTAAATACCGACACGGGCGCCGACAATGAGGGTGCTAGCGCCAAACAAAAGTATTTGAACCAGGTCAAATACATCAACGGCCAAATGAAGGAGATACTGAGCAAGATCAAGGCCAAGAGCCAGGGTAAGGCCGTGGTGGTACTGCAGGCTGACGAGGGGCCGTACCCGTTCCAGCTTAATAACGAGGTATATGATGAGGCTAGCATCATGGGTGAAGTTCAGGCCGGGGACATGCGGAACTGGTCGGGCGCCGACTTGCGGATGAAGTATGGCAATTTAGCCGCCTATCACATTCCAGCCGCTAATTTAGAGCAAGACCCGGCCGGGGCCGATACGGTTAATGTGTTCCGGCTTATTTTGAATTCTTATTTTGGTTACCAACTTCCCTATCTGCCTGATTGCGTCTACGCCTACCCGAACGGCCGTGACAAACCGCTGTTGTTTGTGGATATTACGAAGCGGCTGACCGGCCAGGCGCCCGATAGCAGGTGTCAGAATAACGGCACAATTAAGCAGTAATTTGCTTGACCGCCCGTTCAAATAGCGTTTTACCGTCGGCTCCGCCGGCAGTTTGTTCGGGGTGGAATTGGAAGCTGTAGAGCGGTTTGGTTGGGTGCCGTATAATTTCGATGCCGTCCCCGGAGGCGGCTAGCGTGGTTAGGCCGGGCGCGGCCTTGACGGCCCAGCGATGGCTCTCGAAGACGCTGAATTGGTCTTCATCGGCAAATATTGGGTCTGGGGCCGTGACCTTGACCGTTCGCAGTCCTCTCTCCTTATGCGGTAGGCGCTCGAGAGTGGCGTGATGGGCGTAGGCAAGGAGTTCATGGCCAAGGCAAATGGCGATGATAGGACCGTTGAAATGCTTGATGAGCTTGAGTTCATGTTGGAATTCTGAGGGGTGGGTTTGGACCGCATAATGGTGGCCGCCGGATAATACTAGAAGGTCCGCCGAGGTCTGCGGAGGTACTTGGCCGAACGAGCTGACAGTAACTTCGCCAAGGGACTGGCACAGCAGGCGGAGGGCATTGAGGTAGCTGGTGCCGTTATCAACAATGAGTATGTTCATGGATTTATCATAGCAAGCTTTTTGGTGATACCTGCCCCACTTCCATTCGCTACCCTCGGTTCAGTACCTGCTGGTTGCGGATGCGCATTGGGCTGGTATGTGAGCGCTTGCCGCGGCCGCCAAGCTAACGGACATTTCCCTCTAAATCGCACATCAAACTAAAATTGCCTGATTGGGCGTCATTGAGAGCGGCTTTATTGCGGCCAGTGTGGCCGCACCTGATACACTGGTGAATGATGATCCAACATTTCTTGGCGGAATAATCGATGTCGGCCGGTTGCATTAGCCCAGCACAAACAGCCCGACGGTCACCAGGATAAACGTCAACGTGCTTGCACCAGAGGCACTCCGGACAGTGGTTGCGATATGAGCCGTTGGTTAGCGGCTGGACGCGGGCACCGCAATGCTCGCAGACAAAGGCGTTTCTTATTCAGGGAACCTTTTACATTCAAAAACGTGTTTGCCGGCCCACTCCATCATGGCGTCAAAGACTGGCTGTAAGTCAGCGCCTTTGGGGGTGATGCGATATTCTGTGCGCGGCGGGTATTCTTTGAATTCTTGCCGGATAATGAGGCCCTCGTCTTCTAGAGACTGCAGCCGCTGAGTCAACGTACGGGAATTGATGCCCTGGACGCTTTTTTGGATATCACTAAAGCGCTGGGGCTGCTCTTTGATGCTCCAGAGGATAATTGCTGACCAGCGGTCACCGAGAACACCCAAGGCGCCTTTGAGCTCAGCACATTTTGTATCGAATTCATTCATTATTACTTTACTTATTACAGTATCCTTGATATGATTAATACTGTACATAATACAGTACCATAGGATGGTACACTTTACAAGGAGATTCTATGCTTACATCAGTATTAACACAAAAGTATGCCACTGTTCCTGAAAATGACGTAATTGATACTACGGCCGAAGCCTTGCGAGGTAACGGCTTCGCGGTGACGGTGGTTGAGGATCTGGCGGCGGCCAAGGGAGCTGCTCTGGCGTTATTGCCAAAAGGCGCGGAGGTTTTGACTGCTACATCGCGGACGCTGGAGGATACCGGGATTGAGTCCGCCATTAATGAGTCTGGTGACTATGATGCCTTGAGGCCGCGGTTTGTCCAGATGGGCGCCGATCCGGCTCAGCGAGACCAAATGCGCAAGCTGGGCGCGGGCCCGGACTTTGTGATAGGCAGCGTGCATGCTGCTACACACCAAGGTGAGGTGATGGTGGCCTCAGCTACGGCCAGCCAGTTGGCACCGTATGTTTTTGGTGCCGGCCAGGTAATCTGGGTGGTTGGCGCTCAGAAGATTGTGGCGGACCTTGCTGAAGCCCAAAAGCGCCTTGAGCAATACACTTTTCCGCTGGAAGATGAGCGGGCGCACAAGGCCTACGGCAGTGGCAGCAGCATCAACAAGGAGTTAATAGTTTACCGCGAGCGACCCGGCCGGATCAACATTATATTAGTGAAACAAGCGGTTGGGTTCTAGCTTTGCTATAATGCCGGTATGATTAAACGAATTTTGCTGGCTACTGGGATCATACTTGGTCTGGTTGCCGCCTTAGGCGGGGCTTACATATGGATGGCGCCCAAGGAGGCAAACAATGCGGCACCTCCTGCGACGACGCAGTTTTCTCCCAGCACACAGCCGCAGAGCACACCAATAGTGCAGCCGAGCAGCAGTCCCACTCCCGCGGCGGCAGCGACGATGCCTGGTGTCTATGCGGCCTACCGAAACGGGATTATTGAGAGCACCAGCGGCACGAAGATACTTTTTTTTCATGCGCCATGGTGCCCGCAGTGCCGCAAGCTTGAACAAAGCATAAAGGCCGGCACAATACCGCCTGGTGTGACGATCATCAAGACCGACTACGACAGTAACCAGGCCTTGCGCCAAAAATACGGCGTGACCATCCAGACTACGCTGGTGCGAGTGAATGATGCCGGGAAGCTTCAAGAGCGCTACGTCGCCTACGATACCCCAACACTGGACACAGTGCTTAAGAACACGTTGCCGTAAGCTCGGCTGGTACGCCAACCCTGACGGAATGTTGCGCAGGGTTGGTACGACCCCGTTGGTCAGCTTGAGGAGCGGTTCAGGGCGCCGTGAGACAGCCGCTTTCGCATGGTTAACCCCTGCCCGGATACGTGCGAGCAGGGGTTATTTGAGTTCCAGGTGATCAGAGTTTTGACAGCACCCTGTAGAGCTTGAGAGCGGACAGGCGTTTAGCCTCCTTTTTGGTGGTGGAATGAGCCGCCAGCTCGAGCAGAGGTTGCCCCTTTCGTGTGAGTCTGGCGCGGGAAATATAAATATTTCCCCGGCGCTCGAAGGCGTAGACTGGAGAAGGCCAGCCGTGGGCAACGCAGATTTCCTGGACGGCATTTACGTACTGCCCATTGTCAGCTGAAGGAGCTAGCGGCTTAGCCGGGGCAGTGACCGTACCGAAGCGATTAGCTAGCTGGGCAAGAAGTTGTTCGGCAGCGGAATGCTCAGCTAGCTGTTGACTGTAGGCAGGCCGGCCGGTAGCCTCTACAGGCGCGCCATCCGTTTCTACCGTCACCGTAGCAGTGTATTCACGGATATGATCAGGCCCGTCCGGCGTGTGCTGGTATTCGGGCCTGCCCCATGATTGGCGCTGACAGAGTTCGATGAGCCGGCCCTTGTGATTCGTGGACTCAGTGGTCGCGGTAGATATGGCCTGAGCTCGAGCCGGCTGGGAAGAAGACTGGAGTGGCTGGTAGCCAACGTAGCGACCAATGAGGTTAACGGCGGCACGGTGGGCGGCCAGCTTGGCGCTGGATGCCTCCATCTGTTCAGACGACAATGGCTTGTCATGGCCAGGAACATTTACGGTGGCGACGGTTCGGTAGCTCGGCTGGTGATCTTTGCCGTGCCGGCGTGTTTTGTTCCGGACGACACTCCATCCAAGTATGGGCCCGGCCATAGCCAGGATTGACGGGGCTAGCATTGGGTTTCCAGCCAGCTGGTCAAGTGCACGGTGGCGCAGAGAATCGATTTCGGGCACGGGTGACGCCACCAGCAACAGCGCGAATAGCTCGCGCGGGCCAAGCGATTCATCATTTAAGCGCCGGTCAAGTGCCGCGATGAGCTGTGGTGGGAGTGCACCTTGTTGAGCAGCCTGAAGCAGTACATCGTAGAAGCGGTTGGCACCGAGCTCCGGAAGTTCGGCACTGCTTAAGGCTTGCTCAACCTCGGCCTGCGCCTGTTGCTTGTAGGCCTGGTGTTTGGCATCCTTGATCTGGCGTTCGATTTCGTTGATGACCTCGGCGATGGCTTCGAGATCTTGCCTGCTATACGGAAGGCTATCTCCCTGGCAGGCCGCCAATATTTGGCGGTGGTCGATTAAGTCGGCGTAGCGGCGGATTGGCGAGGAAATATGCACGTAAGCCGGCTCGTTTAAGCCATAATGGCCCTGCAAAGTCGGTCCGTACGTCGCCCGCTCCATCACCAGGTTGATCCGGGCAAACAAGGCCTGGAGATTCTTGATAGGCATCACTGTGGCATTGGCAATGTCACGCACTACCTGATCCCGGTCCGGCGCAAAGATTGAAGCCCGGTGATTGCGGAATAAGCCTTCGATGCCGTGTTGAACCATGTACGTGCCGACTGCTGTACCAGTTGCGACCATGAATTCTTGCACGATAATGTGGCCGATATTGGCTTCATTGGTGGGTATTTTGCGGTAGAATCCTTCTTCGGTGGTTTCCCAGCCCCGCCGCAAATCATAGAAAGCTAGCGCGCCGGAAGCCCGGCGCTTGTCCAAGCGCAGATTTGCTAATTCGCGGGCTTGCTGGAGCATTGGGTATAGTGTATGGCCACTCCCATGATCGAGCAGACCGGCAATATCCTCGTAGCTGAATCGCCCGTGATTATCTAGCACGGCCGGCTGGATGGTGCATTCGCCCAGCTCGCCGTCGGCGGATATCGGGATGGAGACCGTAACCACATTACGCTCAGTCCCTGGCAGTAGGCTCAGCTCATCTTCGGCTAGGCGTCGCGGTAGCATGGTCCGGTTGCCCTCGGCGTAGTAACGGGTGAAACACCGCTCAAAGGCAATGAGATCAGCCGGGGAGCCAATTGGTACCGCTGCTGCCACATTGGCGATGGAGACGTAGAGCACAAAACCGGTTCCGTCGGGTTCCAACCAGATAGCGTCATCGAGGTCTTTCGAGGTCGGTGCGTCAATCGTGATTCCGGGGAAGCTTGGTAGCGCTCCCATGTGGACTCCTTTATTGGTTGTTGGGGTTCAACGCGGTGTCGCGCAGGGTGCCATTTTACCAGAGCCTGATCTGGGGGACAAATATAGGGGTCTTTGTTTACTTTGGTTCAATATTAAGACCAGCCTGCCTTTTGCGGAGCTCGTCCAGGCTCTTGTGGTCGGCTATCACTTCCCTTCGGATCTGCCAGCGCTTCCATATCTTCGCAGGGTTATAGGAGCCTCTGAGTTCTCCTAAGGTACCTGCATCGCGATCGATCCTAGCCTTGGTCTGGGCTATTTTATCTTCCAGCTCACGCCCGATTGCCCGGTTATGAACTTCGAGTTGATCGCGAATCCTGTCGGGGTGATCCTCGGCGGCTTTTTCGCCAAGCTCGTAGACCCTTTCGGCATGCTTCATGTCCCGCTCTGCTTCGTCACGTAGTTTGGCGGCAGCCCGGGCCTCGGCTGTGGCCGCCACCGCTTTCAGCTCAGCCAGATCCTTGATGCTACCTTCCCGACCAGTCGCGATGGTGGCGGCCCTTTCTTCAAAGTCAGTTAAGGGTGCTTCCTGGATATTAGGATCAGCGGCTTCAGCAACAAATCTACGCGCACTGGCGGCACGCTCAAGGGCCTCATCCATCTTGGGCTGAGCGGCACGGGCCAATATCTTGGCTTTCTTGGGATCTTCAACCAGATCGCTGCCGGGTTCGCCGGTCTCTGTGGGGCTCGTAAGATCATGGACACGGCCGGCCACATCCATGACCCGTTCTGCATCCTTGAGCAGCCGGGAGGCTCTTGCCTCCTCCGACTCAGCAGCTGATTCTATGGTTTTAGCTATTTCCGTGTCCTTGTCCGGGCCGTCCAGCAACTCTCCGGCCGCATCGCGGACATTGGCAGCGGTGGCCTCATGCTCGAGTGCCTGATCGATAAGCGGCTTACCAGCGTGAGCCATTATCTCGGCCTTGGCCGGGTCTGCAATTACACCCTCATATTGCATGGCATGTAATCTGGCGAGGGCATCTGGGTCAGCTGTGAATTCGGTGTCACCTTTTGGCTTTAATTGCTCGGCCGGCATATGATTGTCCTCTAAAACTTAATTAAACACTTATTTAACTGGTCAAGCTGCTTTGTCGTCTTCTGGCGAGGAAAACTTGGCTAACGCAGATTCGAACAACTCAACTTCCTGCCGATGAAGATTAATTGCTTCTTGGGCTTTCCGACGCTTAACGATGCCCAATGTTAGGCGCGACTCTCCTTTGTCCTCAAGGGCGGCTAAGGCGGCTTCGCTGGTGGCTAATTTTTCTTGAGCCTGGGTTAATGACGTTTCCAGGTGACGCTTGCTCCATTTATTCATGACGCGAGAAATTCCCTCGATATCCATTGGCGCCAGAAACTCTGCCTGGTCTCTGTCGAACCCCTCTTGCTGAAGGTCATAAATCCGGCCTTCACGTTCCATATTAAGCTCGGCGTGACCACGGTTTCGCTCGGCCGTGTTGGCTCCGACTTCAGCACTGTATGATGCAAGTTCGGCCCGCCCCTTGTCATCATGGCCCGTGAATAGCTTATCGATTGTTTGTCTAGCCCGCGATTGAGTCTCCGCCCGTTCTGCCAATTCAGCAGACTGGGCACTTAGCCTTGCCGCGCTTTCTTCGCCCTCAATGGCGTCATCCATCAGGCGCTTGCCTTCATAGGCCATAGCCTCGGCCTTGACTGGATCGTCGATTTGGTTGAGCCCGGATGCTTGTTCGGCTTTTAACCTTTCCAGTTGGGCGTATTCATTGGTGTCGGCTTCAAATTTTGCCTCGCCACTATCTTTCAGCTGCTCGGATGCCATGATTTATCCCTCTAATCTTAGGTAGACTATACCACTATTTCTTGGCTGGTTTTTGGATATGTCCAAGGTGGGTATCATGGAAGCTCGTGGATTCTTTTAAGCCGTATCCTACAGCCCGGTCCATGGCGATGTGGCAGATCCAGATTAGGCTAAACCCTATAAAAACCGAGGATTGCGCGAGATAGCCAGCCACAAGTGTGAGAGCGGGTACGGCATAGCTATGGCCAATATTATAGATGTGAGCGCCTAGCTTGTTATTGGCTAAATATCCGACCATGAAGATATCAACGGATAGCAAGAGCAACACAAACCAGTACCATTCATAATCGAGGGAGAAATAAATATAGGTGCCTGAAATGAAGATTACCAGGGCTTCGGCGCGTTGGTATTTGATGGAAAGGTTGTTTGTCATAACAGGTACAGCACGTACTTTACCTGCCGGGAGCAGCCTACACTGGGTGGCAGTTGAACATCGGACTCCTCTACTTGCCGGAGCGTTTGACCGAGGATTAGATGTAGGCGCTGAACCGGCGGATCGGCCTGAGCGCAAACGCTGTTGGTGGGGGTATAGGAGCCGAGAGGTATAAAAAAACTGGCGATTACTAAGGTAATCGCCAGGGTCGCACCGACGAGATAACGGTTAGCGGCTTTGGAGGGCGTCAAGCATCACTCCCATAGCTACAAAGACCCGCCAGTCTAGCTGGGCAGCGGCTTCGTCCTGAATATCCAGCCGGTAGTGGTCCGTGAAGGTGGTGATTTTGTCGTAGGTAGCCTGGACTTTCTCGGTTTTCGGATCGACGAAATCAAAGTGGTACTTTATGAAGAACGGGATCTCGCCGATAACGGGCAAGATTTCCCAGATCCGGCGGATGATCGCTAAAGCGCCGCTGCGTTCACGGACAATGAGATACGGCGAGTCCTCGTGGCCAGGCTGGAACAGATGCCAGGTGCTTTTGAGCAGTGACGCGCCAAAGGATTTGCCGGCGACACCTAGCACATTGCCTGAGGCGTCCTGGATGTCATAACGGGCGCCAAGATCCAGGACTTGACGGGCCTGCACTTCGAGTAGGATGCTGCTCTTGGACGCATCGTGGTACAGTGTAAACTTCTCACGGAACGCAAATCTTTTCTGCTGAGCGAAGGCGACTAGCTTACCCTGAACCCCAGCCTCGTCGGCCTCAAAGACTTCGTACTGGTTGACCAGGAGCTGGAGCCTCTGCTGGATGTAGAATGTCTTCATGTACTTTAGTATAGCAGTGCGTGAGTTTATGGGAACCGTAATGACTCGCCCCGTAGGAGGGCAAAGGCTCTTCTCATAGCCACAAACTCAATGTCATCCAACGCCTTGGCGGCGGTGACTGTGTTGGCAAGCTCACCTTCGGCGAACCAATCAAAGCTTGAGTGGTCATCCGGATTCAGGGTGATACGCTCGAGCCCACCGATAAAACGAGCGAAGTAGACCACCTCTATAGAGTGGGATTGTTTGATGCGGTTGGTATACGTGCACACGAAGAACGGATCTCCGACCTCGGCCGGCATGCCAAATTCTTCGTTAAGCTCGCGCTTGAGTCCATCAACCGGGTTTTCGCCAAAGTCCATGTGGCCACCCGGTAATTCGTAGGCATCCGGGAGAAACATCTTCGAACTGGCTCTTTTTGGCAGGAAAACTTTTTCTACTCCATCGAAGGAGTGGTGGACGAACGCGCAAGCTGTGATAACTTGCCGGCCATCAGGCGGCGCTTCGCTTTCATGTGGGCGGGGGATGCTAGTCACGAGTAGACTGTAGCACGGGTTGATGAGGTATTGATTATGAGATGATGAATTCTGTGCATTTTTACTATGAATACTTTACAAACTTGCTTAAATGTAGTATAATTCTCAGTTAAGTGCTTCTCTGACAATCCAGTCATTGAATTTCCGAGCCCTCGGGCACTTGTAATAGTTAACACTACTAGTGGAAGCAGGTGGTTCGGGTGCTACGCACCTACGCTGCTCAGCAGGCAGGAAGGATGGCAGTTTTACTGTTCGCCTTCCTGTCAATCTTGATTCCGGGTACAATGCTAAGCGCCCCTTCGGCATACGCTGTGGGTTCGTTTGCAAACAGTTCAGTGGCAGATGCCGCCGAAAACTCTCCAAATGGAAGTCGGGGCGGCCAATGCAAGATGTTTGGCAATAACGCGGTCTTTTTCGGCAGCGGCCAAAAGGTTCGATTGAGTGGCTACCATGACGGGTATAAGGCAGCTGGCGGAGTTGAAGTAACTCACGCCGATGCAGTCCGGGGCGATATCATCCAGATTACGCCATCCGGCAGTACCGACGCTACCGCAGAATCAATGTATAACTTGAGCAACCCGACTAAGAGGCTGCACACCGCCATCATCGTCAAGAACAACGGCGGCGGCAATTTCGATGTCATCGACTCGAATTTCAGCACGAATAATGACGAGTTGGTCCGGCGGCATGCCCTGAACCCGTATACCTGGGCCAAGGGTAGTAACACCAAAATCTGGCGGATGGGCACGGTTGCGAATAGCACCCCGGCCCCTGCTCCAGGTACACGGCTGGTCGGCTTCGTCAACAATGACAATAGAGCCGATGCGGTTGTGATGTTCCGTGACACCGGTACGGCGATGGTTGCCATTTCAAACGGGAACCACTTCGCGACACCGACAAGCTGGGCATCCGGCCACACCGCGGGCGCCGACAGGTACTTCCTGGCGGACGTCAACGGTGACGCGCTGGACGACCTGGTGGCTTTCTGGTCGGGTCCTGGAATGTGGCGTGTGAGTCTGTCTTCCGGTTCGGGCTTCTGGCCCGAGCAGGAGTGGGCCATGGGCCACGGCAAGGGCACGAGCCAGCAGTGGGTCGTGAACGTCAACAATGACAACTGGGCCGACGTCGTGACGTTCGACAAGAACACTGGCGACTGGTATGTCTCGGCTTCTTCGAAGACGGGCTTCTGGTCACCGGTTCCATGGAAGCATGGCCACGGCGTTGGTAGCACCGATCAGCAGCTGGCTGACTTTACCAGTGATGGTAAGGCGGACGCCGGTGTTTGGTTCGCTAACTCGGGTCTGTGGCACGTTGCTGTCGCGCTCCCGAATGGTGGATTTGCCGCTCCGGGTCCGTGGTCAAACGGTCACGGTCTGGGTAGCGATAAGCGTCTCGTTGGCAAGGCCAGCCCTGACGGCTTGGCTGACGTGGCGTACTTCTTCCGTGGAAACGGCCACCTGGATGTCGGCACCTCTTCTGGTGGCGGCTTCTGGGCGCCAACCGCCTGGGCTCATGGACATGGACCCAACACCACCGACCAGTTCCTGGCTGATGCCAGTGGCGATGGCAAGGCGGATTTCATCTCGTTTGACCGGGGCCCTGGTGACTGGCGAGTTTCTACCTCGTCGGGAACCGGTTTCTGGGCCCCGGGCCTGTGGCTTTCGGGCCATGGGGCAAATAGTTAAGCGGTGGCCCCTTAGTCGCTAGCTCGATAAGGCCGGGAATACTGCAAACCAGCAGTGTTCCCGGCCTATTTCTTTTGCCCAAAGATGCAACTGGCATTAATCCCGGCCGGACCCTTTGATCCAGAGCGGCAGGTGGATGGCAAAGACACTTCCCCGGCCTTCTTGCGAGCTGACAGTGATTTTACCACGGTGCAAGGTGACGATCTTTTTGGCCAGGTAAAGGCCTAACCCGGCCCCCTCGACCTTATTGTTGCCGGTGGCGGCAAGACGGGAGAATTTCTTGAACAGCTTATTTAGATCACCTTTGGTAATGCCAATGCCGCTATCTTTGACTTCAATTATGGCTTCGGCCGCGGATTGCCTGAGGGTTATTTCGATAACGCTGTTCGTGGGTGAGTACTTGCCGGCATTGGTGAGTAGATTTTCGATGACAATACGGACCTTTTCGGCATCAACTAAGGCCATAAGGGGTGACTGGGGCCGGATGGCGTTGATAATCTGTGATTGCTGCTTGAAAACGGGTGTCTGGTCGGCGGCAATAGCGTCGATGAGTTTGCCGAGGTCAGTGGGAGACTTTGATAGGACCATCTCGCCGGTTTCAGCCTGGGCCACCACCAGCATTTCGTCGACTAGCTGGAGCTGCCGCTCGTTTTCGCCGTAGGCGGATTTTAGGAGGTCAGCTTGTTGGGCCGATAGCTTGGCGGTGTAGCCATCGATCAGCAGCGAAATGAAACCTTTTACCGCTGTGGCCGGGGTGCGCAGCTGATGCGAGACCATGAGGATAAATTCCGATTTTGTTTGGTCGGTTTGTTTTAAACTGGCAGCCATGGCGTTGAAGGCGGTGGCAAGTTGCCCAAATTCGTCATTTTGGCGCAGGGGGATGCGATAATCCAGGTCGCCGGTGGCAACAGCAGCCGCTCCCTGCTGCAGGACGCCTAAGGAGCTGGTGATGGTGACCATAATAACCCAGGCATTGATGAAGGTTACGAGCAACATGAGCAGTATAACTCCCAGCACTAGCCAAAAAGCTTTGACCTGCTGTGCGGTAATGTCCGCCCTGGCTAGAACTGTCAGCTTGGTGGCCTCGGCGATCTGCTCTTGTTGCTTCACCAGCAGTTGACCGGCTAACCGGTCTTGAAAGTTGCTTTCCTGCAGTATATCCTGACTGGCTGCGGGCTCGTTGTAGCTAACTACTAGGCGGTCGAAAAGTGACTTAATTGTCTGATGCTGGCTGCTAATATTGCCCAGAATCTGGCGTTCAGTTCCACTGTCCGCCGGCTTGGGAGCCAACATGGCAGCCAGGGTTTGATATTTTGACTGCCATTGTTCGAGCGACCGCTCCTCATGGTTGAGCATGTGTTCGAACGTGATGAAGCGCATTTCGGTGATTGCCTCGTTGATCTTGGAGCTGCGGGCAGTCTTGTCGTTGGCCCGGTTGATAGCTTGAAGAGTGGCCGTTAGAACGATACCAACGAGGAAGACCAGGATGATTTGTATGAGCATGCTCGTTATGAGTTTGGATCTAATAGACATGGCTAGCGAATAATGGTTATCCCTTCGGGTTTGACGGCTTCCAGGGCGGGCAGATATAGCATGCGGAGGTAATTTGGTGGTTTGGTGCTGGTGGTCAGATTGTTCTCGATAGCCCACCGGGCTTCATCATCCATGTTGAGCAGTAATTCCTGGTCGAGCGACACGGTGAAATTAAACTTGGGCCAGATGTAATCGATGTAGGCCGCGTCATAGCCCAGGCGTTTGGCTACAATGGACCGGGCCTCGGCGTCATGGGTTTTTACAAACTGCTCAGCTTGGACTGCGGCCTGCAGGTAGCGCTTGATGACCTGGGGCCGCTGGGTGGTCAGCTTGCTGGTGCCGTAAAGCAAGGCATAAATGCTTTGGCCACTTTGTACTGACCAACGGACGGCGTTAGAACCGAGCAATGAGCCTGCCCGATAGGCGTTGGGTTCAAAAAGCACGGCCGCGTCAATGTGGCCGGCTTTTACGGCTTCAACCAGATCTTGCTGCGGTAAATCGACAATGGTAACGTCGCGCAGCGCCAGTTTGTTGAAGGTTAGAAATTGTCCGACATAGAATTCGCCGACAGTCTTCCGGGTGACACCGATTTTTTTGCCTTTCAAATCGGCTTCAGTGTTTATGCCGTGATCGCGCCGGGCCACCATAAAAAAGGCCTCAGACTTGGACATGGTAGCGAGAATTTTGAGGTCCTGGCCGGCAAAGCTGTTGCGGACGCCGGCAAAATCAGCACCCATGGCCGTATCAAGCTTCCCCGCCAGGAGATCGGCAACAGCGGCCGGACCAGACGGATATTCGGTGATGGCGACATCGAGGCCGGCCGCCCTAAAGTAGCCCTGGTCCTGGGCGATGAGGATGAGGGCGGCATATTCACCGATAAGTCCTGTACTAATACGCTCGACCGGGCCGGTATATTCAGGAACGGCTGATGTACGCTGCTGCCACCAGATGGCCAGGCTCCCGGCGAGCCCAAGGACAATAAGTCCGATGATTGAAGCCCGGCGCCAGGACAGTTTGGTTTTGACCGGTTTGCGAATGCCCATTACTTCTCCGCTAACGTCTCTTTCACGATATCAACCAACTCCTTGGGGGTGAACTTAGATTTTGTCAGGTAGCGGCTGGCCCCAAGCTCTTTGGCCTCAAGACCCAGCTCGGGAGAGGCTAGATTACTAAAGACGATAACCTTGGTGCCGGGATGTTCGGCCAAGTTGTATGCCCGCAAGAACTCGAGGCCACCAATCTTGGTCATGAGCAGATCGAGTAAGATGAGATCCGGCTGGTTTTTGGCCACTTCATCGAGTGCTTCTGCGCCATCGCCGGCAACTGCGACATCATATCCGGCATGTTCGAGCGCCGCCTGGTAAATCTTCCTGAGGCTGGGGTAATCTTCTACGATTAGAATTCTAGGCATAACTACTACTCCTTATGTTGTTTGGGTAAGGTGACGGTAAATGTACTGCCATGTCCGAGCCGGGACGTTACCGTGATTTTCCCATGATGAAGATCAACAATTTTCTTAGCTAAGTATAGCCCCAACCCGCTACCACTGGTATGAGCTTTCGCGGCATTTGCGGCCCGGGAAAACCGTTTAAATAAAATGGTTTTATCGTGGGGCGCAATACCGATGCCCTCATCTTTGACGCTGACTTTGGCCTTGGCACCGATTAATGTCAGATGAATGTCAATGCGGCTATTTCTTGGCGAGTACTTGCTGGCGTTGGTGATAAGGTTTTCAAACACCATTTGCAGCTTGGCTGCATCACCCCAGACCTCCACCGCCCGGGGGGCAGTAATGGCAACAGACTGGCTCCGGTCCTGGATGAGCTCCTGCTGCTCTGCCACAACAGCTTTGACGACTTTGCCAACATCGACGGCGCCCTGCTCCAAAATCATTTCACCGGCGTCGATCTTGGCCGCATCGAGCATATCGTCTATTAATTTGAGCTCGCGTTCGTTTTCGATGAACGCCAGCTGCAAACTCTTGGCTTGTTCTGGGGTGAGTTCGCCACTGTAGCCTTCGAGCAGGAGCGACAGCAGGCCTTTGACCGCGGTGGCGGGGGTCCGCAGCTGGTGAGAGGCCAGCGATACGAACTCGGACTTGAGACGTTCGGCCTCTTTTTCCTTGGTTATATCGCGAATGATATCGATGCCGCCAATAACGGTATTCTTCAAGACCACTGGCGTGGCGGTGATGGCCACCGGGACAAGCTGACCCTCCCGGGAACGGAAAAAGTACTTGTCAGCCGACACCCGTTGGCCGGACTTCAGCGCGCGGTGCATGGGCCGGTCCGGTTGGGGGATCGGGTGGCCGGCTTCGTCGGTTAGGGCAATGGCCGCGTAATAGTGCTGATCTTTGATTTGCTCCAGATCGAGGCCGGTCAGACGGACCAGTTCGTGATTGACGAAGAAGATCCGGCCGGTTTTATTCATGGCTACGACACCTTCGCCAATACTGCTAAGTAGCGCTTCGACTTCGGCCCGGTTGTGTTCGGCCGCACCGAGCTGCCGGCGCAGTAACGCAGCCTGCTCTGTGACTTTGTCGTTGAGTCGCTCAAGCTGACTGATTTTATCGCGCATTGCTTCCAGCATGAGCTGAACGCCGACATATAGCTCGCTAAACTCATCGTGCGGAGCCTTGAGGGGGACATCGCGGCTATAATCTCCCACCGCCGCTTGGGCCAGAACCGGCATCAATGTTTCGATGCGCTCCTCGGTATGTTCCCGGTAACCAGCTTCGGTCAATGTATCGTTCCCCTTATCCAAACGAATTTTCTCCCTGTTTTAAGAAGGCTACCGCTTCGGCTTCGGTATCGAAATATCTGAAACGATCGCCCCGCCCGGCAGCCCGGACCACGAGATTTACGACATAGCGCGTGAGCTGGTCATCGCTGAAGGCGGCTGCCCGGTCGTAACTCAGGTTTTTGATGCCGTCGGCGGCGGCTTGGCGGGCGGCGGCGTCGTGTTTACCTAGTTTGGTCAGGTCGATTAAGGCCAGCACCGGGCGCTCGTTGGCACGAAGCTGCTCAGTTAGGACGGCCAGCTGCTTTACCATTGTTGAAACGGTTTTCCCAGTTTGATCACCCACGTGAAGATTATGGATGAAACCATCGTCACCCAGAAAGACCTGATTGGCCATGTTTAAACTTTGGTTACCTATTTATCAATAATACTCTTACGGTCCTGAATAGCCTTGGCAAGTTTGGTATTTAAAATGCTTATGTTTGCTGAGTTATTGTGATTATAGCTATATGTATTCTAACAAAAATGCTTAAGAATAGATGAATGGCAAAAATATTATTGGTCGAGGATTATGAAAGCATTCGAAATGTTTATTTGTTTGCGCTGACTGAAGAAGGTTTTCAAACGGATACCGCGGCTAGCGGCGCTGACGCCCTAACCATGGTAGCGAAATCGGAATATGATCTCATTTGTTTGGATATGGTTATGTTGCAATATAGCGGCCTAGAATTTTTGAAGGCATTTCGAGCACAATATCCGGAGTCGAAAACGAAAGTTATCGTTGTGAGCAATATCGATAGCCCGAATATTATCGATCAAGCAAAGGCCTTGGGTGTGGAGCAATATTTGGTTAAGTCTCATTACACCCCCAAGCAGCTGGCTACGGTTATCCGCGAGACCCTAGGCCCGGCCCCAACGGCCTAAGCGGTCGTTCGATGAGCAGCCTCGCTAATCTTCGGGCGGAGTTAAAGGCTCTTGGCTCGCCCGCCAAAGCCAAAGCTTCGGCTTGGTTTTTTAAGACCGGCCCCGGACAATATGGCGAAGGTGATATATTTGCAGGTGTCACTGTGCCCGAGCAGCGAAAGCTTGCCCGGGGTTATCGTGACTTGCCGCTTGGCGACGTTAAGCAGTTGCTTGAGAGCGCCGTTCACGAGGAGCGGTTGACCGCGCTGATTATTTTGGTTGAGCAATTCCGCCGGGCCGACGAGTCTGCCCAGGAATTGATTTATGAGTTTTATCTCGCTCATACGGCCCGGGTTAATAATTGGGACCTGGTTGACTCGTCGGCCGCATATATCGTTGGTCCTTGGCTTGAGCAGCGAGACAAATCGATCCTAGTAAAGCTAGCTGGGTCGGACAGCGTTTGGGAGCGCCGGATCGCGATGCTGGCGACATACCATTATATCCAGCAAGGTGATCCGGCTGACGCACTGACCATTGCCGGGCTACTCGTGAATGACCGGCATGATTTGATCCAAAAGGCCGTCGGCTGGATGCTGCGTGAGATTGGCAAGCGCTGCTCACCTGAGGCCGAGGAGGAATTTCTGGTCAGGCACTATAAAACGATGCCCCGCACGATGTTGCGCTATGCTATCGAGCGGTTTCCGAAGGAGCGACGGGAGCAGTATTTGAAGGGGCTAGTTTAGGTACGATAAATGGCCGCCGGAGATTCCGGCGGCCATTGGTACTGGCTTGCACTACCTCCTTAGACGCATTGACGGCGGGCGTCATCCATGAAGACGGCCTGCTGCTGGAGCAGCGCTTCACGGTGATGGGCGATGATGCCGTGGACCCGGCCGACCTGCCTGCTGGCATTGACCATGGCAGCTTCGGCGTTGTTCAGCTCGGCCATTTGCAAGAAGTCGAGCCAGCCGAAGCTGAAATCAAAGTCGCCGTCAAAGTCGAGGTCGCACAGAGCCAGGTCGAGGACCAGATCCACCATATTGATGGTCGGATCGAGTGTCGCAGCAACCAGATGCTGGTCGACGAACTGCTGGTAAGCGCTGACAGCTCGACGGAAGGTGTCGGCGTTTTGGGCGACCAGATCGATGGCCTCTTTGGCGCTGCTGGTAGCAGAGTAATCCATGAGGCTGAGCCCGGGGTTGTTGCTAACCGCATCCAGTGTGTTCATGGACTGCGCGTGGCGGATGCCATCGACAGCGCCGGCCACAATCTGCGAGAAATCGTAGACGGCCGCGAGCGTGGCAGTTGCTTGATCAACGGTGTGCTCGAGTGTTTGATAGGGACCAAGCTCGAGCAGGGCAGCGCGGAGAGCCTGGGTAACGCGTTCGTCGCAGGCAGTAGCCTCCAGGCTCAACGCGTCTGCCGTGGCTTGACCGATTTTGACCTGAGCCCGGGCCGCCCGGTAGACGGTTAGCTTGCCCCGGTTGCCGCCGAAACGGCCGCCCAGGTAGCGCTCGCGCAGGTTTAGTCCAGTCCAGTACTTGTCCTGTTGTTCCACGGAGCCGACAAGATATCCGGCGGCTAGTTCGGCTGCTCGACGAGCGGCCCTAGCATTGGTAATCAGTAGCTGAACTGCGGTGACGGTGGCTCCATCGAGCTTCATGCGTCCTCACAAGGGGTAGTGGGTTGTCAATTAATACATCATACCATAAAACGTAAATTAATGCAAGTATTGAGTACTTTGTTACTGGTTTTGCCATAAGAAAAGAGCCAACCCTGCTAGGGGCTGGCCTGGTGTGCAGCGGATATTAGCGGAATAAGGTTGTCCGGTAGTAGCGAAGCTCTTCGATGGATTCCAGAATGTCATCTAGCGCCCGGTGGCCATTGGCTTTCTTGGGCCTGGCCGTAAATATCTCGGGATGCCAGTATTTGGCGAGCAGCTTGAGCGAAGTAACGTCAATCATTTGGTGGCTCAGAAAGGCGCTAATGTGCGGCATTTGCAGGTACAGGAACATCCGGTCGGTCCAGATGGAGTTGCCACATAGCGGTGACTGATCCCGCTTTACGCCATGTGAC